>NZ_CP031194.1:7247016-7850934 GCF_003344965.1 Streptomyces paludis | reverse complement strand
CCGGATCCGCACCACTCACCACACCCCGAGTAACAAACACCACCCGCGAATCCGGCTCCCGCACCAACTCCAGCACACGCCCCGCCAGCACATGAGCCGACTCAACCACATCACCATCCCCCACCAACTCAACAAACCGCACCCCATCAACCCCGACCGCCGGCACCGACGTCGACCACTCCACCCGGAACAGCGAATCCACCCGCCCGAACTGATCCGCCGTAACAGCCCGCAACGTCAACGCATCCACCGAGAGCACACAAGCACCCGTCCCGTCGGCCGCAACCACCGACACCGTGTCCCCGTCAACCCCCAGCCTGACCCGCAACGCAGTCGCACCAGCCGCATGCAGGGTCACACCCTCCCACGCAAACGGCAGCCGACTCAGCTCACCACCCCCGGCAACCCCCAGAGCATGCAGAACAGCATCGAACAACGCCGGATGCACACCAAACTGCCCAGACACACCCTCCGGCAGCTCAACCTCAGCAAACAACACCCCATCGTCAGCACGCCACACCGACCGCAAACCCCGGAACGACGACCCATAACCAAAACCAAGATCCAGCACCCGGTCATAAAACCCGTCCAACGACAAGGACTCCGCACCCACCGGCGGCCACACACCAACGTCGGCAACAGAACCCGCACCCCGCCCCAGAACACCGACAGCATGCCGCGTCCACGACCCATCCACACCCTCCGGCCGGGAGAAGAAACCGACCCGCCCACCCCCGTCCACCGACACCTGAAGCTCAACACCACCACGCTCCGGCAGCACCAACGGCGCCACCATCGTCAGCTCCTCAATCCGCTCAAGCCCCACCTCATCACCAGCACGCAGCGCCAGCTCCACAAACCCGGTCCCCGGAAACAGAACCTGACCATGCACCACGTGATCCCCCAACCACGGCTGCGCACGCAACGACAACCTCCCCGACAGAACAACACCATCACCATCGGCAAGCACCACCACCGAACTCAACAACGGATGCCCCACCGACGACAACACCACATCCAACGGCTCCGGCCAGAACCGTTCACGCTGGAACGCATAGGTCGGCAGATCCACCCGCCGCGCCCCCGAACCCGCAAAGAACGCCCCCCAATCCACCGACACACCATGAGCATGCAACACACCCAACGCCGAAACCGCCGACATCTCCTCATCCCGACCACGCCGCAACACCGGCACCGTCGTCACCTCAGCCACATCCTGAATCATCGCCGACAACGTCCCGTCCGGCCCCAACTCCAGAAACGTCCCCACACCACTGTCCACCATCCCCCGCACCGCATCACCGAACCGCACAGCCTCCCGCACATGACGAACCCAATACTCCGGATTCACCGGATCACCCGACATCAACCGCAACACCGGCTCACAGAACTCAAGCCCCCCCACCACCTCCGCAAACTCCTCCAACATCGGATCCATCAACGGCGAATGAAACGCATGCGACACCGACAACCGCCTGCACTTCCACCCCAACTCCACCGCCCGCTCCGCCACACCCTCCACACCCTCCACATCACCCGACACCACAACAGACCCCGGCCCATTCACCACCGCAACACACACACCACCCGACAACACCCCCACCACATCCGCCTCCGACGCCGAAACCGCCAGCATCGCACCACCCACCGGCAACCCATCCATCAACCGCGCCCGCGCCCGCACCAACCGACACGCATCACCCAACGACAACACACCCGCCACATGCGCCGCCACCACCTCACCCAACGAATGCCCAGCAACCACCTCAGGCCGCACACCCCACGACTCCACCAACCGGAACAACGCAACCTCCAACGCAAACAACGCCGGCTGCGCCCACCCCGTCCGACTCAACTCAACACCATCACCACCCCACATCACCTCACGAACATCACCACCCAACTCCACCATCACCGCATCAAAAGCCCCCGCAAACACCGGAAAACGCTCATACAACCCACGCCCCATCCCCAACCGCTGCGAACCCTGCCCCGTAAACACAACCCCCAACCGACCATCACCCACCACCGACTCAACCACAGACGACACCAACTCCCCACGAGTCCGACCAACCGACACCAAACGGAAGTCGAACCGCGACCGCAGCATCAATGAGTAGGCAACATCCAACGGCCGGGCCGACACCTCGGCCAACCGGCCGAACTGCTCACGGACCGCAACCGCCGACCGCCCCGACACCAGCCACGGCACCACCACATCCGACGGCTCCGACTCAACGGCCTCCACCACCGGAGCCTGCTCCAAAATCGTATGTGCATTCGTCCCCGAAATCCCGAACGACGACACTCCAGCCCGCCTCGGCCGCCCCACCACCGGCCACACAACACTCTCCGTGGCAAGGTCGACATCACCGGATTCCCAGTCCACATGCGACGAAGGCCGGTCCACATGCAGAGTCCGCGGCACCACACCGTGCCGCATCGCCATCACCATCTTGATCACACCCGCAACACCCGCCGCCGCCTGCGTATGACCGATGTTCGACTTCACCGACCCCAGCAGCAACGGAGTCTCCCGGCCACGGCCATAGGCCGCCAACAACGCCTGCGCCTCGATCGGATCACCCAACGCCGTACCCGTACCATGCCCCTCCACCACATCCACCTCGGACGGTTCGAGGCCGGCGCCGGCCAGCGCCTGACGGATCACCCGCTGCTGCGACGGACCATTCGGCGCCGTCAGACCATTCGACGCACCATCCTGGTTCACCGCCGAACCCCGCACCACCGCAAGCACTTCATGCCCATTGCGCACCGCATCCGACAACCGCTCCACCACCAGCATGCCAACACCCTCGGACCACCCGACACCATCCGCGGAGTCCGCATAGGACCGGCAACGACCATCGGCCGACATCCCCCGCTGCCGAGAGAAGTCGATGAAGAGGTTCGGGGTGGACAGCACTGTCACACCACCCGCCAACGCCAGATCACAGTCACCCGACCGCAACGCCTGCGCCGCCCAGTGCAGGGCCACCAGCGACGACGAGCACGCGGTATCGACCGTCACCGCCGGGCCCTCGAAGCCGAAGGTGTAGGCGACGCGGCCGGAAACCAGGCTCGGCGCGCTGCCGTTGCCGCGGTACCCCTCGAACTCTGGGGTGTTCAGCAACTCCGAGTAGTCGCTGTACATCACGCCGGCGAACACACCGGTGCGACTGCCGCGCAGCGACACCGGATCCACCCCGACCCGCTCCAGCGCCTCCCACGACGTCTCCAGCAGCAACCTCTGCTGCGCGTCCGTCGCGAGCGCCTCGCGCGGGCTCATACCGAAGAACTCCGCGTCGAAATCGGCGGCATCGTGCAGAAAACCGGCCTCACGCGCGTACGAGGTGCCGAGGTGGTCCGGATCCGGGTCGTAGAGACCTTCGAGGTCCCAGCCCCGGTTCACCGGGAACGACGACACGGCGTCCACCTCGTCAGTGGCCAACCGCCACAGGTCCTCAGGCGACCGCACCCCACCCGGATACCGGCACGCCATGCCCACGATCACCACCGGATCGTCGGACACCGGCGGCAACACCGCGACCGGCGTCAGCGTCTGCTCGACGCCGAGCAGTTCGTCGAGGAGGTGGTCCGCGAGCACGGCGCAGGTCGGGTAGTCGAACACCAGCGTCGCCGACAACCGCAGCCCCGTCACAGCCGCCAGACCATTACGCAACTCCACCGCCGTCAGCGAATCCAGACCCAACTCCTGGAACGAGCGCACCGGATCCACCGACGCCGAAGCCTCATAGCCCAACACAGCCGCCACCCGGCCACGGACCAGATCGAGCACGACCTCAGTGCGGTCGGCCTCCGGCAGCGCCGAGAGGCTACGGGCCAGGCCGTCGGCCGCCTCCCCGGCATTCACCGCGATCCTGCGGCCCCGCGTGGGCACAAGTCCACGCAGCAGGGCGGGGATCTCGCCGCGGGCCCGCAGTGCCGCCAGGTCGAGCAGCACCGGCGACACCACCGCTTCGTCCGTCACCGACAGAGCCGCGTCGAACAGCGCCATACCCTGCTCGACTGTCAGCGGTGGCACGCCTTCCCGGGCCAGGCGGGCGCGGTCGGCGTCGGTGAGTCCGGCGGTCATGCCGGTCTCGGGTGCCCACGCGCCCCAGGCCAGTGACAGGCCCGGCAGCCCGTGGGCTCGGCGGTGCGCGGCGAGTGCGTCGAGGAACGCGTTGCCCGCCGCGTAGTTGCCCTGGCCGGCCGAGCCGAGGATGCCGGCGACCGAGGAGAAGAGCACGAACGCGTCGAGGTCTGCGGTCAGCTCGTGCAGATGCCAGGCGCCGTCCGCCTTCACCCTCAGCACCGCGGCGAGGCGCTCGGGAGTGAGGGAGTCGATGACACCGTCGTCCAGCACGCCGGCGGCGTGCACGACCGCGCGTAGCGGGTGCTCGGCCGGCACACCGCCGAGCGCCGTCGCCAGGGCCTCCCGGTCCTCGACATCGCAGGCGAGGACCGTCGCGGTCGCGCCAAGCTCCGCCAGATCGGCGACCAGCTCGGCGACGCCGTCGGCGGCGGGTCCGCGGCGGCTGAGCAGCAGCAGGTGCCGTACGCCGCGCTCGGCGGCCAGGTGCCGTGCGAGAGCCGCGCCGAGTCCGCCGGTACCACCGGTGATCAGGACCGTGCCGTCGGCGTCCCAGTCCGTGCCGGCGGCCGGAGCGGTGAGGCGGGCGAGCCGGGCGGCCCGGACCTCGCCGTCCCGCACACGCACCTGGGGCTCGTCAACGCCGAGGACCGCGCCCAGCGGAAGCGGTCCGTGGTCCGTGTCGACGAGAACGAAGCGGCCGGGATTCTCGGTCTGGGCGGACCGCACGAGGCCGCACAGCGCGGCCGCGGTCAGGTCGGCACCGTCGACGACGAACACCAGCCGCGTGCCGTCGGCCGCATGGGACGCAAGCCGATGCTGGAGCAGGCCCAGCACACGCTCAGCGAGGTCATGGGTCCCGACGAGCACATCGCCGTCCGCGGCAAGAGGCACCACAACGGCGTCGGCGGCGGCGTCACCGAGCGAAGCCAGGTCGGCGGCGGTGGAAACCATGACGCCTGCCGACCGCAGCCGGTCGGCGACACCACTCGGATCGTCACCGAGCACGACGGCGGTCACCGGCTCGTCGACGGCGCGCACCGGTGTCGACCAGTCGATCCGGTAGAGCGCGTCGGTGCTCGGTCCGATTTGGTCCGCTGTGACCTCGCGGAACACGAGCGAGTCGACGGTGGCGACCGGGTTCCCGGCCACGTCGGCGACGGTGATGGTAACTCCGTTGGCGGGGTTGCCGGTCAGCTTCACCCTCAGCGCGGCGGCACCGGCCGCGTGCAGGGTCACGCCCTCCCATGCGAACGGGAGCACACTGCGATGAGCGTCGCCGGTCAGCGACGTCGCGTGCAGAACCGCGTCGAGCAGTGCCGGGTGCAGGCCGTACGCGGCGCACTGGTCGGCGGTGTCTCCGGGCAGCGCGACTTCCGCGTAGACCTCGTGGCCGCGGCGCCACGCGGCCCTGAGACCGCGGAACGTCGGGCCGTAGCCGAATCCGAGGCCGCCGAGCCGCTCGTAGAAGCCGTCCAGGGCTACGGCCTCCGCGCCGGCCGGCGGCCACTCGGAGAGGTCGGCTGTAGTGACTTCGGAGGCCGCGAGGACGCCGAACGCATGCTGTGTCCAGTGACCTTCATGGTGTTCGGGACGGGAAAACACCCCGAAAGCGGAGCCGTCCACCCGTACCTGAATGTGCACCGCACCGTTCTCGGGCAGCACGAGCGGGACCGCCAGGGTCAGCTCGTCGATCCGGTCGAGTCCCACCTCGTCACCGGCGCGCAGCGCCAGCTCGACGAATCCGGTGCCCGGGAACAGGACCTGGCCGTGCACAACGTGATCCGCCAGCCACGGCACGGAACGCACGGACAGCCGCCCGGTGAGCACGGTGGCCTCGGCGCCGGCGAGCGCTACGGCCGCGCCGAGCAGCGGGTGCTCAACGGACGCCAGGCCCGCATTGGACACGTCGCCGGTGACACCGGTCCGGACCGGCCAGAACCGTTCACGCTGGAACGCATAGGTCGGCAGATCCACCCGCCGCGCCCCCGAACCCGCAAAGAACGCCCCCCAATCCACCGACACACCATGAGCATGCAACACACCCAACGCCGAAACCGCCGACATCTCCTCATCCCGACCACGCCGCAACACCGGCACCGTCGTCACCTCAGCCACATCCTGAATCATCGCCGACAACGTCCCGTCCGGCCCCAACTCCAGAAACGTCCCCACACCACTGTCCACCATCCCCCGCACCGCATCACCGAACCGCACAGCCTCCCGCACATGACGAACCCAATACTCCGGATTCACCGGATCACCCGACATCAACCGCAACACCGGCTCACAGAACTCAAGCCCCCCCACCACCTCCGCAAACTCCTCCAACATCGGATCCATCAACGGCGAATGAAACGCATGCGACACCGACAACCGCCTGCACTTCCACCCCAACTCCACCGCCCGCTCCGCCACACCCTCCACACCCTCCACATCACCCGACACCACAACAGACCCCGGCCCATTCACCACCGCAACACACACACCACCCGACAACACCCCCACCACATCCGCCTCCGACGCCGAAACCGCCAGCATCGCACCACCCACCGGCAACCCATCCATCAACCGCGCCCGCGCCCGCACCAACCGACACGCATCACCCAACGACAACACACCCGCCACATGCGCCGCCACCACCTCACCCAACGAATGCCCAGCAACCACCTCAGGCCGCACACCCCACGACTCCACCAACCGGAACAACGCAACCTCCAACGCAAACAACGCCGGCTGCGCCCACCCCGTCCGACTCAACTCAACACCATCACCACCCCACATCACCTCACGAACATCACCACCCAACTCCACCATCACCGCATCAAAAGCCCCCGCAAACACCGGAAAACGCTCATACAACCCACGCCCCATCCCCAACCGCTGCGAACCCTGCCCCGTAAACACAACCCCCAACCGACCATCACCCACCACCGACTCAACCACAGACGACACCAACTCCCCACGAGTCCGACCAACGAGCACAGCCCGGTGCTCAAATGCCGACCGACTCGTCGCCAGCGAATAACCGAGGTCCAGCGGATGTCCCGCACTGCCGACGACCCGGGAGACCTGCTCCCGCAAAGCCGCCGCAGTCTTGCCGGCCACCACCCACGGCACCACGATGTCAGCGGGCTCCACCTCCACCGGACTGACGGGGTACTGCTCCAGAATCGTATGCACATTCGTCCCCGAAATCCCGAACGACGACACCCCAGCCCGCCGCGGCCGCCCCACCACCGGCCACACACTCGCCTCCGCCGCCAGCGTCACCGCCCCCGCCGACCAGTCCACATGCGACGAAGGCCGGTCCACATGCAGAGTCCGCGGCACCACACCGTGCCGCATCGCCATCACCATCTTGATCACACCCGCAACACCCGCCGCCGCCTGCGTATGACCGATGTTCGACTTCACCGACCCCAGCAGCAACGGAGTCTCCCGGCCACGGCCATAGGCCGCCAACAACGCCTGCGCCTCGATCGGATCACCCAACGCCGTACCCGTACCATGCCCCTCCACCACATCCACCTCGGACGGTTCGAGGCCGGCGCCGGCCAGCGCCTGACGGATCACCCGCTGCTGCGACGGACCATTCGGCGCCGTCAGACCATTCGACGCACCATCCTGGTTCACCGCCGAACCCCGCACCACCGCAAGCACTTCATGCCCATTGCGCACCGCATCCGACAACCGCTCCACCACCAGCATGCCAACACCCTCGGACCACCCGGTGCCGTCGGCGTCCTCGGCGAACGCCTTGCACCGGCCGTCCGGCGCCAGCCCGCCCTGCCGGGAGAACTCCACGAACAGCCACGGCGTCGTCATCAGTGTCACGCCGCCGACCAGCGCCAGCGAGCACTCGCCGCCACGTAGCGCCTGCGTCGCCCAGTGCAGCGCCACCAGCGACGACGAGCACGCCGTGTCCACCGTGACCGCCGGCCCTTCCAGACCGAGCGCGTACGAGAGGCGGCCGGAGAGCACACTGGCGGCGAGACCCGTGCCGGTGTAGCCCTGGCGGCCGGCCTCGGAGCCGACGAGCACGCCGCCGTAGTCCTGACCGTTCGTGCCGACGAACACGCCCGCGGAGCCGCCGCGCAAGGAGAGCGGGTCGATACCCGCGCGTTCCAGCGCCTCCCACGACGTCTCCAGCAGCAGCCGCTGCTGCGGGTCCATTGCCATGGCTTCCCTCGGGGAGACCTCGAAGAACTCCGCGTCGAAGCCCGCGATGTCGTGCAGGAAGCCGCCCAGTTGCGTGGCGCTGTGATCCGGACGGTCACCGGCGAGGGCGTCCAAGTCCCAGCCGCGGTCCGCGGGGAAGGGCCCGATGGCGTCACGGCCCTCGGTCAGCAGCGCCCAGAGGGCCTCCGGGGAGTCGATGCCGTCAGGGAAGCGGCATGCCATACCGACGATGGCAATCGGCTCGTCGGTGATAGCGGCGGCCGGTGCCGTGACGGTGGTCACCGGGGCGTCGAGCAGTTCGGTGAGCAGGAGTTCGGCCAGCGCGGCCGGAGTCGGGTAGTCGTAGAGCAGAGTCGCGGGCAGGCTGAGTCCGGTCACCGCGACGAGGCGGTTGCGCAGTTCTACGGAGGTGAGGGAGTCGAAGCCCAGCTTACTGAACTCGCGGTCGGGCACGACGCCGCCGGGCAGGCTGTGCAGGACCGCCGCCACGGCGCGCCGCACCACGTCCGCGACCCTGGCGAGGCGCTGGTCCTCGTCGAGAGCTGTCAGCTCGGCGGCCAGTCCGGAGGCCGCGACAGCGGTGGATTCGGCGAAGCGGCGCGCTTCCGGCAGTGCCGACAACAGCGGCCGCCGCGGCCGCGGCGTGAGCAGTGTGGCCAGGACGTCGGGGTGACGCACGTCGAGCACAGTGAGCGTGGGTTCCGGCGCGACGACCGCCTGTTCGAAAACCGACAAAGCAAGCTGCGGGTCGAGTGCGGCGGCGCCGACGCCCGCCGCACTCGCGGCCATGCCGTCCCCTGCCCACGCGCCCCACGCCAGCGAGGTGCCGGGCAGGCCCAGCGCGTGACGGCGCTGGGCGATGGCGTCGAGGACCGCGTTCGCCGCGGCGTAATTCGCCTGACCGGGGTTGCCGGCGGAACCGGCCGCCGAAGAGAAGAGCGCGAACACGGAGAGGTCGTGGTCTCGGGTCAGTTCGTCCAGCACCAGCGCCGAGGTGGCCTTGGCCCGGAACACCGTCTCGAACTGCTGGGCGCTCAACCCGGTGAGCACGCCGTCCTCGAGGACGCCGGCCGCGTGGACGACGCCCGTCAGCGGCTCGTCGTCGGGGATCGCCGCGAGCACGGCGGCCATGGCGTCACGGTCGGCCGTGTCCGCCGCGACAAGGTCCACCTCCACGCCGGAGGCCGCCAGTTCGTCACGCAGCTCGGTCGCGCCCGGCGCGGTGTCACCGCGGCGGCTCACCAGCACAAGGCGAGCGACGCCACGCTCCGCGAGCCTGCGTGCCACGCGCGCGCCGAGCGCGCCGGTGCCGCCGGTGATGAGGACGGTGCCGGTCGGGGTCCACTCCCGCGCGTCCCCGGCGGGCGCGGGTGTCAGCCGTCGGCCGAGCGCGAAGCCTCCGTTGCGGATGGCGACTTCCTCCTCGCCCGCGGGATGCGCGAGCAGGGCGGCGAGACGTGTGAGAGCAGCCTCGTCCGGTTCGGCCGGCAGATCGACCACGCCGCCCCAGCCGACCGGATGCTCGAGCGCGGCCACTCTGGCCAGTCCCCACACACCGGCGTGCTCGGGGTGCTCGACAGCGTCATCCTCGACGGCGGCGACGGCGCCGCGGGTGACCGCCCAGATGGGCGCTGTGCTGCCGAGCCCGGTGAGAGCGCGGATCAGCGTGGCTGTGGCAACCAGTCCGGCGGGGTCCTCGGCCAGCAGGGACAGTACACCCGCGAATCCCGCACCCTGGGCGATGGACAGCTGCGCCGCGAGAGTGTCGGCGTCGGCGATCGCGGGCGTGTTCACGCGAATCGCGCCCGGACCGGCCGCGCCGGCCACCCGGCTCACCCAGGTCTCGTCGGCGTCTTCCGGCACGACCACGAGCCATGTGCCGCGCGGAGTGCCGGTGACGGCTCCGGTCAGCGGAGTCCACGTTTCGCGGTAGCGAACGGCGTCGAGGTCGCGTTCTGTCCGTCGACGGCGGCGCCAGGCGGCGAGCGCCGGTACCACGCCGGACAGTTCCTCGCCGGTGAGGCCGAGGCCGGCGGCGAGGCCGTCGAGGTCCTCGCTCTCGATGGCGTCCCAGAACTCGGTGTCCACAGGGTCGGTCGCGACCGGCTCGCCGTCGGTAGGTTCCGGCCAGTACCAGTGGTGCTGGAAGGCATAGGTGGGCAGATCCGCACGGGCGGCGCGCAAGGGACCGAAGAACGCCGGCCAGTCGACCGCCACACCGTCCGCGTGCAGGGCTCCGAGCGCCGTGACGACCGACTCCTCCTCGGGCAGGTCCTTGCGAAGCACGGGAACCGTGGTGACGGCAGCCATCCCCTGGATCATCGCCGACAACGTCCCGTCCGGCCCCAACTCCAGAAACGTCCCCACACCACTGTCCACCATCCCCCGCACCGCATCACCGAACCGCACAGCCTCCCGCACATGACGAACCCAATACTCCGGATTCACCGGATCACCCGACATCAACCGCAACACCGGCTCACAGAACTCAAGCCCCCCCACCACCTCCGCAAACTCCTCCAACATCGGATCCATCAACGGCGAATGAAACGCATGCGACACCGACAACCGCCTGCACTTCCACCCCAACTCCACCGCCCGCTCCGCCACACCCTCCACACCCTCCACATCACCCGACACCACAACAGACCCCGGCCCATTCACCACCGCAACACACACACCACCCGACAACACCCCCACCACATCCGCCTCCGACGCCGAAACCGCCAGCATCGCACCACCCACCGGCAACCCATCCATCAACCGCGCCCGCGCCCGCACCAACCGACACGCATCACCCAACGACAACACACCCGCCACATGCGCCGCCACCACCTCACCCAACGAATGCCCAGCAACCACCTCAGGCCGCACACCCCACGACTCCACCAACCGGAACAACGCAACCTCCAACGCAAACAACGCCGGCTGCGCCCACCCCGTCCGACTCAACTCAACACCATCACCACCCCACATCACCTCACGAACATCACCACCCAACTCCACCATCACCGCATCAAAAGCCCCCGCAAACACCGGAAAACGCTCATACAACCCACGCCCCATCCCCAACCGCTGCGAACCCTGCCCCGTAAACACAACCCCCAACCGACCATCACCCACCACCGACCCGGAACCCTGCCAAGCCGTCAGCCTCCCCACCAGATCAGCACCATCACGACCCACAAACACAGCCCGGTGCTCAAGATGCGCCCGCCCGGCGGCCAAAGTGAGACCCACATCCGCCGGATGCGCACCCGCGGCCAGCCCCACCGCCAACCGCTCCACCTGCGCACGCAACGCCACCGGTGAATGACCGGACAGCACCCACGGCACCACAGCATCGTCCGGCACCGCAACACGCGGCTCGATCACCGGAGCCTGCTCCAGAATCGTATGTGCATTCGTCCCGGAGATCCCGAACGACGACACCCCAGCCCGCCGCGGCCGCCCCACCACCGGCCACGCACTCGCCTCCGCCGCCAGCGTCACCGCCCCCGCCGACCAGTCCACATGCGATGAAGGCGTCCCGGCATGGAGTGACTTCGGCACCACACCGTGCCGCATCGCCATCACCATCTTGATCACACCGGCAACACCCGCCGCCGCCTGCGTGTGACCGATGTTCGACTTCACCGACCCCAGCAGCAACGGAGTCTCCCGGTCACGGCCGTAGGTCGCCAGCAACGCCTGCGCCTCGATCGGATCGCCCAACGCCGTGCCCGTACCGTGCCCCTCCACCACATCCACCTCGGACGCCTTCAGCCCGGCACTGGCCAGCGCCAGCTTGATGACCCGCTGCTGCGACGGACCGTTCGGGGCGGTCAGACCGTTCGACGCACCATCCTGGTTCACCGCCGAACCCCGCACCACCGCAAGCACTTCATGCCCGTTGCGCACCGCGTCCGACAGCCGCTCCAGTACGAGCATGCCCACGCCTTCGGCCCAGCCGGTACCGTCCGCGGAGTCGGAGAACGCCTTGCACCGGCCGTCCTCCGAGAGACCGCGCTGGCGCGAGAACTCCACGAACGTGCTCGGCGTGGACATCACGGTCACGCCGCCGGCGAGCGCCAACGTGCAGTCGCCGTTGCGCAGCGCCTGTGCGGCCAGGTGCAGCGTCACCAGCGACGATGAGCACGCCGTGTCGACGGTGACGGCAGGCCCCTCCAGCCCCAGCGAGTAGGCCACACGGCCCGAGGCGACACTGGGCAGGCTGCCGTTGGTGCGGTAGCCCTCGAAGCCGTCGTCGGCGAGCAGCTCCCGGTAGTCGCTGTACATCACGCCCGCGTACACGCCGACGCGACTGCCACGCAGCGACACCGGGTCGACGCCCGCCCGTTCCAGCGCCTCCCACGACGTCTCCAGCAGCAGCCGCTGCTGCGCGTCCGTCGCCATGGCCTCCCGCGGGCTCATCCCGAAGAACTCCGCGTCAAAATTACCGGCGTCGTGGAGGAAGCCGCCGCTCCGCGCGTACGACGTGCCCAGGTGATCGGGGTCCGCGTCGTAGAGGGCATCGAGGTCCCAGCCGCGGTCCGCAGGGAATTTGGTAATCGCGTCGGTGCCGTCCACGACCAGCTGCCACAGGTCCTCCGGCGAGCGCACGCCACCCGGATACCGGCACGCCATGCCGACCACGGCGATCGGCTCGCGTCCCTTCAGCTCCAGCTCCTCGACGCGCTGGCGGGCAGTGCGGAGGTCGACCGTGACACGCCTCAGATACTCGACAACCTTGTCCTGCTGGCCGTGGTCATCCATCGCAGGTCCTCTTTCTCCATCAACGAACGGGGGGGGAGCGGCGGGTGGGGCTCAGTCCTGGGAGATGCCCAGCTCGCCGTCGATGATCGTGAACAGCTCGTCGACCGACACTGAGTTGATCTTGTCGGCATCGATCTCGTCCTTGGGGCCGGCCGCGTCCGTCGCGGCCTGTCGCAGCTGCCGGCCGAGCTGGTCGAGCCGGTCGGCCAGCGCCGTGTGCTCGGCCGTGGAGCCGACGGCCGCGACAGCGGCCTCCAGCCGGTCCAGTTCGTCCCATGGCATGCCGTGTTCGGCGGCCTCGGGCCCGGCGGACGGCGCCAGCTCGTCCCGCAGGTGCTCCGCGACCGCCAACGGGGTCGGGTAGTCGAACAGCAGTGTGGACGGCAGCCGGCGGCCGGTAGCTGTGGTGAGCCGGTTGCGCAGTTCAACGCCGGTGAGTGAGTCGAAGCCGAGCTGCCGGAACTCGCGGGACTGCTCGATCGCCGTCGGCGAGCCGTGGCCGAGAACGGCGGCGGCCTCGGTCCGTACGACGCCGAGCACCAGCCGAACGCCTTCGTCGGGAGCCATGCCGACGAGGCGCGATTCCAGCGTGGCGGCATCCGCCGGGGCGTTGGAGGCGGTGGCACGGCGACCGGCGCCGGCGAGGCCGCGCAGCACGGCCGGCACGTCACTCCTCATACGCAGCTTGGACAGCTCCAGCCGCATCGGGACGAGCGCCGGGACGTCGACGGCCAGCGCGACGTCGAACAACGCCATGCCCTGCTCCATCGACAGCGGGGTCATGCCGTCGCGGGCGATCCGCGCGAGGTCCGCATCGGACAGCGTCGCGGTCATGCCCACACCCGGCGCCCACGCGCCCCAGGCCAGTGAGATGGCCGGCAGGCCGAGTGAACGACGGTACGCGGCGAGCGCGTCGATGAACGCGTTCGCCGCGGCGTAGTTGGCTTGTCCGGCACCGCCGATGACGCCCATGACCGAGGAGAACACCACAAAGTCCGCGAGCGGCCTGTCCCTGGTCGCCTCGTGCAGGTTCCAGGCAGCGTCGGCCTTCGCCCGCAACACGGTCGCCAGCCGCCGCGGCGTGAGCGAACCGACCACGCCGTCGTCGAGCACACCCGCGGTGTGCACCACCATGGCGAGATCGGGAATGCCCGCGACCAGCTCGCGAGTGGCGTCACCGTCCGCGATGTCGCAGGCGACGATCCGTACCTCAGTGCCCAGCGCCGCCAGTTCCTCGCTCAGCTGTGCCGCGCCGTCCGCTGTGGGGCCCCGGCGTGAGGCCAGCACCATCCGGACCGTGCCCTGCCGGGCCAGGTGCAGGGCGAGCCTGCTGCCGAGTCCCCCCGTGCCGCCGGTGATGAGGACCGTGCCGTCCGTCGCGCGCTCCGCCGGCATCGTGAGGGCGATCTTGCCGATGTGCTTGGCGTGGCTCATGAACCGGAAGGCGTCGCCCGCCCGCCGCACGTCCCACGACCGCACCGGCAGCGGCGCCAGCGCGCCGGCATCGAACAGCTCACCCAGTTCGACGAGCATGCCCGCGACGCGATCCGGTTCCACCGTCATCAGGTCGAACGGCAGATACCGCACGTCGGGCAGATCGGCCGGATCGCGCAGGTCCGTCTTGCCCATCTCCGCGAAGCGGCCGCCGGCGGCGAGCAGGCCCAGGGACGCGTCGATGAACTCCCCGGCCAGGGAGTTGAGGACAACGTCGATCCGCCGCCCGCCCAGCACCCTGCCGAACGTCTCGGCGAACCGGAGCGTCCGGGAGGAAGCGATGTGGTCGTCCGGGACGCCGAGAGCGCGCAGCGTGTCCCACTTGCCCTCGCTCGCCGTGGCGAACACCTCGGCGCCCAGGTGCCGCGCCAGCTGGATCGCCGCCATGCCCACCCCGCCGGCCCCGGCGTGGATGAGGACCCGCTCGCCGCCGCGCAGCCCAGCGAGGTCGACAAGGCCGTGGTACGCGGTGAGAAAGACCGCCGGGACTGTCGCGGCGGCCTCGTCCGACCAGGCCGCCGGCACGGGCGTGACCAGCCGTTCGTCCACGACCGCCAGCGGACCGAAGGCACTCACGATCAGGCCCATGACGCGGTCGCCGACCCGCACGCCGCGCGCCTCGGGACCGACCTCGACGACCTCCCCCATGCCCTCGGCGCCGGGCGCGCCCGGGTCGCCGGGGTACATGCCGAGGACGTTGAGCACGTCCCGGAAATTCACTCCCGCCGCGCGCACCCGCACGCGGACCTGCCGGCCGCTCAGTGCCCGTCCGGCCTCGGGATACGGGACAAGTGCGAGGTCGTCGATGCTGCCCCGCTCAGGGATGTCCAGCCGCCACGCGTCGCCGCCGGGCGGCAGCAGGCCCGCGTTCGCGCCGAGGCGTGCCAGGCGGGGGGCGTGCACGACTCCGTCCCTTACCCACCCCTGCGGCTCGCCGGACGCCACCAGCGCACCGTACGCCGTCGCCAGGTCTCCGCCTTCCGGAAGGTCCAGCAGGAGGAAGCGGCCGGGGTTCTCGGTCTGCGCGCTCCGCACCAGGCCCCATACCGCGGCCGAGGCCGGATCGTCGCCCGTCACCGCACCGTGCGTCACGAACAGCAGCGGTTCCTCTCTGCCGCCGGATATCCGCTCCTGGAGGGCCTTGAGCGCCCTGGTCGCCGCCGTACGGGCCAGTGCCGCCATGTCGCCGGTGGCCGGAGCGAAGTCCACGGCCTCGGGAGGGCCGACCAGCTCGGCCCGCGGCAGCGGGCTCCAGTCCAGCGCGAACAGCGAGTCGTACGCGCGGGCCGCGACGGGAGCGGCGGCCGACCGCAGCGTCAGCGACTCCACGACCGCGACCGGCTTGCCGAGTACGTCCGCGGCGGTGACGGCAACACCCGAGCCGTTCGGGGTCAGGCGGACCCGCAGCGTCGCCGCGCCGGCCGCCGGCAGGGACACGCCCTCCCACGCGAACGGCAGGGCCCCGGGCGTCACCCCCACATCACCGAGGAACGCCACCTGCACGGCGGCGTCGAGCAGCGCCGGATGCAGGCCGAAGGCACCGGCCCGGCCCGCCACCACGTCGGGGAGCGCGACCTCTGCGAATACTTCGGTGCCCCGCTGCCACACCGCACGCACGCCCCGGAACGCCGGGCCGTAGGCGAGGTCCATCCCGGCCAGCCGCTCGTAGCAGCCGTCCACCGGCAGTGCCAGGGCGCCGGCCGGCGGCCACTCGCCGCACGCGAACGCGGTGTCCGCCACGGAGGTGTCCGCCGTGAGGGATCCGGTGGCGTGCAGCGTCCAGGCGCCGTCCGTCCACGAGGAGACCTTCACCGGGTGGCTGCCGCCCTCGGCCACGCCGACCGAGACCTGTACGGGCACCGAACCGTGCTCGGGCAGCACCAGCGGCACGGCCAGCGTCAGTTCGTCCAGCCGTCCGCAACCGACCTCGTCCCCCGCGCGCAGCGCCAGCTCCACGAATCCCGTACCCGGGAACAGGATCCGGCCACCGATCACATGGTCCGCCAGCCAGGGGTGCACCGCGGCGGACAGACGGCCGGTGAGCACCACGCCATCACCGTCCGCCAGCCGCACAACCGCGCCCAGCAGTGGGTGGCCGGCCCGGTCGAGACCCGCGCCGATGACGTCACCGCTCTCGCCTCCGTCCGGCCAGAACCGCTGGTGGTGGAACGCGTAGGTGGGGAGATCCACGGTGCGCGCGCCGGTGTCCGAGAGGAAGGCCGGCCAGTCCACCTCCGTGCCGCGCACGTGCAGTTCCGTCAGCGCGGTGACGGCCCGGTCCTCCTCGGGCCGGTCACGGCGCAGCAGTGGGATCGCCCGTATGTCGGCGTCCGGCACGGCGTCGGGCACCAGTGCGCTGAGCGTGCCGTCCGGTCCGAGTTCGAGCACCGTGCGGACGCCCGCGTCGGCCAGTGCCCGGACCGCGTCCGTGAACAGCACCGGTTGCCGGGCGTGCTGCACCCAGTAGGTCGCGTTGTCCGGGGTGTCGATGCGTCCGGTGAGGGCCGACACAAACGGAATGCGGGGCTCATGGAACGTCAGGTCCGCCAGCGTCTCGCCGAACTCGGCCAGCATCGGGTCCATCAGCGGCGAATGGTAGGCGTGGGAGACCGGCAGCCGCCTCGTGCGGCGGCCCCGCTCCGTGAACGAGTCGCGGATCGCCGCCACCACCTCGCCGGCACCGGCCACGACGACCGACATCGGCCCGTTCCGGGCGGCGATGGACACGCCCTCCACCAGCAGCGGGCAGACCTCTTCCATGGACGCCTCGACGGCCAGCATCGCACCGCCCTCGGGCAGGGCCTGCATCAGGCCGGCCCGCGTGCGCACGAGTGTCGCCGCGTCGGCCAGTGACAGGACACCGGCGACGTGCGCGGCGGCAATCTCACCGACCGAGTGGCCGCCGACCACGTCCGGTGTGACGCCCCACGACTCCACGAGCCGGTACAGGGCGACCTCCAGCGCGAAGAGCGCCGGTTGTGTCCAACCGGTCCGGTCCAGTTCCTCCGCGTCCAGGCCCCACATGACGTCCCGGACCTCGGTGCCCAGCGCCGCGATGACCTCGTCGTACGCCGTGACGAACGCCGGGAATCGCTCGTACAGGCCGCGGCCCATGCCGAGGCGCTGTGCCCCCTGCCCGGTGAACAGTACGGCGAGTTTGCCCTGGACGACCGTGCCCTCGACGGTGTGGGTCAGATCGGTCAGTGAGGCCCGCAGGGCGTCGCCGTCCCGGCCGATCACGGCGAGACGGTGCGCGAACCGCGTGCGGGTGCCCGCCAGGGAGAGCGCCACATCGGCCGCGCCGCCGGACGCGGTCGCGACCCGCGCCGCCTGCGTGCTCAGCGCCTGGGATGTGGGGGCCGACACCACCCACGGGACCAGTACACCGTTCGTCTCCGGCGCGGGCTCCGGCGGGGCGGCCGCCTCCAGTACGACGTGAGCGTTGGTGCCGGAGATACCGAACGACGAGACGCCCGCGCGCCTCGGCCGGTCCGTGTCGGGCCACGGCATGGTCTCGGTGAGCAGTTCCACCGCACCGGCCGACCAGTCCACATGGGAGGACGGCTGTTCCACGTGCAGTGTCCGCGGCAGCGTCCCGTGCCGCATGGCCTGCACCATCTTGATCACGCCCGCGATTCCGGCGGCGGCCTGTGTGTGGCCGATGTTGGATTTCAGGGAGCCGAGCAGCAGTGGCGTCTCCCGGTCACGGCCGTAGGTCGCCAACAGGGCCTCGGCCTCGATCGGGTCGCCGAGTCTCGTGCCGGTGCCGTGCGCCTCGACCGCGTCCACCTCCGAGGGACGCAGACCCGAGTTCGCGAGCGCGGCACGGATCACCCGTTGCTGCGACGGCCCGTTCGGCGCGGTCAGGCCGTTCGAGGCTCCGTCCTGGTTGATGGCCGAGCCACGCACGACGGCGAGTACGTGGTGTCCGTTCGCACGCGCGGCGGACAGCCGCTCCAGCGCGAGCACGCCAACGCCCTCGGACCAGCCGGTGCCGTCGGCGGTGTCGGAGAACGATTTGCACCGGCCGTCGGCGGCGAGGCCGCCCTGCCGCGTGAACTCCACGAAGTTGTCGG
Organism: Streptomyces paludis; assembly: GCF_003344965.1. Classification (NCBI taxonomy): domain Bacteria; kingdom Bacillati; phylum Actinomycetota; class Actinomycetes; order Kitasatosporales; family Streptomycetaceae; genus Streptomyces; species Streptomyces paludis. The sequence continues at coordinate 7,832,331 of NZ_CP031194.1, read as the reverse complement.
GCGTGGACATGATGGTCACGCCGCCCACCAGCGCGAGCCCGCACTCCCCGGCCCGCAGTGCCTGTGCTGCCAAGTGCAGCGCGACCAGTGACGACGAACACGCGGTGTCGACGGTCAGCGCCGGACCCTCAAGTCCGAGCATGTACGCTATACGGCCCGACATGACGCTCGGCGTCGTTCCGGTCATCACAAAGCCGCGGGAGTCGTCGCGTCGGCCGAGCAACGATCCGTAGTTGCCGCCGAACGTTCCGACGAACACGCCGGTGCGGGTGCCGCGCAGGGAGGTCGGGTCGAGTCCGGTGCGCTCCAGCGCCTCCCACGCGGTCTCCAGCAGCAGGCGCTGCTGCGGGTCCATTGCCATGGCCTCACGCGGCGATATCCCGAAGAACTCGGCGTCGAAGGCCGCCGCGTCAGGGAGAAATCCGCCCGAGCGAGTGGCGACGGCGGGCGTACCGTCGGAGCCGGGGGTGAAGAGCGCGTCCAGGTCCCAGCCACGGTCGACCGGGAACTCGCCGGCCACGCAACGCCCCTCGGCGGCGACCCGCCAGAGGTCCTCGGGGCCGGCGATGCCGCCCGGGAACCGGCAGGCCATGCCGACGATCGCGATCGGCTCGTCGGCGACGGCCGTGGTGGCAGTGGTCTCCTCTCCCTCGCCGTTGACAGTGGCAAACAGGTAGTCGGCGAGACGGTCGGGCGTCGGGTGGTCGTAGACGACGGAGGCCGGCAGGCGGATGCCGAGTGCGACGACGAGTCGCTCGCTCAGGTCGACGGCGGTGATCGAGTCGAAGCCGAGGGCGCGGAACTCGCGGGACGTGTCGATCGCGTCCGTACTCGAGTGTCCGAGCGCGGTAGCGGCCTGTGTCCGGACGGTATCGAGGAGCGCCGCGCGATCGAGTGCGGGAACTCCTGTGACGGCGACGGGTTCCGGTTCCCGCACGGGCGCTGCCGTGGCACCGGGACCGGCCGTCCAGTACCGGCGACGGTCGAACGCGTACGTGGGCAGGTCCATCCGGCGGCCGCCCTCGTACAGCCCGGCCCAGTCCACCGCCACACCGCGTACGAACGCCTCGGCGAGCGACCTGTGCACACGGTCCAGGCCGCCCTCGTCGCGGCGCAGAGTACCCGTCACCACCGCGCGTACCCCGGCAGCTTCAACCACCTCGTTGATACCGATGCGCAGCACCGGATGCGGGCTGCATTCGATAAACGCGCGGTGTCCCTCGCCGAGCAGCGTGGCGACGGCGGGCCCGAAGTTCACCGTGTTGCGGAGGTTCCGATACCAGTAGCCGGCGTCCATCAGTGTGGTGTCGAGCCACTCGCTGGTCACCGTCGAGTAGAAGGGCACCTCCGCGGTGCGGGGCCGGACCGGCGCGAGCAGTGCGAGCAGTTCCTCCTGGACGTCCTCGACCTGCGACGAGTGTGAGGCGTAGTCCACGGCGATACGCCGTACCCGCACGCCGTCCGCGGTCAAGGTGTCGAAGAGCGTATCCAACGCGGCGGGCGCACCGGCCACGGCGACCGAGCCCGGCCCGTTCACCGCCGCGATCTGCACGGATCCGTCCGCGGGCAGCAACGGCTCGACATGCTCCACCGGCAGCGGCACCGACATCATGCCGCCCGCTCCCGCGAGCCTGCGCGCGATGGCCTGGCTCCGCAGTGCCACCACCCGTGCTCCGTCCTCGAGAGACAGCGCGCCGGCGACGACCGCGGCGGCTATCTCACCCTGCGAATGCCCGACAACCGCGTCCGGACGCACACCACGCGAACGCCACATCGCCGCCAACGCCACCATCATCGCGAAGGACGCCGGCTGCACCACGTCCACACGGTCCAGCCCGGGGGCGCCCTCGGCCCGGCGCAGTACGTCCTCCAGAGACCAGTCGGTGAACTCGGACAACGCCGCCGCGCACTCGGCGATCCGTTCCGCGAATACCGGCGACTCGTCCAGCAGCCGCGCGCCCATGCCGGACCATTGCGCACCCTGGCCGGGAAACACGAAAACGGTCCGGCCCTCGACGTCCGCCACACCCTCGACGACGGCGGGTGACGCCTCGCCGCGGGCGAACACCGCCAGCGCCTCGCGGTCGACGACCACCGCCCGGTGTTCGAACAACGCACGTGAGGTCACCAGGGAAAGCCCGAGGTCCCGCGGATCGGCCGCAAGCCCGACCAGAGCCGCCGCCTGGCCGCGCAACGACGCCGCGGACCTGGCCGACAGCACCAACGGCGGCGCGGCCGTGTCGGTTTCGGGCTCGCGTGCCACCGGCGGGGGCACGGGCGGGGCCTCCTCCAGAAGGACATGGGCATTGGTGCCGCTGAAACCGAAGGACGACACGCCGCACCGCCGCGGGGCGTCGCCAACTGTCCAGTCACGGCGTTTCGTCAGCAGTGCGACCGCACCGGACGACCAGTCCACGTGTGGCGTCGGTGGTTCGGCGCGCAGAGTGGCGGGCAGGACGCCGTGCCGCAGGGCCTGCACCATCTTGATCACGCCGAGCACGCCGGCCGCGGCCTGCGTGTGCCCCAGGTTGGACTTCAACGACCCGAGCCACAGCGGCCGGTCGCGGCCCTGTCCGTACGTGGCGAGCAGTGCGCGGGCCTCGATCGGGTCGCCGAGCGGGGTGCCGGTGCCGTGCGCCTCCACAGCATCCACCTCGCACGTGTCCAGGCCGGCGTCGGCGAGCGCCGCGACAACGACCTCGCGCTGTGCCTCTTCGCTCGGAGCGGTGAGTCCGGCCGAGGCACCGTCGGAGTTGATCGCCGAGCCCCGCACCACGGCCAGTACCTGATGTCCCTCGGCGCGTGCCGTGGACAGGCGCTCCACGAGCAGCACACCGACGCCCTCGCTCCACGCGGTCCCGTTCGCGGCCGCGCCGAAGGGTTTCGGCCGTGCGTCGGGCGACAGTGCCCGCTGTCGGCTGAACGCGATGAACGCGGCGGGAGTCGGCATGACCGTGACGCCTCCGACGATGGCCCGCTCGCATTCACCGCCGCGCACCGAGCGCACCGCGAGGTGCAGGGCGACCAGCGAGCTGGAGGACGCCGTGTCCACGGTGAGCGCTGGTCCGCGGAGCCCCAGTTCGTAGGCGACTCGGCCGGAGGCGACGCTGCCGGCGGTGCCTGTGTGCAGGTGGCCCTCGGCGCCGTGTGCGTTGGTCAGTCCCGGCCCGTACTCGTGCGCCTCTGCGCCGACGAACACACCGGTAACGCTGTCACGCAGTGTCGTCGGATCCATACCCGCCCGTTCGAGCGCCTCCCACACGACCTCCAGCAGCACTCTCTGCTGCGGATGCATCGCCTCGGCCTCACGGGGTGAGATCCCGAAGAAGGAGGCGTCGAACTCGGCGGCGCCGGGGAGGAATCCGCCCTCGTGCACGTAACTCCGGCCCGGCGCCGCCGGGTCGGGGTCGTACAGCGTGTCGAGATTCCAGCCTCGGTCCGCGGGGAACGGTCCGAACACGTCCTCGCCGTCGCGCAGCAGGCGCCACAGTGCCTCGGGCGAGTCGATGCCGCCGGGCAGACGGCACGCGCCGGCGACGATCACCACCGGGTCGATCACTTCGGAGTTCTCGTTTCCGGCTTCGCTCATGACGCGGGACCACCCAACCGGTAGGCACGACAGGGACACACAGCGGTGGAGCGTATGAGCAGCCCAACCCGTTTTTCCCTACTGATGGGGGATCACCGCGCGGCTCTCCGTGGGCCCGGTGCCATGACCGGCGATGTCTGCCGTCACGGGCAGAGCTTGCCGGGAGAGGCACTAGGGAATTCCGAGCACCAGCGATGGGATAAACGGAACCTCGGGGGCGCATGCCAGTCCCGCGTCCATGGACAAGCCCGCCGGAAAGGTACTGTTCATGTCATCCAGCTCACGGCCAATCCTGTTCGTCAGCCTCCCGGAGAGCGGTCTGTTCAACCCGCTGCACACGATCGCGGGCGAGTTCACACGGCGTGGTGTCGAGGACCTGTGGTACGCCACCGACGAGGAACGCCGAAGCGACATCGACGCGCTGGCCGACGCCTCGAAAATCCGGTTCGCCTCCCTGGGCGACGTGGTGCCTGAGCTGTCATCCCTGACGTGGGACGAGGATGTGTACGCCAAGGTGACCGGCCCGAAGCGGTTCGCCGCCCACGCCGCCCTCATCCGCCACACCTTCGACCCCGCGCTGCACGTCGAGAAGTACAAGCGGCTCGTCAAGATAGTCGATGAGGTGAAGCCCGCGCTGATGGTCATCGAGAGCCTCACCGCGTATGCCGTTGACATCGCGATCACTCGCAAGATCCCCTATGTACTGGTGGTGCCGTTCCTGCCGAGCAACTACGTCACCTCCTACACTCCGTTCGGCAAGGCGTACACACACGCGGACTTCCCGGTGCCGCACTCGGGCCTGTCGGTGAAAATGACAGCGCGCCAGCGCATCGAGAACCGGCTGTTCCGGTGGCGCACCCTGGGGGTCTTCCTCCGGCCCTCGATGATGCGCATGCTCAAGAAGGACAAGCGCACCTCCGAGGAGCTGGGCATCGACCCGGAGGCGCGCCGCTTCATGGCGAAGATCGACCGGGCGGAACTTGTGCTGGTCACGTCGCTCGCCGAACTGGACTACCCGTTCACGGCGCCGGACAACATGCGGATGGTGGGCGCGCTGATCCCGCCGCTGCCGCAAGCTCCCGAGAGCGACGGCCTCGACGACTGGCTGTCCGAGCACGAGTCCGTGGTGTTCGTCGGCCTCGGCACGACCACACGCCTGACCGCAGGGCAGGTTTCGGGCATGCTGGAGGTGATCCGCAGGCTCTCGGGCCGGACCCACTTCCTGTGGAAACTACCGAAGAGCCAGCAGCACCTGTTGCCGGACACACCGCTGCCGGCGAACGTACGCATCGAGAGCTGGGTCCCCTCACAGCTCGACGTGCTCGCGCATCCCAACGTGAAGCTGTTCGTCACCCACGGCGGTGGCAACGGCTTCCACGAGGGGTTGTACTTCGGCAAACCGATGGTGGTCCGTCCCCTGTGGGTGGACTGTCACGACCAGGCGGTGCGCGGCGAGGACTTCGGCGTGAGCCTCACGATCGACGCGCACCGGACCGGCGTCGACGAGATCGAGCGGGCCATCACCCGGGTACTGGACGAGCCGTCCTTCGCCGGGCGCGCCCGCCACTTCGGCGAGCAACTGCGTGTCGCGGGCGGCGCGGCCACTGCCACCGATCTCGTGCTCGCGCTGCCCGCTCTGTCCTGAACGCTGGCGACCACTCAACGAACGAGGAAGCAATGGGAATCAGGTACTCGGTCTCCCGGCCCAGCCTGACGGGAGCCGAACTGGCATACGTGTCCGACGCGATCAACAGCGGATGGATCTCCGCGCACGGGTCTCATGTCCGGCGCTTCGAGGAGGAGTTCGCCCAGTACAACGGAGTCGCGCACGGTGTGGCGTGCTCGTCTGGCACCGCGGCTCTCACGCTCGCACTGCGTGCCCTGGGTATCGGTCCCGGTGACGAGGTCATCGTGCCGGAGATGACGTTCATAGCCTCCGCGTGGGCAGTCACCTACACGGGCGCCACGCCGGTGTTCGTGGACTGCCGGGACGACCTGAACATCGACCCGGACCTGATCGAGGAGAAGATCACTCCTCGCACCCGAGCGATCATGCCGGTACATGTGAACGGCCGGCGCTGCGCCATGGACCGGATCATGGACATCGCGTTCGAGTACAACCTGCGGGTGGTGGAGGACTTCGCGGAGGCGCACGGCATCAAGCCGGTCGGCGACGTGGCGTGCTACTCACTGTTCGCCAACAAGATCATCACCTCGGGGGAGGGCGGCATCTGCCTCACCGACGACGCCAGGCTGGCCAGGCAGATGTCGCACCTGGGCTCCATGGCGTTCACCAAGGACCGCAGCTACCTGCACAAGACCATCGGCTACAACTTTCGGATGACCGCGCTCCAGGGCGCGGTGGCACTCGCGCAGGCGGAACGCATCGACGAGATCCTGGACGTCCGCAAGGAGATCGGGCACCGCTACGACGAGGGCCTGGCCGGCATCGACGGGATCACCCTGATGCCGGCGCGAGACGTGCTCTGGATGTACGACTTGCTGGCCACGGATCGGGACGCCCTCATGGAGTTCCTCAAGGACGACGGCATAGAGACCCGGTACTTCTTCCAGCCGATGAGCAAACAACCCATGTACCACGACCCGGTGTGGCCCTCGCTCAACGCCACCCGGTTCAGTCAGGAGGGCCTCTACCTGCCCACCTACACCGATCTGAGCGCCGAGGACCAGGATTTCATCGTCGGCCGGGTGCGCGAGTTCTACGAAGCCGGCTGACCGGCACCCCGACCGCAACGAACCCCCTCCGGCACGATCGCGCCGGACCGCCACGTCCTGTCCGGCACACAGCGCGATCCGCAGGAGGGAAGCGGGCTCACGGCGTCCGGTGCGCCGTGCGTGCGGCCCGGCACCCGGCCGGGCGAGCGGAAGCGCCTCCGCCGGGAGGGAACAAGAAGCACGACGTCTTGTTCCCTCCCGGCGGAGGCGCTTCCGCTGTGGCGCGTTCGGTCCCGGCTCGCGTGGCTGTTCCGCGTACGCCCCCGTTGGATCCCTACCGCACAGCGTGCGCCCGCTCATCCTCGCGGGCGCACGCTGTGCCGTCATGCGGCTGTCAGCCGTGCGTCGTGGCCCGGCGGAGTCCCCGAGGTCCTGAACGGCCGCGGTAGCCGGGTCACAGTGTGGCCAGCCACTCCTTCATGACCGTCGCCGTGACGTCGGAGTCCCGCTGCGCCAGTGAGAAGTGGTCGGCGTCGATCGTGCGGACCGTCTCCGCGGGGACGAGCAGTTTCTGCTGCGCGTGTTCCACACTCGCGTCAGGCCCCCCGAGGAGGGGCACGCTGCATCGGACCAGCAGTCTCGGCGAGGTCATGGGCCGGATCTCCAGGGTGGACATGTGGTCGAGATAGTGCGTCATCGCCGACAGCCGGTTGCTGTCCACGGAAACAGTCGGCGTGTCCATCTCGCTCATGAACCTCCTGGCCAGCTGCCGGTAGTCGACGCTGTCCGCGGGGTCGTGCAGCAGGCTGAGCGTGTCAAGCATGATCACACCGTCGGCACGTACACCCCACACGGTCTCCAGGAGTCCGGCCACCGCGACGGCCAACGCACCACCCGAAGAGTGGCCCACCAGCACGAACGGGTCCCCGTCACCGGCCTGCAGCACACACTCCGCGACGACCCGTGCGATAGCCCCGGCCGAGCCCGGCAGACGCTCCCCCGCCGCGAACCCGACCAGCGGCAGCGCCTGCACACCACGGTCCCCGCGGAAGTGGGCGGCGATGCGCGCGTACTGGTGTGCGCCGCCGACCAGCACGGGCGAACTGATGCAGATCAGCTTCGGCTTGGTCGGCCCGTCCGCGAGGGTGACGGGCGCGGGCAGCGCCTCCAGTTCGGCAGGCTCCTCGAACAACGGCCGAGTGACGGCTACTGCCCTAAGCAGCTGCCAGCCCTCGTCGACCTTGCCGGCCCGGACCGCCTCGAAGTACAGCTTGCCGACCGTGTCTCCGGACTGCTCGGATGTGGCCGGCGCGCCGGGATCGACATGGCCTGCGAGCTGACCACGCAGCCAGCGGGCCAGTTCGGCAGGGGACTTGTGGTCGAGCACGACCGTGCTGGCCAGCCGGAGGCCGACCGTGTCGGCGAGCCGGTTGCGCAGCTCCACCGACATCAGCGAGTCGAAGCCGGCTTCCAGGAAGTCGTGCTCCGGGTCCACGTCGCGGGCGTCGGCGTGGCCGAGCACGGCCGCCGCGTAGTCGACGACCAGCTCACACAGCACCCTCTCCTGGTCGGCGGCGGAGAGCCCGCGCAGCCGGTCACGCAGCGTCGAGGCGGACACCTCGGACGCGTCAGCGGCGGCGCGGCGGCGCGGCGCCCGCAGCAGCCCGCGCAGGAGCGGGTGCGTGGCGGGTCCGCCCTTCGCGCCGGGCTTCACCGCCAAGGGTACGAGCAGCGCCTCGTCGGTGGCGGTCGCGGCGTCGAACAGGGCCAGGCCCTGCGCCGCGGTGAGCGGCATGGAACCCGCGTTCGCCATGCGCCGCATTTCGGCCTGCGACAGCGTTTCCGTCATGCCGGAGTCCTGTGCCCACGCGCCCCACGCCAGCGAGAGCGCGGGACGCCCGTCGGCGCGGCGCCGGGCCGCGACGGCGTCCAACGCGGCGTTGGCAGCGGCGTAGTTGCCCTGGCCGGCGCTGCCCATGACTCCGGAGAGCGAGGAGTACAGCACGAACGCGTCCACGTCGCCGACGAGTTCGTCGAGATACTGCGCCGCTTCCACCTTGGGCCGCAGGACGGCCGCCAGCCGCTCCGGCGTCAGCGTGGTGATCACGCCGTCGTCCAGCACGCCCGCCGTGTGCACCACCGCCCGGACCGGGTGCTCGGCGAGCAGCGCGACCACCGCGTCACGGTCGGCCATGTCGCACGCTGCCAAGGTGACGTCGGCGCCCTCCTCGGCCAGCTCGGCTGCCAGCTCCCGCGCGCCCGGGGCCTCCGGGCCGCGCCGGCTCACCAGCAGCAGCTTGCGCACGCCCCGTTCCAGCACGAGGTGCCGGGCCAGTACGCTGCCGAGGCCGCCGGTGCCGCCGGTGACAAGGACGGTGCCGGCCGGGTCCCATGCCCTGGGTTCCGGCACGGCGCCGAACTTCACCAGCCGTGCGACGGCGGCCACACCATCGGTGAGGACGGCCTGTGTCTCACCGTCGTCCAGCAGGCCGGGCGACGCTGCGACCAGCCGACGTGACGCTTCCGTGTCATCGACGTCGAGCAGCAGGAACCGGCCCGGGTTCTCGGACTGCGCCGCCCTCACCAGACCCCACACACCGGCAGCGGGCACGTCCGCACCGGCCATGGCACCGGAGGTGACCAGCACGAGCGGCACCTCGTCGGCACGCTCGTCAGCAAGCCAGGACGTGAGGAGACCGAGCGCGGAAGCCGTTGCCTCCCGCACAGAAGCGCCCCCAACGGCCGCGAGCACGGAGTCCGGCCGCATGGCCAGCACGGAGTCCGCGGTGTCGCCGTATCCGACGACGTCACAGCCGGCACGCACCAGCGCGTCACCGAGGCCGGCTTCGTCGGCGCCGAGAACCGCCCAGCGCCGGCCCGTCCTCGGGGCGACGTCGGCCGGCGTCCAGTCGAGGCGGAAGAGCCAGTCGGACTCCGGCCGCACCGGCGCGGCGGCGACGGGCTCACGCAACGTCAGCGACGCCACAGACACCACGGGACGGCCGGTGGCGTCGACCGCCGTGATGGACACGGCATCGCCCCCGAGGGACGTGATCGCCACGCGCAGCAGCGCCGGCCCGGAGGCGTGCAGCGACGCACCCTCCCACGAGAACGGCGCCAGCACGCGGCCGGCTGCCTCCGGCAGGAACGCCACCGCCTGCACCACCGAGTCGAGCAGCGCGGGATGCACACCGAAGTCCGCGGCGTCCCGGACCGAGTTCGGCAGCGCCACTTCGGCGTACACGCTCTCGCCGGCCCGCCGGACCTCGCGCAGGCACCGGAACGCCGGACCGTAGCCGGCGCCCTCGTAGTGCGCGCCGATGTCGAGGGATTCGGCGTCACGCGGCGGCCACACCACGGTCGCGCCGCTCGCACCGCCGGTCGTGAGGGTACCGGTGGCGTGGAGCAGCAACTCGCCGCCGACCGAGTCCGGCCGGGAGAACACACCAACACTGCGGCGGCCCCGGTCGTCGGCTGCGGCCACCCGTACCTGCACCGCGACCGCGCCGCTGTCCGGGAGGCCGAGAGGGACCGCGACAGTCAGTTCCTCCACGGTGTCGCAGCCGACCTCGTCGGCCGCTCGGAACGCCAGCTCCAGGAAGGCGGTGGCCGGGAGTACGACGCTCCCGGCCACGACGTGATCGGCGAGCCACGGATGAGTCCGCAGCGACAGCCGTCCGGTCAGCAGGACGTCACCGTCGGCCAGTTCGACGGTCGCGCCGAGCAGCGGGTGCGCCACCGGGGCGAGACCGGCCCCCGTGACGTCGGCCGCGGCGGAACGGGCCTCCGGCCAGTAGCGGACGTACTGGAAGGCGTAGGTCGGCAGGTCCACCGGCCGCGCCGACGGCAGCACCGCGCGCAGATCGACGGCGACACCCTTGGTGTGCAGGGCGGCGAGCGCGGTGACGGCGGACTCCTCCTCCGGCCGCTCCCGTCGCAGCATCGCCACCGTGGTCCTGTTCCCAGGCGTCGCTGAGATCATCGCGGACAGTGTGCCGTCGGGTCCCAGCTCCAGGAACGTCGTCACACCGCCCTCGGCCATAGTGGTGACGGTGTCCGCGAACCGAACCGGCTCCCGGACATGCCGCACCCAGTAGCCGGGATCGGTGGGATCGCCCGAGACAAGGCCGATCACCGGCCGCGCGAACGTGATACCGGTCATGGCTTCGGCGAAGCCGTCGAGCATCGGGTCCATCAGCGCCGAGTGGAACGCGTGCGACACCGGCAGCCGTTTGTGCTTCCAGCCGTTCTCGGCCGCCAGCGCGGCGACCCGCTCCACCGCCTCCGCCCGGCCGGCGACGACGGTCGCCGCCGGCCCGTTCACCGCGGCGACGGTCGCGTCCGCGCCGAGCACGGCGGCCACATCTGCCTCCGCCGCCGACACGGCGAGCATCGCGCCGCCGGCCGGCAACGCGCCCATCAGGCTCGCCCGCGCGGTCACCAGGCGGCACGCGTCCGGCAGTGACAGGACACCGGCGACGTGTGCGGCGCTGACCTCACCCAGCGAGTGCCCGCCAACGAAGTCCGGCCGCACGCCCCACGACTCCACCAGCCGGTAGAGCGCCACCTCCAGCGCGAACAACGCCGGCTGCGACCAGCGGGTGCGGTGGAGGACGTCGGCGTCCTCGCCCCACATGACGTCGCGTACCTCGGCACCCAGCTCCGCGATGGCGGCGTCGAACGCGTCCGCGAAGACGGGGAACCGCTCGTACAGCCCACGTCCCATGCCCAGACGCTGCGAGCCCTGTCCGGTGAAGACTATGCCCAGCCGCCCGCGCGTCACCACGCCGTCGGCGACGCCGCGCCCCTCGCCGCCGGCGGACCACGCCGACAGCGCGTCGGCCAGACCGTGCCTCGTGCGGCCGGTGGCGACCACGCGGTGCTCGAATTGGGTTCGCGCGGCCAGCGCGGCCGCGACGTCCGCCACGTGCGGGTCCGGTTCCCGCTCGACGTGCTCCACCAGCATGGCCACCTGATCACGTAGGGCCGCGGCGGTCTTCGCCGACACCGCCCACGGGATCACCGTGTCCTCCGGCACGCTCGCCCCGGTGTCCTGCGTGGGCGCCTGCTCCAGGATCGTGTGCGCGTTGGTGCCGCTCACGCCGAACGACGACACGCCGGCCCGGCGCGGACGTCCGGTCTCCGGCCACGGCGAGGCGGTCGTCACCAGCTCGACCGCGCCCTGGGTCCAGTCCACGTGGGAGGAGGGCGCGTCCACATGCAGTGTCCGCGGTACGACACCGTGCCGCATCGCCATCACCATCTTGATGACGCCGGCCGCACCGGCCGCCGCCTGTGTGTGGCCGATGTTGGACTTCACGGAGCCGAGCAGCACCGGCCGCTCACGGTTCTGGCCGTAGGTGGCGAGCAGGCTCTGCGCCTCGATCGGGTCGCCGAGCCTGGTGCCGGTGCCGTGAGCCTCGACCACGTCGATATCGCCCGCGGACAGGCCGGCACTCGCCAGGGCCTGCTCGATCACCCGCTGTTGTGAGGGTCCGTTGGGAGCGGTGAAACCGTTGGACGCGCCGTCCTGGTTGACGGCGGAGCCACGGACCACGGCCCAGACCGGGTGGCCAAGCCGCCGCGCGTCGGACAGCTTCTCCACGACGAACATGCCGGCGCCCTCGGACCAGCCCGTGCCGTCGGCGGCGTCCGCGAACGCCTTGCAGCGCCCGTCGGACGCGAGCGCGCCCTGGCGGGTGAAGCCGGCGAACCTGAGCGCGGTCGACATCACCGTCACACCGCCGGCCAGCGCGAGGTCGCACTCCCCCGCCCGCAGCGCCTGCGCCGCCAGATGGAGAGCCACCAACGACGACGAGCAGGCGGTGTCCACCGTGACCGCGGGGCCTTCGAGGCCGAACGTGTAGGACAGGCGCCCGGCGATGGCACTGGCCGCGATGCCCGTGCCGGCGTGCCCTTCCGCGTCCTCGCCGGAGTTCAGCACCAGCGACGCGTAGTCCTGCCCGTCGGTGCCGGCGAACACCGCGGTGCGGCTTCCCCGCAGCGACGCCGGATCGATACCGGCCCGCTCGAACGCCTCCCACGACGTCTGGAGCAGCAGCCGTTGCTGCGGGTCCAGCACCACGGCCTCGCGTGGCGAGATCCCGAAGAAGCCCGCGTCGAATCCGGCGACGTCCCGCAGAAAGCCGCCGCGCAGGGTGGCACTGTGGCCGGGGCCGTCGCCGGCCAGCAGATCCATGTCCCAGCCACGGTCGGCGGGGAAGGGCACGATTCCCTCACCGCCGTCGGCGACCAGCTCCCACAGTTGCTCGGGCGTCGTGACGCCGCCCGGGAAGCGGCAGGCCATCCCGACGATCGCGACAGGCTCGTGGTGGCCCGACTCGGCCTCCTCCAACCGGCGCCGGGTCCGGTGCAGATCGGCCGTCACCCATTTCAGGTACTCGACCAGCTTTGTGTCGTCCGCCATCGCGAATGGCTACCTTTCCGTCCGGGATGAGTGGGGTTCAGCGGTCGTTGAGCCGGCCGAGCTCGTTGTCGATGAAGGCGAAGATCTCGTCGGCGCTGGCCGAGGAGATCTGTTCCGTGACGGCCTCGCCGTCGGGCTCGGCACCGGGGGTGGCCCACTGCGCCGCGAGGCCGCGCAGCCGAGCGGAAATCCCGGCGCGGGTGATCGGGTCGGGGTCGGCGCCCGCCAGCGCGGACTCCAGCCGGTCCAGCTCGGCCAGCGGGTTCGGGCCCTGCGCCTTGGCGGTCGTGCCACCGCCGAGCCGGGGCAGCAGGTGGGCGGCGAGCACGGCCGGGGTCGGGTAGTCGAACACCAGCGTCGCGGACATCCGCAGCCCGGTGACCGTCGCGAGCCGGTTGCGCAGTTCGACGGCGGTCAGCGAATCCATGCCCAGGTCGCGGAACTCGCGGTCGTCGCCGATGCCGTCCGTGGAATCGTGCGCCAGCACCGCCGCCACCTCCGCACGCACCAGGTCGAGGACGAACCGTGTCCGTCCCTGCTCGTCCAGCCCGGCGAGCCGGTCCACGGCGGGCACCGCCGGAGCCGCGTCGGCCGACGGGCGGCGGCGTTCCGTGCGTACCAGACCGCGCAGGAGCGGATGGTGTGCGGCGCCGCGGGCGCCGGCGTGCACCGCCAGTGGTACGAGCACCGGTTCGTCGGTGGTGACGGCCGCGTCGAAGAGCGCGAGCCCCTGCGCCACCGTGAGCGGCACGGAACCGGAATCCGCCATACGCTTGACGTCGGTCTCGGTCAGCGCACCGGTCATGCCGGCGTCCTGCGCCCATGGCCCCCACGCCAGCGACAGCGCGGCCTGACCGGCCGCGTGCCGCTCCCTGGCGAGTGCGTCAAGGGCGGCGTTGGCTGCGGAGTAGTTTCCCTGGCCGGGGCTGCCAAGCGTGCCCGCGACGGAGGAGAACAACACGAACGCCGCGAGGTCGTGGGTCAGTTCGTGCAGGTGCCGGGCGGCGTCCGCCTTGGGCCGTAGCACACTGTTGAGCCGATCCCGGGTGAGCGTGGTGACGACACCGTCGTCCAGCAGACCCGCGGTGTGTACGACGGCGGTTACCGTACGCCCGTCGAGCACGGCTGCCAGGGCGTCGCGGTCCGCGACATCGCAGGCGACGATGTCGACGTCCGCGCCGTGCCCGGTGAGTTCGGCCGCGAGTTCACTCGCGCCGGGCGCCGCGGGGCCGCGTCTGCTGAGCAGCAGCAGCTTTCGCACGCCGCGCTCCGCGACGAGGTGCCGGGCCAGCACGCTGCCAAGGCCGCCGGTGCCGCCGGTGACAAGCACCGTACCGTGCGGGTCCCAGTCGAACGGCCGCTCCCCGCCGGTGAACCGGACCAGCCGGCCGACCTTCACGGTGCCTTCCTCAATGACGGCTTGGGTCTCTCCCGCCGCCACGAGTTCCGGCACCACCGCGAGCAGAGGCCACTCGTCGGCGGAGGCGTCGAGCAGCACGAAACGTTCCGGGTTCTCGAACTGCGCGGTCCGCACCAGGCCCCACACACCGGCGGCCGGAGTGTCCGCCCCGGACACAGCGCCGTCGGTGACGAACACCAGCGGCACCTCCTCGGCACGCTCGTCGGCGAGCCACTCCTGCACCAGGCCGAGCGTCCGCGTCGTCGCGTCGAGCACGGAAGCTCCTGCGACCGGGGCGAACACCACGTCCGGGCCGGCTGCGAGCGCGGCGTCGATGGTGTCGTACCGCGCCGCGCCGGGAAGTCCGCCCGGCTCCGCGCCGAGCACCGCGAAGGTCCCGGTCACCGGCCGGGCGGCGAACGGTGTCCAGTCGACACGGAACAGCCAGTCGGGACGCCGCGTCGTGTCCCGCTCCGACGGCGCGCGCAGCACCAGCTTGCCGACCGTCACCACAGGTCGGCCCGTGCCGTCCACGGCCTCGATCGCGACGGCCTCGTGACCGCGGCGCGAGAGCCGCACGCGCAGCGCGGTGGCGCCCGTGCGGTGCAGGGCCACGTCCTCCCACGAGAACGGCAGCACACCGCGGCCGCCGTCCGCCGACTCGACCCAGCCGACAGCGTGCAGCACGGCGTCCAGCAGCGCCGGGTGAATGCCCGTACGGTCCGTGCCACGGGCCTCGGCGGGCAGCGCCACCTCCGCGAACGCCTCGCCGTCGCGCCGCCACACCGCGCGCAGGCCCTGGAAGGCCGGTCCGTAGTCGCCGCGGTCGTAGAAGCCGGACAGGTCGACCTGATCGGTGCCGGGCGGCGGCCACGCCGCCGCGAAGTCCATGGCGGCCCGCGGGGTTCCGGTGCCGAGCGTGCCCGCGGCGTGCTGGAGCCACTCGCCGGCGTGCTCGGCGTCGCGGGAGTGGATACCCACCGGCCGCCGGCCGTTCTCGTCGGCCGGGCCCACCCGCACCTGGAGGGCGACGGCGCCATGCCGGGGCAGCTCCAGTGGCACCGAAAGGGTCAGCTCCTCGACGGCGTCCGCGCCGGTCTCCTCAGCCGCGCGCAGCGCCAGTTCGGCGAATCCCGTGCCGGGGAAGAGGGTCCGGCCCCGGATGACGTGATCCGCCAGCCACGGCTGGACGGCTGTCGAAAGCCGGCCGGTGAGCACCACGCCGCCGTCGCCGGCCAGTTCCACGGACGAGCCGAGCAGAGCGTGGCCGAGCGCGGCCTGCCCGAGGGACGCGGCGTCGCCGCCGGCCCCGGCGCCGGGCCAGAACCGGGAGCGCTGGAACGCATAGGTGGGCAGGTCCACCGGACGAGTGCCGAGCTGCTCGAAGAACGTGTCCCACGCCACGTGCTCGCCGCGTACGAACAGGCTGGCGAGCGCCGTCACCACGGTGGTCTCCTCGTCGCGGCCAACGCGCAGTACGGGGATGGTGGTGACGCGGTCCGGCGCGGCGTCCTGGACCATGGCGCACAGCGTCGCGTCGGGGCCCAGTTCCAGGAAGGTCGTCGCACCGGCGGCGACCAACGCGCCCACACCGTCGGCGAACCGTACGGGCAGGCGCACGTGCGCCACCCAGTAGGCGGCGTCGCGAATCCGCGCGGCCTCCGCGACCGTGCCCGTCACGGAGGAGACCAGTGGGATCTCCGGCTCGCCGAACTCGATTCCCGCGATGGCGTCGGCGAAGTCACTCAGCATCGGATCCATGTGCGGCGAGTGGAAGGCGTGCGACACGGTGAGCCGTTTGTGCTTCCAGCCACGTTCGTCGGACGCCGCGGCGACGCGCTCGACCGCGTCCCGGTCCCCGGCGACGACCACGGCCGTCGGGCCGTTGACCGCCGCCAGCGATACCGTGGCGTCGAGCAGTGGCGCGATCTCGGCCTCGTTCACCGCCACGGCGAGCATCGCCCCGTCGGCCGGCAGCGCACCCATCAGCACAGCGCGGGCGGCGACCAGCCGGCACGCGTCGGAGAGGCTCAGCACCCCGGACACGTGCGCGGCGGTGATCTCGCCGAGCGAGTGGCCGGCCACGAGGTCGGCCCGCACACCCCAGGACTCGACGAGCCGGTAGAGCGCCACTTCGACGGCGAACAGCGCCGGCTGGGACCAGTGGGTGCCGTTCAAAGTGTCGGCGTCCGCGCCCCAGACGACCTGACGGACCGAGCCGGGCAGGTGCCGGTCCAGTTCGGTGGCGGCCTCGTCGAAGGCCGCGGCGAAGGCAGGGAACCGGGCGTGCAGGTCACGGCCCATACCGAGCCGCTGGGAGCCTTGGCCGGTGAACACCACGGCCAGCTTCCCGGTGCGGGTGGCGGTGTCCGACACCACACCCGGCACGGGGTCGCCCGATGCCCACGCCGAGAGTGCCGACGCGAGTTCCCCGGTGCCGCGGCCGACGGCGGCGACACGGTGTTCGTGGGCGGTACGGCCGGTGGCCAGCGTGGCGGCCACGTCGACGGCGCTCGCCGTCCCCACGTTCCCGGCCAGCCGTACGACCTGGTCCCCCAGCGCGGGAAGCGTCCGGCCGGACACGAGCCACGGCACCACCGCGTCGCGGACCGGGCTCTGCCCGGCAGGCGCCGGCGGGGGCGCCTGTTCCAGGATTGTGTGCGCGTTGGTGCCTGAGATGCCGAACGAGGAGACGGCGGCGCGGCGCGGCCGTCCCGTCCGTGGCCAGGGCGTGTCGTCGGTCAGCAGCTCGATCGAGCCCGTCGACCAGTTCACCTGGGAGGACCGGTTCCGCGCGTGGAGGGTACGCGGAAGCACGCCGTACCGCATGGCCTGGACCATCTTGATCACGCCGGCGACGCCCGCGGCGGCCTGCGTGTGCCCGAAGTTCGACTTCACGGATCCCAGCAGCAGCGGGGTCTCCCGGTCACGGCCGTAAGTCGCCAGCAGCGCCTGCGCCTCGATCGGGTCGCCCAGCCTGGTGCCGGTGCCGTGCGCCTCCACGGCGTCGACATCGTTCCCGGTGAGCCGGGCGTTGGCCAGCGCCGCGCGGATCACCCGCTGTTGCGACGGCCCGCTCGGCGCCGTGAAACCGTTGGACGCGCCGTCCTGGTTGATCGCCGAGCCGCGTACCAGCGCGAGGACCGGGTGGTTGTTACGGCGGGCGTCGGACAATCGCTCCAGCAGAAGCATGCCGACGCCCTCGGCCCAGCCGGTGCCGTCGGCCTCGTCGGCGAACGCCTTGCAGCGCCCGTCCGGGGCGAGCCCGCCCTGCTTGGAGAACTCCACCAGCGCGCCCGGCGTGCTCATCACGTTCACACCGCCGGCCAGCGCCAGCGTGCACTCGCCGGCCCGCAGTGCCTGCGCGGCCCAGTGCAGCGCGACGAGCGACGACGAACACGCTGTGTCCACCGTGACCGCCGGCCCCTCCAGCCCGAGGGTGTAGGAGAGCCGGCCGGACATCGCGCTGGCCGCGATGCCGGTGCCCACCTCGCCCGTGCTCTCCGCCGGAGAACGCACCATCAGATACGCGTAGTCCTGGCCGTTGGTGCCGACGAACACACCGGTCCGGCTCCCGCGCCGCGATGCCGGGTCGATCCCGGCCCGTTCGAACGCCTCCCACGAGGTCTCCAGCAACAGCCGCTGCTGTGGGTCCATCGCCAGCGCTTCCCTCGGCGAGATGCCGAAGAACGCGGGGTCGAAGTCGGCGGCCTCCGGCAGAAAGCCGCCGAGCAGTGTGGTGTCGCCGCCGCCCGCCAGCTCCCCGATGTCCCAGCCGCGGTCGGCGGGAATCGGAGCGATGGCATCACCGCCCGCGGCGACCAGCCGCCACAGGTCCTCGGGCGACGCGACGCCGCCCGGGAACCGACATGCCATGCCGACGATCGCGATGGGCTCGGTGGCAGCCGAGACCAGCCGCTGGTTCTGCGCGCGCAGCCGCTCGTTCTCCCTCACGGCCGTACGCAACGCCTGGACGACCTTGTCGGTGCTGTCCTTGGCTGTAGTCACCGGAATTTACCCTCCTCAGTCGAGCGTCAGGTCCGACGAGCTGTTCAGCGCGGCTCGGACCAGGTCGTCCACGGTCATCTCGTCGACGTCGATCCGGTTGGCGTCGTCGTCCTCGCTGGATTCCGCGAGTCCGTCGCCGCGGCCGGCCAGTTGCAGCAGCGGCTCCAGTACACCTATCTCGCGGAGCCGGCCGAGCGACACGGAGGCGAGCAGCGCGCGAACGGCCGTTTCGTCCCCGTCGGCCGGCCCCCCGCCGCTCTCCCCGTCGAGCCGGAACTCGTCGAGCAGATACGCGGTCATCGCCGCGGGCGAGGGCTGGTCGAACACCAGCGTGGACGGCAGTGTCAGCCCGGTCACGGCGGTGAGCCGGTTGCGCAGCTCCACGCCGCTCAGCGAGTCGAAGCCCATGTCCCGGAATACCTTGTCGGCTCCGACCAGCTCGGCGTCGGCGTGGCCGAGCACCGCGGCGGCACTGTCCTGAACCAACCGGAGCACTTCCTCCCCGCGCCGCACCGGAGTCAGGCCCGCGAGCCGAGTCAGCAGTTGCGGCGCCTGCTCCCGCTGCTGCTCCGGGGCGTTCGGATGCCCGCCTCCGGGCAGTTCCTGAAGCAACGTCCGCAACCGGGAGCCCGTGGTGCCGCGGAGGAACGCCGCGGCGGTCACCTGGGCCACCACCGCGGTCGCGGCCGGCTCCGCGACAAGCTGCCGCAGCGCCGTCACGGCGAGAGCGGGCTCCATCGCGCCGACGCCGGTGCGCCGCGCGCCCTCGTCGGCGTGTGCGCCGGCGGCCATGCCACCGCCGCCCCAGGCACCCCACGCGATCGATGTGGCCGGCAGGCCCTTCGCACGACGCTGGTCGGCCAGCGCGTCGAGCACCGCGTTCGCGGCGGCGTAGTTGGCCTGGCCGGGGTTTCCCACCGTGCCGGACGCGGACGAGAACAGCACGAACGCGGTCAGGCCGAGACCGCGTGTCAGCTCGTCGAGCAGCAGCGCCGAGGCCACCTTGGCACGGAACACGTCCTGGAAGCGTTCCGGTGTCAGCGCGTCGACCACCCCGTCGTCGAGTACACCCGCCGTGTGCACGACCGCGGTCAGCGGATGCCCGGCCGGGATGCCGTCCAGCAGCGCGGTCAGGCCGGCCCGGTCGGCCACATCGCACGCGGCGATGGTGACACGTGCCCCGAGGCCCTCCAGCTCCGCGCGCAGTGCGGCGGCGCCGGGCGCGGCCTCGCCGCGACGGCTGGCGAGCAGGACGTGGGGCACGCCCTCCGCGGCGAGCGACCTGGCGACGTGCGCGGCCAGAGCGCCGGTGCCACCGGTCACCAGGACCGTGCCGTCGGGCGACCACAGACGGTCCGGACCGGACGCCGGCGCCGCGACGAGCCGCCGACCGAACACCGCGCCCGGCCGCACCGCGACCTGATCCTCACCGCCCTCGCCGCACAGGGCTCCCGGCAGTCGGGCCGCCGTGGCCCCGTCCAGAAGCGGCGGCAGGTCCACAAGACCGCCCCAGCGGTCGGGGTGTTCGAGAGCCACGATGCGCCCGAGACCCCACACCGCCGCCTGCACCGGGTGCGCCGGCGGCTCACCCGCCTGCACCGACACCGCACCCCGCGTGGCGCACCACAGCGGGGCGGTGATGCCGGCATCGCCGAGGGCCTGCACGAGCGCCGCGGTCAGCAGCACGCCGTTCGGCACCGCGCCCACCATCGTCTCGTCCAGCGCGAGCAGCGAGAGAACGCCGGCGAACCGTATGCCGTCCGTCCGCTCGCGCAGCCGCGCGGCCACGTGCTCGCGGTCCGTGTCACCGCTCTCCACGAGGACGGTGTTCGGGCCGAGTGTCCCGATCACCTTCTCCGCCCAGGCGTCGCGGGCCGGACCGGCCGGCAGCACCGCGAGCCATGGGCCCGTGACGGCGCCGCGGCGCCCTGCGAGGGGGCGCCACGCGATCCGGTGCCGCCAGCTGTCGACCGTGGCCTGTCCGTCCTTCTCCCGCCGCCAGTCGAGTAGCTTCGGCATGACCTTCGCCAGCGCCTCGCCGTCGACGTCGAGCAAGGACTCCAGGGAGTCGAGGTCGGTCTCCGCGACGGCCTCCCAGAAGCGCTCGTCGTCGCGTCGGACAGCGGACACCGCCGTGGCGGCCGGCACCTCCGGCCAGAACCTCTCGTGCTGGAAGGGGTAGGTGGGCAGTCCGATCCGGCGAGCACCGGCGTGCACCCCGGCCCAGTCGACACGGACGCCCCGTGTGAAGAGAGTGCCGAGCGCGGCGGCCAGCGCCGCGTCCTCGTCCCGGTCCCGGCGCAGCGAGGCGACCGCGACCGGGCCTGCGCCACTCATCGCGATGGTGTCCTGCGCCATCGCGGTGAGCACACCGTCCGGACCGATCTCCAGGAACGTCGTCACGCCACGCGCCAGCAGGGTCCGTACGCCGTCGGCGAACCGGACCGAGTCGCGGACGTGCCGGACCCAGTAGGCCGGATCCGCGATGAGGTTCCCCGGCTCGACGACCTCGCCCGTGAGTGTGGACACCAGCCGTGTCGTCGGGGCGTGGTAGGTCACCTGGCGGGCCACGCTCTCGAAGTCGCCGAGCATCGCGTCCATGTGCGGGGAGTGGAACGCGTGGCTGACGTTGAGCCGCTTGGTCCTGCGTCCCCGCTCCGCGAAGTACGCGGCCACCGCGTCCGCGGCGGCGGCGTCGCCGGCGATCACCACTGCCTCGGGGCCGTTCACCGCGGCGATGGACACGGCGTCGGTGAGCAGCGGAGTCACCTCGTCCTCGGACGCCTGTACGGAGACCATCGCGCCGCCGGTCGGCAGCGCCTGCATCAGCCGTCCGCGGGCCGCGACCAGCGCCGCCGCGTCGGCCAGCGAGAACACGCCGGCCACGTGGGCCGCGGCCAGCTCGCCGATGGAGTGCCCGGCCAGGAAGTCGGGCTTGACGCCCCAGGACTCCACCAGCCGGTACAGGGCCACTTCCAGTGCGAACAGCGCGGTCTGGGTGAACTCCGTCCGGTCGAGGGCGCCGTCCGTGCCGAACCACATGACGTCACGCAGCGGGCGCGCCAGATGGGGATCCAGCGCCGCGACGACCGCGTCGAACGCCTCCGCGAACACCGGGTACAGCGCGTGGAGGCGGCGGCCCATGCCGACGCGCTGCGAGCCCTGCCCGGTGAAGAGGAGCGCCACCGCGCCGCTGCCGGCGCGATCCGTGAGCACGGCCGGCGACCGTGTGCCTTCGGCGAGGGCGGTGAGCCCGGCCCGCAGGGCACTGGTGTCGGCCGCGAGCACGGCGGCGCGCCGGTCGAACACGCCGCGGGTGGTACCGAGGGAGAATCCCAGGTCCGGCAGCGAGGTGAGGTCCGTGTCGAGAAGACGGCGGGCCTGGTCCCGCAGTGCCGCACCGGTCACCGCGGACAGCGGCACCGCCAGCATGCCGTGCGGACGCTCGGGAGCCGTCTCGGTGGCGACGGGCGGCGCCTGCTCCAGGATCAGGTGCGCGTTGGTGCCGCTGGCTCCGAAGGACGACACCGCGGCGCGGCGTACCCGGTCGTTCTGCGGCCAGGCCGTCGGCTCGGTGACAAGCCGCACCGAGCCGGACGACCAGTCGACGTGCGAGGACGGCGTGTCGGCGTGCAGGGTGCGCGGGAGCATGCCGTACCGCATGGCCAGCACCATCTTAATGACACCGGCGACACCGGACGCCGCCTGCGTGTGGCCGATGTTGGACTTCACGGAACCGAGCAGCAGCGGGGTCTCCCGGTCACGGCCGTAGGTCGCCAGCAGCGCCTGCGCCTCGATCGGGTCGCCCAGCCTGGTGCCGGTGCCGTGCGCCTCCACGGCGTCCACGTCGGACGGCGCCAGGCCGGCCGCCGCCAGCGCCCGGTGGATGACCCGTTGCTGCGCGGGGCCACTCGGCGCCGTCAGGCCGTTGGAGGCACCGTCCTGGTTGATGGCCGAGCCGCGCATCACCGCGAGCACCTCGTGGCCGTTGCGTCGCGCGTCGGACATCCGCTCCAGGACGATCATGCCCACGCCCTCGGCCCAGCCGGTGCCGTCCGCGGCCTCCGAGAACGCCTTGCAACGGCCGTCCGGCGACAGCGCGCCGAGGTCGGTGAACTCCACGAAGTTGACCGGCGTGGACATCACCGCCACACCACCGGCGAGTGCCAGGTCCGTCTCACCCGAGCGCAGCGCCTGAGCCGCCAGATGCAGCGCGACCAGGGACGACGAGCACGCCGTATCCACCGAGACCGTCGGTCCCTCCAGGCCGAAGGTGTAGGCGAGGCGGCCGGACAGCAGGCTCGCGGACTGAGCGGTCTGCCAGTCACGGCCGTCCGCGACGGGCCGGTAGTCGCCGCTGATACCGCCGACGTAGACGCCCGCGTCCGAGCCGCGCAGCCCGGCCGGGTCGACGCCGGCGCGCTCCAGCGCCTCCCACGCCGATTCGAGCACCAGCCGCTGCTGCGGGTCCATGATGACCGCCTCGCGCGGCGAGATACCGAAGAACGTCGGGTCGAAGTCGGCCGCCTCGGACAGGAATCCGCCGCCGCGCGCCACCGTGCGCGAACTCCCCTCCGGTCCGGCCTCGAACAGTCCGGCCAGGTCCCAGCCGCGGTCCGTGGGCATGGGCCCGATGGCGTCGGTGCCCGCCACGATCAGCTCCCACAGCTCTTCCGGCGACCCGACACCACCCGGGTAGCGGCAGGCCATGCCGACGATGACCACCGGGTCGTCGTCAGCGACGGCGGCTCGCGCCGGCGCGAGCCGCTCGGTCCGCTCGCCGAGCAGCTCGGCCAGCAGATGGCCGGCCAGCGCGGCGGGCGTCGGATGGTCGAAGACCAGCGTGGCCGGCAGCGCCAGCCCGCTCAACTCGCCGAGCTGGTTGCGCAGGTCGACCGCGGTCAGTGAGTCGACGCCGAGATCCTTGAACGGCAGGTCCGGCTCGATCGCCGTGCCGGCCGCGTGACCGAGCACAGCCGCCACCCGGTCGCGGACCAGGGTGCGCACCTCATCCGCGCGGTCCTGCCCGGGCAGGGCCAGCAGGCGGTCGCGCAGACCATGTGCCACCGGTTGCGCGACGGCGGCCTCGGGCAGCTCGGCGAACAGCCTGCTGCGCCGGTCGCGGGTGAACGCGGGGGCGAAGGTCTCCCATTCCACATCGGCGACCGTCACGTCGACCGCGCCGCCGAGCACACCGTCCAGAGCGGTGAGGGCACGACCGGGCTCCATGGCCGGCAGGCCGTTGAGCTGAAGGTGCCGTGCCATCCCGTCGTGCTCGCTGCCGACCCAGGCGCCCCAGAACACCGCGACGCCGGCCAGGCCGCGGGCCCGGCGCTCGGCGGCGACGGCCTCGTGCCGGGCGTCGGCGGCGGCCTGCTCGCCCCTGTCCCGTACTCCCCATGTGCCGGCGACCGAGCCGAACAGCACAAACGCGTCGAGCGGGGTGTCGTGCAGCAGCGCGGCCAGGGCGTCGGCGCCCGCGTCGCCCGTGACGAACACCGCCGAGACGGTGTGCTCGGCGAGCAGCGCGGCCAGCGCGTCCGGGTCCTCGGGGTTTACGTCGGACACCGTGACCGGTACACCCAGGTCGCCGGGGTCACCGCCGAGCAGCAGCAGGCCGGGCGCGCCCCGGTCGGCCAGCCAGCTCGCCACACGAACGCCTTCGGGGGTGTCGGCGCCGGTGACGAGCACCGTGCCGGTGGCGGTCCACCGCGCGTCAAGTCCCTCGGCTCGCACCAGCCTGCGGGCCAGCACGCCGTGATCGCGCACGGCGGCCTGGTCCTCCGCCCCGCCGAGCGCGGCCTTGAGGTGCTCGGATGTGGTGGTGGTCACCGGGCCGTCCAGGTCGACCAGGCCGCCCCAGCGGTCGGCGTGGTCGAGTGCCTCGACGCGGCCCGCGCCCCACAGCGCGGCCCGGGCGGGTACGGGCCGCTCGCCGTCGACGACGGCGACGGCGCCACGCGTCACGAGCCACACCGGCAGGCCGCTCTCCCCGAACGCCGTCACCAGCGCCCGGGGCCAGGCACCGTCGGGCACGTCGTCGCCGTCGGTGGCGGCGAGCAGGGACACTATTCCGGCGAAACCGCCGGTCGCGGGCAGGTCCGCGCCCGGCACGACAGGCACCGCGTCCAGTGCCGCCACGGCGGAGGCCACGGTCCCGTCCGCCTCCCAGCCGTTCGGCACGAGCGCCAGCCACCTCCCGCTGCCGGGCTCCTGACGGACGGGTCGCCATGCGACTCGGTAGCGAAGGCCGGCCGTGGCCGCGCGGTCGCGTCGGCGGCGGCGCCACTGTGACAGCGCCGGCACCACCGCGGACAGCTCCATGCCGCCGAGATCCAGGGTCGACGCCAGTGTGTCGAGATCCGCGCGGTCGACCGCCGCCCAGAACTCCGCGTCCACGGGGTCGGTCGCGGTCGTGTGCGCCGCGGTCGGCCAGAACCGCTCGCGCTGGAACGCGTAGGTGGGCAGGTCGATGGCGTGTGCGCCGCTGCCGGCGAAGAATGCGGTCCAGTCGACGTCGATGCCCCGTGTGTGGAGTCGGGCCAGCGCCGTGACGGCCGCGCGTTCCTCGCCCCTGTCGCGGCGCAGCACCGCCATGGCGGTCGCCTCCGCGCCGCGATCCCGCACGGTCTCGGCCGCCATCGCGGACAGTACGCCGTCCGGGCCGAGTTCGAGGAGCGTCGCCACTCCCGCGTCGAGCAGCGTCGACACACCGTCGCCGAAGCGCACCACCTCGCGTACGTGCTGGACCCAGTACTCCGGCGTGGCCAGCTCATCTCCGGCGATGCCGCCGGACACATTGGACACCACCGGGATCCGCGCCCGGTGGAAGGACAGGCCCTCGACCACCGCGCGGAACTCGGCCAGCATCGGGTCCATCAGCGGTGAGTGGAACGCGTGTGACACCCGCAGCCGACGGGAGGTCGCGAACCGCGCCGCCAGATGGGCGACGGCGTCCGTCCGGCCGGCGACAACCACGGCCCGGGGCCCGTTCACGGCCGCGATGCTCACGCCGTCGACGAGGTGGGCGCGGACCTCGTCCTCGCCGGCCTCGATCGCCGTCATGCCGCCGCCGGCCGGCAGCGCGGCCATCAACCGCGCCCTGGCCGACACCAGCGCTGCCGCGTCGGTCAGCGACAGCACACCGGCGACATGCGCGGCCGCGATCTCACCGACCGAGTGCCCGACGACAAAGTCGGGCCGTACACCCCACGACTCAACCAGCCGGTACAGTGCCACCTCCACCGCGAACAGCGCCGGCTGCGCGCGTCCGGTGTCGTTCAGGGCGTCGGCGTCCGAGCCCCACATCACGTCGCGGACGCCGGGCTCCAGCTCGGCGACCACCGCGTCGAAAGCCACCGCGAACGCCGGGAAGCGTGTGTACAGCTCGCGCCCCATGCCCAGCCGCTGCGAGCCCTGTCCGGAGAACATGACCGCGAGCGAGCCTCCGCCGTGTGCCACGCCGGTCACCGTCTCCACGACACCGGCCGCGGTGGACAGCAGCACCGCCCGGTGCGCCAGGTGGGCGCGGGTGCTGACCAACGACCATGCCACGTCGACCCGTTCGTGTCCGGTCGCGAATGCCTCCAGCCGCCCCCGCTGCGCGTCCAGCGCCTCGCGGGTGCGGCCGGACACCGGCCACAGCACGATGTCGGGGCTGACGGAGCCGGCGACAGGCTCCGCCTCCGGGGCCTGCTCAATGATCACGTGCGCGTTGGTGCCGGAGATACCGAACGCCGAGACTCCGGCCCTGCGCGGACGCCCGGTCTCCGGCCACGCGACCGGGTCGGTGACCAGTTCGATCATGCCGGCCGACCAGTCGATGTGCGAGGACGGTGTGTCCGCGTGCAGGGTCGGCGGCACGGTGCCGTGCCGCATCGCCAGCACCATCTTGATGACACCGGCGACGCCCGCGGCGGCCTGCGTGTGGCCGAAGTTCGACTTCACCGAACCGAGCAGCAGCGGTGTCTCACGGTCCCGGCCGTAGGTGGCCAGCAGCGCGTGCGCCTCGATCGGGTCGCCGAGCGCGGTGCCGGTGCCGTGCGCCTCGACCGTGTCCACGTCCCGTGTGGTCAGACCGGCGTCGGCGAGCGCGGCACGGATCACTCGCTGCTGCGAGGGGCCGCTGGGCGCGGTCAGGCCGTTGGAGGCACCGTCCTGGTTGACGGCGGTGCCACTTACCAGGCCCAGTACGTGGTGACCGTTGGCCCGTGCGTCGGACAGCCGTTCCAGTACCAGGACGCCGACTCCCTCGGCCCAGGCGGTGCCGTCCGCGTCGTCGGCGAAGGAACGGCACCGGCCGGTCGGCGACAGCCCGCCCTGGGTGGTGAACTCCATGATCGAGTCCGGTGTGGACATCACCGACACACCGCCCGCCAGCACGAGCGAGCACTCGCCGGATCGCAGCGCCCGTGTGCCCCAGTGCATCGCGACCAGGGACGACGAACAAGCGGTGTCGACGGTGACAGCCGGGCCCTCCAGGCCCAGCGTGTACGACAGCCGGCCGGACAGGACGCTCGCCGTGTTGCCGGTGGCCGCGTGACCGTGCACATCCTCGGCGGCGGTCCGCAGGACGGCCAGATAGTCCTGCCCGTTGGTGCCGACGAAGACGCCGGTCTGTGAGCCGCGCAGAGCCGTGGGGCTGATGCCCGCGCGCTCCACCGCCTCCCACGCCGTCTCCAGCAGCAGCCGCTGCTGCGGGTCCATCGCCATGGCCTCACGCGGCGAGATACCGAAGAGCGGCGCGTCGAAGTCGGCCGCGCCCTGGAGGAAGCCGCCCTCCATCGTGGCCGAAGCGCCCGCCGCGAGGGCGGCCAGGTCCCAGCCGCGGTCCGTGGGGAACGTTCCAATGCCGTCGTCTCCGCCGGCGACGAGTTCCCACAGGTCCTCCGGCGAGTTGACGCCGCCCGGAAAGCGGCAGGCCATGCCGACGACGGCGATCGGTTCGTCGTCGACGGGGCGCGTCGCGACCGGGGCCACCGGCACGGCCGTGTCCCCGAGGATCTCGGCGAGCAGGAAGTCCGCCAGCTCCGCCGGCGTCGGGTAGTCGTAGACGAGCGACGCGGGCAGCGTCGTACCGGTCGCAGCGGCCAGGCCGTTGCGCAGTTCCAGCGTCGTCACCGAGTCGAAGCCCAGATCGCGGAACGCGCGGTCGTGCTCGATCCGGTCCGCGCCGGAGTGCCCGAGCACGGCGGCGATCTGCCCCCGCACCAGCTCCAGCAGCACCTTCTTGCGGTCGCTCTCCCGGCGGCCCGCAAGGCTCGCGCGCAGTCCGGACTCGGACGGGCGCTCCACGGCCGGGCTCATGCGCAGCGCCTTGACCTCCGGCAGGTCCTGGACCAGCCGGGCCGGCCGCGTCGACGCGAACGCCGGTACGAACGCCGCCCAGTCGACGTCCGCGACAGCCACCGCCACATCGTCGAGCTCGACCGCCCGTCGCAGCGCGTCCACACCTGTCCGCGAGTTCAGCGGCTCGAATCCGCCGCGCCGGACACGTGCGGCCAGCGCGCCGTCGGCGACCATGCCCGCGTCGGCCCACGGACCCCACGAGATCGAGGTCGCGACCCGGCCCTGTGCCCGCCGCCACTCCGCGAAGGCGTCCAGCCAGGCGTTCGCCGCGGCGTAGTTCGCCTGCCCCGGCGCCCCGATCGTGCCGGTGGTGGACGAGAACAGCACGAACGCGTCGAGTTCCAGCCCCGCAGTGAGTTCGTCCAGGTTCCGGGCCGCTGCCGTCTTGGCGTGGAACACGGTCGCGAACGACTCCGGTGTGAGCGCGTCCAGTACGCCGTCCGCCAGCACGCCCGCCGTGTGGAAGACGGCGGTCGGCGTGAGGCCCGCGAGCAGGGCGGCGAGCGCCTCGCGGTCGCCGGCGTCGCACGCGGCGATGGTGATCCGCGCGCCGAGTGCCTCCAGTTCGGCGCCGAGGTCCGCGGCGCCGGGCGCGTCCGCGCCGCGCCGGCTCGCCAGCACCAGATGCTCGGCGCCCGCCTCGGCCAGCCAGCGGGCGACATGCCCGGCGATGCCGCCGGTGCCGCCCGTGATGAGCACGGTGCCACGCGGGCTGTACGGCTGCCCGGCACCCGCGGCGGCGTGGGCGAGTCTGCGGGCGAACGCGCCCGCCGCGCGCACGGCGACCTGGTCCTCACCGGCCGCGGCGAGCACACCGCCCAGCCTTCGCGCGGTGACGGTGTCGAGTCGGGCCGGCAGGTCGATCAGGCCGCCCCAGGTCCCGGGCCGCTCCAGAGCCGCGACCCGGCCGAGGCCCCACACCGCGGCTTGGGCCGGGTCCGGGACCTCGGTGCCGTCAACCGCGACGGCGTCGCGCGTGACGCACCACAGTGGCGCGGTGATCCCGGCGTCGCCGAGCGCCTGTACGGCAACTGTGGTCAGGACCAGGCCCGCGGGCACCACACCGTCGCCGGAAGCGGCGGCCGACAGCAGCGACACCACGCCCGCGAAGCCGCCTCCGGCGGCCTGGGCGCGCAGTGTGTCGGCGAGCGCGGCCCGGTCGGGCTCCGCGACGTCGAGCCGGAGGGTGTGCGCGCCTGCGGCGACAAGACCGCCGATGGCCGCGGTCACCCACTCCGAGTCGCCGGGCGCCAGCACCAGCCAGGTGCCATCGAGCCGCGTGGAGCCGCTGGGCAACGGGGCCCAGCCGACGCGGTAGCGCAAGGAGTCCACGGCGGACTCCTCGTCGCGGCGGCGGCGCCAGGTGGACAGCGCCGGCACCATCGCCGAGACCGTCTCGGCGGGCAGATCGAGGTCGGCGGCGAGGGAGTGGACGTCCGCCTGTTCCACGGCCGCCCAGAACGCGGCGTCCACGGTGTCGCCGGGCCGCGGCACCGGGTCGGTGTCCGGCTCCGGCCAGAAGCGCTCGCGCTGGAACGCGTAGGTCGGCACGTCGATCCGGCGGGCGCCGCTGCCCGCGAAGTACGCCGCCCAGTCGACGGAAACGCCGTGCACGTGCAGGGTCGCCATCGCCGCGGCGATGGCGGCGGCCTCGGAGCGGTCGCGCCGCAGGGACGCCACGACCGCGACACCGTCCTCGGGCAGGTTCTCCCGCGCCATTGCGGTCAGCACCGCGTCCGGGCCGAGTTCCAGGAAGGCGCGGACGCCCTGGGCGGCCAGCCAGGTGACGCCGTCGGCGAACCGCACCGCGGCGCGCACGTGCCGCACCCAGTACTCGGGGTCGCAGACCTGTCCGTCGGTGACCGGCTCGCCGGTCACGTTGGACAGGATCGGGATGCGCGGTGGCCGGTAGGTCAGCGTCGTCGCGACCCGGCGGAAGTCGTCGAGCACCGCGTCCATGCGCGGCGAGTGGAAGGCATGGCTCACTCGCAGCCGCCGGGTGCGGTACCCGTCGGCCTCGAAGCCCTCGGCCAGCGCCAACACCTCGTCCTCGTCCCCGGCGATCACCACGGACTCCGGACCGTTGACCGCCGCGACGGACACGCGCCGCTCGTCCAGGCGCGGCGCGACGACCGCCTCGGACGCCCGTACGGAGACCATCGCGCCGCCCTGGGGCAGCGCCTGCATCAGCCGTCCGCGCGCGGCGACGAGTCTGGCGGCGTCGGCCAGCGTCAGCACGCCGGCGACGTGTGCGGCGGCCAGCTCACCGACCGAGTGGCCGGCGAGGTGGTCGGGCCGCACGCCCCAGGACTCCACGAGCCGGTAGAGGGCCACTTCCATGGCGAACAGCGCCGGCTGGGTGTGGGCGGTGCGGTCCAGCTCCGTGGTGTCGTCCGCCCACATCACGTCCCGCAGCGGGCGGTCCAGCTCACTGTCGAGGTGCAGCAGCACCTCGTCGAGGGCGTCGGCGAACACCGGGAACCGCTCGTACAGTTCACGGCCCATGCCGCCGCGCTGCGCGCCCTGGCCGGTGAACAGGACGGCCAGACCGCCTCGTTCCGCCGAGCCGCGCACCACCCCTGCGCCGGGCGCGCCGTCCCGCACGGCCGTCAGGCCACGGCCCAGCTCAGCCAGGTCCGTCGCGACAACGGCGGCTCGGCGCTCGAACGCCGAGCGGCCGGTCGCCAGTGACGAGGCGAGGTCGGTCGGGTGTGTGCCGGGACTCGTGCGCAGGAGGTCGAGCAGGCGGCCGGCCTGCCCCCGCAGCGCGGCATCCGTCCGTCCGGAGAGGACGACCGGGATCACGCCGCCGGCGCGCGGCGGGTCCGTCTCCTCCACAGCCGGCGCCTGTTCCAGGATCGCGTGCACGTTCGTACCGCTGAGTCCGAACGACGACACGGCGGCGCGGCGCGGCTGGTCCGTCCGCGGCCACGGCACCTGCTCGGTCAGCAGACTGATGGCACCACTGGACCAGTCGACGTGCGAGGACGGCGTCTGCGCGTGGAGGGTCCGCGGCAGCACACCCTGCCGCAGAGCCAGTACGAGCTTGATCACACTGGCCACGCCGGAGGCCATCTGGGTGTGGCCGATGTTGGACTTCACGGAGCCGAGCAGCAGCGGCCGCTCCGGGTCGCGGTCCCGGCCGTAGGTCGCGAACAGCGCCTGTGCTTCGATCGGGTCGCCGAGCGCGGTCCCGGTGCCGTGCCCCTCGATCGCGTCCACGTCGGACGCCGTCAGCCGGGCGTTCGCCAGCGCCGCGCGGATGACCCGCTGCTGCGCGGGCCCGTTCGGCGCGGTCAGGCCGTTGGACGCGCCGTCCTGGTTCACCGCCGAGCCCTTGAGTACGGCGAGCACCTGGTGTCCGTTTGCCTGTGCGTCGGACAGTCTCTCCAGCAGCACCACGCCGACGCCCTCGGCGAGGGTCATACCGTCGGCATCCTCGGAGTACGCCTTGCATCGCCCGTCCACGGCGAGCGCCCGCTGCCTGGAGAAGCCGATGAAAGCGCCCGGGTTGGACATGATGCTCACCCCGCCGGCCAGCGCCATCGTGCTCTCCCCGTTGCGCAGGGACTGTGCGGCGAGGTGGATCGCCACCAGCGACGAGGAGCAGGCGGTGTCCAGGGTGACCGCGGGACCCTCCAGACCGAGCAGGTACGCCAGCCGGCCGGACAGGATGCTGCCGAGCGAGCCGGTGACCATGTGGCCCTCGGAGCCGTCCGCGGTGCGTGACACCGACGCCGTGTAGTCCTGGTAACTGGCGCCGATGAACGTACCGGTGAGGCTGCCGTTCAGGCTGTGCGGGTCGAGGCCGGCGCGCTCCAAGGTCTCCCAGGCCGTCTCCAGCAGCAGCCGCTGCTGCGGGTCCATGGCGACCGCCTCGCGCGGCGAGATGCCGAAGAAGTCCGCGTCGAACTCCGCCGCGTCCGTCAGGAATCCGCCCCGCACCGAGTAGGTCCGGCCTGCGCGGTCGGGGTCCGGGTCGTACAGCTCGTCCGCGTGCCAGCCGCGGTCCGCGGGGAAGCCGCTGATCGCGTCCACGCCCTCGGTGACCAGCTGCCACAGCTCCTCGGGGGAGTTGGCCCCGCCCGGGTAGCGGCAGCCCATGCCGATGATGGCGATGGGTTCGTCCGGCGCCGCCGTGGAGGCGGTGGTGCTCGTGTCCGCCGGCGCGTCGCCGGTGAGTTCCGACAGCAGGAACTCGGTCAGCGCGACCGGGCTGGGGTAGTCGAACACGATGGTGCTGGGCAGCGTAAGTCCGGTGGCATCGGCGATCCGGGTACGCATGTCGATCGCCGTCACGGAATCGAGGCCCGCGTCACGGAAGGCCCGCTGTTCGCCGACCGCGTCGCCGGAGGAGTAGCCGAGCACGAGCGCGGCCTGGCCACGTACCAGGTCCAGCAAGGTGCGCTCCCGCTCCGCGGGTGGCAGCGCCCGTAGGGTGGTGGCGAACCCACCCTCCGTACCGCCGGTCGTGGTGTCGTGCTCCCGGACCGTGTTGAGCGCCTTGACCTCGGGTATCTCGTCGAACAGCTTCGTCGGCCGGACCGAGGTGAACACCTCGTGGTAGCGGCCCCAGTCGATGTCCGCGAGCGCGAGCGCGGTCTCGTCGCCGTCGAGGGCGTGCCGCAGCGCCGCCAGCGCGAGCTGCGGCTCCATGAACACGAGGCCGCTGCGCAGGATCTGTTCCGGGTCGACACGGCCGAGCTTCATGTCGTCCGCCCAGATGCCCCACGACAGGGACATCGCCGGCAGTCCGCGGGCGCGGCGGCGCGCGGCCAGGGCGTGCAGGTACGCGTTGCCCGCGACGTACGCGGCGTGCGCCCCGGAGCCCCACATCCCCGCGGTGGACGAGTAGAGCACGAAGTCGTCCAGTTCGTCCTCGGCGAGCAGTTCGTCGAGGACGCGGGCGCCGGTCACCTTCGCGTCGAGCACGCGCTCGAACTGGTCGAGTGTGGTGTCGGCGAGCGTGGACAGTTCGATCACGGCGGCGGTGTGCACCACGGTCCGCAGCGGCGGTCCGTCCGCACGCAGCCGGTCCAGCAGCGTGGCGACAGCCCCGCGATCGGAGATGTCGCAGGCCACGACCTCGACAGCGACACCGAGTTCGGCCAGCTCCGCGACCAGGTCGGCGGCGCCGGGCGCGTCTGGGCCGCGGCGGCTCGTGAGCACGATCCGCTCCGCGCCCTGGCCGACGAGCCAGCGAGCGAGGTGCGGGGCCAGGGTGCCGGTGCCACCGGTGACCAGGGCGGTGCCGCGGGCTCTCCAGCCCGGCCCGTCCACGGTCCTCGGCGCACGCACGACCCGCCGCGCCAGGGTGCCGGCGGTCCGTACGGCGAGCTGGTCCTCACCCGTCCCGCCGGACAGAACAGCGGCGAGCCGGCCCGCAGCGCGGCCGTCCAGCTCGATCGGCAGGTCCACGGTGCCGCCGATGCGCTGCGGGTGCTCGAGCGCGGCGGTCCAGCCAACGCCGAGCGCCTGTGCCTGGCCGGGGTTGAGCGCCTCGTCGCCGCGGCCCGTGGAGACCGCGGCACGGGTGACGAACCACAGGGGTGCGTCGATACCGGTGTCTCCGAGGGCCTGCACGAGCGCCACGGTCAGCGCGAGGCCCTCGTCCATCGCCGAGTGGCCCGTGAGCGGGCGTTCGGCACCCGCCACCAGCGACACCACGCCCGTGACGCCCCCGAAGCCGCCGAGGCGCTCGGCCAGCACGGACCGGTCGGTGCAGCGGGCGTCGAGGACGAGTCGCTCCGGCGTGGCACCGTGTGCGGCCAGCGCGGTGACCACGTCCTCGTCGACGATGCCGTCGGCGGTGACCACGAGCCAGCGCCCGGTCAGCGCCGCGGGTCCGGTTCTCACCGGCGTCCACGACACACGGTAGCGCCAGGCGTCCACCGTGGACTCCTCGCGGCGGCGGCCACGCCACGCCGACAGCCCGGGGAGTACCGCCGCGAGGGCCTTCTCGTCCACGGCGAGGTCGGTGGTGAGGGAGGCCAGGTCGCCGCTCTCCACGGCCTGCCAGAAGCCGGCCTCGACCGGGTCCGTGCCACCGGCGGCCGCGGGCGGCGGCACCGGGATCCACAGGCGTTCGTGCTGGAACGCGTAGGTGGGCAGGTCGACCCGGCGGCCGCCCTCGTACAGCGTCGTCCAGTCCACGTCGACGCCTCGCACGAACGCCTCGGCGAACGACATGAACACGCGGTCCAGGCCGCCCGTGTCGCGGCGCAGTGTGCCGGTCACCACGGCCTGCACGCCGGCCGCGTCGATCGCCTCGGCGATCCCGGCACGCAGCACGGGGTGCGGGCTGCACTCGATGAACGCACGGTGGCCCTCGCCGAGGAGAGTGGCGATGGCCGGGCCGAAGTTCACGGTGCTGCGCAGGTTGCGGTACCAGTAGCCGGCGTCCATGGCCTCGGTGTCGAGCCACCCGCTCGTCACGGTCGAGTAGAGCGCCACCTCCGCGGTCCGCGGCCGGATCGGTGCGAGGAGTTCGAGCAGTTCGTCCTGGATGTCCTCGACCTGGGCGGAGTGCGAGGCGTAGTCAACGGCGATCTTCCGCACACGAACGCCGTCGGCGGTGAGTGTGTCGAACATCGTGTCCAGCGCGGCCGGAGCACCGGCCACGACCACGGAGCCCGGCCCATTGACGGCCGCGATCTGCACCGAACCGTCGGAAGGCAGCAGTTCCTCGACGCGGTCCGCGGGCAGCGGCACCCACATCATGCCGCCCTTGCCCGCGAGCCGGTGCGCGATCGCCCGGCTGCGCAGGGCGACCACGCGTGCCCCGTCCTCGAGGGACAGGGCACCGGCAACCACCGACGCGGCGATCTCCCCCTGGGAGTGGCCCACCACCGCGTCCGGATGCACGCCCTGCGACCGCCACAGTGCCGCCAGCGCCACCATCATCGCGAACGACGCGGGCTGCACGACGTCGACGCGTTCCAGGCTGGGCGCGCCCTCCGCCTGCCGCAGCACGTCCAGCAGCGACCAGTCGGTGAACTCCGAGAGCGTGACTGCGCATTCGTTGATGCGCTCCGCGAAAACCGGTGACTCCTCAAGCAGCCGGGCGCCCATGCCTGCCCACTGCGAGCCCTGGCCGGGGAACACAAACACGGTCCGGCCCTCGATGTCCGCCACGCCCTCGATCACATCGCGTGTCGCCTCGCCGCGGGCGTAGTCGTCCAGGGCCTCACGGCCGACGGCCACAGCGCGGTGCTCGAACAGCGACCGTGAAGTCACCAGCGAGTAGCCGAGGTCGACCGGTTCCGCGCGCAGGCCGGCCAGGCGGGCGGCCTGGCCGCGCAGCCCGGCCGCGGAGCGCGCCGACAGCACGAGCGGCGGCGCGCTCAGCACCGGCACGGGCGCGCGCTCGGCCGGTACCGGCACGGCCGGCGGCTCCTCCAGCACGACGTGGGCGTTGGTGCCGCTGATACCGAACGACGACACGGCCGCGCGGCGCACCCGCTCCCCCGGCTCCCACGGCCGGGTCTCGTGCAGCAGTCGCACGGTGCCGTCACTCCAGTCGACGACCGAGGACGGCGTCCGCGCGTGCAGCGTACGCGGCAGCACTCCGTTGCGCAGGGCCAGCACCATCTTCATGACGCCGGCGACGCCCGCCGCCGACTGTGTGTGGCCGATGTTGGACTTCACGGAGCCCAGCAGCAGCGGCCGCTCCGGGTCGCGGTCCCGGCCGTAGGTGGCCTGCAGTGCCTGGGCCTCGATCGGGTCGCCGAGCGCGGTCCCGGTGCCGTGCGCCTCCACGGCGTCCACCTCGGACGGCACGAGCCGCGCGTTGGCCAGCGCCTGCCGGATGACCCGCTGCTGCGCCGGCCCGTTCGGGGCGGTCAGACCGTTGGACGCGCCGTCCTGGTTGACGGCGGAACCGCGGATCACCGCGAGCACCGGGTGGCCGTTCGCCCGCGCGTCCGACAGCCGCTCCAGCACCATCATGCCGACGCCCTCGCCGAGTGCCATGCCGTCCGCGCCCTCTGCGAACGCCTTGGACCTGCCGTCGCGGGCGAGCGCCCGGTTCCGGCTGAACGCCGTGAACGCCCCGGGCGTCGGCATCACGGTCGCGCCGCCGGCCAGTGCCAGCGTCGTCTCGCCGTTGCGCAGCGACTGTCCGGCCAGGTGCATGGCCACCAGGGAGGACGAGCAGGCGGTGTCCACGGTGACCGCTGGGCCCTCCAGCCCGAACACGTAAGCCAGGCGGCCGGACAGCACACTCGGGATGGTGCTGGTGACGACGTGCGTCTCCAGATCCTCGGCGTGCTGGGCGCCGTACTCCTGGAAGCTGGAGCCGACGAACGTGCCGGCCATGGTGCCGCGCAGCGCGGCCGGGTCGATACCGGCCCGCTCGAACGCCTCCCACGAGGTCTCCAGCAGCAGGCGCTGCTGCGGGTCCATGGACAGGGCCTCACGCGGGGAGATACCGAAGAACGTCGGGTCGAAGTCGCCGGCGTCGTGCAGGAAGCTGCCGCGCGTGGTGTACGTGGTGTGCGGCTTGTCCGGGTCCGGGTCGTACAGCGCGCCCGCGTCCCAGCCGCGGTCCGCGGGCCATTCGCCGCTGGCGTCGACGCCTTCCTCGATGAGCGCCCAGAACTGCTCGGGCGTGGTGACACCGCCCGGGAACCGGCATGCCATGCCGATGATCGCGATGGGCTCGTCCGGGGCCCCGGCCGCGGCGCTCACCCTCACGGCGGCACCGCCGGTGTCGAGCAGCTCCTCGGCCAGGTAGTGGGCCAGCGCCGCCGGCGTCGGGTAGTCGAACACCATGGTGCTGGGCAGCACGTGGCCGGTGACGCGGCTGAGCCGCTTGCGCAGTTCGACGGCCGTCAGCGAGTCGAACCCTCCGTCGCGGAAGGCACGCCGCTCCGGCACGCCGTCGATGGAGTCGTGACCGAGTACCGCGGCCGCCTCGGTGCGGACGAGATGGACGAGCTGCCGTTCCCTCTCCTCGGCGGACAACGCGGCCAGCCGGTCACCCCACTCCGAGCGGCTGCCTTCTCGGTCCTCGGCCAGCGCCGCTGCCTCCGGCAGGGCCGCCAGCAACGGGCTCGGACGGGCGGCGGTGAAGACCGGAGCGTAGCGCGCCCAGTCCACGTCGGCGACGGTGAGGGTGGTGTCGCCGCGCACGATGGCGTTGCGCAGCTCCGTGATACCGGCGGCAGGCGCGATGAACCGCAGGCCCTGCCGCAACAGGTTCGCGGTCATCGCGTCGTCGATCGCCATGCCGGCCTCGGCCCACGGACCCCACGCCAGGGATGTCGCGGCCAGACCACGTGCGGCGCGGGTCTCCGCGATGGCGTCCAGGTAGGCGTTGGCAGCGCTGTAGGACGCTTGGCCGCCGCTGCCGATCGTGCCGGCGATGGAGCCGAACAGTACGAAGAACTCCACGTCCCCGACCAGGGCGTCGAGGTTGAGGGCGCCGGCCACCTTCGCCGCCAGCACGGACTCGAATTCGGCGGGGCCGGTGTCCGCGAGCGCTCTCATGCCGCTGGTGCCTGCGGCGTGCACGACCCCGGTCACCGGGTGCTCGGCGAGCACCTCGGCCAGCGCGTCGCGGTCGGCCACGTCGCAGGCGAGAATCTCGACGCGGGCTCCCAGTTCCTCCAGTTCGGCGCGGAGCCGGGCGGCTCCCGGCGCGCCGGGTCCGCGCCTGCTGGTCAGCACGAGTTTCTCGGCACCGCAGCGGGCGAGCCAGCGCGCGACCTCGCCGCCGAGGCCGCCGGTGCCACCGGTGACGAGCACGGTCCCACGAGCGGTGAACTCAGCGGCAGGGGCGGGGGCGGCGTACCGAACGAGACGTCGGCCGCTGCGCCCGGTGGGCCGGATCGCGACCTGGTCCTCGCCGTCGGTCCCGGCCAGGGTGGCGGCAAGGTGGTGTGCGGTGCGGTCGTCCAGCGCGTCCAGCACCGGGGGCAGGTCGATCAGGCCGCCCCAGCGGCCGGGGTGCTCCAGAGCGACGCTGCGGCCGAGGCCCCACACGGCGGCATGCGACGGGTGGGTCGCCGGGTCGCCGGGACCGGTCGAGACGGCGCCGCGCGAGAGCGTCCAGAGGGGGGCGGTGACACCGGCGTCGCCGAGCGCCTGCACGAGCGTGACGGTCAGGGCCAGTCCGAGCGGAAACGTTGTCGGCTCGTCCTCGGACGGCGGCACCCACACCACACCCGTGTGTTCGCCGGCATCGGCGAGTCGGTCGGCGAGCGCGGCGCGGTCGGCCGTGTTCACCACCAGGGTGCGGACCTCGGCACCGTTCGCACGCAGTGCCCCGGCGATGTCGGTGTGCTCGGCCGTGCCGACGAGAAGCCAGGTGCCCGACAGTGTCGTGGCGCGCTCCGCCAGGGCCGTCCATCCGACGTGGTAGCGCATGGTGTCGAGCGTGTCGCGCTCGTGCCGCTCCCGGTGCCACGACGACAGCGCGGGCAGCAACGCGTCAAGCGACCCGCGCTGGTCGTCGCCGAGGCCGAGGAGTTCGGCGAGCCCTGCGGCGTCGCCGTCGTCGACGGCCGCCCACAGCCGCTCGTCCGCAGGGTCGCCGGACCGCTCCGTACGGGCCTCGGGCCAGTAGTACTCGTGGGAGAACGCGTACGTCGGCAGATCGACGCGGGTCGCGCCGGTGCCGGCGAAAAAGGCGCCCCAGTCGATGCTCACGCCGACGGTGTCGAGCCGCGCCAACGCGGTGACGGCGGCCCGCTCCTCGTCCCACTCCCCCCGCAGCACGGCTACGGCGGCGAAGTCGCCGAGGTTGTCCTCGATCATCGCGGCGAGGGTGCCGTCCGGTCCCAGTTCGACGAACGTGCGCACGCCGCGGTCCGCGAGGGTCCGCACTCCGTCGGCGAATCGCACCGCCTCGCGGACGTGCCTGACCCAGTACTCCGGCGTTGCCAACTCGTCGCCGGCGACGGTGCCGGTCACCGTGGACACCACCGGAATCCGCGCCGCGCCGAAGGACAGACCTTCCAGCACGGACCGGAACTCGTCCAGCATCGGATCCATCAGCGGCGAGTGGAAGGCGTGCGACACCCGCAGGGACTTCGTGCGACGGCCCCGCTCACGGAACGCCGTCTCCATCCGGGCCAGCGCACCGATCTCTCCGGCGACGACGACCGACCGCGGGCCGTTCACCGCCGCGATGGACACCCCCTCGACCAGCCCGGCGGCCACCTCGTCCTCGCCGGCCTCGATCGCCGTCATGCCACCGCCGGCCGGCAGTGCCCGCATGAGCCGACCGCGCGCCGAGACCAGCGCTGCCGCATCGGTCAGCGACAGCACTCCGGCGACATGCGCCGCCGCGATCTCACCGACCGAGTGCCCGGCGAGGTAGTCGGGCCGCACCCCCCACGACTCGACCAGCCGGTACAGCGCCACTTCCAGTGCGAACAACGCCGGCTGTGCCGAACCCGTCCCGCTCAGCGTCTCGGCGTCCTCGCCCCACATCACGTCGCGCGCACCGGCGCCCAGCAGGACCGTCACCGCGTCGAACGCCTCGGCGAAGACCGGGAACCGGGCGTACAGCTCACGGCCCATGCCCAGTCGCTGAGAGCCCTGGCCCGCGAACACGAAGGCGGTCCGGCCGTGGACCGTCTCGCCCTCGACAAGCGCGGGATCGGACCGGTCGGCCGCCAGGGCCGCCAGCGCGCGGCGCAGTGTCCCGGCGTCCGGTGCGATCACCGCCGCCCGCTGCTCGAACCGCGAGCGGGTGGTCGCCAGCGAGTGGGCCAGATCCAGCGGGGTGGCCGAGTCGACGTGCTCCAGCAGCCGTTCGGCCTGCGCACGCAGCGCGTCGCGACCGCGTCCGGACACCAGCACCGGCAGCACACTCACGGGGGTCACCGGCTCCGGGACGGACTCGACCACCGCGGGCGGGGCCTCCAGGATGGTGTGCGCGTTCGTGCCGCTGAAGCCGAACGACGACACCGCCGCACGCCTCGGCCTGCCGGTGGCGGGCCACGGGGTCTCCTGGGTGAGCAGCCGCATCTCACCGGCCGTCCAGTCGACCTGCGCCGACGGTGCGTCGACGTGGAGGGTGCGCGGCAGGACCCCGTGCCGCATCGCCAGCACCATCTTGATGATCCCGGCGACGCCTGCCGCCGCCTGCGTGTGGCCGATGTTGGACTTCACCGAGCCCAGCAGCAACGGTGTCTCGCGCTCACGGCCGTACGTCGCCAGCAGCGCCTGCGCTTCGATGGGATCGCCCAGTGCCGTGCCGGTGCCGTGCCCCTCGACGACGTCCACATCGGCCGCCGACAGGCCGGCGTTCGTCAGCGCGGCCCGGATCACCCGCTGCTGAGACGGACCGTTGGGCGCGGTCAGACCGTTTGACGCGCCGTCCTGGTTCACCGCGGAACCCCGGACCACCGCGAGAATCTCGTGCCCGTTACGGCGGGCGTCGGACATGCGCTCAAGTACGATGACGCCGACGCCCTCGGACCATGCCACCCCGTCGGCGGCGTCCGCGAATGCCTTGCACCGGCCGTCGGCGGCGAGACCTCTCTGCCGGGAGAACTCCAGAAACGCCGTGGGAGTCGACATGACCGCCACGCCGCCGGCCAACGCGAGGGAGGATTCTCCCGTGCGCAGCGACTGGGCGGCCAGGTGCATCGCCACCAGCGAGGACGAGCAGGCGGTGTCGATACTGACCGCCGGCCCCTCCAGGCCGAGCGTGTACGAGACGCGGCCGGAGGCAACACTCGGGGACGTACCGGTTCCCTGGTAGCCCTCGAACTCGCCGCCGCCGAGCACATGGACGTAGTCGCTGTACATGACGCCGGTGAACACACCCGTTCGGCTGCCGCGCAGCGAGGCCGGGGGGATGCCGGCCCTCTCGACGGCCTCCCACGACGCCTCCAGGAGCAGGCGCTGCTGTGCGTCGGTGGAGAGTGCCTCGCGGGGGCTCATACCGAAGAAGGCAGGATCGAATTCGCCCGCGTCGTGCAGGAAGCCGCCGGAGCGCGCGTACGAGGTGCCGATGGTGTCGGGATCCGGGTCGAACAGGGTGTCCAGGTCCCAGCCGCGGTTGGTCGGGAACCCGGAGATCGCGTCGACTCCCTCGTGGACCAGCCGCCAGAGGTCCTCCGGCGATGAGACCCCGCCCGGGTAACGGCAGGCCATGCCGACGATGACGATCGGGTCGTCGCCGGTGGTGGCCGCCGAGGCGGTGCCCGCGTCGGCGGGTTCCTCGGGTCCGAGCAGTTCGCCCAGGACGTAGGCGGACAGCGCGCCGACGGTCGGATAGTCGAAGATCAGCGTGGCCGACGGACGCAGGCCGGTGGCGGCCGCGAGCCGGCCGCGCAGTTCCACGGCCGTCAGGGAGTCGAAGCCCAGTTCGGCGAAGGTCCGGTCGGCGTCGACACGGTCCGTGCCGGTGTGACCGAGCACGGCAGCCGCCTGTGCCCGTACCAGCTCCCGTACGGCATCGGCTCGCTCGACGGCGCTCAAGCGCGCGAGCCGCTGCGCCAGGCCGTTCGCGGCGGTGCTCGCCGCTGTGCGCCGGGCCCGCGGCCGGACAAAACCGCGCAGCACGTACGGCACCTCGTCGCGGGCGCGCAGCGCGGGCAGGTCGAACCGCACCGGGACAGCGACGGCGTCGGGGCCGGTGACCGCCTTGTCGAACAGCGCGAGGCCAACGTCGACGGAGAGCGGCAGCGTGCCGGTACGGGCCAGGCGGCGCATGCCGGACGCGCCGAGGGAGCGGGTCATGCCCGTCTCCTGCGTCCACGGTCCCCACGCGAGCGACACGCCCGGCAGGCCCTCGGAACGCCGCTTCGTGACCAGTGCGTCGAGGAAGGCGTTGCCGGCCGCGTAGGCCGCCTGCGCCGCCGCGCCCACCACACCCGCGAGCGAGGAGAACACCACGAACGCCGACACGTCACCGACCAGCTCGTGAAGGTTCCAGGCAGCGTCCGCCTTCGGACGGAGCACGGCATGGATCCGCTCTGCGGTCAGGGACGGCAGCACACCGTCGTCGAGGACGCCGGCCGCGTGCACGACACCCGTGACGGGTGCCTCGGCGGCGAGCGCGGCTGCCAGCGCCTCCCGGTCGGCCGCGTCCACAGCCACGAACGTCGCACGCGCGCCCAGTTCGGCGATCCCCGCGGCCACCTCGGCGGCACCCTCCGCGTCGGCACCGCGGCGGCTGGCCAGGATGAGCCGGCGCACGCCGTGGTGCTCAGCGAGGTGCCGCGCCACCAGGGCGCCTAGACCGCTCGTACCGCCGGTGACCAGGACAGCGCCGTCGCCCCAGTCGACGGTGCCGCCGCCGTCGGGCTGTACGCGGGCGAGGCGGGCGGTGAACACCGCGCCGTCCCGCACCGCCGTCTGCGGCTCGCCCGTGCCGAGGGCCAGGTCCGAGACGCCGTCGACCGCGCCGAAGCGTCCCGGATTCTCCGCCTCGGCCGCTCTCGCGAAGCCCCATACCGTCGCCTGGGCCGGATCCACGGAGTCTTCCGGCCCCACGGCCACACCGTCACGTGTGAGGAACAGCAGACGGGAAGCGTCGCAGCGCTCGTCCGCGAGCCAGTCCTGTGCGATGCCCGACGCCCAGGTGGCGTTCGCGTGCGCGTCGGCGACCGGGTCACCCGTGCCCGCCGGCACCGGTGCCAGCACAACCGGCGGCACCACGCCCGGCAGGTCGGCGACACCGGAGGCGACCAGCAGCTCCACACCGGGCAGCACAGGGGCCTCCGGTCCCAGAACCGCGACGGTCGCGGGCACCGTGCCGCCGGACACCGGAGTCCAGTCCAGTCGGAACAGCGCGTCCTTGCCGGGCTCGGCGGCCAGGCGTTCGTCCCCGAGACGCCGCAGCGCCAGGGAGGCCACCGATATGAGTGGCGTACCGGCGGCGTCCGCCACCTCGATCGACACCGCGGAATCGCCGAGCGGTGTGAGCAGCACACGGGCGGCCGTCGCGCCCGTTGTGTGCAGGCGCACGCCCTCCCACGAGAAAGGCAGCATGGCGGTGCCGTCGCCGAGACCGGTGAAGGCAACGGCGTGCAGGGCGGCGTCGAGCAGCGCCGGATGCATGCCGAAGGACGACGCCTCGGCCGCGGCGTCCTCGGACAGCTCGACCTCGGCGGCGACACTGCCGCCCGAGCCGACCCGCCAAGCCGCGGCGAGGCCCCGGAACGCCGGTCCGTACTCCAGCCCGGCCGCGGCCGCGCGCTCGTAGAACCCGTCCAGGTCGACCGCCTCCGCGCCGGGTGGCGGCCACACACCGGTGTCGAACGAACTGGTCTGCTCGCCGGGTGCCACGACGCCGTCGGCGTGCCTGCTCCACGGGCGCTCCTCGCCCGAGTCCGTGGCGTCGCCCGTGTCGGGCCGCGAGTACATGGTGAGGGTACGGCGGCCGCGGGCGTCCGGGCTGCCGATCCACAGCTGCACCTGCACGCCGCCCTCGCCGGGCAGCACCAGCGGTGCGGCGAGCGTCAGCTCCTCTATCCGGCCGCAGCCGACCTCGTCGCCGGCGCGGACCGCCAGTTCGAGCAGCGCGGTGGCGGGAAGGACGGCCGTGCCGCGAACGGCGTGGTCGGCGAGCCATGCGTGGGACCCCAGCGAGAGCCGGCCGGTGAGCAGCACGCCGTCCGAGTCCGCCAGGGACGCGGCGACGGCGAGGAGCGGGTGGTCGGCCGGGGCGAGGCCGGCGGCGCGCATGTCTCCGACGGAGGCGTAGCCGTCGCGCGGCCAGTAGCGGCGGCGCTGGAAGGCGTACGTCGGCAGGTCGACGGAGCGGGCTCCGGTCCCCGCGAAGTAATCGGCCCAACGCAGCGGGACGCCCCGTACGTGCAGACCCGCGGCCGCGGCCGCGAGCGCGGCGCCCTCGGGCTGTGCCCCGCGCAGCGTCGCGACGGCGTGGGCGTCCGGGAAACTCTCCCGCACCAGCGCGGTGAGCACACCGTCCGGGCCCAGCTCCAGGAACGCGCCGACACCGTGTTCGCGCAGCCAGCCGACAGTGTCGTGGAACCGCACGGGACGGCGCACATGGTCGGTCCAGTAGTCCGCACCGGTCAGCTGCTCGACCGTCGCCTGCTCACCGGTCAGGGTCGACACGACCGGCAGCAGCGGCTCGCGGAACGTCAGGTCCTCGGCTACCGCGCGGAAGTCGTCCAGCATCGGATCCATCAGCGGCGAATGGAACGCGTGCGACACGCGCAGCCGCTTCGCTCTGTGTCCGCGCTCGGCCAGTGCCGCCTCGATCCCCGCGACCGCGTCCACG
Organism: Streptomyces paludis; assembly: GCF_003344965.1. Lineage (NCBI taxonomy): Bacteria > Bacillati > Actinomycetota > Actinomycetes > Kitasatosporales > Streptomycetaceae > Streptomyces > Streptomyces paludis. The sequence continues at coordinate 7,788,674 of NZ_CP031194.1, read as the reverse complement.
GCGCCCGCGACCACCACCGACCGCGCGCCGTTCACGGCCGCGATCGACACGGTGCCGGCATGGTCGAGGAGCAGGGGTGCCACCTCGGCCTCGGACGCCCGCACGGACGTCATCACACCGCCCGCGGGCAGTGCCTGCATCAGGCGTCCGCGCGCCGTCACGAGCGCCGCCGCCGCGGTCAGATCAAGGACACCGGCGACATGCGCGGCGGCCAGCTCGCCGATGGAGTGGCCGGCGAGGTAATCCGGCTTGACACCCCACGACTCCACCAGCCGGTAGAGCGCCACCTCGACGGCGAACAGTGCCGGCTGGGCGTATTCGGTGCGGTTGAGAGTACGTGCCGTCCTGGCCCACATGACCTCGCGCAGCGGCCTGCCGAGGTGGACGTCCAGCGCCGCGCACACCTCGTCCAGCGCGGCCGCGAACACCGGGAAGCGGTCGTACAGCTCGCGGCCCATGCCGGCGCGCTGCGCGCCCTGGCCCGTGAAGACCACGGCCAGCTTGGGCCTGCCCCGTGCGACGCCCGAAACCAGCCCGGCCGGCGTCCCACCGGCGGCCAGCGCCGTCAGCGCGGCCCTGGCCTGCTCGGCATCGGTCGCGACAACGGCGGCGCGGTGCTCGAACGCGGCTCGCGTGGTCGCGAGCGAAAAGGCGGTGTCGACCGGCCTACCGGACTCCACCGTGGACAGCAGCTGCGCGGCCTGCTGTGCGAGGGCCTCATGGGTCCGCGCGGACACCAGCAGCGGCACCGCCCCGGCCGCGATGTCGCCGATGGGCGGCTCGTCCGTATCGGCGGGCGCCTGCTCGATGATGGCGTGAGCGTTCGTACCGCTCAGTCCGAACGAGGAGACCCCTGCGCGCCGCGGGCGGTCCGCCTCCTCGCGCCACGGTGTGTTCTCGGTCACGAGTGCCAGCGACCCGCTGGACCAGTCCACATGTGATGTCGGGACGTCCACGTGGAGTGTCTTCGGCAGCACCTCGTGCCGCATGGCCAGTACCAGCTTGATGATGCCGGCGACGCCGGCGGCAGCCTGCGTGTGGCTGATGTTGGACTTCACCGAGCCCAGCAGCAGCGGGCGGTCCGCGGGCCGGTTGCGACCATAGGCGGCGAGCAGCGCCTCCGCCTCGACCGGATCCCCGAGCGTGGTGCCGGTGCCGTGCGCCTCGACGACGTCGACCTGATCGGCGGAGAGCCGCGCGTTGAGCAGCGCCTGCTCGATGACACGCACCTGCGAGGGCCCGTTGGGAGCGGTCAGGCCGTTGGACGCGCCGTCCTGGTTGACGGCCGAGCCGCGCACGACCGCGAGGACGGTGTGTCCGTTGCGCCGCGCGTCGGACAGCTTCTCCAGCACAAGCACGCCGGCGCCCTCGGCCCAGCCGGTGCCGGAGGCCGAATCGGCGAACGAGCGGCAGTGCCCGTCCGCGGCGAGACCGCCCTGCTTGGAAAACTCGACAAAGGTGAGCGGGCTTGACATGACGGTGACGCCACCGGTCAGAGCGAGGTCGCACTCCCCCGCCCTGAGTGCCTGGCACGCCAGGTGCAGTGCCACCAATGAGGAGGAACAGGCGGTGTCAACGGTGACGGCGGGGCCCACCAGGCCGAAGCTGTACGACAGTCGGCCCGACATCACGCTGGACGTGTTGCCGGTGAGCCGGAAGCCGTCGATGTTGTCGGCCGGCCCGACCCGGTACTCCTGCGGAATGGCGCCGACGAAAACACCGGTCTGGCTGCCCTTCAGGCCGAGCGGGTCGATCCCCGCGCGCTCCAGCGCGTCCCAGGCCGTCTCCAGCAGTACCCGCTGCTGCGGGTCCATGGACAGCGCCTCACGCGGTGAGATCCCGAAGAAGTCGGCGTCGAACGTGGTGGCGTCGTGCAGGAAACCGCCGGACAGCGTCGAGGACGTGCCCAGCGCCTCCGGGTCCCAGCCGCGGTCCGCCGGGAAGCCGGTGACACCGTGGCCGCCACTCTCCAGCATCGCCCAGAGGTCTTCCGGGCCGCGCACGTCGCCGGGATAGCGGCAGCCCATGCCCACGATGGCGATGGGCTCTGTCGCCGCGTCCTCCAGTTCCTGCACTTTCTGCCGGGAGCGCCGAAGGTCGAGAGTCGCGCGCTTCAGGTAGTCCCGGAGACGCTGCTCATTGTCCATCGCACGATCCATGTCGGTTCCATTCACTCGCGGACACCTTCGTGCAGTCTCGATCTCGGTCCGGCCAAAATTTCCTAGTGTCAGAACGTAGAAACGTTCGAGGACACTAGGGAATTACCGACCTGGTTCGGGTCAGGCTGCCCGCGCCGGACACACTCGACCGGCCGCCACCTGCCGCCGACTCCCGGAGGGCCCCGTGCTCATCCGACTGCTCAGGACGTGTGTTCGCCCCTATCGGACCGCGGTCGCACTGACCGTGGCCCTGCAGGTCGTTCAGACGCTCGCGCTCCTCATGCTGCCCACGCTGAACGCACAGCTCATCGACCGTGGGCTGCTGGCCGGGTCGCTGGAGGGGATCGTATGGCTGGGCATGGCGATGCTGATCGCCGCGGTGGTCCAGCTCCTCGCGCGGATCGGCGCCGAGTACTTCGCCGCGCGGGCTGCCACGGGAGTGGGCCACGACCTGAGATCGGCGATGTTCCGCCACGTGCAGCGGTTCTCCACCCACGACATGGGCCGCTTCGGCACGTCCTCACTGTCCACCAGAACGCTCAACGATGTCCAGCAGATCCAGACCGTCACGGGCGACGGGCTCAGTAGCATCGTCACCGCGCCGATCATGTGTGTGGTGAGCGTGGTGCTCGCGCTGCACCAGGACGTCCCGCTGTCGCTGGTCGTGATCGTGCTGATCCCGGTGACGACGGTCGTGGTGGCGGTGATCCTGACCCGGATGAGCCGACTGTACGACCGCATCCAGGTCGGCATGGACAACATGAACCGGCTGTTCCGCGAGCAGATCAGCGGCGTACGCGTGGTGCGAGCGTTTGTGCGGGACGCGCATGAGCAGGAGCGCTTCGACGCGGTGAACACGGAGTTGTTCCTGCTGAACCGAAGGGTTCGCCGGCTCGCGGCCAACATGTTCCCGCTGGTGTGGCTGCTGGGCAACGGATTCACCGTCGTGGTGGCGTGGATCGCCGCGAAGAGGATCTCCTCGGGAGCGCTGGAGGTCGGTGCGCTCAGCGCGTTCCTCGGGTACATCGTGCTCGTACTGACGTCGATGGTCATCGCCATGTACGTCATGCTCACGGTCCCGAGGGCCGCCGCCGCGGCGCGGCGTATCCGTGAAGTACTCGACACCGAGCCGGAGGTAGCCCTGTCGTCGCGGCCTGTCGTGGCCCGGCCCCGGCCGGGTGACCTGGATCTGCACGGCGTCGGGTTTCGCTATCCCGGCGCGGAGGAGCCGTTCCTGCAGGACATCGACCTGGTCGCGCGGCCGGGCCAGACCGTGGCGGTGATCGGCGGCACCGGCAGCGGAAAAACCACTCTGCTGAACCTGGTGCTGCGACTGTTCGACGCCACGTCCGGAACGGTGCTGGTGGACGGGGTCGACGTACGCGACATGGACCCGGATGTCCACAGTCGTTCGGTGGGCCTGGTGCCGCAACAGCCCTACCTGTTCGCGGGAACGGTCGCGTCCAACCTGCGGTGGGGCAACGAGAACGCCAGCGACGCGGATCTCTGGCACGCGCTCGAGATCACCCAGGCACACGACTTCGTGGCGGCGATGCCGGGCGGCCTGCGAGCGGAGATCACCCAGGGCGGTTCGAACGTCTCGGGCGGGCAACGTCAGCGGCTCGCCCTCGCCCGGACCCTGCTCCGCCGGCCCGGCATCTACCTGTTCGACGACTGCTTCTCCGGTCTGGACGCCTCGACGGACCGGGCGCTGCGCAGCGCGCTGGCGCCGCAACTCGCCGACGCGACCGTGGTGATCGTCGCGCAGCGGGTGGGCAGCATCGAGAACGCCGACCTCATTCTCGTGCTGGAGGAGGGCCGCGTGGTGGGCCGGGGCAAGCACCGGCAACTGCTGGCGGACAACGAGACATACCGGGAGATCGTGCGCTCCCAGCTCAACGACGTGGAGGAGGCTGCATGAAAGAGAAGAAGCGAGTCACCCATGCGAAGGGCACGTTACGGGCGATCGCGCGGCTCCTGCGGTCGCATCGGCTGGTCCTCACCATCGCGCTCCTGGTGAGCTTCGCCGGAGTCGTGGTGAACACCGTCGCCCCGCTGCTCCTCGGCTACGCCACCGACCTGATCGTCGCCGGCGTGGCAGGCCAGGCGACGCCGGCGGGGCTGACGAAGGCAGAGGCCCTGGACCAGCTCCGCGCGGAGGGCCGGACCACCCTCGCGTCCGTGTACAGCACGGTCGACTTCCTGCCCGGTCACGGTATCGACTTCGCGGCGGTGGCATCGGTGCTGGTGACGGTGGTGGCACTGTACGCGGGCGGGTCGGCCGCGAACTTCGCGCAGGAGAGGATCGCGGCGAATGTCGTGCAGGCGGTCGCCCGGGACGTGCGCCGACGGGTGGAGGAGAAGCTGGCCAAGCTGCCTCTCGGTTACTTCGACGGGCAGCCGCGGGGCGAGCTTCTCGGCCGCGTCACCAACGACGTCGACAACATGCAGCAGGTGCTCCAGCAGACCCTCAGCCAGCTGGTCACCGCTGTTCTGTACGCGACCGGGCTCACCGCGGTGATGTTCGTGATCTCGCCGCCGCTGGCGGCCCTGCTGCTGGTGAGCCTTCCCGTATGCGCGGTGATCGCGGCGAAGCTGAGTGGCCGGGCACGGCCGAGGTTCGCCGAGCAGTGGGCCGCGACAGGAGCCCTGGCCACACACGTCGAGGACATGTACAGCGGCCACACACTGGTGCGGGTGTTCGGACGGCAGACTCTCAGCGAGGCGGAGTTCGACAAGCACAACAAGACGACGTACGAGTCGGGCCGGGCGGCGTCGTTCCTCTCGGCGACCGTCGAGCCCGCGCTGATCTTCGTATCGAACCTCAACTATGTCGCCGTGGCGGTTGTCGGTGTGCTGCGGGTCTCCACGGGCGCGTTGTCCATCGGCGAGGTGCAGGCGTTCCTGCAGTACGCCAACCAGTTCAGCAACCAGGCCGGCCAGATCGGCTCGGTGGTCGGCAGGTTCCAGTCCGGTCTGGCCTCGGCCGAACGTGTCTTCGACTTCCTGGACGCCGACGAGCAGTCGGCCGACCCGGCTCATCCGGTCACCCCCGGCAACGTCGCCGGACAGGTGGAGTTCCAGGACGTCGGGTTCCGCTACACGCCGGACCGCCCGCTGATCGAAGGCTTCTCCCTGTCGGTCCGGCCGGGAACGACGGTCGCGATCGTGGGACCGACCGGCGCGGGCAAGACCACACTCGGCAACCTTCTGATGCGCTTCTACGAGCCGGACTCCGGGCGGATCCTGCTCGACGGAACGGACATCGCGACGATGAGCCGTGAGGATCTCCGCTCGCGCACCGGCCTGGTGCTCCAGGACACGTGGCTGTTCGAGGGAACGGTGGCGGAGAACATCGCGTACGGACGCCCGGGTGTAACCCGCGAGAAGATCGTGGCCGCCGCCAAGGCGATGCGAGTGGACCACTTCGTGAGAACCCTTCCGCACGGCTACGACACCGTGCTCGACGAGGCAGCGGGCATCAGCGCCGGTGAGAAACAGCTCATCACGGTGGCGCGGGCGTTCCTCGCCTCTCCCGCCGTGCTGATCCTCGACGAGGCGACGAGTTCGGTCGATACCCGCAGCGAACTGCTGGTACAGAAGGCTATGGCGGAGCTGCGCCGGGGACGAACCAGCTTCGTGATCGCGCACCGGCTGTCCACCATCCGCGATGCGGACCTGATCCTTGTGATGGACCAGGGCCGAATCGTGGAGCAGGGCACCCACGACGAGCTGCTCGCCGTGGACGGCGCCTACGCCCACTTGTACACGTCCCAGTTCGTCAGCACGCTGCGCCTGTAACGGCGAACCACCACGGTCGTCTACCAGGTGACCTTCAGCTCGGGCATGGCCGAGAACAGTTGTTCCGCCTCGCTGTTGAGCGTGTCGAGCGACACCGAGAGCCGGAGGGTGGGTGCCCGCTCGAACAGCGTCGCGTAGACGCTGCGCAGCTCCATCCGGGCCAGTGGCGCGCCGAGGCAGTGCCAGATGCCGTGCGCGAACGCCAGGTGCGAGTTGGGCTCGCGTGTGATGTCCACGGCTTCGGGATTCTCGAAGACCCGGGCATCGAAGTTGGCGAGCGCGAAGTCCGGCAGCACAAGGTCTCCGGCCCGGATCGTCACCCCCGCGATCTCGATATCCGCGTTGGCGTAGTGGGGCTGCGCTCCACCACCGTGGCTCGCGGTGCGCAGCGTCTCCTCGACAATCGGCTCAATCAGCTCGGGGTCCTTGATCAACGCCTCACGCAGCGCGTCGTCGGTGGCCAGCCGGGCCACACCGAAGCCGATGTGTGTGGCGACGCTCTCGTGTCCGGCGAACAGCAGCATGACGATCAGCGTCGCGATCCGCTCGTCGGTCTGTCCCGCGGCGACCAGCCCCGAGATCATGTCCTTCTCCGGTGCGGCGCGGCGCCGCGCCGCGATTTCGGCCAGGTATGTGTCGAGGGTGGCCTCAGCGTCCCCCGCGGCCATCCCGCTCAGCAGCCGGCCGACCAGTTCCTGGTCGGCCACGGGAATGCCGACCAGCTCACACAGCACACGCATGGACAACGGCCGCGCCAGCACCTTCTGCACGTCCGCGGGGCGTTCGCCGCCCAGCATCGCGTCAACCAGTTCCGCCACGGCCCCTTCGACCTTCGGCTGGATCGCCCGCATGGACGCGCGCGAGAAGTAGGGCGTGAGCAGCGACCGAAGCTCGGCATGGTGCTCGAATTCCGTCATGATCTGCTCGAACACCGGGCTCGGCACGTACTTCGGCGCATTGCTCGGGTCGGGATGCGAACGGCCCAACCGCCGGTCGACCAGGAGCTTCTTGACCTCCGGAGCACCCATCACCAGCCAGGCTTCGTCGCCCGCGTAGGTCCGGACCTTCCAGATCGGGCGCTCCGCCTGCATCGCCCGCAGTTCCTCATTGACTCCGAGCAGCGGCGCGGCCAGGGATGCCATCTGGGGAATGTCGTCTTCGGCCATAGTCATGGCTCGCGTCCTTTCCGCGTGAGGGCAGGTAGCACCGGAAGAATGACGCCGTCCCCTGCTGGAATTCCCTAGACAATCGCTTCAGTCGGCAGGCGCCGCCTGAACGACAAACCCACACAGGAACGGATAAGAATCGAAAATACTTACCGAAACCAGGCAGCCGTCGAATCGCTCAAGTCATGCACATGCCCAAAGTGTCAACCGCGCGCTCCGGGGCAACCTGAAGCAGCATTGGACAAACCCTGGGCGGGCCCCGTTCCGAGCAGAAGTGAGCAGCGAAACCTGATGCTCGACCGTCCGCACTGGGGCGTCTTGACAAGACAGTTTCCACCGAACAGTCTGGGCAATTATGTAAAGCGAAGCCATCGAGCGATGGCCCGATCTGCCGTCTCGCCGGGGGTGTTATCAGGGCTGCCGCAGGCAGAGAGAGGAGCAGAAAAAGGAGCTGTCGACCTGCGGGATCGGCAGAATCGATCAAGGTGTCCGCGGCCCGGCGACCTCAGGACCGCGAGGTCCGGCGGACGCCCTCCGTCAGCACCCTGCCCAAAAGCGCCCGCCGGAAACGGCATTGGCGCAGAAGATCGGCAACGCGCCCTGGGAGCGGTGAGTTCACACCGATCCCGATACCTCAAACCGTGAAGTCCGCCTGCCGTATCCCGCTGCCCTGCACTGGTGTCCCCGGACAGGGCGGGAGGAACACGGACAGGAGATGCCGGCTGAAGGGGCCGCAACAGGCCGGACAACTTCTCCGGGGCCGAGAGATGAAGACGACAAGAACAGTCAGGAGATCAATGATCGGGATCCCCCATCCCGTTCGGTGCGCCGGGCGGTCCGCACGACGCAGTAAGGGTCGAATTATTCACGGCCCGCTCCCCGGAATGAACAGGATTCCCCCGACCGGCAGGACAGCCGAAACCAACGTCGCGCCGGGAGAATTCGAAGAGGTATCCGGCGCACCCGTGCAGTACGGCGTGATGTCGGGCAGGAGAAACCAAGGAGAACAACGCCGCACCCGTGCCGCGCCGGAGCATACGGACAGAAGCCGGCCGTGGGGCCGGGCGGGGGTCGGGAGTGCCGTGGCGGGACGGGTCCTGTCGCAGGAGCCGGAGTCACGGCCGGCCGGAAAGGACGGCAAAGCCGACGGCGGGGCGAGGCAGGCCGGGTGATCCGGGCGCCTCGGGCCGGGAAGTTGCGCGAATCACGGGTTCGGCTCTTCCTGCCACCGCCGGACACGCCGGGCACGCGGAAAAGGAGGGACCGAAGCGGAACGTTCACGGCGGATCTGTCATCAAGGAACGTGAAGACCTACGTCGTACGCGGCGGGGTACCGGGCCAATGGGACGAGGTGGAAGCGGAATTGCTCGGCACCGCCTTCACCCGCGCGACCGGGTCGAGCGCCGCGGTGACCGGACACGACACGTGTCCCTCCTCGCCGGGACTCGCCGCAGCCTTCGCCAGGTGCAAGGACCGGTGCTTCCTGGCCGACGAGTGGGCAGTGCCCTTCTCACCCTCTGCCGTCACCGCGCCCATCGCCCGGCGGCAACCGGCACACGACGCCCGGACGAGTGTCGCCATCCACAACACCATCACCTGCCGGGGCCGCCCCGGCCGCGCACGGCACAGCGTGGCCCCTCACACCGTCATGCGCGGTACACGGCATCCGGCACGGCCTGTCCTGTCGTCACCGGCACACCGCCCTTGGCAGACCCCCACCTCGCTCTCGCCCGCCACACGGCAGGCACCGACGGAGGGCGTGTGAAGGCACATCCGCCGGACTGGTCAACCTCGGTCCCGAAGACCCTTCGCCCGGCTTCGGAAACGGCCGTTGCCACGGAAATCCTTGGACAACCGTCTCGGAAGCGGTCCCGATGTCTCGTACACCACCAGATCGTGAGCGCCATCCGCCGGCGCCGTCATGCCTTTCACGAGAGCGGCGACACCCATGAACAACAATGAACCGCGTGGCACGGAATTGACCTACACCCCGCCGGCCACGGCGAAGCGGTACCTGGAGGGCAGCGAGATCTTCCAGTCGATGTTCGAGCAGGCCGGACTCTGTATGGCGATGCTGGACGGTGCGCTGTGCCTGCGTGAGGCCAACACCGATTTTCTCACACAGTTCGACCGTAAACCTCAGGACAGTTACGGCCGTCCATTCCTTGCGTTGCTGCATCCGACGGTACGGAGATTTATCGATGGTGAGCTGGCTTCGCTGAGAACAGGCGAGCGTGATCGCGTCCATACACAGATCATCGCTGTCAGACGGGACGGCGCACTGCTGTTCGGCGATCTGATCGCCGTCTCGGTTGTCAAATCGAGTGGCGAATTCGACTCCATTCTGGTACTGGTCAGCCATACTTCCCGGGTCGGCAAGGCACAAGCCATTGTTCAGCGTGGAATGCTGCTCACTCCGATGGACGCCAAGATTCTTGAGGGCGTCGCCGCCGGCCTGTCCACCACCAAGCTGGCGGTCGCTCTGCACATGAGCAGGGGCGGAGTGGAGTACCGCGTAACATCTTTGATGCGCAAATTCAAAGCCCTCAACCGGACCGAACTGGTCTCCAAGGCATACTCCATGAGCTTATTAGGCACGGAGAGTTGGCCGCCCGCCGTCCATCCGGCATACGTGGAGGTATGAGGACGGACGGGAACCGGGGGAACGCGGCCCGCAGGGCCACGTGTGGGCAGTTCCATCCATCCCGGATGTGGGCCGGACCTGCGTCCGGCCCACATCCGGGGTACGAGGCGTCCGGAAGGCCCTCCGGGCAGGAGTGTTTCTGTCTCAGCCGGCTCCCGGACACCCCGCCTTGCGGAAGCCGGAGTCAACGCAGGTGCGCCTGCTGCACCCTCGGTGGCCAGCTGCCGCTGTTGAGAATGCCCATCGCGTAGGCACGCGAGACCAGAGCCGGCCGGTTGGGCACACCGAGCCGTCGGAGCATGGCGCTGACGTGGTATTCGACACCCTTGCAGCTCAGGTACAGCTGACTGGCCAACTGTACGGTGGAGGCGCCGGCGGCGAGCCCTTCGAGTATCTTGGCCTCCGCCTCGCCCAGCAGAGCGGACTGGGCACCATCCGGCTGACACACGGCGGGCGCCGGGGGGACTTGAAGCAGCACGAGAAGCGAGCTGTCGCACTGGACGTCGGTACGCACCCTCAACGCCGTCAGATTGCCGCCCGCGCCATGACATGAGCGGGGGACCTTGACGTACTCGGTAAAACGCCCGGTGCGACCGCGGCTGAGCTGGTCGAGGCCAACCCGTAGTCGGGAGCGGCTATCGGGGTGCACGAGTTCGGCGAACTCAACATCGTGTAACTGGGAGTTGTTCTGGTCGAGCAGGGCCAGCAAGGCATCGTTGGCCTGCCGGATCCGTCCGCGTGGGTTCAGGGCCGCCATTCCGACTCCGGAGCGCTCAAACAGGGAGTCGAACATGGCAGCCGACCGGAACGGCGTCCATTGGTGTGTACCAATGTACTGGGGTTCCGCGTGCGGATGTTCCGTCCGATAACTGCTCTTCTCGTGCATCCCGTTCCTCACAGAAGGTTCTTCGGACGGCTGCGCCAGGCTCGTCAACATTGACTGAGGGCCTACCGGTCCTTGTTCCGTAGTCTGTCTTCCCACAGTCTGACATCGTTGTCGATGCGGGACCACACGGCACCGCGGGCCGCGAACAGCACCACAATCAGGACAGTGATGTCCGGTGCCGCCGCCCAGACTAGAGAAAACACCTCTGGAGTAACACCGTCGATTCGGCCTGGTTACGAGCCCGTGGCGCCTTCAACAATCGGTTCACCGTGGGAAATGGGGGAGTTTGCTTAACTGGGACTGAACTCGTGATGCCGGTGGCCGAGGGCGGTGAAGGCAGCGCGGGAGAGCCGGACACGCCGCACGGCCGTCACATCGGCCACCGTCCGGCGCAGGCGGTGGATCAGCCGCAGGCCGATGGCTGAATTTGTATCGGCCGGCGATGCCGAGGGTCCGGGCCCCGGTCGTCGCCGGTGCCGGCCGGGGAGGTACCGTCCCCTCGTGGATCCGCTCACGTTCGACTACGAGAACCTGCATCTGCGTGTGGACCGGGGGGTGTTCGAACTCTTCCCGCTGGACGGCATCGAGTACGGGTTCCGGGTGCCGCTGCGCTGGCTCGGGGCGCTGGTGCTCTACAAGAAGCCGGACAGACCCGGTGAGCTGATCCTCGGTGTCGTACGGGATCCGGACACCGTTCTCTACGGCACCGACCGGCTCGCCTTCCGGTACCGCAACACGCAGGCGGTCCGCGTGCCGCCGGGCGACGAGCCGCTGTTCCGCGCGTACTTCACGGAAGTGGCGGCGCTCGCCGGCCGCCGGGTGCTCTGACCAGGCCCTAGTGCTGTGACCGGGAAGGTTCACCGGGTTGCTGGTCGCGGTGGCGGGGCAGGCTGGTGCCGGTTGGATGTTGCTGTGACGTCCAACCGGCTTGGGGAGGCTGGGTGGCGCAACCGGTCAAGGTCCGCAGACTGACCGATCAGGAGGGGCAGAAGCTACAGCGGATCGTGCGGCGGGGCAGCACCAGCACGGTGCGCTACCGGCGAGCGATGATGCTGCTGGCCTCGGCCGGCGGGAACACCGTCCCCGTCATCGCCCGCTTGGTCCAGGCGGATGAGGACACCGTGCGCGATGTGATCCACCGGTTCAACGAGATAGGGCTGGCCTGCCTGGACCCTCAGTGGGCGGGAGGCCGTCCCCGCCTGCTGACTCCTGATGACGAAGACTTCGTCGTCCAGACGGCCACCACCCGCCCGACGAAGCTGGGCAAGCCCTTCACCCGCTGGTCGGTCCGGAAACTCGCCGATCATTTACGCCGGAACGTCTCGCGTCCGATCCGGATCGGACGCGAGGCCCTGCGCTGTCTGCTCGCCCGCCACTCGGTCACCTTCCAGCGCACCAAGACCTGGAAGGAATCCAGCGACCCGGACTACGACGCCAAGCTGGACCGGATCGAGTACGCACTCACCCAACGGCCAGACCGCACTTTCGCCTTCGACGAGTTCGGACCGCTGGGCATCCGCCCCACAGCCGGGTCCTGCTGGGCGAAGCAGGGCAACCCAGAGCGGCATCCCGCGACATACCACCGCACCCACGGCACCACCTACTTCCACGGCTGTTACTCGGTCGGCGACGACACCTTGTGGGGCGTCAACCGTCGCCGCAAGGGCATCAGCCCCACCTGGGCCGCGCTGCGAACGATCCGCGCGGCCCGCCCGGACGGCGCCCCGATCTACGTGGTCATGGACAACCTCTCCGCCCACAAGAACTGGCGGATCAGGAGATGGGCGAAGAAGAACAAGGTCGAGCTGTGCTTCACCCCGACCAACGCCTCCTGGGCGAACCCGATCGAGGCGCACTTCGGACCACTTCGGCAGTTCACCCTCGCCAACTCCCAGCACCCCAACCACACCGTCCAGACACGCGAACTGCACCGCTACCTGCGCTGGCGCAACGCCAACGCCCCGCACCCCGACGTCTTGGCCGCCCACCGACGCGAACGATCCCGCGTCCGCAGCGAGAGAGGCATCCGATGGGGCGGCCGACCACTCACAGCGGCAGCCTGACCCGCTCTTGGGCGGTGGTGTTCCCCGCGGGCTGACCAGGGGCCGGGCTGCGACACACTGACGCCATGACCGATAACGCCTTCGTGGTCGTCTCCGGCCTGCCCGCCAGCGGAAAAAGCACCCTGGGCCGCCACCTCGCGGCAGCACTGGGCTGGTCGGTCATCGACAAGGACGCGATCCTGGAATCGCTTTACGACTCACTCGGCGTCGGCGATCACGCCTGGCGCTACCGGCTGAGCCGGGCCAGCGACGACATCCTGTTCACCCTCGCCGGCCATGCCAAGCACGCAGTGCTCGACAACTGGTGGCACCACGACACCGCCCCCGACCGGCTCCACCAGCTCAACGCACGGATCATCGAAGTCCACTGCGACTGCGATCCCGCCCTGGTCGCCGAGCGGTTCCAGACACGCACCCGCCACCCCGGACACCTCGATCAAGACCTCACCCGTGAAGAGATCGCCGAGCGCGTCGCCACATGGATGACCTCGCCAGGCCCACTCCGGCTGGGCGGCCCCCTCCTGACCATCGACACCAGTCAGCCCGTCGACATCACCGCTCTCGCCAAGGAGATCGACGCACTGCTTCTCGGATAGAGACGCCGATACGAAAGCATCACGCCTGCACCAGCCCCAACCCGGTGAACGTTCTCGGTCACAGCACTAGGTCTTGAGAGCAAGGGTCTCGGCGATGCCGAGGGACATCGTCGCCTGCCGGATGTCGCCGCTGACCGCGTCCTTGTGGGCCATGTCGTCCATCATCACCAGACCCGCAAACGGGTGGGTACGTTCAACGTGCTGCTCGTCGAGACGGGCACGCAGGACCTTGTGTGACTGGTCCAGGAACGCGGCCCAGTCGGGGGCCGGTTCCTCAAGAGGCAGGCCGGTCAGCCCGGTGAGCCACAGGTCGGCGTGAAACCAGAGGATCTGCTCCGGGGTGCGGTACTCGATAATCAGTCCGCACAGCTGGTTGATCCCGGCGGGATGATCGAGTACGCCAGGCCATGCCGGAAGAGATCTGGTGTGTGAGGGGCACAGGTGAGCGAGCCAGGCATGGCCCCGATGGTGTCCGGACCTTCACGGACCGCGGTGGCGACCGTGGAGCAGTCCAGGACAGTCCGCATCCCGCCGATCTCCCGACCCGGACGAAAATACTGTACGTACTCGCCTAACGGCACGTCAGAGCTCCAGAAGCGATAGTGATGACGGTGCGCGGCACCATGATGTGAGCGGCTCCAACCGTAACGGGGCCGGCCCGGCCGGGTACGGTCGATCGCGAGAATCCCAACAGCCCCGGACCGACGACGACCGTGACGAGGAGCGCCAGGAGCACGGGCTTGCCGTCATCGGCCGCGTGAAGAGATGAGGACCGTATGACAACGACGGAGCACCGTGGCGCCGCCGGCCCGTACATCGAGTACGACGGCCTACCCGTTCTGCATGCTACGGAGACCGGCCTGCCGCTGCTCCACCCGTATGGCGCGGTCTCCCCCGGCCGTTACGTCACCCCCGGGGGAGGCCGGCTCACCATCAAGGAGGACGGAGTGCATTCCGGATCACGCTGGACCACCTGGGCTGCCCGGCTCAACTCACCGAGGAAAAGAACGCCGCCTTCAAGCGGCTCGGCCTCGCCGCCGAAGGCCCGAGGTCAATCGGTACCACCACGGCGGACCCCGCCGGGACCCGCGCCCTGGCCGTGGCGACCGACGTCTGACCCCCGCGCCTACTGGCCCGGATCGTCGGCGCCATCGCCACGGATCCGATGAGGTGGAATTGGCCCACGGGCCTCAAACCCCGTTCCGGCCAGGACCTGCAACGGTGAGTCGGCCGGCCCGGCTCATCGCCGGACAGGCCAGTGGCCTCGCTACGCCGAGCGCAGCAGCGTGTTCTTGCGGGTCTGCGGCGATGCTGTGCAGCGGCGGAGGCGGGTCTCCCACGCCTCAAGCTCGGCGCCGGGGACACCATGCTCGATCGGGATGACCCACAGGAGGTGCCAGGTGTGGCGGGCCTCGGGGGGTTGGTTGTCGCGGTAGTGCTCGCGGGTGCGGTCCCGAACGGCGTTCATGTCGGGCCGCTCGGCCGTGCCGCGCTGCACCTTGCCGGTGTAGAGGCTGCGGTAGCAGTCGTCCAGAGCAACGTAGAGCGCCGTCGGCCAGGGCGGGAGGTGGCGGAAGGTCCAGCTTTCGTTGGCCTCGCGTAGCGGGTAAACGCACGCCCGGAGGGTCTCGGGCGGCGTGGCCAGACGTTGGCCGGGGATGGCGGCGACGTCCGCGGCAAGGTCGGGACCGAGGGTCCATCCCGCGCTCATCAGCTGCCGTCCTCGGGCAGGGCGTAGGGGGCGCTGCTGCCGAGAGTCGGCCCGTCGGGGGCCTCGCTGTTCTCGGGGATGAGGTTGTACGGGTTCCGGCTGGCGGGCACCACGAGGGGGATCTTGCCGATGTCCAGGCTGGCCTTGAACAGCAGCTTCTGCAGTGCCTCCTGCTGTGCACCGTCCGCGAACTTCGGCTGACTGGGGCTAGTCAGGATGGACGTGATGGTCTGCTCCAGCCGCCCGACCGCGGTCTGCAGGGCCTTGATGGACGCGGCCTTCGGCTGGCTCTTGCCGCCCTTGCCCACCGCCTGCCGCGCCGCGTCGCGCCGCCCCTCGATTACCGTGCGGCGTGGGGCCGGGAGGCCTGGCCAGGCGAGCTCGAAGACGTGCCACTCGGTTGCCCGCCTGGGGTTTCCGTGGGTGGTGGCGATGGCAGGGGTGCCGTCTGGGGTGGTGGTGATCTCGGGGACAGTGAACTGACGGGAGTAGTCCGCGGGGTGGCCGGGGACCTGGTCGACCCAGCTGCTGAGAGCCGCCCCGAGGAGAAAGCGGCCGGCCGGGGTCTCAATGAGCGCCGCGACGATGCCGGGCGGCCGGGAGCGGTAGGGGGTCTTGCCGTTCACGGGCTCCTCGGAGACCAGATCTTCCTTGGACCCGCGGTCGCGGCCCAGGGTCTCGGCGACGGTGAGGGCGTCCCCGCCGAGTACGGCGAGTTCGTCACGGGCGCCGGGGACGTCGTCTTTGGCTCGCCGCCGCAGCTGCTCGACGAGGTTGGAGGCGCTCTTGTACGGTTCGTCGTCCTGGTCGTCCCGCAGCCGGGTCAGGGTGAAGGCGTCCGCCCCCTTGGCCAGGCGGTTCCACATCGTGCGGATGATCGAGCCGCCGTTGTCCCAGGTGTGCACCATGTTCGGGAAGACCGTCTTGGCGTCGGAGCGCAGGTAGCGGGTGGAGAAGATCGCTGTGGTTTTCAGGAGTTTCGCGGGGGAAGTCCTTGCTGCTGGGGTCGAGCGAGAGGCCCTCTGCGATGGCGGAGCGGATGAGCGCGCCAGCGTCAGCGGAGAGCACTGTCTCGAAGAGCAGGGCGCGGGCGAAGGCAGGGTGGTGGGGCAGGCCGGTGGCGTGGGTGAAGTCCAGGCCGTGCAGACGTCCCGACAAGGCGCTGGCGAGGGTTGGTGTGATCTTCCCGGCGTGGACTGCGGCGATCAGGGCATCGGCGACTGCCTTCTCCTGGTCGCTTCCGCCGCTCCAGTGCCGGGGGCGCAGGTGGATCTGGGTGAGATGCTCGGTGAACCAGGTGGTGGCCTCGCAGGGCTCGCCGAGTCTGGTGTAGGTGCCGACTACGAGGTTGACGGGGGCGAGGCGGGAGTGCAGGGTTTCCAGCTCGTTGGCGGTCCAGGAGCTCGCGCGGGCGGCGTTCAGTGCCCCGTTGACGGCCTTGCGGGACGCGGCCACGGCGTCGTGGGCGAACATGCGGCCCACGATCTTCTCGGCGTACAAGGGCGCCGTGGCGTCGGTCAGCTTCTTGTCGCCGATGCCTAGGACGTTGCGCCAGGCGGACGTCAGCCGGGACTGCCCGTCGATGGCGACGACGAAGACCTCACTGGTGCCGTCGGCGTAGTGCACACGCAAGGCCATACACGTCAGCGGCTCCTGGACGCCGGTGCGGGCGATGGAGTCCGACCAGTCGTAGTCCAGGAGGTGATGGGTGACCGTGGTGGTGATCAGGTCGACCAGGTCCTGCTTGGCTGGCAGGTGGATCTCCAGCAGGCCAGGGATGCTGCCCTCGATCGTGGGGTCGGTGGTGCGGCCCTTGGTGAAGGCATGCTGGATCGCGGCGAGGAACCGGGGGTTGACCGGCAGGGTCATGATCCCGGCGATTTGGTGCAGCGGGCTGCGCACGACCGCCGCGTACCCGGTGTTGGTGCTGAGCCGGGAGAGGCGGCCGAGCCGGGAGACCTTGCGCTTGGGCTTCTGCCGGCTGCGGCCGGGGCGGGTGTTCAGCTGCTGGGCGACGGCCTCGGGGTGGTCAAGCTGGTCGAGCAGTTCGTCGGGGTGGGTGGTCCCGGCGAACAGCGCCCGGAGGACCTCGGCCGGCAGGACCACCGACGGGTGGTCCTGCGCGGCGGTAGCCAGTTCCTTCAGCTCGGCTGGGGTCGGGGCGGGCTCCATGTCGAGCAGGCCGGGAGCGAAGGAGGCGATCTGTTCGGTCGTCAGCTTGCCGACGGCACCCTGGGCGTGGTCGTCCTCGTCGCCGCCGGGGGCGACGAAGGTGAGCGGAATCGTCATGATCATCCATGGTGTCGTGGTGCGGCGCTTCTCGGAGGCCGCCTGATCGGGGACATGGCCCACGCCAGGCGGGCCGACGCTCGGGACCGGAATCCCACGACACCGCCGACGCCCACACAGAACCGGGGGCAGCGACGCGGTCGCGCAGTCGCAAGGACGTACCGCACTGAGACAGACCCAGTTGATGGCCCGTAGGCACGCTGGGAGCGCTCACCGTCAGAGGAAGGGCCCGCCGGAACGACGGGAGGCAGTGACGACTCGCTCACGCTGAGCAGAGACCTGAACCTACACATCCTCGCTCCCGCGTAACGAAGTTCACCGAAAGTCATCACCTAGCCGACCCGCCGCTGGAACAATGCGCCCCCCAAGGGCCCTGGAGCCCGTCGCGCGGCCGTAGTCCTGGCCCGAGTCGGTGGTGAGCACGGTGTACAGCTCGGGGTCGGCGTGCACCTCGGCGGGGTGCTGCCATTCGGTGAGAGCTGAGCGACGGCCGCCACGCCCCCGTCCCACAAGCCTCCGTACTGTCCTGACGACCCGCGCCTCCCAGGGGGCCCGCGCGTGCAGATTTCGTAGCTTCCGGCCGACCGGCCGGAAGCTGCACCCCTGTGACCAGCACCGTCACCGCGGTGAGCTCATGTCTCCGTGTAGCGGTGCGCGGATTTTGGACGTGCCTCTTGGCGCGCCGAGTCCCTGATCCGTCACCCGGACGAGCTGCTCGCTGCAGTCCGGCCGTCCGTACGGCCCGACTTGTCCGGGGCCGCCTGCTGCGTCGGGACTGATTCACCGATCCGAAAACAGCTGATCACATTAGGTCACGGGGGGTGTCTCTATGTCCTTCGTCAAGGACATGGCGTCTGGTTTGCGTGTGGTTGGGGTGGTCAGGCGGTGAGGGTGATGGTGGGGGTTCTGGATTCGTGGAAGGTGCCGTCTCGGAGCATGGCGAACAGCACGCTGATGCGTTGGCGGGCGAGTCGCAGGAGTGCCTGGGTGTGCGTTTTGCTGCGGGCTCTTTGCCGGTCGTAGTAGGCGCGTGATGCCGGGTCGGCGTTCATGCAGGCGAAGGCGGAGAGGAACATCGCGCGTTTGAGCTGCCGGTTTCCGCCGCGTGGTGCGTGTTCGCCGTGGATCGAGGTCCCTGACGATTTCGTCGTGGGAGCGAGGCCTGCGTAGGAGGCGAGGTGGGCGGCACTTGGAAAGCCGGTGCCGTCGCCGACGGTGACCAACAGGACGGCGGCGGTCCTGACGCCGACGCCCGGCATCGAGGTCAGGACCTGGTGAAGAGGGTGGGCCTCCAGCAGGGTGCTGATCTGGGCTTCGAGTGCCTTGCGTTGGTCGTGGACGGCTGCGAGCGAGGCGGCCAGGGACGGGATCACGATGTCGAGGGTGCCCGTGCCGGGAACGATGACGGTCTGCTCGTCGAGGGCGTCGAAGACGTCATCGATCAGCCTCTGTGCCATCCGCGGAGCCTTGGGCCGGATCAGCTCGACGAGCCGGCGGCGGCCGGCTTTCCTCAAAGCGGCCGGGGATCCGTGGCGCTCAAGGAGCCAGGTGACGGCGGGGTGGTCCAGCCGCGGGCCGAGCACGCGCTCGAGGCTGGGGTGGAACTGGGTGAGCAGGCCGCGTATCCGGTTGCTGGTGCGGGTGGCCCCGGCGGCGAGGTCCTGGTCGAAGCCGGTCAGCACCGTGAGCTCGGCGGTGATCTCGTCGGTCAGCTCCAGTGAACGCAGGATGTGCGGCATCGTCCGGGCCGCGTCCGCGATCACCGCCGCGTCCTTCGCATCCGTTTTCGCCTCGCCCGGATACAGATCGGCGATCCGCCGCATGGCAAGTCCGGGCAGGTAGGCGACCTCGCAGCCCGCGTCCCGGGCGACGGTCAGCGGCAGAGCCCCGATCGATGCGGGCTGGTCGACGATCACCAGCACGGTGCCGAACTTGGCCTTGAGCTTGTCGAAGACGGCCCGCAGTTTCGGTTCGCTGTTGGGCATCGGCTTGTCGAAGATCTTCTTGCCCGCCGGAGTCAGGCCGTGGCCATGATGGGCGGACTTGCCGACGTCCATCCCGAGGAAGACGCCCACGCCATCGGTGTCTAACATCGCACCCTTCCCAGGTGGTTGCTCCTGCCGGCCTCGGCAATGGCACCGCGCTCGCGCATCCACGTTATGCAGACCTGCCGCCCGCATACTGCCCGGCATTGCGCCGGACCGGGCGGTGGCCGGGTCTCTCATCAGCGTCTCCGACGGCACCCCACGGACCCGGCGACACCACCCCCCAGGTCATCTGTTCGACAGAGGGGACACAGTCATACCGGGCCCGGAGGCCAGCGGCCCTCTTGCAGGACCGCGAAGAACATAACTGTGAGAGTTCTTCTGCGGCCCGGGATGGGTTGCTGCCAGGCTCGACGCCGATGATCCGGCATGACTCGAAACATAACTGGCGTCCCGTCAGGGGCTGCCGTTCCCCCGAGATGTCTGCCGGACATCGGCGCCGACCTGGCCCACCCGTTGGCTTGATCAGCAGCTTGTCCGCCTTGCGGCGTGACTCATCACAGTTCCGCCACGCGGTGACTCCATCCAGGCCGGCGCCGACCACAGTCGTCCGCCCATCAAGGAGAACAACCACGTGGCTATCCTCGCAGAACAGGTCGACGGCGTCATCGGCGTCGATACCCACCGGGACACCCTCGCGGCAGCGGCTGTCAGTCCGATCGGCGCTGTCCTGGCCAGCACCGACTCCCCGGCCAATGCCCGCGGCTACCGTCGCCTGCTGGACTTCGCCCGCGAAAATGTCCCGGGCCGTCGCTGCTGGGCCCTGGAAGGCATCGGCAGTTACGGTGCCGGACTCGCGTCCTTCCTCGACCAGGCCGGCGAGCACGTCGTCGAGGTCTGCCGTCCTAAGCGGGCCGCCAACCGGGGTGGGCGCAAGACCGACATACTTGATGCCGTCCGGGCCGCGAAGGAGGCCCTGGCCACCGAGCACCTGATCCAGCCCCGACTTCGAGGGGAGCGCGAGGCGTTGCGTGTCCTTCTCGCCACCCGCCAGGGCGCGGTCCTTGCCTCCACTGCGGCGATCAACCAGCTCAAGGCCCTGATCGTCTCCGCGCCTGACGACCTCCGGGCCGAACTGCGGAAACTCAAGCGTCCGGCCCAGCTCACCCACTGCGCCCAACTCCGGGACCGCCCGGCACGGGACCTTGAGCACCGGATGACAGCGCGGGCCCTTCGATCCACCGCCCTGCGCGTCCAGGCCCTGCAGGCCGAGGCCAAAGACCTTGAGAAAGAGATCCTCGCCCTGGTCCGGGAGGTCGCCCCCGAGCTCCTCGGACTGCTCGGTGTCGGGCCGATCACCGCAGCTCAGATCCTGGTCAGCTGGTCCCACCGGGGCCGCTTCCGGTCGGAAGCCGCCTTCGCGTCTTTCGCCGGCGTCTCGCCGATCCCCGCCTCCTCCGGGCTCACCAACCGACACCGGCTCAACCGCAGCGGAGACCGGCAGCTCAACCGCGCCATGCACACGATCACCCTGATCCGCATGCGCCTCGACCCTGCCACGAAGGCATACGTCAACCGCAAGATCACCGAGGGAAAGACCTCCCGCGACGCGCAGCGATGCCTCAAGCGCGTCATCTGCCGCTCAATCTTCAAGACCCTCGAACGCACCGAACGCACCGAACGCACCGAACGCACCAAGACAGGGAACATCAAAGAACTCACTCAAGCCGCTTGACACGACATAGCAGCCTCGGGGGCAACCTGCGGGCCGAGCAGGAACTCCACGTATCCCGCCGTGGACTGTCCGACCCGCACGACGTCATGAGGTCGCGCTCCGGGACCTGCCGTACGGGTTCGGACGAAACCGCTACTGATCGTGCCGGGTGGGTTGCCGGAGCTGACATCCGGTACGGGGCCGGGTCACACTGGAGACCACCCGCGAGGAGGTGAAAGGAACGTGAATGTCTCCTACAGCCACGCCGGACCGTGGACGCTGGCCGATGTCCTTGCGTTGTCCGAGGACGCCGCCCAGCGTGTCGAGCTGGTCGGGGGCGCGCTGATGATGAGTCCCGCGCCCGGTCTGCCGCATCAGCGTGCATCGCACAGGCTGCACGTTCTGCTGGAGCGGGCCGCCGAGCGGGCGGGCGCCGAGGTGGAGGTGTTCGAGGCGATCAACGTCGTCGTCCCGGACGGCATGCTGATCCCCGATCTCGCGATCGTCGACGCGGCGGCCGCCGCGGAATCGGGCGTCGCCGTCTCTGCACACGATGTGCTCGCCGTGGTGGAGATCGCCTCGCCGTCGCCCCGGGTCGCCGACCGCAAGCTGAAGCCATCGCTGTACGCGGCGGCGGGTATCGAGTACTACTGGCGCATCGAGCTGGAGCCCGCACCGCGGCTCCTGGTCGGCCGCCTCCAGGGTACGTACGCCGACCAGCCGCCGTTCCTGACGGGCGCCGTCGCCCGCCTCGACGAGCCGTTCCCGATCGAGTTCGACCCCGGATCCCTGGTCCGCAGGTAGCACCCCGCCACGCACGAGCAGGCCCCCGCGCCCCCGGTTTCCACTGGCAGGAGCAGGGGCCTTTTTGCAGGGCCGTGGAACGCGCCGCCCAGCCGCCGCCGGCTGGGCGGCGGCCTCGGTCGCGGCGGCCTGGAGGCGGTGCTGGGCGCGGGGGACCTGCTTGATCGAGGCCGGTGCATCGTGGACAACGTCGGTCTCGGGGACCGTACGGCCGGTTCGGGGCCCATGTGCATACGGCGCAGGCTACGGCGTCGGAGCCTGTCCTGCCTCGCGTGACTCGACCGGGCTGTTGTGCGCGGTCTGCTTCAGCGCCATCCGGGCGGCCACCACGTCGTCCAGTCCTTCCCAGAACTCGTGTGTGATCACTGCGGCTGACAGGTCGGCCAGTCGGCGCCGCAGGTCGGTCACCTGCTGCTGCTCATCGGTGTATCCGGGGCTGTCCGGCTTGGAGGAGCTGTTCTGCGTCTCGTTCTGCCAGCCGGGCATCGGCTCGACCGACCATGGCAGCTCGGAGCAGAGCTGGGTGTAGCGGTGTCTGGTCCTCGCCGGGAACCGTGCCGTCCTGGCAGTTCAGGCCGCCACCCTGGGCCTCACCCATCCGAGCACCTTGAACAGCCGCAACAACGCGGCGCTCTCCCTGCAGGGCTGCGGACGCGTGACGGAGGCCGTCGACGAGTTCCGCGCGATCGCCGCCGACGCGGCCGAGGCGCTCGGAGCGGACCACCCGATCGCGCTGACCGCCGGTTCGAACCTCGCCGCCGGGCTGTCCAAGCTCGGCCTGCACGCCGAGGCCCTCGACCTGGCCCGGGGGCTGCTGGACCGGGGCCGTGGAGACCGGCACGTCAGGCGCTCATCTGGTGCTGACGCTGCGGACCGGGCTGGCACGGTCCCTTCACGAGGCGGGCCGCGCGGCCGAGGCGGTCGCAGTTCAGGAGCGGTTACTGGCCGATGTCGAAGCAGTGTTCGACGCCGGCCATCCGACCGTCCTGCTCGCCCGGAGCGACCCGGGGAACATGCTCGTCGAGGCGGGAGATCCCGCCAGGGCGGTCGAGACCGCCCACACCACCCTGGTGGGTGCCGTGGAGCGCTACGGCGAGGACCATCCGCAGAGCCTGTCGGCCGCGGTCAACTTCGGTGTCGCGCTCTACGCAGCCGGGCTGGTGGAGCAGTCGGCCGCGGTGACGAAGCGATCGCGCAGAGTTCCGCGCGGGTGCACGGGCCACTGGCGCCCGCCACCATCAGCGCGCGGGAACCTGGCACCCGCCCTGGCAGGTATCGGCCGCACTGCCGAGGCGGTCGAGATCGGCCGGGACGTCCTGCGCCACCTCACCGGCCTGCACGGCCTCAGCCACCCGGGCACGCTCCGGGCCAAGGCCAACCTCGCCGCGGCGCTCAAGGCCGAAGGCCAGTTCGACGAAGCCCTTGCGCTGGCCGTGGAGGTGGCAGATGGGCGCCGCGGTCTGCTCGGCCCGGAGCACCCGGACACCCTCACCGCCGAGGTCAACCTCGCGGCGCATCTGTGGGACGCGGACCAGGTGGGCGAGGCGGTCGCTCTGGAGAAGCGGGTGCTCGGGCTGCGCGACACAGCGCTCGGCCCCGGGCATCCCGACACCAGGCTGACCCGCAACAACCTCGCCCACAGCCTGTCGGAACTCAGCGACAGCCGGGCCGCCGCCGAGTTGCACGGCCGTAATGTGGAACTCGCCACCGAGCTCCTCGGGCCCGGCCACCAGTCCATACTGACGAACCGCTGCGACCGGGCCCGCGCGCTGGGCTCGGCCGGGCGGCCCGCCGACATGCTTGCGGAGCTTGAGGACGTGGTGGCACGGGCCGACGCCGCCGCCCTGGACGCAGCCGTCCGCTCGTACTTCCGCCTGCAACTCTCCCTCGCCCTGGACGAGGCCGGTCTCATCGCCCAGGGACTGAAACTGATGCGCCGGGTCGCGGCGGAACTCGCCGAGCGGGTCGGGCCGGAAACGCGGGACACCCTCAACGCCCGGACCAACATTGCGATCATGCTCGGCCGCCTCGGCCGGACCGGTGAGGCGCTGACACTCCAGCACGAGCTACTCGACATCCGTGAGCGGCTGTGGGGGCCGGACCACACCGACAGCCTCACCGCCCGGGCGGACCTCGCGGCGGCAACTCACCGGGCCGGCCGGTTCGCGGCCGCCGCCGCCCTGCTGGATCCCGTCCAGTCCGCGCGGCGCGCGGCGCTGGGGCCCGACGACCCCCGCGTCCTGGCCGCTGACCGGCAACCTCGCCGCCATGCGCTCACGCGCTGGCTTCGCCAAGTCGGTGATCCCGGTCGAGGAGGACGTGCTGGCCCGGCGCGAACGCGTCAACGGACCGCGGCATCCGAGCACCGTCTGGGCCCGAGCCAACCTCGCCGTCACCTGCCGGCGCGCCGGACGCACCGCGGTCGCGGTCGGGCACGCCCGGCAGGCTTACGAAGACGCGCTCGCCGTCCTTGACACCGGGCATCCGACCACCCGGCAGACCGCCGTCGTCCTCGCCGACGCCCTGCTCGCCGACGGACGGCCCGAGAAAGCAGCCGACCTGGCCGAGCACGTGTGGTCCACCGCGCTGACCGAAGACGCTCCGGGCCATCCGACCGCCGTCCAGGCATGCACGGTTCTGGCGCGGATCGCGCTCGGCTCCGGCCATCCGGACCAGGTCGCCGCCCTCTCCGCGCCCGCGCTCGCCGCCGCACCGGACACCATCGGGCCCGAGCACCCCGACAGACTGGTCCTCCGTCATCTCAACGCCTTCGCCACCACCTCCAGCCCGGCAACCGTCCCCCGGGTCCGGCGAGCACTCGCCGCACTCGCCTCGACCCTCGGCCCGCTGCACCCGGAATACCTTGCGGCGGCCCGGCTCGGCACCACGCGCTGAGCCGGGCCGGCCGGATCGTCAATGCAGATGTGGCAATCGGTGTCGTACTCGGCTCGCTCGGATTCATGTCCTCGACACGTGCGAAGGCGTCTGCGCCATGTGAGCCAGGTATTGCCCGAAGGCGCAGATGGGTGCCGGCCCCACGGTGCCGCTGGCAGTGGTCGGTGAGCCGTACGCCAGCCAGCAGCGGGAAGGAGCCGGGGCGTCCGTCCGGTTCGCCCGGCGTCAGGCCGTCCCGTGGTCAAGGAGACGCCTCTGACGTTCCCGGGCGGGTGGCGAGTTGTCCTTGCAGCCGGGCGTACCGGAACTGGTACACGCCCCCGGCCTGGCGGAGAACGCCTCTGCGATCGTCAGCCTCCAGATCGAACTCGCACAGGCCAGTGCCGTCAGACACAGCCGTGGACGCGGGACTCATCTGCGGCTGTGGCAGGTCATGCCGTGAGCTGTTTGAAAACCTTCCGTAGGTCCAAGGCGTTGCCGCCGCTGATCCACGCCAGCGGCGCATAGTGGTAGGCGACGCCTTCCGGACATGCCAGCAGCGGCCGCCCCGCCGCGTCCGTGGGCCACTCGACGGCGCCGGTGATGGTGCGGGCGGCGAAGGTCCAGTAGTCGCCGGACGCGTACTGCCCGCAGGGCGCGAAGTAGACCTGCGCCCCGTCCTCCAGGTCGATCCACTCGCCCTCTACCAGCTTCACCGCGCCGCCCTCCAGCCTGGGCGCGCCGCGTCGACGCCGCTCCGGCTGGTCCCAGCGCCGCAGGTGGGGATGGCGCCCGCGATGCCGTCCGACCGTGCGGTCCGGTTCTGCCGACAGGCGTACACGCCGTCCGGGCAGGTCCACCTCGACCACCTGGAGAAGGTCGAAGATCTCACCGCGCCCGACGGACGCGTCATCACAGACCTCGACGAAGGTGCCGATGTCCAGGTCGAACTTGCCGTCGCGGCCCAGCGCCTCCAGGGTGGCCCATGCGTCGTCGATTCCGGTCAGCGGCAGTACCACCGATCCGTTCTCACGCGACCACTTGTACGACGCCTCTCCGGCCTCGCCGCCGCGGTGGATCTCCACCCGGTACAGCTGGTTCTCCGGTCCCCGGTACCGCGCGTCCGGCGCGACCAGGCACGGATCGTCCTCGACCCGCGCCGGCCGCTCGGCGCGCGCGGCGAGCCGACAGGTGCGGTCCTGCTGCGTGGCGACCCACTCGGCGAACGCCCTCGCGGGATCACGCTGCCGGCTCCTCTGCAGCTCCAGCGGCAGCACCTCCCAGTCGACCCGCACCCGCGCCGTGGTGTCGGGCAGCGCGGAACCGAGCGCGGTCTCCCGAAGCAGCGGGTCCTGCACGGCCGTCACCAGCCGGTCGTGCACCCGCAGGTAGGCCAGGAACGGGCCGGACGGCAGCTCGTCGGCGTCCCGTTCGAGGTCGCGGTAGGCGTACGGCTGGTCCCAGTACGTCCACCGGCCGGCTTCCGTGCCTTCGTCGGCCGTCGCCTCGGCCTTCGCGGACGCCGTCCTCTGCCCCACGACGGGTTTCTTCGCGGCGGTGTCCGGGAGAGCGTGCCCGGCGTGGTCGTGGCCGGCGTCTGTCGGCCGGCCGCCGTACTCGTCCACCGCCGGCAGCGGCTCCGGGCGGGTGGCGTCGACCGCAATGCCGTCCACGTAGTACCGGCCGGCCGCGATCGTGAGCGAGGCCTTCTCGCCCTCGGACTCCGCGCTGTACTCGATTCTGAAGCCGTCACCGGGCCCGCCGTGCCGGCCGATCAGGTCGGCGGCCAGTGACCGATCGGCCGACAGACCGAGATCGGCCTGCTCGTTGGACTCGGCGTCCAGCAGCACCCGTCCCTGCTGGCTGGCCACCGCGACATAGTGCTCCTCCGGCCGGTACGTCCGGCGCGAGAAATCGCCGTGCATCTTTCCCTCCCGAGCAATGAATTGACGCTGTGTCAGTTGACTACGGCGATCCCGGCGTCCATGCCGACGGGTGAGAACTCCGCGAGCCGCGCCCGCAGGTTGTCCTCCCTCTGAGGCTGGAACAGGTCGTGCAGCACCCCCAGCTCGGAGCCGTCGTCCGCGCCCCGGCCGATCTCCGCCGCGCACGACAGCGCAAGCTGGAGGTAGGCAGGCGTCCCGTACCGTCGGCTGGTGAACCGTGGCCTCACCCGCGCGGCCTCCAGCGAGCGCAGCCGCGGCAGGTCGGCCGGGTCCACGTCACCGGACTCGGCGAGCCGCCGCAGGTCCTCCCCGACCATGTCCGGCTGGCAGTGGTACCGGCGCGGCGTCCGCGACCCCGGCGGAACGTAGCAGAACCGCAGGCATCCGATCCCCCGCCGCGCGACGTGCATCAGGCCGTCGAAGACCGCGTTCTCGCCCAGCCGGACCGCGTGCGCGTGCACTTCGCCGATCACTGTCGAGCGCCGCACCGTCAGCTCCGCGTGCGCGTGCCGGCACTCCGGTGCCGACACCACCTCGCGGTCCGCACCGGTCGCGTCCAGCACCGAGTCGGTGACGCACACCCTGAGGGGGTCGGTCCCGACCTCGTCGTTCACCACCAGGATCGATCCGACGACGCTGTTCGCGATCTCCACGCATGCCGTGGTGTTCTCCAGCACCAGGCTGGGCTCCTGCGGGTGCGTGGGACGGCAGCGCGGCTCCGGCGACCACCCGGGCACCAGCGTCGAGTGCCGTACGACGACCGCACCCATCGGCCCGGTCACGCTGACCCCACGGCCGGTGATCAGTAACCCGTCGAGCACGAACCGCGGCGGCGGCCGGTCGTCGCCCTCCTTCGCGCAGAGCGCCCGGATCAGCAGCGAGTCCGGCCGGTTGCTGTACCAGTCCAGCAGCCGCAGTACCGGCCGCTTCCGCTCGGCGCCGCGGATCTCCAGCCGGTCCCCCGGCGCCAGCACGAACTCCAGCTGCTCCTGGTACGCACCGGAGTCCGCGATCTCGATCACCGCCTCCGGCTGGGCTCCATCAGCGTTGTCGCGCTGCCACGCCGCGTAGGCCAGCTGGATCCGCTCGAACTCCTCCTGCGGCCCCACCCGGTACACCTTCGCTGCGCCCGGCGTCGTCAGATCCCGCGGGTACTCCCCGCCGCCGAGTGCGGACGGCTGCAGGAAGTGGTAGCTCACCCACACGCCGCGCCGCGGCGCCGACCGCGCCCCGAACACGATCCGCCCGAGCTCCGGGTCCACGACCACCTGGCCGCGCCGCGCCCGGTAGAACCAGCCGGACAGGTCGGCCACCACAATGTCGCTCACCGGCACCGGGTCCGGCTGCCCGTCACGCCAGATCGCGAAGCTCTTGTCCCTGCCGTAGAAGTCCGGCAGGCGGTCGGCGAGCTCGCGCCGGGTGATCGGCGCCGGCACGTGCTCCCGTCCCGCGATGTGCTCCGACGAGGGCTCGGGCACCGGCTTCGTCGCCAGCGGCACATCGTTGCCGAGGATCGAGAACGTGAACTGATGGCGCGCCCGGTCGATGCAGTACGCCGGGGCGTACGTCAGCGGCTGTGGCTTCAGCCGCCACACGTACACTCCGACGTTCGCCGGACGGTACCGTCCCTGCCGCCGCGACGAGCTGATGCGCGCGGCCTCGGCGAGGTGGCCCTGCGTCTCGAACGGCCCACCGATCCCCACCAGTTCCGCGTCGTCGCGTACGTCGACCAGCCCCGGCGCCGCCCGCGCCCGGCGCGCCGCGGCCTCGTCCGAGGACGGGTACAGCCTGATCGGCTGGTCGCGCAGCAGCAGCCGATGGAACTCGACCGCCCGCGACGGCCAGTCCGCCACCGATGACGCGAGCTCCTCCAGCATCGGCAGCGTCCCCTTGCGCCGTCTCGACCCCACTGTCGCGGCGACGTCCCGCCGCGGTGCCAGCCGGGCCACCAACCGGTCCGTGGTCGCCGTCGCGAGCGCCTCCTCGTGGCCGGGCAGGAGCCGGTAGCCCACCAGGTCGCCCAGATAGGGAATCGCCCAGCTCTCGGCGGTCTCCACGAACCAGTTGTCGTACAGCCGCTCCAGGTCGCTCTGCACCAGGTCGACCTGCTCGCCGATCACCGCGAGCAGCGCCCGCAGCGCGGACCCGTTCTCGGCATCGGTCTTGCGGATGTGCAGCGCGATCAGCTCGCTCAGCCGGTCCGGCGTGCGGCTCATCGGCGTACCTCCTTCAGGATCAAAGTGGTCGGGACAGCGGGTGACAGCCGCACCAGCTGCGCGGGCCGGATACCCGCGAACACCACAACACGGGTGCCCGCCGGCAGCGGCTCGGCCGGTGGCAGCCCGGGGTTCAGCCGGAGCAGCTCGGCAACCGAGATGCCGTTGCGCGCGGCGACCAGCGTCAACGACTCGCTGTACGAAGCGGGTTGGCTGCCGGCGGGCGGCCGTACGTCGTGGTACTCGACCGTGTACGACGCCTGCCTGGCCGGCACCATCGGGTTCGGCGTGGTCAGCGTGGACGCCAGCTTCTGCAGCCCGGCCGGCGTCATGCTGCCCGGGACACCGGCGAAAACGTCCACATCGACGTACTCGACGCCCGGCACCGCCTGCGCGGCGGCGATCGCCTCGGACAGGTATGCCGGCTGGCCCAGCTCGCGGCTGTCGAACCCGAGCCGTTCCAGCAGCGCGCGCCGTACCTTCGGCTCCACCAGGTCGTAGGACTGATCCGGCGCGATCTTCAGCCCGGCCGACATCACCAGCAGCACCAGTTCACGCACGTCGACCCGGACCGGCAGCTGCGGGTCGCCGTACAGTGCGAGCGCGGAGCGCAGCGACCGGACGACCTCGCCGTCCTCGTCGAGGGTGATGTCACCGGCGCCCGCGATGGTGACGTGCATCAGCTCGCGACCGCCGAAGATCCGCCGTGCCGCGGCCCGGCCGATCCCGGCCCGCGACCTGGTGAAGTCCTCGTAGTCGGTGATCCCGACCAGCCGGTCCAACGCCGCCACCGCGAGCGGAGTCTGCCGCCGGGTCTGCCGCAGCCCGTCCGGGTCGGCCCCGCCACCGGCCGGCAGCGGGTTGGTGACAGCGGTGACGCCGAGCGGGCGGGTCAGCGGCGTGGTCACGGTGTCGGCGGCGACATTGCCCGCGGCACCGGTCCCGACCCGGTAGCGGGCCCGGACGTTCTCGTGGCCGGTCGGCAGCCGGGCGCCGTGCACGCCGTCGCCGAAGCCGACCATGGTGCGACCCCCCTCGCCGGTGCTGGTGACGTAGACCTTCGCGGTCGGCGGCTGACCGGCGAGGCTGTCCACCTCCTGCCACAGCACCCCGTCGACCCGCACCTGCAGCGTGCTGCGTGCGCCGCGCGGGTTGTCGGCCGGCAGCCAGGTCAGCGGCGCGGCGAACAGGGTGAACGTCTGCCCGGCCTGTCCCGCGTCGCCGCTGCCGATCGGCTCGTCCCGGGTCGCGCCGGCATCGGCCCGCACGACGTTGCCGTGGATCGTCACCGTCGTGCGGCGGTAGGTGTACGCCAGCGGTCCCGCGAGCGTGATCGTGGTGTGTACCGGATCCCCGGGCTTGGCCGGGTCCACCGCGTGCGAGACACCGGAGACCATCGCGAGCTCGGCGGCCTTCACCCCCGGTGTGTCCGGGATGTCGGTGCGCTCACCGGCCACGATCACCCAGCGGCCCGGCTCCAGCTCGTCGTACAGCTCGGCCAGTTCGACGACACCGCCGGCCACGTCGTCCGGGATCGGCTCGGTGGCGACAGTGAGCGGCTCACCGCCGGCGTACACCGTGGTCCTGCGGATCTGGGACAGTTGTGTGTCCTGCGGGCCGAGCCACGCGTCCGCCAGTGTCAGCTCGGTGACCTTGCCGGTGATCCCGAAGTCGGCCTGCGAGACGACCCGTGCGGTCTCGACCCGGGTGATCAGCTTCTGCAGCGACGGTACGGCGCCCGGCCGCTCGATCACGACCCAGCTCTCCGGGCCGATCCCCGGGTACACGGCGTCCAGCAGGAGCACTTTCGGCGACACCGTGCCGGTGGTGGTCAGCGCGACCGTGACCCTGTCCGGGTCGTCGGCCCGCTCGGCCCGGCCGAGTACGACGTTGACGCCGCCGTGGGTGGTGGTCTCCTCCTCGCCGGGTTCGAGGTCCTTGCCGACTGACGCCGGGTCGGCCCCGAACGTCGGGGCGACCTCGACGGTGCTCTTTCCGTACGGTGTGCCGCTGTGCGGCTTCGGACCGGTGAACGTGACCGCGCGTGCGATGTCGTTGCCCCAGCACCGCAGTGCCACGGTGGCCGGTGTGTCGTCCGGTGTCGTGGTGGTGACCCGAACCTCCAGCGGCCCGACCCGGATCGAACCGTCGAACGGCAGGTCCTTCGACTCACCGACCGGGCTGCCGGACTCGATCCACCGCGCGATGAGCGTCTTTGGCTCGCCGTCGTCGTACTCGACGGTGAAGGTCAGCGACTTCGACCCGGTCAGCGGCCACTCGATGTGCCCGACGATCCGCCCGTTGTCCGCGTAGTCCGGCTGCAGCGGTGCGGTCGCGCCGAACGGGGTCGCCACCGTGCGCATCGTCTGCAGCCCGGCAAGCGGCAGCGGCTTCGTGAGGTTGACGTTGCGCCAGGCCTCGTACAGCGAGGCGAGGCGCGGGTCGAGCGCGGTCAGCAGCCGGACGCCGGCGTCGGAGCCGGTGCCGAACACGTCCGCCGGGTCCAGCCGCAGCGCGCGGGCGGACGACGGCTGCGGCGTGAGCGGCTTGCGCAGCGACCCGATCAGAGCGGCCAGTCCGAGCAGGGCCGGGTCGTCCTCGGCAGGCTGCGCACCACGGGACCCGTTGCCGGTGGCGCCGTTGCCGGTGGCGACGAAGCGTGCGAGGGCGAGCTTGTCGAACAGTGTCTCGTCCTCGTCGGTGGGCCGGTCCTGCTCGGGCTCCAGCCGGCCGGCCTGTGTGCGGATCCCGGTCAGGTCCGTGCGCAGCGCGGTGAGGAAGTCGTGCACCGCCGGGTACGGCGCTGCCGCTGCCAGTGACTCCTCCAGCAGTTGCAGCGCGTTGTTGAGCGCCCGCGCGAACCCTGTCGGGGTCGTGATCGCGTCCGGGTCCCCGCCGTCCTCGTCGCGGTCGGCCAGGATGACCGGGACTGATTCAGTGGGGTCGGGCTCCGACGGCAGCCGGTCGCGCAGCGGCACGAGCACGGCGTCGACATACCGCCTGACGATCCTGCTGGTGCGGTACTTGTCGTCCTCCAGCAGTTCGGCGACCGTGTCCCGGAATCTGTCCTGCAGCGCGGTGAACGTCGGGAGTTTCGCTCCCGGCATGAGCACCGAGGTGATCCCCTGGGCCTCGTCGACGGTGCTCGCCTGCACCACGTCGAGCGCCTGCCGCCCCGGTTCGGTGCCAAACACGAACAGCAGCCGGTCACCGGTCTGCAGCCGCGCCCCCGCGCCGGCCAGGTGCACCTCGCGCCGGTCGATCGTGCGGTCCGCCCGCAGCCGCACCGGGTAGGGCCGCCGCAGCCGCACCTTCAGGTCGTTCCACGCC
The DNA here is from genome assembly GCF_003344965.1 of Streptomyces paludis. Classification (NCBI taxonomy): domain Bacteria; kingdom Bacillati; phylum Actinomycetota; class Actinomycetes; order Kitasatosporales; family Streptomycetaceae; genus Streptomyces; species Streptomyces paludis. Next base: position 7,756,490 of record NZ_CP031194.1, on the reverse strand, counting down.
GCGCGTGCCGCAAGGTCCTCGACGGTCTCGAACGACTGCGGCTCCTGGTCCGTCCCCGGCACGCTCTGCGCCCGCGACCCGGCCGGGACCGTCACCGCCCGGTCCCGGTCCACCCGGTAGGCGAGGTACACGCCCGCGCCGACACCCGGCCGGGGCGTGTGCCCCACCAGCCGGCCGAACAGCAGCAGCGAGTCCGCCCGGGTCGCGGTGCGCAGGTAGCCCTCGTTCGCCACCCGCTCGGTGTGGAATCCGAGCAGGTCGCCCAGCACCGCCCACGCGTCCAGCCACGACAGCGCCGCGTCGTCCGGGGTGCGCACCAGCAGGTCGCGCAGCTCCGGGTACGCCGGGCTGGACAGCCGCGCCAGCATCGACGACCAGAACGCGTGGTGGTCACCGGTCCGGTACGCGATCTGCGGCAGCCCCGGCGAGTTCGCCCGGCCGAACGGTGTCCTCGGTTCGATTCCGGTGCAGCAGTCCCCGCTGCCCGCGCCGCACCGACAGCCCTCGCTCATCGGTCTCCCCCGATCTCGATGTGCAACCGACCGTTCTCCGGCCGGTCGCGGTCGTCGTCCAGCTGTGCGACCTCCAACGGTCCGATCCGCAGCAGCCCGTCGTCCAGCTCGCCGGCTTCCGGCGCGAACAGCCTCCGCAACCGGATCACCAGCACACTCGTCACACCCGGTACGGCGGCCGCCGCCGCGACCACCCGGCTGATCCGCACCGGGTCGCCGAACGTCACCGTGTCTGGCGCGAACAGCGCCAGCACCGCCCGCCGCACCGCGTCGTGGACGTGGCCGCGCTGGTGGCCGGCGGCGGCACAGACCCGCAGCTCCAGGTCCACCGGCACCACCGTCGCGGGCCGCACGACCACGTCGTGCCCGATCCGCCGCACGCCGTCCAGCGTGTGCCCGACCCGGGCCAGCAACTCGGCGGTCGGCGCCCCGGTACCCGGGGCGTCGACCGCGACGTGCGCCTCCTGGCCGGTGCCGGTCCAGCGGAAGTCGGCCGCCGCCCGCTGCACACCCGGCACCGCCGAGGCCAGTTCGGCGTAGTCGTCCGCGGTCACCGCCCGGAGCTTGACCCGGTGAGGCTGCAGCGGCGCGAGCCGTCGTACGTCGTCGAGGGCCTCCGGTTCGGTCCCGCCGCGCGCCGGCAGCGGGTTGCGCACCAGCGTGACGGCGTCGTCGTTGCCGTCGCACAGCACCAGGTGCCCGATCGCCTCGGCACCAACGTTGCCCGCAGTACCGTTGCCCACCCGGTGGCGGACCGCGATCCGCCCGCCCGCCGGCGGTAGCTCGCCGTTCACGCCGTCGCCGAACCGCAGGGCCAGCCGGCCGTCCTGCTCCGCCTCGCCGACGAACGCCTTCGTGTCCGGCGTCGCGGTCAGCAGGTCGCGGCGCGGCGTCCACTCCCCAGCCTGCGTGCCGTCCGGCGTGCAACCCGTGACAGTCACTGCCGGCAGCGCGGCGCGCGGGTCCTGGGTGAGCGCGGCCGAGGCAGGCCCGGCCAGCCGCGGGTCGTCGGCCCGCAGGCCGTTGGTGTACGACAGACCCCAGGTATGCGCCAGCTCGTCCGTCAACCAGCCACCGAGCACCTCGCCGTCGCGTGCCCGGCGGGACAACCGGGCCAGCCGCCGGATCTTCGCCCCCAGCAGCGTTTCGTAGCGCAGCAGCAGGTCGCGCAGTGCCCGCGCCTCGTCGTGTGCGAACCCGAGCCGGTCCAGCACCGCCTGCCCGACCAGGAGCCGCAGTTCGGCGATCTCCTCCCGGGTCAGTGGGCGGGCCGCGCGCCACATCGCGGTGACCCGTTCCTTGGCCCGCGCCGCAATGCCGTCGAGCAGGTCCGCCTGCCCTGACGACACCAGCGCCGGGTCCGGGTACGCCGTCCGCTGCGTCACCGGCCTGCCGGTCAGCTCGGGGTGGAACGGCTCCACCGCTCCCGGGTGGCTCAGCTGCGCCAGCAGCGTGTCCAGGCCCTCCGCCTGATCGGCCGCGGGCGTGCCGGCGTCGAGCCCGGCCCGGTCCAGCGCCGCCCGGCCGACCAGCCCGCGCAGCGTCGTGACCTGCTCCTCGGTGAGCTGCTCACCGCGCCGCGCCACCGTCATCAGCCCCACGACCGCCGCGCCGGTGGGCCCCTGTTCGGGGCGGTCCGGGCAGCATCCGGGCTCGCACACCAGCGGGGGCACCGGCGCCGACGGGACCTCGTACTCCTCCGGATGCCCACCGCAGAACGTCAGGTCCCGCCCGTGGTCGACCAGGACGACGTTGCCCCGCGCAACGGTCACGTCGACCAGCCGCTCGCATGCCGGGCCGCCCTTGGTCGTCAGACAAGCGCTGAAGGTCAGCGCGTCCTCGTCGGTCCAGGTGACCTCCACGACCGCCTGGTCGTAGAGCGCGTCACACGCCGGCGTCACCGACGTGAGCCGCACCACCTGTCGGTGCGCCGCGTCGGCGTCGGCCGCAGAGCCGGTGCGTGGGCCGAGCACCTCCTCGATCACCAGGAGGTCACCGGGCACCAGGTACAGCCCGTCGTCGACGAGCGTCGCCGACGTGGCCCCCTTCGGCAGGCAGCACTCCTCGTCGCCCCACATGTGGAACCGGATTCGGTTGTGCGTCGGCCGCAGCTCGGTCTCCCCGCTCGCGACCGGCTCGAAGACCTCGGTCCGCACAGCCGGCGGCAGGGCGGCCAGCGCCCCATCGGTCACGACTGCCTTCAGGTCCGGTCGCTCCACCGGGTCCACCTGGCTGACGTCGATCGCCGCAAACCGGAACGTGCCCGGCCGCAGCGTCACCTCGTCGTCCACGCAGAGCGTCACCGCGGCACGCGCGTTGCACCCGTCGTGCATCAGGTAGTCGACCAGCCGGACGTGCCTGCGCACCGAGGTCCGCCGCCGCGCGGTGTGCAGGTACGCCTCGGTCGCCATCGCGTCCAGCTGGTACTCCAACTGATCGCCGACGTACGCGAGCAGTTCGACCACGGTCGTCCCGAGGTCCGGCACACGCCGCTCCACCCAGGAAGGCGCGACCAGCGTCATCCGGTCCAGCAGTTGCCGGCGCAGCGTCGCATAGTCTCGTGCCGTGTAGTCGATCACCGGTGTCGGCCGGGTGCCGTGGTGCTCCCCGCCGCACCCGCACACGCAGTCGGACTGCGCCGGGCTCTGCGGGTGGAACACGAAGTCGGCCCGGGAGTAACGCGGATCGAACCCGGCCAGCGGCTCGGTCCCCGGCCGCCCGTAGGCGTCCGGCTCCACCACGGACAGCGTGTAGGGCGAGGTGTCGCCGGTGCGGTCGACCACGACGAACACCCTGTCGTCCAGGTCCGCTTCCTCCTCGCGCTCGATCGTCACCTCGGTGACGTGCACACCGGTGATCCGGCGGCCGCCGTCGATCCGGATGTTGCCCGGGGCGAGCCGCTTCGGCGCCTTGCCGAGGAACGTCACCACCAGCGTCAGCCCGTCGTCGTGCGCCTCCACGGCATCGACGCCGTTGAGCTGCGCGGTCCTGACATCCGCACGCCTGCGCCCGGTCCCACTCCGTGTCGTCCCCCCGGCGTTCATACCTCCCTCCCCTCGAAGGTCTCGGTGCGGCGGTCACCGGTCGCCCTGATGAGGTATGCCACCCGGACCCGCAGCACGTTGTCGTTGCTCTCGACGACTACCGCGTCGATCTGGATCACGTCACCCAGCCAGCGCTCCAGCTGTGCGTGGACGGCGAGTTGAAGGGTGGCCGCCAGCTCCGGGCTGTTCGGCGCGAAGACCAGGTCCAGCAGGCCGCAGCCGAAGTCCGGCCTCATCACGCGTTCGCCCGGGCTGGTGAACAGCACCAGTTCGATCATGTCCCGGATGTGGCCGCCGTACCCGACGTCCGCGGTTCGCCCGCGCCGGTCCACCCGGAACGGGAAGTCGATGTCGATCCGCTCGGTCACTGCTCAGACCCCTTTGGTTCGTTGCTGTACGACCGTCACCAGCAGCGGCCCCTGCGGCACCTGTTCCGCGCTGAGGCACAGCCCGGTCGACGCCTGCGTCACCACCGGTGCCCCGCCCACCGTCACCCGGGCCGCGGGTGTCACCCAGCGGATCGTCACGCACGGCTGCGGCTTGGTGCCGACGGTGAACAGGCAGCCCGCGATCAGCCAGGTGCCGGCCATGGTGGCGGCCGGCCGGCCGGACAGGTTCACTCGTGGGGACGCCGGCAGATACGAGGCCCGCCCGCCGTGCGGGCAGCTGACCGTCGCGTTCACATGCAGCACGTTGGTCATGGTCAAGTCACCGTGAGCCCGCCGGTGTTGACGTCCACCACTCTGCCGACCAGCGAGATCGTCGCGCCCTTGCCGTTGCTGATCAGGATCCCGGTGTCGTTGACCGTGATCACCGCCCCGCCCGGTGAGCGCAGCGTGATGCCCGGGCCGCCGGGCAGGTCGGACATGAGGACGCTGTACTGGCCGCGGGTCTGCAGCAGGATGTTCGGCTGCCCCGGCGGTCCGGCCAGCGCGGCCGGCGGCACCTCGGCCACCGGGCCGAACCAGCAGCCCGTCCAGATCGGGTAGCTGGGGTCGCCCTGCTCGAACTCGATCCACACCCCGGCCCCGACCACCGGTACGGCGTACATCCCGGTCTGTGGACCGGCCACCGGAAGGCACGGCATCGCGAACGTGCACGGGGTGTCGCCGAGCACGTCCGGCACCGTCGCCTGGATCCGGCCCTGCTGCAACGGGTCCACGTTGTTCACCACGGTGCCGCGGTACTTGCCGAGATACTTGGTCGCTTCTGGCATCTGTCGTCCTCACGGGAGCACAGCCGGGGTCAGAGACGCCAGGCCCTCGCGGGCCAGGGTGAAGTTCTGGGTGTACGAGCCGCGCTGCAGGTTGTGCGTCACGGACTTCACGTAGTAGAGGCCGTCGTACGTCAGCCCCGCCCCGCGCACGCCGACCAGCTCGCGTGGCCGCAGCACGTGCCCGTACCGGGTGACGTCCAGCTGGCCGGAGCCGCTCACCGCGTCGGACGACTCGGCCGCCTTGGCCAGCGCCTCGGCGAGCGCCTGTGCCGGCTCCTTCTTCGCGGTGTCCGCGATCACCTTCCTCTTCAGCGCCGGCGCCGGCCGGGCCGCGAGCGGGGGCCGCAGCACGCTCACCTCGGGCACCGGCAGCAGCAGCGCCACCTTGGTGGTGGGGATCTGGATCCGTGCGACCGGTTGCTCCCGGGCCGATCCGTCGAACCCGAACGTCATCTGGTCCACGTTCGACAGATGGTCGGCGTTCACGGTCAGCGCGTGCTGCGGGACGCCGAGCCGCACCTCAGGTCCCCAGTAGCCCTTGCTGATCCCCGGCACGGGACCGGGGTCGAGGTAGAAGACATACCCGTTCGCCTTGGCCAGCTCGTTGAGATATCCGAGGTCGGTGCCCGTCTGGACGTCCACCCGCTGCGTCGGCAGCGGCGTCTGCGGCACCAGCTCGGGGACGACCAGTGGCACGATCCCGTACTGCGCGTACTGCGCGATGATCGTCGCCGCCCGGACCGCCGGGCCCATCGCCGGATACCCCACACCCTCGCGCTGCTCGAGGTCCATCAGCACCGTCAGGTCCTCACCGGTCAGCGTCAGCGTCGACTGCCCCGGCACCCCGCTCACTCCGGCCTCGTGCCGCAGGATGACCCCGTCCATCAGCACCGACGGCGTCCCCCGCACAATCGCCGTGAGCACCACCCGGGTCGGCGGGTCGAAGAACCCGGACGGCAGCAGGGTCCGCCCGATCAGCCCGCTCTTCGACAGGTCGAACGCCAGCTGGAACCCGCTGCGCTGCCCCGCGCTGACCGTGATCTGCGCCGACAGCAGCGCCTCGGTCACCGCCTCCGGGGCAGGCACCGCGATCTGCCGGCCCATCATCAGCAACAACCGGGCGGGCGCCTCAGCCATCGGTCCCTCCTCCCTCTCCCTTTACCGGGCCCTTGCGAACTTGCCTGCCGCCATGCGTCGGGCCCTTGATAACCGTCGCCTCGTCAGCCGGTGTGGTCCGGCAGCGTGATCCGCAGCACCCGGCCCGGGGTCCGGGTCAGGTCGGCCGGGTCCATGACGGGGTTCGCGTCCGCGATCCGCCACCACTGCTCGGCGTCGCCCAGGTACCGGTTCGCCAGGTTGTCGGCGCGGTCCCCGTCAGCCACCACGTGCTCGTCGATCTGCACCAGCCGCTCCGGCGGCGGCAGGATCCGCCGCGGCGTGTACGGGATCTCCTGCCCGTCCGCCGTCGTGTGCACCGACTGGCCGATGCCGTGGTACCTGCTGGTCCGCGGATACGGGTCCGGCGCCGGGATGCCGTCGAGCGGCCCTGCCATGTGCTTCCCCCTTCGTCGTACAACGCTCGGATCCGGTCGGAATCCGGTCGGAATCCGGTCGGTCAGATGCCGGTCAGTCCGAGCTGTGCGAGTCGGCCCCCGGCGAGCTGCCCCGCCAGGCGTTCCTTCTGTGCGAGGTGCGCGAGATACAGCTCCGCGCCGCGATGCCCGGCGGGCAGGTCGCTGACCGTCAGCAGCCGCAGCCCGACCGCGAGCGTGGCCCGGATCGGCTGCAACTGCTGGTCGAACGCCTCCTCGGTGACCGAGAGTTCGGTCAGCCGGACCGGTACGACGCGCCGCGGGCCCCAGACGAACAGCGTCAGCGGCTGCTCGACGGGCGTGATCTCGAGCAGGCCCCTGTCGGCGAGCCGGCTGTTCGCGCGCACCTGCGCGACAGGCGGCTGGATCAGCATCTCCAGCGCCGCGAGGTGCGGATGGACACCGAGCGCGAACGGCACGGCCGGCTGGTCGGTAGCGTCCAGCTCGGCGGTGAACTTCCACGACTCGACGGCCGGCCCCTTCAACCGCAGTGCCTCGGTCCGGTCCCCCTGCTGCTCCCCACCGCCTGCCTGCGGCGCGATGCTGCGCTCCAGCGAGTCGGGATTGAACTGCAGCACGATCACCCGTTGGGGGGTGCCGCGCTCGGGGTCCACGATGACGATACCGGCTTGCACCGGCTTGGGGAGATCCGTGTAGCGGGTCATGACTCCGCGACCCCCGCCTGGTCGTAGAACTCGAGCATCTCCCGCGCGCTGTCCCGCACGCTGCCTTCCGGATCACGCTCGGCAAGCTCTCGCAGGCGCGAGCGATACTGCGGGAACGCGCGGTACGACGACGCCCAGATGGCCATCTCGCGTACACGGTGATCCGGATCGTCGAGGCCGTCGTACACACGCTCGGCGATCTCCGCGTCGTAATGGATCGGCGAACCGATGACCAGGCGGATCAGTGCCGACCCGCGTCCAACCGGATCATTCGCGTCGTCCACGGCGGCGACCAGCTCGTCCGGTGACCACACGTCGAGATCTTCCATGACCATCCTGAGTGTTCCCTCGACGACGGTGGGCACGTCTCCGGACACCGAGACGTAGCACTCGGACGCCACCGCGTCCTCTACATAGTGAAACGTCGCCGCGGCGCTGACGATCCAGCGCGCCTCGTACCACTGATCGTCCAGACTCTCGTCCAGGAATGTCGCCCGCAAATCCTCAGCCCGGCGCAATACATCGTTACGCGAGGGGTAGTGACACAAAACGACACTCCGCGTCCGGTACGATCTTTCAACCGGCATTTTCACTCCTATCATGTCAATCACCCGGGCGTGAATCCGGGCCGATACCCCACGATTTAAAAAGTCGTTCTCGGATTTCCTTTTTCAGGTACTCCAACTTGGCGTCGGCAGCGGCCTTGTCCGTGAAGCCGACGTTTTTGAGCGTACGCGCCCATGCCTCAAGTCCTTCGGTGTGCTCAAGCCAGCTCCGGACAATCGCGAACTCGCGGCGGCGCATCTGGCCCCGTTTCCACCAGGGTGCCAGGCGGCGCGGCCGACGTGCTGAAGCGGGGTTTTGCCGATGCGCCTCGACCTCTTGCAAGTGCGAACCCAATCCCTCCGCGGCCTTCTTCGCCCCGCCAGGCCGCATCGGATGCCCGGCCGCCACCTCAGTCAGATCCTTCTTCCCACGCGCCGCGAGATCAATCGACATGACACCGGTCACCAACGTCGCCGGTGAGCGCCGACCCTCCTGGTGGACGAACCACTGGACCAACTCCGCGCCATTCGTGCCACTCAGAGACGAGGTCACCTTCCCCTGCATCACCTGCCCGGCATGATGGGCGATAGTGGAGCGCTGTTCGGACGTCATTTTCTTCAGCAACCTGTCGAAATCCGAATAGCTCAGATACTTGCGGATCATTTTACCGTTCTTCTCGACCGTCCAACCGACCAGCTGATTACTCGGATCGGTCGCGCGTGGGTTCGTCCGGGGCCCCATCATCTGCGCCGAGTGGACATGGACGATCTTTCCGTCGTCCGCCTTGTAACTCATGATGTTCTTGCCGCGCGGGCCCTTCGTCGCCTGGGCATGCATCGCCGCCAGCACGTTGATGCCCGGCTCGCCCGGTTCGATCGGTTTGCCGTTGCGGTCCTTCATGGTCTCTGCCCGGCGCTCCGCCTCGTCCTTGAGCTCGGCGCCGAGCTGGCGGATGAAGTGCAGCAGCCGGTTGACGAAGTCGGCATCGACACCGCCGATCACCGGCCGACGCGGGTTGAGCCACGCCCAGACCCGGAACAGGCTGCCACCCTCGCGAGCGACGCCGCTGAGGCGGTACCACAGCCGCAACCCCGCGAGCAACGGTCGCATGAGCAGCTTGCGTACGCCCTTGCGAAGGCGGCCGTCCAAAAGCGGCCTCAGTCTGGCGATGATGCAGGCGAGCCGCTGCTCCTTGGACTCCTGCGGCCTCTTCTTCTTGTTCTGGCGGTTCTGCTTCCGGCGGTTGACGACCGTCTTGCGCCAGTCCTTGAACTTCTGCTTGCCCTTCGCCACCAGGTTCTTCAGCTTGCCCGCGCTCGCCTTCAGCGCGCGGCCGAGCTTGCTGTTCGCGAGCTTGCCGCCCAGCCGCTTGATCGTCCGGTTGACCGTCTTCAGCGCGGGCCCGACCACCCGGCCGACCGCCCCGGCCGCACGCCGTACCCCGTCGACCGCCCGGCGCAAACCGCTCTTGGCCGCTACGCCCACTCGGCGCGCCCCCGAACGGACCGCCCGCGCGCCCGCGGTGACGCCCCGCTTGACCGCGCCGGCGGCGGCGACGGCACCGCCCTTGACGGCTGCGACCCCGCGTCGTACCGCTTGGCGGGCGGCGCCGACCGCCCGGCCGGCGGTCTTTCTGACGGCGCCGGCACCGCGGCCGAGGCCCTTCATGATCTTCTCGGCGATGCCCTTGAGCTTCGTGCCGACGCCCTTGAGAGCACGCGCGATCCGCACCATCAGGAAGTTCGTGATGAACTCCAGCAGCGCCACCGCACCGGCCGCGGCGGCCTTCGCGAACAGGCACGCGGCCGCGACACCACCGGCCTTCACCGCCTTCAGGAAGGTCAGGAACGCGCTGAACGCGGCGATGATCCTGCTGACGCTCCGGTAGGCCGCCATCACTCCCTGAGCGATCGCGATGATGCCGCCGGCGGCCGGGACGATCAGGCCGATGAGCTTCTCGACGACGATCGAGATGATCATCGCGGGCAGCGACTTCACGATCGCCTGCCAGGCCATCTTCCCGATCTGCGCAACCGACATGCAGCCCTTCACCAGCACGTTCCACAGCAGCTTGCCGATGCCGACGACGGACTCGACCTTGGCGTTGAACCACTCCTTGACCGCGGTCTTGACCGCGCCCCAGAGGAAGGTGCGGACACCCTCCTTGGCCGCGCCCCCGAGCTTGCTGACCCACCCGATCGGGTCCGGCGCGATGTCCTTGACCAGGGCCGCGACCTCGCCCAGCAGCTTGATCGCGGAGTCGACGAACGCGATCGCCGCCATCACCGCACCGCGGACCACCTCGACCGCCGCGAGCAGCAGCTTCTCGTACACCCCCAGGACCGCGACCAGCGCGCCGGCCAGCGCGTCGATGAGCGCGTTGACCGCCTTCTTCAGCCGGTCGGCGAGCTGCCGCACCTTGGCGATCGCGGCGTCGCGCATCGAGATGATCGCCTTGCGCATCTTCTCCGCGATGCCGGGGAAGACCGTGCCGATCACGCTCACCACGGCCAGCAGCGCGTTCGCGAGGCCCTTGATAATGCCGGTGATCGCCTTGGCGGCCAGGCCGATCAGGCCGTTGACCGCCTTCTTGAAGCCTTCCTTGATCGCGTCGATCGCCCTGACCGCCAAGTCGAACACGCCCTTGATCACCGAGACGAGTGCGTTGAACGCGGCCTTGACCTTGGACTTGGCCCAGCCCCACCAGTTGGAGGACTCCTCCTTCTTGGCCTCGCGCTCCTTTCGGGCCTTCTGCTCGGCGGCCTTGCGCTCCCTCTCGATCCGGTCGTTGTCCTCGTTCTGGCGCTTCTCGATGCCGGCGTCGGTCTCGGTCTTCCTGGCGCCGGTGTCCTCGCGGGCCTTCGTGTGCGCGTCGGTCGCGGTCCTGGCGTTGTCCTCGACCGCCCTGTCCTGCTCGTCACGCCACTCGCCGCGCTGGCCCGCGGCGTCCTCGCGGGCTTCCTGGCGCACGGCGGCCTGCTGGTCACTGTTCTCCGCGACCGCCTGCTGGACCTGGGCCCGGTTGTCCGCCTTCGCCTGGTCGGACTGGTTCTGCTTGTCCTGCTGGGCCTGGCCCATCCGGCCTCGGCCGTCGGCGAAGCCCGTCCGAATCTGCGGGCCGCGTTCCTGTATGGCGACCGACGACACCGTGTCCGGATCCGTCCCGCCGACGCCCGGACCGCCTGCCGCGGCCGGCGCGTGGCCAGCGGGCGTGTGGCTGGGCACCGAGGCGGTGAGCGTCTCGCCGGGCGCGTCCGGGTAGACCTGGTTCTCGCCGAGCCCGACCGCCGCGTCCTGTCGGCCGAGCGCGTGCGTCCGGTTGATCCGGTCCTCGGTCCGGCGGTGCTGCTCGTCGGCGAGCGCCGGGGCGGTCTCGCCCTCGAGCTTGACCCTGGGCGCGGCACCGACCGTGGTGTGCAGCCGGTCGTCCCTGGTGGGTACGCCGTCGACCGCGCCCTGGAGCTGCTGGATCTCGGCGTCGCCGGCCTTCTCCTCACTGCCCCCGGCGACGACCGGGTCCTTGACCCGGGTCGCGGGGTTCGGAGTGTTCGCGGTCGGTGGCGGGTTGGCCTCGCGCTGTGTGGCGAGCGTCTGCGGGGTCACCTGCGTCATCGGCTCGACCGCCGTGGACACCGGCTCACCGTTCTGGGGGGCACCGGCCTGTGTCCTGGGGGCGCCGCTCGGGCGTTCGAGCGTCGGCGGGGCACCTTGGAGGTCCTGGTGCTCCTTGCCGACCGTGATGCCCACGGCCTGGTCGACGCCGCCGAGTGCCTGCGGCATCCGGGCCGGTGGCTGGGACGAGATCGTCGCCAGTGCGGCTGCCGGCTCCCGGCCGGAGACCTCCGGTGGCCGCGTTTCTGCCTTCTCCTGGGCCGGGGCCGGTGCGCCGCTACCGCCCCCACAGCCGCCTCCGACGTCACCACCCAGGGCGTCGGCCCCCGTCGTGGCCGCAGGCGCTCCGGCGCATCCGCCACCGCCGGTCTCCAGCGAGCCATCGGGCCCGGCGCCGGGAGCGGCACCTTCGGGCCCCGGCTGTCCCGGCGCCGCCGACTGCGCCGCCACCGGTCCGCCGCCGGGTGCGGCTGCCGCGTCAGCGAGTTGGGGGTCGCCCGGCATCGGTTCGGTCGGCCGTGGGTCCCCCGGGACGCGCACGCCCGGCCCAAGCGCCGTATCGCCCGCCACGGCCGCCGTGCCGGCAGAAGAAGCGCCGGCAGAACCAGGGCCGGTGCCATCCGCTTCCCGGCCGAGCGTGCCAGGTCCAGTCGCCGGGCCGGCGAAGTCCCCAGCGGCGGCAGTCGAAATGGCCGGCGCCGATGCGGCCGGGTTCGCGGCGGCGGGCTCCACGGGGGCCGCCCCGGTGACCGGTGCCGCTTCGGCCGGCCCTTCAGGAGCGGCCGCGGTCGCGGTGGGTTCGGCCGTCGGCGTGGTGGTCGGTGTGTCTGACGCGGCCTGTTCGCCCTCGGCCTCGACCGCCCTGTCCTGTGAGGGCTCCGTGTCGGCGCGCTCCAGCTCCGGCTCGGCGGCCTGCTCGGCCTGCTCGGCGCGGTCCAGATCCTGCGGCTCGGCCTCGACCGGCGGCGGCGCGGGCATGCTCGGCGGTTCCCGCGGCTTCGGCGGTGTGGTCCCCGGTGCCGCCTTCAGTTCCTCGTCGACGGTCGGCACCGCGGACAGGTCCGGGTCGGTCTTCGGCACCGGGTCCGGTGCCGGCTTGTCCGCCCCGGCCTCCTGCTCGGCCCGGTCGACGGCCTGTTGCGGCGGTTCGGGCTCGGCGGCCGACTCCGGGGCCGGTACCTCGGACTCCGCGCCGGCCTCGGTGTGGAGCGGCTTCTCCTGCTCCGGCGGCTCGTCCTGTCTGCCCGGCTCCTTCGCCAGCCCGTGCTTGGCCAGCGGGCCTTGCGGGTCGTTCGCGACCGCCTCTGCGCGGTCCTCGCGCACCGGGTCCGTGCCTGAGCTGCCAACCGCGGCGGCCGTCCCGACCTGGGCCCCGACGACCGGCGCCCGGCCGATCGGCTCCGGCCCGGCCCCGCTCGCTCCGGCCCTGGGCGCGGCCACCGTCGGCGGCGCGGCCGCTCCACTCGCCGCTTCCTGCGCCTGAGCCGGCCGGGCCTCGGCAGCGGGCTGCTCCTTGTCCTCCGAGTCCGGCTTCTCACCGTTCTCGGTGGCCTTGCGGTGCTCCTCGTCCTCGCGCTTCCGCCGCTCCTCCTCGGCGGAGTCCTTGCGGCGCTGGTCGTCGAGCGCCGCCCCCTTCATGTGCTTGGCGTCCTGCTCGTCCTTGGTGGCCGCGTCCCCGCAGGCCCGCTCTCGATCCCGGTCCCGCTCCTCGTCCTCTGCGACCTGCCGCTCCTCGTCGCGTCCGTCGCGCTCCCGGTCCGCGCGGCTCCGCTCGTCGCCCGCCTTCTGCTCGGCCCGGTCGCGCCGTTCGGTCCACTCCCGCTCGGCCGGCTCCACCACGGGCTCCGGTACGACGGCGGTGTCCACCGGCGTGCCCGCGGGCGTCTCGGCCGCGGCCACCAGTTGCTCGACCCGGAGGTAGTCGGGCGACGGCAGCCGCTCCCGCAGCCGTTCCAGTACGACGGACCGCAGTTCCGGTGCCAGCCGTACCAGTTGCTGCCGCACGCGCCCCGCCGCGTCCGCCGGGTCGCCGCGCAGCGTACGCGTCACGCCGGCGACGATCCGGTCCACCAGCGTCGCCGGGTCCAGCTGCTCGGCCCGCAGCTGGGACACGTCGACGCTGATGAACCGCAGCCACGACACCGGCTGCGCGCCCCGCTCCCGCACTGCCCGCTCCGCGCCTCCGGCCGCTGGGCCCCGGTCGCCCGAGGCACGGTCCAGCCGCTCCTCGGCCTCGCGCTCGACCCCGTCCAGGGGCCGGCTCAGCGTGCCGTCCTGTCGGCCGAGCCTCAGTCGGCCGGGCGCGTCCGGCACCTGCACGGTGTGCAGGAGCTCGTGCGCGAGCAACCGTAAACCCTGGGCGGTCTCCGGACGGTACGCGCCCGCGGCGAAGAAGATGTCCTTGCCCACGGCCACGGCGTCCGCGCCGACCAGCTCGGCCAGCTCGGCCGCGTCCCGGTCGCTGTGGATGCGGACCGCGCTGAAGTCGTGGCCCAGCCACTCCTCCATCGCGCGCCCGACACCCGGCTCCAGCGGCTTCCCTGCCTGCGCGAGCACCTCGTCCGGCGTGGGCGGCGTGCCGCGTGCCCGCGTGTCCCGCAGCGGCGCGGACCGTTTCGCGCGCTTGCGGCGCGGTGGCTCCGGCTGCTGCCGTACCGGCGTGACGGTGCTCATCGCATCAACTCCCGGTGCACGGAACGCGCCAGTTCCCGCCCGAGACGGCGCGGGGACGTGGTCGCGGGCAGCGGACGCAGGCCCCTCACCACGCCGTACGACGCGGCCTCGGCGGCCGGCGGCTGCTCGGTCAGCAGCCGGGTGAGCTCATGGGTGAACGCATGTGCGATCCGGTCGGCGTCGGCGTGTCGCACACCGTCGACGCCGCGGATCACCAGCTCGTCCACGTGCAGGCTCACACCCATCCGGCCACCTCCGTGGACGTCACCGAGCGCTCGAACTTGACGTACTCGGTGTGCGCGGCGGCGAGCAGATGCCGCATCCGCAGCTCGGTGCCCTCGTCGGCGGCCAGGAAGGCGGCCGACAGCGCGATGTTCCGGATGCTGCCGCCGGCCACCGTCAGTTGTGCCAGCCGCTCGACCGCGACGCCGTCGACCGGGACCCGGGGCGGGATCACCCGCCGCCAGATCTCGGCCCGCTCGGCCACATCCGGGAACGGGAAGTCCACCACGAACCGCAGTCGCCGCAGGAACGCCTGGTCCAGGGACTTCTTCTGATTCGTGGTCAGGATCGCCAGGCCCCGGTACGACTCCATCCGCATCAGCAGATAGCTGACCTCGAGGTTCGCGTACCGGTCGTGCGAGTCCTTCACCTCACTGCGCTTGCCGAACAGCGCGTCCGCCTCGTCGAAGAGCAGCACCGCGCCCCCGCGCTCGGCCGCGTCGAAGACCCGGCGCAGGTTCTTCTCGGTCTCGCCGATGTACTTGCTGACCACCTGGGACAGGTCGATGACGAACAGGTCCAGCCCGAGCTCGCCCGCCACCACCTCGGCTGCCAGCGTCTTGCCGGTGCCGCTGCTGCCGGCGAACAGCGCGGTGACGCCGAGCCCGCGCCGCAGCACCTCCTCGAAACCCCAGTCCTGGTAGACGGTGGCGCGCTGCCGGACGTGCGCGACGATCTCGCGCAGGATCCTGCGCTGCCGCTCCGGCACCACCAGGTCGGCCCAGCCCGCCCACGGCTCCACCCTGCGGCCGAGCTCGTCGAGCGCGATCCGCGCATGCGCCAGGCCCGCACGCCAGGCCGCCGCCCGCACATCGCCGCCGGCCTCGCGGGCGACCGCGCCGGCGGACCGGATCACATGCCCGGGCAAGCTGAACTGCGCCACGAGACCGGCCACGTCGACGTCACCGCCGTGGCCGTCCAGTGCGGCCCGCCACAGCTCGCGCTGCTCGGCCTGCTCCAGCGGCTCGACGACCACCTGCGCGCGGTGCGTCGTGGGTGCGGGGAGCGGATCCGGGCTGGACAGCACCACCGGGACGCCGAGCATCGCCACAAACGCCTCCGCGGCCGCCGCCTTCGTCGTCTCGGAGACCTCGAGCAGCAGTACGGCGGGCAGCAGCACCCCTTCGCGTTCCCAGAGCCGGGCCAGCGCCGCGCGGTCCGCAGGTTCGGCCGGCAGGTCGGCCGCCGACAGCGTGAACGTCGCGAAGCCTGCCGCGCGCGCCGCGGTGCCCGTCACTTCGCGCCGGGTCTGCAGGTCGCCACCGGACAGCGCCGCCACCCGGTCGGCGCTCAGCGCCGCCGCCAGCTCCGCTGCCAGCCGCGCTTGCGACTCCGGCAGCCGGCCGGGTACGGCGGTGCGCGCGACCAGGCCCTGCAGCCGCGGCTCGACCTGGGACACCCCCAGCAGGAAGTGCAGCACCCGCTCGTCGATCCGCAGCCGCGCGGTGGTCAGCACCCCGTCGTCGGCGACCTCGACGAGCCGGTAGCGGCGCAGCGGCGCGTCCGGCGTCAGCGCGCTCCAGTGCGGCTCGGTCAGCGCGGCCAGGGCCAGCGAGAAGGTGGGGAACTCCCGCCCGCTCGCCGCCGCGCAGCGCGCCGCCGCTGTCGGCCCCAGCTCCATCGCCGCGCACAGCACCAGCAGGTCCTGCTCGAACGACGTCAGCCCGAAGCAGGCGACCACCGTCGCCAGCGAGCCCTCGTCGTAGGGCACGGGCCCGCTGCGGCCGTTCTCCGGGGCCCTGCCCTCACCGGCATCCGCCGTCGCGTGCCGGGACCGGCGCCGCGACCGTCCGGCAGCACCGGTGTCGGCCGTGTCGTCGACGGCACGGGCGTGCGCGCCGAGGCGCGCGAGTACGGCGGCCACGGCCGTGGCCATGACCGCCGCGTCGGCCTCGCGCCCGTCGTCGTCCATCAGAACTCCACCGCCGGCGTGCGCAGGTCCTCGCCGGTCACCGTTTCGACGCCATCGATCCGCACCCGCAGCAAATAGCTGCCGGCGGCGACGTCCGCCGTCGCGACCGCGACCGTCTTGGGGTCACGCGGGCCGGGCAGCGGGTACGCCGCGTCGAACCGGTGACTGCCGGTCCCGTCCAGTTCGTCCAGCAGCACCGACACGCGCTGCCGGTCGCCGACCTCGGTGTCCAGGGTGGCGACGACCTCGCCGCCGGTGACCTCGGAGGCGGTCACGGTGGCCTGACGCGCCATCGCGATCCCGTTCGAGCCGAGGATCCGGGACGAGTCACCGAACGCGACCTCGTGCAGGACCTGTACCGGGTGCACTCCTGCGGCCAGACCGGCGGGCGGGGTGAACACCACCCGGCCGTCATCGACGGCAGACGGGGCCACCAGCTCGCCGCCGGCATCGACAGTGACCTTCTCGCGGTTCAGGTCGCGCCCAGTCAGCACCACCTCGTGGCCCACCGGCACCGGGCCGGGCCGCGGCTCGGCGTCCGAGCAGGCCGGGCGGCTTCGCAGCTCCTCCACCACCGGGTGCCGGCCGGGGACCACTCGGACCCGGTGCTCCCGGACCGGGCGACCCGCGGCCGGCGTCCGCCTGCTCTCCAGGAGCACCAGCGACGCCTCGAACGCGATGGACGGCGTGTAGGGCGTCTGGATGAGCATCGACCACAGCTTCGACAGGTCCTCGACATCCATCTTCGACGGCGTCAGCCGGACCGTCTGCGGCGACGCCGCCAGGTCGGCGCCGGCCAGGAACGCCCGCCCGGCGGCCGTCTCCAGGTCCTGTGCGGACAGCGCCGGCTGCTCGTGCAGCGTGCGCGCCACCGAGCCCAGCAGTGCCTGCGGCACCAGCTGGATCTCGTTGCCGTAACAGCTGATCAGGTAGTGCAGGTCGTACGCCGCCGTGGGCCTCCTCAGCACCCGTCCGTCACCGTCGCGGGTGGGCGTGTCGGCGTTGCGCCGGGACACGTTCGGGGTGATCCGGTAGCAGAACACCGTGATGGTCGGCTCGGTCACCGGCTCGCTCGGCGGCTTGCGTGCCTCTACCTGTACGGCGTAGGGCACGTCGGACTGCACCGCGCCGGCCAGCAGGCAGCGCAGCGCCTCTGTGGCCTGGGCGATCGCCAGATAGTTACTCACGTCGCCTCCTGCCGGTCGAGAAATGCCTCCAGTCCGACGGCCGGCTCAGGCCGGCCGGTCCGGCCGGTCCGTTCCCGCTTCGGTTCGTGCGCCGCTGTCGTGACCTCAAGCCGACCGATGCTGACCTGCACCGACGGCTCGGCCTGCGTGGCCTGCGCCTCGAGCCGCCGGACCCCGACGTCGGTCCGCGGCACGGAGGGAAGTGCCGCGGACGCCGTCCGTCCGGCGGTCATGGGCCCGAGGGACGGCGTCCGCGCCGGCGTGTCCGCGACGGGGCCTCGATACGCGGGCTCCTCGACGGCCCGCGCCACCGCGTGCGACGGCACCAGCCGCTCCACGACACTCCGCAGGACAGCCGATGCGGCCGCCTGCGCCACGCCCGACGGCCCCGCGGACACGGTGCGCACCGTGTCGATCGACCGCACGGCCCGCTCGATCCGGCTCAGCACCGGCGGTCGTGGCGCCGACGCCCCCTGCGGACCGGCCTGCGCCGTCGCCGGTGGTGCCGCCAGCGCCCGCACCACCGGTCGCGACGGTGCGGTGGCGTCGATCTCGACCTCGGTCTCGGTCAGCGGCGCGGCCGACAGCTGTTCGAACGGCATCGCCAGCCGCGGCCGCGCCAGCGGCACCACGGTGTCCGGCCGGCTCACCGCTCCCGCGCGGGCGAGCAGCCGGTCGAACAGGTCCGGCGTCCGTGTCTCAGCCATGTCCGGCCAGCTCCAGGTAGTAGCGGCGGCGCAGCGGTGACAGCGCCAGTACATCGGGTTCGGTCCACCCGTAGCTCAAGGCCAGCGCGTGCACGTCGCCGAGCGTCGTACGGGCCCACGCGTCGAGCTCGTCCCACAGGTAGGTCGCGATGTCGAACTGCGCCCGCACCTGCGCGCCGCAGTCCGGACAATCCATGGCGAACGAGATGTCGGCCGCCGGATCCGCCGCAGCCACCGCCTCGGCGAGCAGATGCACGACGTGCTCCGGCAGCCGGTCCGCGCGCACCGCCCGGTCACCGCGCCGCGCCTCGAGCACCAGCCGGGCCGCGAGCCCGCGTCGTGGATCCTCCGTGGCCGGGTCCCCCACCGCAAGCAGATCGGCGGGCGTCGCCGACCGGAACCGCACGGTCCAGTCACCATCGGTCAGTGGCTCGGGCTCGGCCTCGGGTGCGGCGGCCGCCAGGCCGGTCGCGTCGGCATCGAATTCCAGGTCCGCACCGCACGCCGGGCAGCCGATCCGGACCGACAGGACGTCGCCGAACAACGCGACGCGCAGGCCGAGCAGTTCGGCGTCCCGGGTCCCGACCGGGACACCGAGCAGCTCGTCGGCCGCCCGCCCGGGCCGGGCAAGCGCGTGCAGCAGTACGGCCCGCTGGACCGAGGAGTCGGGCAGCGTCAGCCCGATCTCCCAGGCGGCGAGCAGCTCCGTCGGGGAAGCCACCTCGCACCCCTTACAGAATCTGGTATGAGGGCTCGTACGGCTCGGCGACCTCCAGGTCCCGCTCCCAGCCCTCGCACTCGATTTTCAGGTGTTGGATCGCGACCGCGTTCGCATTCGCGTCCAGTTCGCCGAGCACCTGGTACTCCGACGGGAAAGCCCGGTACACCTTGTACGCGAGCGCCACCTGCCCGGCCTCGTTGAGGACCTGGATCACGATGTCCTTACGGAAGTCCTTCAGCGAGGACTCGCTGCCAAGACCCTGGCCTACCATCCAGACCTTGTTCGCCCAGCGGTCGAATTCCGGGTCGTGGGTGACGCCGCGCTCGATCGTGATCGCCTCGAACTCGGTCCGGCCGGCGGATTTCCGTGGTGAGCTGGGATCGCCGCCGTTACGGTGTTTGATCACCTCGGTGGTCCTTTTCAGCGGGCTGATCTTGCTGCACCCGGCGACGGTCTTGCCGTCCCAGAGCACCAGGAACTTAAAGTTCTTGTAGGGGTCGAACCGCTGCGCATTGACAGTAAACTCTGCCATTTCTTATTCCTCACACCTCGATCCGTCCCACCATTTGCTCAATCTTCACCACGACGAACTCGGCCGGTTTCAGCGGTGCGAAACCGACGAGCACATTGACGATGCCTCGGTTGATGTCTCCCTGGGTGGTGGTGTCCTTGTCGCACTTCACGAAGTAGGCCTCGCGCGACGAGGTGCCCTGGAAAGCGCCCTGGGTGAACAGGGTGTGCAGGAAAGCGCCCACGTTGAGCCGGATCTGGCCCCACAGCGGCTCGTCGTTCGGCTCGAACACCACCCACTTCAGGCCGCGGTACAGGCTCTCCTCGACCATGAACGCCAGCCGCCGAACCGGGACGTACTTCCACTCCGACGTAAGCGCGTCCGCGCCGAGGAGTGTGCGCGCGCCCCAGATCACCGGGCCGACGATCGGGAAGCTCCGCAGGCAGTTCACTCCGAGCGGGTTGAGCAGGCCGTTCTCGGCGTCGGACATCCTGACGCTCATGGAGCGCACACCGGTCAGCCGAACGTCGGTGCCGGCCGGCGCCTTCCATACGCCGCGCTCGGCGTCGGTCCTGGCCATCAGCCCGGCGACCGCTCCCGACGGCGGGAACGTGCGCAGGCGTCCGGTCAGCGGGTCGGTCATCGTGATGTGCGGGAAGTACAGCGCCGCGTGGTCGCTGCGGACCGCGTCGTACGCCGGCAGCCCGGTGCGCGCCTGCTCGATACTGGTCCACTCCGGCGGGCTGTCGACGATCAGTAGCATCCGCTTGTCCTCGCAGAGCTCCTCGGCTGCGGCAATCACGCCGATCGCGTCACCCGTGTAGTCCTGCCCGGCCAGGTCGGGAAGGCAGAGCAGGTTGACGTCCTGCACCTCCCGCAGCGCCTGCATGCCAGTCTTGTCGGCCTCGCTGCCGCGGAACTCTGCGTCCGTCGGCGGGTCGCCGTCGTCGGCGTCCTCCAACTCGTAGGCGGTCGCGTGGGCCGTGATCAGGCCGAGCGCGTTCGCCACCTCGCCGGTGAGCGTCATCGTGGCGCCCGCCGTCCCGGCCAGCACCTGCAGCCGCTTGCCGGCCACATCGACGTCCGCCCGGGTGAAGGCCCTGTTGGGCGACGCCGCTCGTAGCCTGCGCTCCAGCAGCAGGCCGAGTGCGGTCAACGACGTGGGCTTGGTGTCGGCAGCGGTGTAGAGCGTGATCTCGACCGGTTCAACGCCCGCGACGGTCGCGGTGAGCTCCTTGTCCGCCAAGTCCGGCACTGGGCCGACCGGTCCCGAGACCGTGCCGGAGAAATCCGGCACCGCGTCACCGGTCGCCTTGACGTAGATGTACGACGACTCGTTGACGACCGCCTCGACGAAGCGCGACGCGTCGGAGCTCATCGACAGGTTGCGGTACCGCTCCAGCACCGCTCCGGAGACGTCCAGCACGCGCAGGCCGAACGTGTCGCCGGTCGCGCTCGGGTCGATCGCAACCCGCAGCCCGTTGCCCCAGTCGCTGGCGTCCCGCGAGGTCACCGTCAGCGCCTTCGGCTCGCCACCCGCCGCGATGTCCTTCGACGCCGGACTGGCGCCCTTCGCGACCCGGACGATGACCGCGACCGAGCCGCCGGCCAGGAAGAACTGCTGCACCGCGTAACTCAGCAGGCTCTTCGCGTCCAGGCCGCCGTACTGCCGCTCGAAGTCGGCGAAGCTGGTGATCGTCACCGCCTCGTCGATCGGCCCACGCCGGGCCACCCCCACGAACGCCGTCACCGACGTTGTCACCGCGGTGATCGTGCGGACCGCGCTCGGTAGCTCCTCGATGTAAACACCGGGATACGAGACAGACGTCGCCATACTTTCCCCACCCCCTTGGAGCCTTTGCATTTTAGGCATGAAAGCATGCAGCGATACCCTCAGGCAATACACTAAAAAATCGAACACGAATACGAGAAACGGCCCGCACCACAAGCGACACCCAGAAGAGTGTTTCCCCGCCCCGCACCCCTCCTCCGAACACCGCAATTAACATGCACACAGCGCCAGGGACAACCACTATGTTAATTTTCCATGATTGCCCATCGTAAATGCCTCTTATCATTCTGACGGTTCACCTGTTGCTGAGCTTTCGGGTCCGTTGATTGCTGTTTGGTCCCAGGGGCAGGTTCCGCCCCAGTTCAGAGTGGGGTCGTCGGTGAGGCGGCAAGTCATGAGGTCGATCATCGCGAGGTGGATCATCGCTTCGGAGCGGTGCTGATGATCAACTGCGGCGGGTTCCAGGGCAAGACCGGGACCGCGTGCGACGCGGCCGCGTCCTTCGAGGACGTCTGGCGCGAGGTCCACCAGCTGCTGCCCGGCCGCACGCCCGGCACCAGGTCTTCGTACCGGGGGCCTACTGCCGTCTGCCGGTACGCGCGACCCACGACCTCCTCGCCGCCCTGAGCAAACGTCTCCCCCAAGGCGGACAAACCTACGGAACATGGGCCGACTCCCAGCGCCCCGCCTGGGACGCCGTCGCCACCTGGATCCTCACCCACCGCATCGGGCACCTCATCGTCTGCCGCACCGACCGCCTCACCACCACCCGCCAGAGACAGCTGCTCGCCCTGCGGGAACGGTGCGGCATCCGCCTCACCCTCCTGTGGCACCGGCCGGTCACCCCCACCCTGAAAACACTCCTCGAAGAAACCCCGTACCGCCTCGTCTACACCCTCCCCCCAGGCCCGTATCCCGTTGAGTCAGACGGAACACCCGCCGTCAGGTACCCGAAACGCCGGACAGCAGCGGCCCACCGGCACCAGCCCCCAGCCCCCAGCCAGGACGACGGCCGGTGGATCACCTCCCCGCCACCATCGAACGGCACAGTGACAGACCGCCCAAAACGCGCCCCGTGCCAAGGCGCCCCAGCCCACGCCTCCACAACGAGCGGCGCACCGTCCGCGCGAAAACCTGACCACACATCAGCAGACTTCGCCACACGGATGGCCACAGTGGCACACCCCCTCCACGCCACAGCACTGAGCATCCACGCGGCCAACGGAGCAGACATCAACCGGCTCGCGCTCATCCGCGGCATCGACATCAACGAAACCGCGACCACCGTCAAAATCCACGACAGCACCGCCCACCGCCGATGCCGACTCCACCCACTCCCCACCTGGACACGCCCCCTCTTACGCGCCGCAGGCATCCACGGACAACTCAACAACCGCGCCCCGGACAACCCGCTCTTCCCCCTCATCACCGTCCAGGACGGCGAACAACTCCACCTCACCGCAACAGGAATCCGCTACACACTGGGCCCCACGCGATAGAAGGAAACACCGACCGCCCCGCCCCGCCTACCAGACCCTGCCGCCACAGCCCTGACCAGCGACAACACCTTTCGCTCTATACCGACCGGCAACCAACCGACCCGCACCATCACTAAGAGGAGCTAACAGAAAGCCTCTGTTTGGGCATGTCCGTTGCTGCGGTTGGTCGTTGAATGGGTCATGGGGAAGGGGAAAGGCCCGCCGTGGCTTGTGTCGGACGACTTGTGGCTGCGGGTCGAGCCGCTGCTGCCGGTGCGGCCCCGACGAAGTCGGAATCCGGGCCGGCTGCCACTGGACGACCGCAAGTGCCTGCAGGGGATCTTGTTCGTGCTGCATACCGGCATCCAGTGGGAGTGGCTACCGCAGGAGCTCGGCTTCGGTTCGGGGATGACATGCTGGGCCTTGACCCCTGATGTTGGACACACGAGACACTGGATCCTGAGGATCTGAGAACGGACATCTCGTGGTTATGAAGAACTATCCGCCGCAGTTCAAGGCGGACGCGGTCGCGCTGTACGAGTCGCGGCCCGATGCGACGATCAGGTCGGTCGCCGCCGATCTGGGGATCAATCCGGAGACCCTGCGGAACTGGGTGCGGGCTGCCGGGGCAAGCCGTCCACGGGGACACAGGAACCGGCCCAGCCGCCGGCACCGCTGGAGGCGGAGAACGCGGCTCTGCGGAAGAAGGTCCGCGAGCTCGAGGAGGAACGCGAGATCCTGCGGAAGGCCGCCAAGTATTTCGCCGGGGAGACGCGCTGGTGAACCGCTTCCAGTGTGTCGACGACCATCAGCGCCGTTACGGCGTGAAGCGGCTCTGCAGCATCCTCGGCGTCAGCCGCTCGAGGTTCTACTACTGGCGCCGGACAGCCGCGGACCGGGCCGCCCGGCAGGCGGCCGACGCACAGCTTGCCGCCCGGATACGGGCGGTGCACCGCGAATCGGACGGCACCTATGGCGTCCCCAGGATCACCGCCGAGCTCCGCGAGGCGAACGGTGAGGCGGTCAACCACAAGCGGGTCGCCAGGATCATGCGAGAGTCCGGGATCGAAGAGGTCCGGTTGCGCCGCCGGCACCGCACCACAGTCCCCGATCCGGCTGCGGCCAAGGCTCCGGACCTGATCCGTCGGGACTTCACCGCGGGCAAGCCGAACACGAAGTACGTCGGCGACATCACCTACCTGCCCATCGACGGCGGTAAGTTCTGCTACCTGGCGACCGTCATCGACCTCGCCTCGCGCCGTCTGGCCGGCTGGGCGATCGCCGACCACATGCGCGCGGATCTCGTGACCGACGCCCTGGCCGCGGCGATCCGCACCCGCGGCAGCCTCGCCGGATCGATCATGCACACCGACCACGGAGCCCAGTACACGAGCAGGGCCTTCGCCGAAGCCTGCAGGTCAGCAGGGGTTCGGCGAAGCATGAGCTCGGTCGGGTCCAGCGCGGACAACGCACTCGCCGAGTCCTTCAACGCGGCCTTCAAACTCGAGACCCTGCAAGGACGAAAGAGCTGGCCCAACGAGCGCGAGGCCCGACTCGACGCCTTCAGACGGCTCCACCGCTACAACACCCGGCGCCGACACTCCCGCCTCGGACAGCGATCACCAATCGCCTTCGAGAACGCCTTCCACCCCACACCAACTACGCTGCCACCAGCCGCATAACCCGTGTTCAGGATTCGGGGTCAAGGCCCACCGGGCCGAGCCCGGTCGACCGCGCCAGACCGGGCTCGAAGCACCATGTCATCACCGACTCGCACGGCACCCCGCCGGCCATCACACTGACCGGCGGCAACCGGCACGATGTCACCCAGCTACTGCCGCTGCTCGACGCGATACCCCACATCCGGGGCCGCACCGGCAGGCCCCGTCACCGGCCGCGGCAGCTGTTCGCCGACCGCGGCTACGACTACGACAAGTACCGCCGCCTGCTGTGGAAACGCGGGATCAAGCCGGTCATCACACGACGCGGAGTACCGCACGGATCCGGGCTCGGCACGGTCCGCTGGGTGGTAGAGCGCACGAACGCCTGGATCCACGGCTTCCGCCGCCTGCGGATCCGCTGGGACATCCGCGACGACATCCACGAAGCATTCCTCAAACTGGCCTGCTGCGTGATCACCTACCGACGCGTCCGAGCATTGTGTTAGCTCCTCTTACTCGGATGCCGCCGCCGACCCCCGCACGCTCCGCTCCGCGGCACTGCGCCTCGATCTGCGGGCCAAGTCCTGGCGCTACACCAAATTGCCCGGGCCGGACGTGGCCGCGGCATTCTCACGTGACACCGCCTACATCATGTCGTACGAAGGGCAAGCCGCCGCGGTGGACACCGCGACCGGCACCCGGTTGTGGTCGGTGGACACAGGCTTCTCCATCGCCGGCTATCCCGCCGTCCACAATGGACGGCTCTACGTCGTGGACACCAAGGGCCGCCTCATCACCCTGGACACCCGTGATGGCACCCTGCTGCCACGCGGCCCGCAGCACCCGGGCATGGGCAGCAAAGCACCCACCCCACCACCGCAGTTCGCCGACGGAAAGGTGTACGTCACCACCTCCACACAGCTCTACTCCGCCTCTCTCGACGGGACGGAGGCCACAGGCACTTGATCCACCACATGTGCGGGGCTTTCCCCTTGTCGAGGACACCGCTTGTCTGAGCGGGCGCGGGCTGATCAGCCGAAGCGGCCAGCAGTGGCGTACGGTCCGCTCCGGCCACTGACCGGCGGACACCGAAGGCAGACAGTTTCACCCCGGCCTCCGCGTCGCCTGGGATCAGCCCGTACGAGTGAATGTGAGGCCCTTTCGCAACTGACCGGACGATACCGGCGTGTTCACGGACGTAAGTTCCGTTTGGAGACTTGGAGTCCGAGATGCGAGTATTTCGTCATGCGGTGGTGGCCATGTCCGCGGTCATGGCCACCACCTCCCTGGCCGGCGCCACGTTGGCGGCAGCCGCACCGGCTCACTACCGGTTCGTCAACTCGTCCACCCAGAAGTGCCTTGATGTTTTCGACGAGTCCCGTGCGGACGGCGCAGTCGTCCAGCAGTACGAGTGCAAGTCCGGCAAGCACCAGGTCTTCGGCCGGACGGACAGCTCCTCCGGGATGAGCTTCTTCTCCGCCAACGCCCCGGACAAGTGTCTGGACCTCAAGGACGGCGCGCTCTACAACGGCGGAGCCGTCCAGATCTGGTCCTGCACCGGCGCACCGAACCAGACATGGTTCTTCAACAGCGTCGCGGATGGAAAGGTCCAGATCCAGAATGCCCACAGCGGTAAGTGCCTTACGGACGCGGGTATCCCCGACGGCAAGCGGCGCACGGTGCTCCAGGACACGTGCAAGAACCAAAGCAGCCAGTTCTGGCAGGTAAAAGCCGCATAGTACTCCAGCAGGATTTTACTGTCTGACCTGCGGGTTTGGCTCGGCGGCCGGATTTTAGCGGGACGTTGAGCGGTCAGGGATGGTTTCACGGAGGCCGTCCCTCGATCGTGCGACAACGCCGCACGTAATGACAGCGACGCGCGACTGCTTGGCGTCGTCGGCGCCAGACCAGCTCAGCGCGTGATGTCGGCCTCGACGTCCGCGCCGGTGCGGGGGTTGGGGGCCGACAAGCTGCCAGGATCGCCGAACCTCCGCCACGGAGAGCTCGACGGCCCCGGCAGTCTCACCGGTTCCGCTTCCTTTTCCCTGACCCGGTGTGCCGTGGCCGCCAGGAAAGCGCGCGCGAGCATGGCAGCGAGGGTGATGTGCCGGTACCAGCTCACGTAGCGGCGGACTTCATCGAGGACTTCCATACGGACTTCGACCGTGATGTCGTCCCAGCTGCGCCGGGCGATTTCCAGCAGGGCCAGTTCACACTGGTAGAGGTATCCGGTCATCTGGCCTGCCGCCGAATACGACCCTGCTTGCGCAACGTTCCCCCACCTGCGCTTGAGCCTGTACTGACGAACCGTGGCTGCCCTGAGAGGCAGGGCAGCCACGACGGAAAGTACGGCGCCCGTCACGGGCGTAACTCGCCGGCTTCGGCGGCGCTGCGATCCGGGGCCGCTGTGCATCGGGGGTCGTTACCGTCCGGGACAGCATCGGCGGTGTGTTCGGCTCCGGCACTACCGGCGGTGCTCTGGCCCCGGAGACCGTTGACCATCAGCCCGACGGTGGCGATGGCGATCACAATGGCCGCGACGGCGGGCAGGGCACCGGCCTGCCAGTTGTCGATTACCGCCCCGCCGAGCGTCGCCCCGGTGGCGATTCCTAGGTTGAGCACGGTGATGCCGATCGCTCCAGAGGTGGCCTCCCGGCCGGGGGAGGCGATCCGCAGCAAGTGCATCTGGAAGACCGGCGGCAGCAACCCGATGAGTACACCCCAGCCGGCGATCAGCACGACTGCCACGGCGAGATGGAGATCGAGTAGTAGCAGTGAGGCTGCGCTACCGGCGAAGGCTGCACTGACCCAGCCGAGCGCCTGCCGTGGAAACCGGTCGGAGAGCGATCCGGCCCCGAGGGTGCCGAGCACCCCGGCAGCCCCGAAGACGAACAGCAGTATGCCGCTGGTGGCGTTGTCGTACCCGCCGAACTGTCGGAGCAGCGGCGCGATGTAGGTATAGAGCAGGAAGTGGCCCGTGATAACGAGGCCTCCAGCCAGCGCGACGCCGAGCACGGTCCACAGCGCCGGGTCGCGGCCTTCCTGTCGTACTGCCTGCGGGGGCGCGTCCGACAGCGGCAGGGTACGGATGCCCAGGGCGGCCAGGGCGAGCAGCGCCGCCAGCGTGGCGAAGGAGACCCGCCAGCCGAGCGCGGCGCCGACGGTGGCGCCGAGCGGTATGCCGAGGATGCTGGCCATTGCGGGCCCGGCCAGTACTACCGAGACCGCCCGGCCGATCCGCGCCGGCGGGACGAGCGTGGCCACCGTCGGCACGAGCAGGGACCAGAAGAGGCCGTGCGCTGCGGCGGCGGTGATCCTGCTGGCGAGTGCCCATCCGTACGAGGGGGCGAGCGCGGTGCCGGTGGTCGTCAGGGCGAGCAGCAGCAGGATGACAAGGAAGAGCCGCCGGCGCGGTACCCATGCGGTCAGCCGCGTCAGCGGGACGCTGACGACGGCGATCGTCAGTGCCCAGGCGCCGACCAGTCCGCCGGCGGCCGCGGGCGTGATGTCGAGGCCGTCGCTGAGCTGCAGCAGCAGGCTCGCGGGCAGCAGTTCGGTGGTGACGGTGGCGAAGGCCGCGCCGGAGAGGAGAAGTAGCGCGCGCCAGGGCAGCCGGGGCAGCACTTCTCCTGTGGGCCCGGAGGGTTGAGGGGTCATGGCCAGTACCGTAAAGTCTCACATTCATGTGAGAGTCAAGGAGCGGTTCATGCGGATCGGCGAGCTGTCCAGACGTACCGGGATTCCGATCCGGATGCTGCGGTACTACGAGGAGCGGGGGCTGCTGACACCGCAGCGCGCACCGAGCGGCTACCGGCACTACCAGGAGGCGGACGTCGAACAGGCAACGCTGGTGAGCAGCCTGGTCAGATCAGGACTGCCGACCAGACTGATCCTGCCGCTGCTTCGCGACAAACAACTGAACCCGATGGACAGGGACGAGACAGACGACGGAGGCGACGACCTGGTCGCACTGTTCGCCGCCGAATTCGCCCGGCTCGACAGCCAGGTCAAGTGCCTGAGCTTCAGCCGGAACGCCGTACAGCAGCATCTGCGACAACTCCGCGCCACCCGGGTCGGACACACTCCAACGGGCACCTGAGGCGCCCGCCCGCCCGAACAGGCCAAGACCCGGCTCAGCCGTCGCTCGGCGGTACGGTCCGAGGGGCAATCACCTCGTACCGTCAAGTGCGCAACCGCGAAAGGGTTTCCACCGGCCCGTTCGCCGTCACGTTCCGGGACTTTGACCCAGCCGCCCCATCCCAGCAGTTCGTCTGGGGACCGGTCGCACCGAGGGGAAGGAGGCGGAGCCGGGTCGGCTCACCACGCTCAAACCGCCCGACCCGAAGCACCGGAGGGCCCGTGCTGCGCCAACCGGTGCCGTCCTCGTCGTCGTCGAGTTGCGGTGCCTCCGGATCGCGCAGCAGGCGCAAAGCGCCGGCGGCCGAGACGCCGGCGGTGAAGCTGTAGCGGCCCAGGTTCTCAGGCCAGTACCGGCGCGGTCACAATCGTCCTCGACCACAGCGATCCGGCGCCTCACGCTCCCAAGCGGCATCGTCAGTGGCCGCGACGCCGACCACGAGCAGGGCTGGCCGGCCGGCTGACATGTATCTCGTTGATCGGGTTTACGCACCACGCACGGCCGCCGTGGCAGGGTTGCACCACTCTAGTGTCTTCACCCGGCCGAGTACCGGGCGGTAGAGGGCTGGTCTATCGAGACTGTTCCCACTCGGTCCGGGTGAGTTCGTACTCGACTTCGCCGTACGCGGAGCCCTCAATCGCCTCCGGCCAGTCCCCGGTGAAGTTCCGGACGAAGGACAGGCCCGACTTCTCCATGACGCGACGGGAACGCGTGTTGACAGCCATCGTGTTCGCCGTGACCCGCCCGACCTTGAGATCCGTGAACCCCTTGCGGATCAGGGCCCGGGATCCCTCGGTCGCGTAACCGCGTCCCCACGCCGCCCGGTTCAACCGGTAGCCGAGTTCGACCACCGCGGCACTGTGCTCCGCCAGCGGCCGGAACTCGAACCAGCCCAGGAAGCTGCCGGCGGTCCTCTCCTGCGCAGCCCAGTAGCCGTGGGTCTGCCAGCACGGGTACACATGCAGGAGCCGGGGCAGAGTCCGCGTCTGGATTGTCTGGCGGCTGGTGGGACGGCCACCGTTGATGAAACGCATGACCTGATGGTCGTTGTCCAGGGCCAGCAGTCGGTCGGTGTCAGCCGCCGTGAACGCGCGCAGGACGAGCCGGTCGCTCTCCAGGAAGTTAGCCATGCCGCGATCTTCACCATGGGATGGGTGGGCCCGCCACGCCTTTTTCGACCAGCGGCAAGTGGTGGTGTTCATGTCTCCCGGGCCTAGGTCCTGTCCGGCGGATCATGTGACCTTCTGACCGGTCGCTCGTTGGTTCGGGTATGGGTCGGGGGGATTTGATGAACCGCGAGTGGTCGTTGCTGGAGCCGCATCTGCCATCTCTGGGTGGCCGGGGCGGCCGGTGGAACGACCACCGCACCGTGGTCAACGGGATCCTCTTCCGGGTCCGGACCGGTGTCCCGTGGCGTGACCTGCCGGAACGCTATGGCTCGTGGAAGACCGTCCATGAACGGCATCGCCGCTGGTCGGCGGACGGTACCTGGGACCGGATCCTGCACGCGGTCCAGGCCGACGCCGACCTGGCCGGGCGGATCGACTGGTCGATGATCGGCATCGACTCGACGTCCTGCCGGGCCCATCAGCACGCGGCCGGCGCCCGCAAGGCCCGTCCGCAGATCCCGAAAAAAGGACGACGCCCCGGCACCACCGCCCCGACGAGGGACTCGGACGGTCCCGGGGCGGCCTGACCTGCAAGATCCACCTCGCCGGCGAAGGCGGTTGCCGCCCCATGGCCCTCCTGCTCACGCCGGGTCAGTGGGGCGACGCCCCGCAGATGGTCGAGGTCCTGGACCGAATCCGGGTCCCCCGGCCACGGGGCGGACGCCCCCGAACCAGGCCCGACCACGTCAGCGGCGACAAGGCATACAGCTCCCGCCGAAACCGCCGCTACCTGCGAAGACGCCACATCCGGCACACGATCCCGGAACCGAAGGACCAGCGGGCCAACCGCCAACGCAGAGGCAGCAGCGGTGGCAGACCCGCCGGCTTCGACCGCGACCGCTACCGGCGCCGCAACGAGGTCGAGCGGACCATCAACCGGCTCAAGAACTCCCGCGCGGTCGCCACTCGTTACGACAAACGGGCCTACGTCTTCCACGGCACCGTCACCGCCGCCGCGATCCGGCTCTGGCTCCGCCAGTGATCCGCCGGACAGGACCTAGAGGCGTTCGATCAGGATGCCCCGATCAAAGCGGGCTCCGGTTCGGACAAGGGCTGCGAGGTGGCATGCGGTGGTGATCGCCTGCCGGCGGGCCTGGCCGCCGCGGCCAGGGCGACAGCCAGGCTGCCCGAGTGCGATCCGGGAGCAGTTGGTGTGCTGGGCGAGAAGGCAGATATTCATCGGCTCCCCATTCGTCCGCCAAGACGCCGCCTGGCCAGCCGTGTCGAGTTCTCCTCGTCGCCATGGCGGAAGGCGCCCCAGACGAACTCACGAGATATCGCACGCACGGGCGACCATTCTGAAACGTACGGCGCATTCGGAGCGCGAGATGAATGGCCCGAATAACCCTAATTGACCTATCAGGGCGACAGCTCTTCCGTGCTGCTGTTGGGGCTGGTTACCGTCTTCGCACACAGCCCGGGAGTGCCTTCACGGGGAGGCGTGGAAGGGCTGCGAGAAGGGGAACGCAATGTTCAACACACGGAACACCGCGATCGCGCTGGGGGCTTCGGTGCTGGCCCTTGGGGGGTGAAAGCTGCTACAGATTTTCTAGTCATCCCTAGTCGTGTGTCTCACATACCTTGGTCTCGTGAAGCTTTCGGAGTGGGCCCGTCAGCAGGGGGTGAGCTACCAGACCGCCTGGCGGTGGGTGAAGGACGGGAAGATGCCCGTCCCCGTTCGTCAGGCGCCGTCCGGGACGTGGTTGGTCGACGAGGTCGCCGTCCAGCTGTCCGGGCGTGTGGTGGCGTACTGCCGCGTGTCGTCCGTTGACCGGAAAGCCGATCTTGAGCGGCAGGCCGCCCGGGTCGTGTCCGGCGCGAACGGGCTGGGCCTGGCCGTCGCTGAGGTCGTCACCGAGGTGGGATCCGGGTTGAACGGGCGGCGCCGCAAGCTGCACCGGCTGCTGTCCGACCCGCAGACGACGGTGATCGTGGTCGAGCACCGCGACCGGCTGGCCCGGTTCGGCGTCGAGCACCTGGAGGCCGCGCTGTCGGCGTCCGGGCGGCGCCTGGTCGTCCTCGACCCCACCGAGACCGCCGATGACCTGGTACGCGACATCACCGAGGTGCTCACCTCCATGTGCGCCCGCCTGTACGGGCGGCGGGCAGCGAAGAACCGGGCCGCCCGCGCGGTGGCCGTAGCGACCGGCGAGGCCGCCGAGTGAAGAGGTTCCAGCCGCAGCCCGGGTTCGTGGTGCAGGCGTACCGCTTCGCACTGGACCCGAACGCCACCCAGGCACAGGCTCTGCGCTCGCACTGCGGCGCGGCGCGTGCCGCCTACAACTGGGCCGTCGGCTGGGTGACCGCCTCTTGGTGGCAGCGCCGCGCGGAGGAGTCCTACGGCATCGGCGAGGCCGGGCTGACGCAATGGCGGCCGTGGTCGCTGCCCGCGCTGCGGAAGGCGTTCAACGAGGCCAAGCACACCGATCCGAGGTTCGCCGCCTGGTGGGAGGAGAACTCCAAGGAGGCGTACTCCACCGGCCTGGCGAACGCGTCGGCCGCGTTCGACAACTACGCGAAGTCCAAGAACGGCAAACGGCGCGGCAAGCGGATGGGCGCGCCGCGGTTCAAGTCGAAGCGCAAGGCGCGCCTTGCCTGCCGGTTCACCACCGGCGTGATCCGCGTGGACGCTGACGGCCGTCACGTCACCCTGCCCCGGCTGGGCACGATCCGCACCCACGAGCCCACGGTGAAGGTCCTCGCCCGCGTCCAGGCCGGGACGGCCCGGATCCTGTCCGCGACCGTGCGGCACGAGCGCGGACGCTGGTTCGTCTCGTTCCAGGCCGAGGTCAAGCGGGACCTCGAACGCGTGGCGCGGCCGGACGTGGCGGTCGGCATCGACCTCGGGGTGAAGACCCTCGCGGTCATGGCCGACAGCACCGGCGAGATCCGCGCCATCGCGAATCCCGGGCACTACGACCGGGCACGCAAGCAGCTGCGCCGCGCCTCCCGCGTCGTCTCCCGACACAAGGGCCCCGACCAGCGGACCGGGCAGAAGCCGTCGAAGCGGTGGGAGAAGGCCAACGCCGCCCGCAACAAGGTGCATCACCGGGTGGCCAACCTCCGCGCGGACGCCCTGCACAAGCTCACCACCGCCGTGGCGGCCGAGTACGGCACGGTCGTGGTCGAAGACCTCAACGTCGCCGGGATGCTCCGCAACCGGCGTCTCGCGCGAAGGATCGCCGACGCCGGGTTCGGGGAGATCCGCCGCCAGCTCACCTACAAGACCCACCGGCGCCACGCCACCCGCACCATCACGGTGGACCGCTGGTACCCCTCCTCGAAGACCTGTTCCGGGTGCGGCGCGGTGAAAGCCAAACTGCCGCTGCACGTGAGGACCTACCAGTGCGACGCCTGCGGCCTGGTCATCGACCGGGACGACAACGCCGCACTCAACCTCGCCGCGCTCGCGGCAGCCGCAACAACTGGTACCGGAGTGGCCGGAGACCAGGACACCCAATCGGTGTCGAAACCTCGTGGAGCCGACCAGAAGACCCGCGCCACCCGCCCACGCCGCAAGGCGGAGGCGGGGCGGGCAGGTGGCGCAACCCTGCCGCACCAGCGGCAGACGGAAACGAGAGACCGTACTCAAGCCGAAGCCCTCACGCTCTGGTGACGAGACGGACCTTCCGGGCAGAAACGTCCGGAATGCCGAGACCTGACTACGGTCTCGGCAACGGTTTGATGGCACCGGCGAGTCAGGCGGCGGCCGGGCAGACATACTCCCTCTACAACGAGGCGGTCGGGCAGATGCTGGACTCCAACTCCTTCGGAGGCAACGCCATCACCTGGTCGCCCAACGGGTCGTCGTACCAGCGGTGGACCGAGAGCCCCGTTCCGGGCGCGACCGGTGTCCAGCTCCGGGACTCGGCGCGGGGACGGTGCCTGGAGGCCCCCTCCTCGACCGGGGAGCCCGTCGCGCTGGCGGTGTGCAACCAGTACACCCCGACCCAACGGTGGAAGCTGGTAGTGGAGGGCGACAACACCCTGATCGCAAGGGCGTCGAACCCCGGTGAGGTCATCGGAGCCACCGGAGGGAACGGCCAAGTGCGGCTGGAGACGAAGACCAACAGCCGGAGCCAGCGCTGGGTCGTCTCACCCGGGTAACCCGCCTCCGCGACGACTCGGCCCCGCCCGGCACCTCTCGCCGGGCGGGGCGTGACCGCGCTCCTCGGGTCTCCCATGGTGGCACCGCCGGTCAAGAGCCGATCTTCGCGGTCCGACCAATCACCCGGGCTCCCTGACGTTCCACCCCCGCGGCAGGTCCTCGCCGCACAAGACGCAAACGAAGTCGTCCTCCCGCACGATGTTGATCTCTCGGCAGGAGCGGCATCGGCGAAAGACCATCTCGTGTGTGAACCCGGACGGTCGATGGATCCCGATCCGGTCCAGGGCCTCGGCCACGGCCGGCCATGAGCTGATGTCCGGGCAGTAGCCGGTGGACTGGTTGCTGACCTCCTCGACCACCCATCGCCCGGACTCCTCACGGAAACTCATCTCGCCGGCGCTCAGTACCTCTCCGCCGCCGGCACACACCACGTGCTCGCTGCGGCGTGGAGCCAGTCTCAGTACCCCGCCGCCATCTACGACGAACGTGAACGGCTCGGCCAACTCATCCAAGGGCAGCGCGGAGACCCACTCGTCGAAGTCCGCCGACGAGCGGATGCCCCGACCGTCACCACCCACCCGGACAAGCGCCTTCAGCTCAGCCGGCCCCACGTACCGGTACCTCTGCCCCCGTGTCTCCACGCGCACCAATCTAGTGGCTCACGCAGCAGGGACCTCGGCGGTCATGGCGGCGCCGGGAACATCGGGGTGGCTGTGCTCGTTCGTTGGGCGGTTGGGTCGTTCTGCTACGAGGAGCGCGATGCCGGGTTCCGGATTGCCGCCCAGGAGGGCCGGCCGAAGAGGGGGTTGGTATCGCGGGGACTGTCATATCCACTCGGTGTACTCGGACGGTGAACTCACTCCTGAGCAGTTGGCCGCCGACGCTCGCGCCGCAGGGCTCGACTTCATCGCCACCACGGAGCACAACTCTGCGCAGGCGCACCGTGTTTGGGGGCGTTACGCCGCAGACGACTTCTTGGTTCTCCTGGGTGAGGAAGTGACCACGAGGACCGGGCACTGGCTCGCGCTCGGTGTTGCCCCGGGGCAGGTGATCAACTGGGACTACCGTGTGGGCGACGAACTCATCGGCCGGTGCCTGGACCAGGTCCACGCGTCGGGAGGTCTGTGCGTGGCCGCGCACCCGCATGCCCCCTATCCTTCGGGCAGCTTCATGTACCCGTACCGGGGATTCGACGCGGTCGAGGTGTGGAACGGGCTGTGGACGTCGGACCGGCCGTGGAACGCCGACAACGAGGCCGCCCTCGCCGAGTGGGGGCGCGGTATCGGGGAGGGAATCCACACCGGGCGCCGGCTACCCGCCATGGGCAACAGCGACACCCACCTCAAGGGACAGATCGGCATCCCGCACACGGTCGTGTTCGCCGAGAGTCTCAGCGCGTCGGCCGTCCTCGCCGGTATCCGTGCGGGCCGCAGTTGGATCGCCGGATCGGCTGAGGTCGGTCTGTCGCTCACCGCTCTGGCCGCCGGCCGCGGCGCGGGGATCGGCGAACGCCTGGCGGCCGGTGGGGAACCCGTCATGGTGCGTGCGCGCGTCCGCGGTGTCCCCTCGGCGACCGTCAGCTTTCACACCGACCTCGGCGCAGTCCACCGCGAAGTACTGCCGGAGTCCGGTGTGGGCACCGTCGAGTGGCACACGACATCGGGCGACTCGGCCTTCGTCCGTATCGAGGTACGCCATCCGCATGGTCCTATGGCCGCTCTCACCAACCCGATCGCGTTGACCTGACCCTGACCTCAGGGGCCTGGTGTCGTCTGATCGCCGTGCATAGGGTTCCCGCATGAACGACGAGATCATGATCACGGTCGGCAACAGGTTCTACTCGTTCGACGGCCGGATACTGGAGATCTTCGGCGGTGACCCCGTCCGGTACCACGTAGGGCACATGTACGTGCGCGTCACCGGCCCCGACCGTAAGGGGAAGCGGGTGGTGGAGATCGGGCACGGCCGTCGGCCGGATCCTCGGGGCGGGTGTGATGTCTGGAGGTACACCGCCGAGGAGTGGGAGCAGGCCCAGGGCCTGGCCGCGCTGCTGGAAGCGGTGCAGGCGGCCATCGACTCCGCTTCGGGAAGCGGGCCCATGCCCCTGTGATGCCCGGGGCCCCGCCGGTGGTGAACGGGCCGGTGGGTGGCGTCAGTGGTCCCACGGGGAGGGGCCGCCCCGCAGGGCTTCCTCCAGTCGTCGGCCCCAGCGCAGCGCGGTGTCCGCGCAGGCTCGCGTTCTGGGTTCCAGCCGTACGCGGGGGCCGACGACCTGGAGCGCGGCCACGACCTCGTCGCGGAAGTCCCTGACGGGGACGGCCACCGAGTAGAGGCCGGGTTCGGCCTCCTCGTCCACGATCGAGTAGCCGCGCCGGCGGGTCGCGGCGAGGCGTTCCAGGAAGTCGGCCAGGCCGGTGGGGGCGTTGGGGCCCTGGGGGACGAATTCCGTACGGGCGAAGACGGCGGCGACCTCGTCGTCGTCGGCGTCGGCGAGCAGGGCCTGGCCGCAGTCGCTGCAGTAGGCGGGATAGGGGCGGCCGATCCATGAACCGATCTGCCGGCTGCCGGCCGGCAGCCGTTCGGCGACGGTGACCGTGGTGTCACCGACGAGCACACCGAGATAGCAGCTCTCGCCGGTTTCGGCGACCATGCCTTCGAGCGCGGTCAGCCCGTCGGTCCGCAGCCGGTGCGCGGTCAGCTCCTGGGCGTCCGCGTAGAGCCGGCTGTGCGGGCCGAAGGAGCGGGGGCGGTGTTCCTCGCGCCGGACGAAGTCCTCCTCGGCCATGGCGCCGAGGACACGGGAGACCTGGCTGCGCTCCCGGCCCAGTTCACGGGCGAGCGCGGTCGCCGAGCCGGACCGCCCGCCGCCGCCCGCCGCCGCGCCGCGGGCGAGTGCCGACAGTACGTCGAGGCCCCTGCCCACGCTCGAATCCGTGATTCCTTCGGACATCTTCGGCACCTCACTCGCCAGGGGGGGTGTGCGCACTCTACTGCTCCGTCCACCGGTGACACCTCTTGCGGTCCCCCAGTTTTCGTGCATTATTTACATCCAGTCGTGCATTTGATGCTCAGACTAGAGACGCAGTGAAGGGAAGTACAGGGATGACCGCGACGATGACGACGCCCCCGGCAACCGGAGCGCCGGCGGTCCGCCGCCGCTCGGTCCGGGCGATCAGGGTGTACTGGCCGGTATCGCGCCGGACCCTGGCCGCCGTCGGGACCGGCGACATCGACGTCCTGCGCGACGACGACTCCTTCGCCGAGCTGCTCCGGGTGCTGGAGTCCGCGCCCAGCCTCGGCGACTTCGGCCTCTACGGCGATGTGTTCGAGGTGAGCATCGGCGCCGAGGGCTTCACCGCGCGGCCCGGTTCGGCGCCCGTGTTCGGCGCGGTCGGCGGGAAATCCCTGTCACCGACGCTGACCTTCACCACGTACCTCGACGCCCGTACCGACGACGAGGAGATCTCCCGGGTGCTGTCCCTGATCGTGGGCGCCCACCCCTGGGAGACCCCCGTCGTCGAACTCTCGGCGCCGCTGGAGCTGGTCTCCCGCGCCCAGGCCCTGCCCGCCTGACACCACACCTGACAGACCAGCGCCCCCTCCCGTCCGCCCGGCGTACGCCCCACCCCTCGCGTCCGCCACCGCCGCTGAAGAACTGGCATCACCCCTCGCCATGCTGCTGTGCCGTTCCCCGCCCAGTGCCACTTTGAGGACTGCCCCATGACCCTGTCAGCCAGCCCCGAAAGCTCCCCGTCGGCCAGAACCGCCGCCGGCACCCGTACGGAACACACTCACCGCACCGCACCCGGCGAGGGGTCCGGCGACGGGCCGCCGCAGCCGGGCCTGCGCCGCTCGATGAACTCCCGCCACCTCGTGATGATCGCCATGGGCGGTGTCATCGGCTCCGGACTCTTCCTCAGCTCCGGGTACACCATCTCCCAGGCCGGCCCGCTCGGCGCCGTACTGGCCTATCTGGTCGGCGCGTTCGTCGTCTACCTGGTCATGGCCTGCCTCGGCGAGCTGGCCGTGGCGTACCCCGTCTCGGGCGCCTTCCACATCTACGCGTCCCGGAACATCGGCCCCGCCACCGGCTTCGCCACGGCCTGGCTCTACTGGCTGACCTGGGCGGTGGCCCTCGGCTCGGAGTTCACCGCCTGCGGGCTGCTGATGCAGCGCTGGTTCCCGTCGGTGAGCGTATGGGTGTGGTGTGTGGTCTTCGCCGCGGTCGTCTTCGGTGTCAACGCCGTCTCGGCCCGGTTCTTCGGCGAGACCGAGTTCTGGTTCTCCCTCGTGAAGGTCATCGCCGTGGTCGCGCTCATCGTGCTGGGCGGCGCGGCCCTGGCCGGCTTCCACCCGATGGCGGACGGCGGCCACCACCCCTTCCTCCTGGAGAACTTCGACACCCCCGGCGGACTGTTCCCGCACGGCTTCTCCGGCGTCATGATCACGGTCCTGGCCGCGTTCTACGCCTTCTCCGGCTCCGAGCTGATCGGTGTGGCCGCCGGTGAGACCGCCGACCCGGCGACCGCGATCCCCAAGGCCCTGCGCGTCACGGTGATCCGGCTGCTCATCTTCTTCGTCGGCGCGATCGGCGTCATCGCCGCCACCATCCCGTACGACAAGGTCGGACTGGACGAGAGCCCGTTCGTCACCGTCTTCTCCTCCATCGGCGTCCCGTACGCCGCCGATGTCATGAACTTCGTGATCATCACGGCGCTGCTCTCGGCCGGCAACAGCGGCCTGTACTCCTGCGCCCGGATGCTGTTCTCGCTCTCCGAGGAGGGCCAGGCACCGAAACGGCTGCGGAAGGTCACCACACGTGGTATCCCGCTCACCGCCCTCGCCGTGAGCATGCTCGGCGGCGCGGCCTCCCTGGTCAGCAGTGTGGCGGCGCCGCAGACCGTCTATCTGGTGCTGGTCTCGATCGCCGGCTTCGCCGCGGTCGGGGTGTGGATGTCCATCGCGGCCTCGCAGTTCTTCCACCGCCGCCGCTTCCTGCGCGACGGCGGCGACCTGGGGTCCCTGGCCTACCGGACGCCGTTCTACCCGGTCGTGCCCGTACTCGCCTTCGCGCTGTGCCTGATCTCCCTGATCGGGATCGCGCTCGACCCGGGGCAGGTGGCGGCCCTGTACTTCGGCGTCCCGTTCGTGGCCGGCTGCTACCTCTACTACTGGCTGCGGTACGGCCGCCGCCCACGCGTCGGAGCGACCGTATGACACCTGTCCGTATCACCCCGCCCACCTGCGTCCTGCTCGATCTCGACGGCACCCTGGTCGACTCCGCGCCCGGCATCACCGCCAGCGCCGCCGCCGCACTGCGCGGGGTCGGCGCGGCGGTCCCCGCCCCGGCGGTACTGCGCGGCTTCGTCGGCCCGCCGATGTACGAGTCCTTCCGGCGGACCCTCGGGCTGGACGAGGAGACCGCGCTGCGCGCCCTGACCGCGTACCGGGAGCGGTACGCGGCGGCCGGTGCCCTCGACAGCGCGCTGTACGACGGCGTCCCGGAGATGCTCGACGCGCTGTCCGCCGCCGGACTGCCCCTGGCCGTCGCGACCTCCAAGGTCGAGGACCAGGCGGTCCGGATCACCCGCCACTACGGCCTGGACACCCGGCTCGTGACGGTGTGCGGCATCTCCGACGCGGCCGGGCGGACGACCAAGCGGCAGGTCATCCGGGAGTGTGTGGCGCGGCTGCGGGCACACGGCGCCGATGTCGGCGCGCCGCTGATGGTCGGGGACCGGTCGTACGACATGGAGAGCGCCGCCGCCGAGGGCGTTCCCGCCGTCCATGTGCGGTGGGGGTACGGCGACGCGTCGGAGTCGGCGGGCGCGGTCGCGTCCGTGTCCGGGCCCGCCGAGCTGATACATCTGCTGACCCGCGGGGCGTACGCGCCGTGCGGAACCGAATGAGGTCCAGAGAGACGAGGCTGACCAACCCCATGGACACCACCGACACCACCGACTCCACCACCGGCACCACCGGCACCACTGCCGACACGGGTACCACCACCGGCGCCGAGCCTCCGCTGTGGAGCGCGTACCGCGAGCTGACCGCGCGGACGGTCTTCACCGACCTGACCCACGCGTTCCACCCGGGGCAGCCGCACTTCCCCGCCTTCCCCGACGAGCAGCGCGAGACACCGTTCGACATGGCGCGCGGCGACGGCTTCACCGTCCACCGCTACACCCTGGTCGGCCAGTGGGGCACCCATGTCGATCCCCCGGTGCACTTCGTGGCCGACGGGCGCGCCCTGGACCGGATCCCCGTCGAGGAGATGATCCTGCCGCTGGTGGTGCTCGACATCAGCGCCCGTGTCGCCGCCGACCCCGACTCCGTACCCACGATGGACGACATCACCGCCTGGGAGGCCCGTAACGGCCGTATCCCGGCAGGGTCGTTCGTCGCCCTGCGCACCGACTGGAGCCGGCGCTGGCCGGACCCGGCCGCCATGGCCAACAAGGACGGGGCGGGGGTCAGCCACGCCCCCGGCTGGTCGGCCGAGGTCCTGCGCCATCTCTTCGAGGAGGCCGGAGTCACGGCCGTCGGCCACGAGCAGACCGACACGGACCCCGGACTCGCCACCTCCGCCGGGGACTTCGGGCTGGAGCGCTATGTCCTGGAGCGGGACCGCTGGCAGATCGAGCTGATGACCGGGCTCGACCGGGTGCCCGAGGCCGGCGCGCTGATCGTGGCCACCTGGCCCAAGCCGCGGGGCGGATCCGGCTTCCCCGCCCGGGTGTTCGCCCTGCACCCCGCACCATGATCCGCACGGACCGCGCATGAGGGAACCCCGGTGGCCGGACGGCCACCGGGGCTTTCCCTTGCGCGGGAGGCGGGAACACCACCGGGGAAACACCGAGGGAGAAGCAGAGACCCATGGACACCATCGACGAAAAGATCATCTCCGAACTCGTCCGCAACGCCCGGATCTCGCACGCCGAGCTGGGCCACCGGGTGTCCCTCTCGCGCAACGCCGTACGGCAGCGGGTCGAACGCCTGGAGCGGCAGGGCCATATCGCCGGATACACTCTCGCGCGCCCCACCGGCACCGCCGGCGAGGACCTCGTCTGCGCGCATGTGCTGGTCTACCGGCAGGACCGGATGCGCGGCGGTGAGGTCCTCGCCGCGATCAAACGGATCCCCGAGGTCGTCTCGTGCGATGTGCTGAGCGGCGAGTTCGATCTGCTGGTGAGCCTGGAGGCACACTCGCTGGAACGCGTACGGGGCATCTGGGAGGACATGGCCCAGATGCCCGGCGTACGCGACACGGTGACCGCGCTGACGCTGTCCCGGATCGTCAACCGCCCGCGGCGGACGGCCACATGAGCGCGATCGCCCGGTCCCGGTCGAGCAGCCCGGCCGCGGCGACCAGGTCCGCCACCGGCTCCCCGGTGGCGAGCGCCCGCTTGGCGATCGCCGCGGCGGCCGCGTACCCGATGTACGGTGTCAGGGCCGTCACGGCGCCGACGGAGCCGGCGGCCCGGCGGGCGAGGTGTTCCGTGTTCGCGGTGATGCCGTCGACACACCGAGTGCGCAGGGCGTGACAGCCGCGGGTGAGCCATTCGACGGTCGTCAGCAGCAGATGGCCGATGAGCGGTTCGAAGGCGTTGAGCTGGAGCTGGCCGTTCTCGACGGCCATGGTGATGGCGACATCGGCGCCGGCCGCCGCGTACGCGATCTGGTTGACCAGCTCGGGGATGACCGGGTTGACCTTGCCGGGCATGACGGACGAGCCGGCCTGCCGGGGCGGGAGGCAGATCTCCGCGAAGCCGTGCTGCGGGCCGCTGGACAGCAGCCGCAGATCGTTGCAGATCTTCGACAGCTTGACCGCCGCGCGCTTGAGCACCCCCGAGACATGCAGGAAGACCCCGGTGTCGGAGGTCGCCTCCACGAGGTCGGCGGCCGGGCGCAGATCCAGGCCGGTCAGCGCGCGCAGATGCCGTACGGCCGCCTCCGCGTAACCGGGTGCGGCGGTCACACCGGTGCCGATGGCCGTGGCGCCCAGATTGACCTCGGCGAGCAGGGGCAGTGTCTCGCGGAGGCGGTCGGTGTCCTCGGCCACGGTGGTCCCGAAGGCCGCGAACTCCTGGCCGAGGGTCATCGGGACGGCGTCCTGGAGCTGGGTACGGCCGACCTTGACCACCTCGGCGAACTCGGTGCCCTTCGCGGTGAACGCGGCGGACAGCAGGGCGAGTTCGGCCAGCAGTCCGTCCAGTGAGGTGGACACCGCGATCCGCAGCGCGGTCGGGTAGGTGTCATTGGTGGACTGGCAGCGGTTGACGTCGTCGAGCGGCGACAGCATGTCGTACCGCCCCCGTTCATGGCCCAGTTCCTCCAGTGCGAGGTTGGCGATGACCTCGTTGGCGTTCATGTTGGTGCTGGTGCCCGCGCCGCCCTGGATCACATCGACGCGGAACTCGCCGTGGTGGCGGCCGGCCGCGATCGCGCGGCAGGCCGACGCGATCGCGTCGGCCTTGTGCGGCTCCAGCGCACCGATCTCCCGGTTGGCCAGGGCCGCCGCGTGCTTGACCGCGGCCAGCGCGTGGACGAGCGGCGGGTGGGCGGCCACCGGTACCCCGCTGACCTGGAAGTTCTCCAGGGCACGCGCGGTGTGCACACCCCAGTACGCGTCGGCCGGGACCGCGAGTTCGCCGAGCGCGTCCGACTCCGTACGGAAGGCACGAGGGACGGAAGGGACTCCACCAGAGGCCCCGGGGGCGTGCGGGACGCTCACGGTCCGTCCGTTCCGTTGACGCACACCGTCTTCGGCTGCGTCATCTCCTCGAAGGCGAAGCGCACCCCCTCACGCCCCATGCTGCCGTACGTGAAACCGCCGAACGGCATGGCGTCGAAGCGGTAGTCGGAGGAGTCATTGATCATCACACCACCGGCCTCCAGCAGCCGGGCGGCGGCCAGGGCGCGGTCGATACGGGCGGTGAAGACACCCGCGTGGAGGCTGTAGTCGATCTCGTTGGCCACCTCGATCGCCTCCTCGAAGGAGTCGACCGGCTGGACCATGACGACCGGTGCGAACGCCTCCTCGCGGCGCGCCGCACTGTCCGCCGGGACGTTCTCCAGCACGGTCGGGCTGTAGAGGGAGCCCTCCAGCTCGTTGCCGCACAGCAGGGTCGCGCCGGCGGCGAGCGCGGCGTCGACCCGGTCCCTGGCCGCGCGCGCCGCTTCGGGCGTGATCATGGGGCCGACATCGGTGCGCTCGTCGGACGGGTCCCCGGTGCGCAGCGTCCGCGTGCGGGCGACGAAGGCGTCGCGGAACTCCTCGTACACCTCGCGCGCGACCAGCACGCGCTGGGTGCCGATGCAGTTCTGGCCGGCCGCCCAGAAGGCGCCGGAGACACACGACTCGACGGCGAGGCCGAGGTCCGCGTCCGCCAGGACGATGACCGGGGCGTTGCCGCCGAGGTCCATGGCGAGCCTCTTCAGCCCGGCGGTCCTGGCGATGGCCTCGCCGGTGGCGAACCCGCCGGTGAACGAGACCATGCGCACATCGCGGACGGCGACGAGCGCCGCGCCGAGATCGGCGCCGCCGTTGACGACGGTCACCACCTCCTCGGGCAGGCCCGCCTCGATCAGTGTGTCCACCAGCCGCAGCGCGGAGAGCGGGGTGAGCGCGGAGGGTTTGAGCACCACCGCGTTGCCCCCGGCGAGTGCCGGGCCGAGCTTGTGCGCGACGAGGTTGAGCGGGTCGTTGTACGGGGTGATGGCGACGATGACGCCGAGCGGCTCCCGGGTGAACCAGCCCTGCCGGTGCTCGGAGCCCTCGTACGCGTCGAAGGGCACGATCTCCCCCGCGTTGCGCCGGGCCTCGGCCGCGGACAGCGCGAGGGTGTTGACGGCGCGGGCGGTCTCCTTGCGGGCCTGGGTGATGGTCTTGCCGGCCTCGCTGACGATCAGCCGGGCGAAGGATTCGGCGCGGTCCTCGACCAGCCGGGCGGCCCGGTCCAGGATCGCCGCCCGCGCGCCCCGGGAGAGCCCCCGGGCGGCGAGCCGGCCCCGGCGGGCGCGTCGCATCACATCGTCGACGGCGGTGGCATCGGTGACGGGCACCGATCCGACGGTCTCGCCGGTGTAGGGGTTACGGACGACCGTCACGCCGTTCGACGCGGCCGCCTCCCGGCCCGCCGGGTCATGACCGGCAGGGGCATGACCGGCGGTGTGGTCGCTGACGGAATCGCGGCCGGCCGGGACGGCCGGTGTTTCGGGCCGGACTTCGAGCGCGGTGTCAGCCACGGACGGTCTCCTCACGGGTACGGCGGACGGGAGCGGTCTCCGCGCCGGTCAGGTGCCGCCGGTGGATGGCGATGATGTCCGAGAGCAGCGCGTACGCCGTCTCGGTACGGCCGGCCCCGGGGCCGGACACGGTGACCGTGCCGAGCAGGTCGGTGTGGAAGGCGACGGCGTTGGTGGCGCCGCTGATCCCGGCGAGCGGATGGTCGGCGGGCAGGGCCGCCGGGGCGACCCGGGCCGCCACGGTGCCGTCCGGGCGGCGGACGGCCGAGCCCACCAGCTTCCAGCGCAGCCCCGCGGCCGCCGCCTCCTCGATGTCCCGTGCGCCGATGGCCGTGATGCCCTCGCAGGAGACGTCCTCCTGGCGCAGATCGGCGCCGAGCACCTCGTTGGCCATGATCATGACCTTCAGCCGCACGTCGTGGCCCTCGATGTCGGCCGTTGGATCGGCCTCGGCGTAACCGAGCAACTGCGCCTCCCGGACCGCGTCCGCGAGACCGAGTCCGGCTTCGAGCCGGCCCAGAATGTAGTTGGACGTGCCGTTCATGATGCCCTCGACGCCCGAGATCCGGAGTCCGTCGAACATGCGCTCCGCCGTCCGCAGCACCGGGGTGCCGCTGAGCACCGCGCCCTCGAACTCGAAAGCGGCACCGCGCTCGGCGGCGAGACGCTTGAGCGCGCGGCCCGCCAGCGCGACCGGGCCCTTGTTGGTGGTGCAGACGCTCTTGCCCGCCTCCAGCGCCCACCGCACGTGCGAGAGCGCGGGCTCACCGTCGACCGGGTTGGTGAAGGTGGCCTCGGCGACGATGTCGGCCGGTACGTCCCGGATGACCCACTCGTTACGGGGCTCGGGGCTGCCGCCGTCCAGACCGGAGAAGTCCAGCTCGCCGGGGGCCGTCGCGAGCAGCGGGGCGAGGTCGATGCCGGCGCCCTCCGTACGGACCAGGGAGCCGGCGCGCAGGTCGGTGATGGCCACGACCCGCAGGGCGAAGCCCAGTTCGGCGGCGAGGCCGTCGCCGCGTTCGGCGATCAGTTCGGCGAGGGCCCGGTTGACA
Organism: Streptomyces paludis; assembly: GCF_003344965.1. Taxonomy (NCBI): domain Bacteria; kingdom Bacillati; phylum Actinomycetota; class Actinomycetes; order Kitasatosporales; family Streptomycetaceae; genus Streptomyces; species Streptomyces paludis. The sequence goes on along the minus strand of NZ_CP031194.1, from coordinate 7,711,664 downwards.
CCGCCGAAGCCGATGAGGGCGAGGTCGTATCGGATCATGTGCGTACTCCTTCGGGAGGGGCGATACGTCGAGCCTCTCCCCCGGGAACGTCACCCCGGGCATGCCGATCCGCCCGCGGGACCGTGCGGAGTGCACCGTCCCGACGGCGATCGGCTCGTGATCGCTATAGTTCCCGTGTGACAGCAAAGGCGACCAAGACCTCCACGGCCTCGTCACTGCGCACCGGTCTGCGGATCATCAACACCGTGCTGGAACGCGAACTCTCCGGACGGACCGGCTTCACCGTCGGCCGCCTCGCCAGAGAGCTGGACCTCGAAGCCAGCAAGGCGTCCCGGACCGTCCAGGAACTGTGCGACAAGGGCTTCCTCGAACGCCGCGAGGACACCACACTCCGTGTCGCCCACGCGTACTTCGCACTCGCCCGCTCCCTCGACCCCACGCTCCTCCGGCGCGGCCGGGCCGTGCTGCGCGCGCTCGCCGTCCGGCACAGCGCCGCCGCGCATCTCTCGGTCCGCGACGGCGTTCTCGTACGGCTGCTGCGCGCCGAATCCGCCACCGGGCTCGCCGGACAGTCGATCACCCGGAGCGGTCTGATCACCCCGTGCTGGTCCACCGGCACCGGCCGCGCCCTGCTGCTCGACCACACCCGGACGGAAATCACCGAACTGCTCGACGGGTACGAACTGATCGGCGTCGGCGGCCCGACCGCCGCGCGCTCCGCCGACGACCTGGTCAGGGCCAACGACCACGACCGCCCCGGTGCGGTCGTCGTCGCCCACGGAGAGTTCGAACACGGCGTCAGCGAGTACGCCACCCCCGTACGCGACCGCCACGGACACATCCACGCGGCCATCTCCGTACTCGGCCGGCAACGCGACCTGACCCCCGGCGAAGCGGCGATCCGCGCCGACCTCACCACAGCGGCCGCGTCACTGACCCGGTGGACCGACGCCCAACACCCCACGTAACACCCCGCCCGCTCCACCTGCCTGCGATCGCACCTCTGCCCCTGCCCCTGCCCGGGCCTTGGGTCCCGGTCGGCGGCCACCGCCGAGGGGCTGCTCGTCAATGACGGGAAGGGGCGGATGCGGGTCCGGAAGCTCAGCGCGGAGGAGATCGGTGATGTCTTCGAGGTGCGGACGGCCCTGGAGATCCTGGCGGCGTCCACACTCGCGGGCAGCGCCCGGCGCGCGGAGTTCGCGGACGCGCTGGAGCGGCAGGTCGAGGGGCTGCGGAAGACCGATCTGACGTTCGGCGAGCGGATCGACACCGACCTGGGCTTCCATGCCCTGATGTGCGAGCTGACCGGCAACGGCACACTCAGCCGTTCCTGGCTTCAGCTGAACAGCCAGATCCGCATGATGATCATCGCGGCCGGACCGGAGCGGGCGATCGGCAGGATGCGCTACGAGGCGCACCTGCCGATCATCGAGGCCATCCGCACCGGTGATGTCGAGGCGGTACGGGAGACACTCACCGCGCACATGGGGGACTTCACCCGCCGCTATGTCGGCGACACGCTCGGCGGGGAGCCGGAGGTGTCGAAGGCTTCCGAGGCGTCGGACACCCCGTAGCGGACCCGGCGGCCGTTTCAGTGGGCCGCCGTGTCAGTGGGCCCGGCGGAGTGTGTCGAAGAAGGCCCGCTTCGTCTCCGTGCCGGCCGACCAGTCGACGGGTACCGCCTGGTAGCCGTTGCGGTAGTCACCGATCGTCGGCCGAGGGGGGGTCGGTGGTGACCGAGCCCGGGTCGAAGTAGCCCCAGGAGGCGCTGGCGGCGAGGGCGGCCTTCATGTGGTGGTGCGGCCGGTCGAAGTCGAAGTGGTCGTCCTCGTTGAACATGATGGGCTTCGGGGTGTAGCCCGGTGTCGCCTTCACCTCCTCCACCATCTCGCGCAGCCGGTCCGGGGCGGGGGTCCCGTTTCCGTGCAGCAGGACGAAGTCGGCCTCGGCGAGGACACGTTCGGTGATGAGGGGCGGGTGGGCGAGAAAGCTGGTGCTGACGAGCAGCCTGCGGCCTTCATGGGTGATCGATTTGGCATGTGCGATCAGTTCATGGACACGTTCGGCCTTGATCAGGCTGTGTGTGTAGTGGTGGTGCCAGTTCACCTCGTTGGCGATCTCGATCAGTACATGCCGCCAGCCGGAGCGGAGCACCCAGACGCAGACCTCGGTGATGGCCCGCCTGATGGCCGGTTCGTCACGCAGCCGGTGATCCTGGCCGTGGTAGAAGATGTCCAGGATGACGACGAGACCGAGCCGGTCGGCCTCCTCGATGATCTTCTCCAGGCGTTCGCGGTAGGCCGCCGTCAGCGCTCCCTCCGGGGTGAACGCGGCGTTGTCCCAGGGCTGTTCGACGCTGTAGCCCTGAGGGCTGCCGCCCTGCACTCCGAGGGTGAAGGCGTCGAGGCCGTCCTCCTTCCACTGCGGCATGGCGGCGAGGAACTCGCGGTGTTGCGGTCGGCGTCCCAGATCCCGGTGTCGGGGTAGGCCCACTGGTGGACGGTTTCGGGATTGGCGTCGTCGAACACACCGTTGATCATGCGGCTGTTCACGAGAGGGTGGCCGGTCGGACGGTGGGGCGGTCGTGGACCGCGACGGCCAGGCGTGCGGCCGGCGCGGCGATGAGCAGGGCGCCGAGCGGCTGTACGAAGACGCAGCCGGCGGCCAGCAGGGCGACAGCGGCGGTGAGGCCGGCGGCGGCCGGCTGCCCGACGATGCGCTCGACCGTACGGCGGAAGGCCGTCCGCACTCCGGGGGCCCGGTCCGCGAGGGTCGGTATGAGATTCGAGGCGAACACCAGAAGGGGAACGGCGACCGCTGCCGACCACCCGACAGCGCCCCGGCCCATCACACTCCCGGCCCCCAAGCCCCCCAACGAACGGACCCTCCCCTCATGAACGCCTGGCGCCTCGTCGTGGGCTCGGACGACGCGGAATACGAGTACAAGCAGCGCATCAAGGCCGATCTCCAGGCCAACCCCGGCGTCGCCCACGTCGTCGACGTCGGTGTGGACTCCGGCGGACACACCCCCTACCCGACCGTGGCCCTCCAGGCCGCCGAGATGGTCGCACGGGGCGAAGCCGACCGGGCGATCCTTCTCTGCGGAACGGGACTCGGCGCGCGCAGACTGGCCAGGGAATGGCTCGGCCACTCCTTCGACACGACCGGCCCGTCACACGCGAAGCTCGCCGAGATCGACACCTACGAAGCACGCCGCCCCGGGCCCTGACCCCGGACGCGCGCCGCGGGCGCCGGGAGCGAACGGCCCGGGCGGGTCACCGTGAGGCCCGGGGGGTGGTGGTGGCGAGGTAGGTGGGCCAGTCGGCGTGGGTGGTGATGTCCTCGGCGCCGTCGAGGGCTCCTGGTGCGCAGGTGAAGCCGAGTACCTCGCGGCCGTCCTCCAGGGTCACCGGGGTGATCGCCATGGGGGCGGCGAGCTGTCCGAGGAAGTCCGTGAACCCGTCCGGGGTGAGTGCCCACAGTTCTCCGGTGATCGACGCGCCGCCGGTTTCGGTCCGCCAGACCGCGGGCTTCGGGGGTGTGGTGGCGAGTCTCGCCATCCGGTAGGCGGGTGCCGTCCGTACCGTACCGAGCAGGCGGGCTCCGGTGTCGGCCAGTTGGTGGTTCAGGGGCTGGCCGGTCCGATGGGCGCCCATCACCATGAGTTCGCGGTACGGCGCGCCCCAGAGCTGAGCCGGTGGCAGGGCGTCGGTCAGGCCGGCGCGGGCGGCGACGTCGGCCAGGGCGAGGTCGTGGTGGGCGCGGCCGACCAGGGTGACGCCGACGGGCCGGCTCGGTGTCGAGCCGGCCGCCGGGACCGCGAGGGCGCTGAGGTCCAGGAGGTTGACGAAGTTCGTGAACGTGCCGTTGCGCGCGTTCGCGCCGACCGGGTCGGCGCGGACCTCGTCGATGCTCGGATGGCCGGGCGTGGTCGGCAGGAGCAGGGCGTCCAGCGGGGTGAGGATCTCCGCGGCGATCGCTTGGGCCGCGACCAGTCTCTGCTGGTCGCGGACGAGATCGACGGCCGCGAACCGCCGGGCGGGCAGCACGATGGAGGCGACGGTCGGGTCGGCCTCCGGGCCCAGCTCGGCCAGCACGGCGCCGAACGCGTACGCGCGCTCGGCCAGGAGGGCGCCGTCGTAGAGCAGCTTCGCGGCGTCGAGCAGGGGGGTCGGGTCGATCTCGGTGGTCCCGATGCCTGCCGCGGTCAGGGCTTCTACGGTGGACCGGTACGCCGCTCTGCCGTGCTCGTCGACGAGCGCCAGCGTCGCCTCGCCGACGATGCCGACCTGTCCTCGGGACGCGGAGAGCCGGGCGTGCCGCTCCCAGGGCCTCGACGCCGCGCCGGCCGTCATGGCCTCCATCGCCGCGCCCGCGGTGGTCAGCGTACGGGCGAACACCGACACCGTGTCGTAGCTCGGGGAGGCCGGGTACACACCTGCCGAGGAGAGCATGCCGAGGGTCGGCTTCACCCCGACGAGATGGTTGAACGCGGCGGGTACGCGTCCGGAGCCGGCGGTGTCCGTGCCCAGCGCCATGTCCACCAGTCCCAGGGCGACGGCCAGCGCCGAGCCGGAGCTGGATCCGCCCGCGACAAGCGCCGGGTCGCTCGCCGACGCCGGTGTCCCGTACGGGGTACGGGTGCCGACCAGGCCCGTCGCGAACTGGTCCAGGTTGGTCTTGCCGACCACGACGGCACCGGCCTCCTCCAGCAGGCGGACCGTCTCGGCGCCGGTGGCGGGAGTGTGCCGTACCCCGGGCGCTCCCGCGGTCGTCGGCAGGCCGGCGACATCGATGTTGTCCTTGACCGCGACGGTCGTCCCCGCGAGGGGCAGCGTCGCTCCGGCGCGGACGCGTGCGTCGATCTCGTCGGCCAGCGCGAGCGCGCGCTCAGGCTCGCGCAGGGTGATCCATATCTCGGGGCGTGCGGCCGCGCGGATCCGCTCGTAGCAGGTCTCGACGGCCCTTCGTGCAGTGGTCAACCGGTTCTCCTGGGGTGAGCGGCGTCCGGCGCCGGCCCGGCGGGCTGGAGCGCTGGAGTGGAGGAGGGAAGGGGGAAGAGGCAAGGGGGAAGTACGGTCCGGGCGTGGCGGCGCCCGGGCCGGAGGAGAGCGGCCTGTCGTGCGGGGGGGTCCGGAGGTCAGTCGGTCGTGTGCTCGGCGTGGACCACGGTCATGCCGCGCGATACGAGGCTCTCCACGACCGGATTCCCCCGAGGGGCGTCGGTCACTATGGTCGTGATCCGGCTCAGTGACCCGACGGGCGAGAAGGACACCGCGCCCAGATGGCGTTCCTCCGCCAGCAGCACGACCTGGTCGGCGCTGGAGATCATCGCGGCCTTGAGCTGCGCGTCCGCCTCGTTGTAGTCCGACACCAGGTCGGGGTCGACGCTGACACCGGCCACGGAGACGATCGCCGTGTCCCAGCGGTGCTCGCGGAAGAAGCGCTCCGTCGTCGACCCGTAGAAGCTCAGCTCGCGGGGCCGGAGTTCGCCGCCGGGGATCAGGACATGGATGTCGCTGTCCTGGCCGAGAACCTCCATGACCTGCACGCTCGACACCCCGACCAGAGCCTGGAGATGGCGTTCACGCATCTCCAGGGCGACGAAGTACGCCTTCGTGCCGAAGTCGATGGCGATGTTGTCGCCGCGCCGGACCAGGTCGACGGCCGCCCGGGCCATCGCCTTCTTCCGGTCGACGTTCTTCCGCAGCCGCATGGAGAAGGGCGGTTCGAAGCTGCGGCCCGCGTTCAGTTCGAGTCCGCCGTAGACGCGGCGGGCGATGCCCTGGCCGCTGAGGTGGTCGATGTCCCGGCGTACCGTCAGTTCGGTGACGCCGAGTTCCTGGGCGAGGGTGGCGGTCTCGACCTTGCCCCGTTCTTCGAGGAGTTCCAGGATCCGCTGGAGACGCTCGTCACGCCGGGTTCCCACGCGTGCCCTCTCCCTTCTGTCCCGAGGCGGCGGCAGGCTGCCTCCGGGACATCAGCCGAGCCCCGGACGGACACCGGCCACGCCGAGGATCAACTCTAGCCGCTCGCCCAGCGCGAGGAGTTCCACGTCACGTCCGTAACGGCCCACCAGCTGGATCCCGACGGGAAGCCCCGAAGCGCCGAACGCGGCGGGCATCGCGAGCACGGGATGCTGCGAGGGGACGAGACGGCAGGCCAGCCGCTGCCACTCGAAGTACCGGCCGAAGGCCGTGCCCTCGATCTCGGCGACCCACGGCACCTCGGCGGGCGGCGCGGTGACGGGCGCGCCGGGGCAGACGAACGCGTCGAAGTCGCGCAGGAGTCCGGCGAACTCCTGGAACAGTTCGTAGCGGCGCCGCTGTGCCTCGACCAGTTCGGTGGTCGAGTAGGCGGCCGCCTCGGTCACATTGGTGACGAAGTCGTCGCGGTACTTCTCGGGGTGTTCGACGGGGTCCCGGCCGAGCAGGGAGAACCAGCCGAACATCTCGATGGTCTGCCACGCGCGGTCGACGCCGGTGAAGTCCAGGTCGACGTCCACGACGTCGACGCCGGCCGCCTCCAGGGTGCGCCGGACCGAGCGGAACGCCTCGCGTACCTCCGTGGAGACGGGCAGGCCGCCGAGATCCTCGCTCCAGGCGAGCCGGATCGGGGTGTCGCGGGGCGTGCCGAGTTCGGCGGTGGCGCCGAGGCCGTGGCCCAGCGGGGTGAGTTCGTCCGTTCCGGTCATCGCCGAGAGCATCAGCGCCGCGTCCCGGCAGGTGCGGGCGACGGGGCCGTTCACGGAGTGCGGTTCCCAGGCGCCGGGTCCCGAGGCGGCGGGCACGAGTCCGGGCGTGGTCCTGAGGCCGACGACATTGCAGAAGGACGCCGGGTAGCGCAGGCTGCCGCCCGAGTCGGAGCCGTCCACCAGGGGCAGCATCCCGGCGGCGACGGCGGCCGCTCCCCCGGTGGAACCGCCCGCGTGCCGGGTCGTGTCGTAGGGGTTGCGGGTGATGCCGTGGACATCGTTCCAGGTGACCGTTCCGACGCCGAACTCCGGCGAGTTGGTCTTGGCGACGATGAGGGCTCCCGCCTCGCGCAGCTTGCGGACGTGGGGGACGTCGGTCTCCCGCGGGCCCCGGCCGGCGAAGGCCCGTGAGCCGCGCGAGGTGGGCATGCCGGCGACGTCGACCAGGTCCTTGATCGCGACGGGGATGCCGTGCAGCGGGCCGAGCGGGCCGCCCGCGGCGCGCACGCGGTCCGCCTCCTCGGCGAGCGCGATCGCCTCCTGGCGCGGCATCCGGTGCACGATCACGTTGATCCGGTCGTCGGTGGCGTCGATACGGTCGTAGCAGGCGCTCATCAGCTCGACCGCGGTGATCTCGCCGGCGGCGACGGCGTCGCGCAGCCGCGTGGCGGACCACCAGATCAGCTCGGAGGGTCCGGAAGCCGAAGTGTCCGGCGAAGCCGTGCCGGGCCCGCTCGTCGTGCTCGGTGTCGTCGTCATGGTCGTCCGTCCTTCATGGGTGGTACCGCCTGGCGGCGGGTGATCAGATGGGGCGGGGCCGGGTGTACGGGAGTTCGGTGAGGGCGCAGGTGAGGGCGGTTCCGTCGGGCGCGGCGACGGTGAGCAGGACGAGGGTGCTCGTCTCCCCGTGTACGGTGCGCCGGGCCGGCGCGAGGCGGAACTCCTCCTCGCCGCTGCCCGGAGCGAGTTCACGGGTCTGTCCGCCGGCGTCGAGGAGGACGCGGATGCCGTCGGGGCCCTCCGCCTCGGTACGTACCCGGACCCTCACGGAACCGTCCGGGGCGATCTCTGCGTCTCCCTCGACCCGCGCGCGCACCGGCCGGTGCGCGCCGCTCCGGCCGGTTCGGACCGCCGGGAGGGGCTCGGGGGCCGCGGGGCGAAGGTCGGGGACTCCAGGAAGCGGGTCGGGGACTGCGGGGAGCGGGGCCGGGGCGCGGGCGGGCAGGATGTGCTCGATCTCCTGCGCGATGCCGAGCAGTCGGTGGTCGGTGTACGCCGGCCCGCAGACCGTGAGCCCGGCCGGCATGCCGATGTCGTCCATCACTCCCATGGGCACGGTCACACTCGGGATGCCGGCCCGGCGCAGTACGTGATTGGTGGTGGAGAAGACCGTGCCGTCCCGCCAGGCGGCGCGGGCGGCGGCGGGGTTGGTCTCCGCATCCCAGGACCCGACGTCCGAGTTCGCGGGGAACGCGACGACATCGAGTCCCTCCCGGGCCATCCAGTCCTCGAACAGGTGCCGCCGGGCCGTGTCGAGTCCGGTGAGCGCCTCGGCGGACCGGTGCAGGACCTCCGTCTCGTCCGGGGCGTCCTGGCTCAGGATGCGGGCGAAGTCGAAGACGTCCCGGCCCGGGTGCAGCAGTCCGCTCTCGACGATGTCGGCCGACCAGGGGACGTCCGGGCGGACGGCGGCGGGCGCGACCCGCGTGAGGGAGAGCGGGTCGCGGGCGAACGCGTCGAGATGCCGCTGCCAGGAGAAGGTAATGAGCGCGTCGAGTTCGTACGCCGTCCAGCCGGCCGGCAGATAGCCCTGGTCCTCCAGCGACGGATGCCGGGTGCCGCGGCCCTCGTAGGCTTCGACCAGGGGAAAGTCGACGTGGACGACGCGGGCGCCCGCCGCGCGCAGGGTCCGCTCGGTCCGTTCCCAGAGGCGGCGGACCGACGGGCGCAGCGGCGGGGCGTCGACGCCCGGGTGTTCCTCCCCGATGTAGAGCCGGGGGACCCCGACCACAAGTCCTTCGAGTCCTTCGCGTCCTTCGCGGGCCGCCGTCGGGGCTGAGGGGACCGGTGCGCGGAGGGCTGCGGCCACGGCCTCGGCGGGTGCGGTGTCGAGGGCGCTCTGCCGGGCCCAGACGTCCCGGGGGTCGCCGCCGGCGATCACGGCGAGTACGTCGCGCAGGTCCGCCACGCTGCGGGTGTGCGGTACGACGACATCGCGGTACGGGTGGAGGGGCCAGTTGCCGGTGCTGGGCACCACGCCCCAGGACGGGGTGTAGGCGACCAGGGCGTTGTTCGACGCCGGGGAGCGTCCCGAGGACACGGTCTCCTCCCCGATCCCGAAGGCGCACAGCCCCGCCGCGACGGAGACGCCCGAGCCGATCGAGGAGCCCGAGTGCCAGGCGGCGGCGAGGTGTTCGGGGTTGTACGGGCTGCGCGTACGCCCGTACAGCCCGGCCTGACCTCCTCCGATCGCCATCGGCGGCATGTTCGTGCGGCCGATGAGCAAGGCTCCGGCGTGGCGCAGCCGTGCCACGACGGCGGCGTCCTGCCGGGCGACGACCCGGGCGAAGGCCGGGGAGCCGGCCGCCAGGGTCATTCCCTCCGCCGCGAAGGAGTCCTTCACCGTGTACGGAATCCCGTGGAGCGGGCCGCGGACCCGGCCCGCGGCCCGCTCGGCGTCGAGGGCCGCCGCGTCGTCGAACACGGTGGGACTGAGCACGGGAACGGAGTTGAGGCGCGGCCCGTCGCGGTCGAGCAGCATGATCCGCCGTACGCACTCGCGGGCGAGAGCGAGGCTGCTCGACGCGCCCGACTCCAGAAGGGCCCGCAGGTGTGCCAGCGAGGATTCCTCGATCATCTTTCTGCCCTTTCGTCTCGCTCCGCCCGGGGAGGGCGCCGGAGGAGGAAGCCAGAGGGGGAGGCCCGGGGCGGGAGCCTGTGCGCCGCCGCCCCGGGCTGTGGGTGGTGCCGGGTGCTACTGGGCCGAACAGTCGGTGCTGTAGAGGAACTTGGCGCTGTCGGCGCTGTTCACGTTGTCCGCGGTGACGAGCTTCCAGGGGGTGTTGACGGTCTTCTCCTTGACCGAGGAGGCGTCCTTCTTGCCGCTGAGGACCTGCCCCATCAGCTCCATCGAGTCGTAGCCCATCTGGTACGGGCTCTGCCCTATCAGCGCGTCGTACTTGCCGGCGCGCAGCGCCTCGACCTGGGCCTTGGACGTGTCGTAACCGATGTGGGTGACGTCCTTGGCGTGGGAGCTGGTGATGCCGCTGGCCACGCCCGTACCGGCGCCGATGTTGGTGGAGAACACGACGGCGAGGTCCGGGTTGGCGGCGAACGCGGAGCTGACCGCCTGGGACGCCTTGGCGGAGTCGCCGCCGACGTACTGGTACTTCAGGACGCCGAGGCCGCTGTTCTTCTCGATGGCGTCCTTGAATCCCTTCGCCCGGTCGGACTGGATCGCGTTGCCGGGCGAGTCGGTGACGATGAGCACCTTGCCGGAGTCGATGCCGAAGTCCTTCAGGGCCTCGACGGCGGCGTCGTAGGAGGACTGGTAGCTGTCGGTGCGGATGGACTGGAGGTAGTTGTCGTCGGAGAGGAACGAGTCGGGCATGACCAGCGGCTTGCCCTTGCCGGTGTACGGCTTGAGGGTCTGGTTGAACGCCTCGTTGTCCCAGACGGTGAGCAGGAGTCCGGAGGGGTCGGTGGCGAGGACGGACTGGAGTACCTGCATCTCGGCGTCGACGGTGGTCTCCGGGGTGCCCTGGATCTTCAGTTTGATCCCGGCCTCGGTGGCGGCCTTCTTCGCCCCGCAGTACATCGCGCCGTAGTACTCGCCGGTGCTCTCCGGCGTGACCATGGAGACGGAGAGGTTCTTGGACGAGGCCGACGAGGACGAGGAGGCCGAGGACGAATCGCTGTCGGCGGACGACGAGCATCCGGTGAGCAGCACGGTGGTGGCGAGGGCGGTGCCGGAGGCCACCGCGGTGATCAGGCGGTGCGAACGGGCGCGTGACATGGGTCTCTCCTGGTGCGACGGGGATGAGGAGTGGCGACCACGGCGGCCACGCTGCCGGGGCGGTCGGAAAGGTCCGGACGGGGTGGGGCGGCACCGTCCGGGGACAGGGGGGGCAGGGGGGTATGCGGGGGTACGGGGTGGTACGGGGGCGGCGGTACGGGGGCGCGGGGGTGCCCGCCAAGGGGACGCGCGGTATCGGCCGCCCGGACAGGAGCCTGGCTCGGAGGGCTAATCAGCGCCGGGGCGGGTGCGGTTCCCGCGGTCGAGGCTGACGGCGATCAGGAGCATGACGCCGATCGTGATGGTCTGGTAGAAGGGCGAGAGGTCGATGATGACCAGCCCGGACTGGAGGATGATCGCGAGGAGCGCTCCGAAGACCGCGCCGAGGAAGTTGATACGTCCCCCGGTCAGTGCGGTGCCGCCGATGAGCGCGGCAGCGATGGCGGCCATCGAGTCGCTGAGATGGCCGGAGATGTTGGTCGTGGAGTAGCGGGCGAGGTCGATGTATCCCGCGGCTCCGGCGAGCGCCGCCGAGAGCATGAAGATGCCGATCGTCCTGCCGAGGGTGCCGATGCCGGCGCGGCGGGCGGCGACGACGTTCGATCCCATCGCGAGGACGTGGGTGCCCCACGCGGTGGTGCGGAACATGATCCAGATGACGGCGAGGACGACGACGCTGAGCAGGGTCGGCAGGGGCAGTACGCCGAACTGAAGGGTGCCGAAGGAACTCGCCAGTTCGACGGGCAGCCCCGTGAGGTTCACCCCGCCGGCGATCACCTGGGCGGCGCCGGTGCCGATGGAGAGCATCCCGAGGGTCGCGACCAGGGAGTTGATGCCCACGAGTCCGGTCATGATGCCGTTGACGGCGCCGAGGACCGCTCCGGTGCCGACGGCGACGGCGAGCCCCACCAGCAGGACCGTGGTGGTGCCGGTGCCGCCGGCCATGGCGATCATGACCTTGCCGGACACGACCGACGACACGATGAGCACGGCGCCCTGGGAGACGTCGATATGGCCGGCGGACATCAGAACGGCCTGTCCCGCGGTGAGCAGCAGTACCTGGGAGGCCGTCAGGAGCATGCCGCGGATATTGACCTCGCTGAGGAAGGCACCGCCCGGCGAGAGGGCCTGGAAGACCGCGATCACCACGATCTCGACCAGGATGATCTGTACGGCCCGGTTGGCGAGGGCCTCCCGGACGCGGTGCGGGAGCGCCCCGGTCACCGGGGTGTCGCCGGCTGTCGGGACCTGGGTAACGGTGCTCATGGCTACTCCTCACCTACCATCACGGTCATGACGTCGGAGACCGAGAGTCCGGCCGGCCGGAGGTCGGCGACGATGGTGCCGTGACGCAGCACGACGAGACGGTCCGTCAGCTTGAGGACGTTGGGGATGTCGTGGGACACGAGGATCACTCCGAGTCCGTGGGAGGCGGCCCGGCGGATCGTGTCGAGGACGACGCCGACCTGTTTCGGGCCGAGGGCCGCCGTCGGCTCGTCGAGCAGGATGACGTTCTCGGCCCACTTCATCGCACGGGCGACGGCGAGCACCTGCCGCTGGCCGCCGGAGAGACGGGCGACGGGGAGGCGGACGTCGCGGAGTGTGGAGATGCCGAGCCGTTCGATCGCGTGCTTCGCCTCCGCGCGCATGCGCTTGCGGTCGAGGATCGCCAACGCCCCTTTGCCGCGCGTCAGTTCGTTGCCGAGGAAGAAGTTCTCCGTGACGCTGAGGTGCGGGGCGAGGGCGAGGTCCTGGTAGACGACGCCGACCCCGAGCCGCTTGGCGTCCTGGAGGCCCGCCAGGGTCTCGCCGCGGACGCTGATCCGGCCCGTGTCGGAGGCGTTGGCTCCGCAGATGATTTTCATCAGGGTGGATTTGCCGGCGCCGTTGTCGCCGACGAGGGTGACGATCTCTCCCGCGCGTACCCGCAGGTTGATGTCGCGCAGGGCGGTGATCGGACCGAAGTTCTTGCCGACCCCCTCCACCGCGAGGATGTCGCTCATGGGGTGTCTCCCTGGTTCTGGACCTCCGCGAGGACCTCCGCGTAGACATCGGTGAACTCGTCCGCGTCGTCGGCGTCGAAGACGAGTGGGGGGCGTATTTTCAGGACCTGGCCCGCGTGGCCGACCGCCGAGATCAGCACCCGCCGGTCGCGCAGCGCGCCGACCATCCGGCGGGCCCAGCGTCCGCCGTCCGCACCGTCGGTGGCGGCCATCTCCACCCCGATGAACAGTCCGGCGCCGCGTACGTCCGCCGTGATCGGGCTGGCCGCGGCGATCTCGGTGAGCCTGCCGAGCAGCTGTGCTCCGGTCCGCCGGGCGTTGTCGAGCAGGTTCCGGTCCTCGATCTCGTCCAGCACCGCGGTCGCCGCGGCGATGGAGGCGGGGTTGCCGCCGAAGGTGTTGAAGTAGCGGTGCTCCTGGGCGTAGCCGTCGGACAGTTCCTCCGGCAGTACGAGGGTGCCGATGGGGAGCCCGCCGGCGAGGGGTTTGCCGCAGGTGGCCATGTCGATGCCGTCGCTGTGGCGCTGGAATCCCCACATCGTCCCGCCGAGCCGGCCCAGACCGGGCTGTACCTCGTCGGCGACGACGAGGCCGCCCTCTTCGCGGGTCGCCCGGAACGCCTCGGCGAGCAGGCCCGGTTCGCCGGGGAAGATGCCGTCGGTCGACAGGATCGTGTCGACGAGCAGCGCGGCGAAGCCCAGGCCGTGGCGGCGCAGGTCCTCGGCGGCGGCCCGGACCGACTCGGCGAAGACGGTCCCGGCCCGGGGGCCGTGGCGGAAGGTGTCGGGGGCGTCGACCACCCGTACCCAGGGGTGCAGGGGCATCCGCGGGCCGTTCTCCGGGGAGAGCCCGGACAGCAGCCGGGTCGTGCCGTGGTAGGCGTTCCGGGTGACGACGACGCCCTGGGCGCCCGTGCGCCACTGCGCGATGCTGACGGCGAGGTCGTTCGCCTCGGAGCCCGAGTTGGTGAAGACGACCCGGTCGAGCCCGGCGGGGTGGGTGGCGAGGAAGCGCTCCGCGTAGGCGACGACGCTCTCGTTCAGGTACCGGGTGTGCGTGTTGACCTGCGTCAGCTGCCGGCGTACGGCTTCGGCGACCCTCGGGTTCGCGTGTCCTACGGCCGGGACGTTGTTGTAGGCGTCGAGATACTCGTTGCCCTCGGCGTCCCAGAGCCGGGCGCCGCTGCCGCGCACGACGTGCACCGGCTTGTCGTAGAAGAGGGGGTAGATGTCCCCCAGTACGGCGCGGCGCCGGTCGAGCAGCCGGCGGTCGGCGGCGGAGAGCGCCGAGGGGGCGCTCGCCGGGTCGAAGCGGTTGACCATCGTGTGTCCCGCGGGGGCGGCAGGGGGCGACGGGATGGTGCTGTGCACGGTCACTCTTCCCTCTCGGTGGTGCGTCGGGCCCGGGCGAGGAGGACGCGCTCGGCCAGATGGTCGTATCGGAGCTGGTAGGCGGCGCGGCCGGGGGCGCGCCGCGCGCTCTCGCGGCCGAGCAGGATCACGAGTGCCACCCGCGCCAGGACGAGGAGCGGGACGAGTGCGGTCTCCCGCTCGTCCAGTGCGCAGGCCCGGCCCGTGGTCGCGAGGTAGCGGGCAACCAGCGGGTGTTCCAGGTCTCCGAGGGCCAGGCCGAGATAGCAGGCCGTCACGGCGAGGTCGTAGACGCGCGGGGCGTGTACGGCGTCGCCGAAGTCGATGATTCCGCTGACGGCGCCGTTCTCGACCAGGACGTTGGAGAGGTTGCAGTCGGCGTGCAGCACCTGGGCCGGGAGTGTGTCGCGCACCGGGACGACGTGTTCCCGGAAGCCCGCGATGATCTCCTTCAGTGTGGTGTGCAGGAGCGGCGGAGTGTGCACCGGGACGAGATGCCCGGCGTCGAGGACCGCGTCGAGCGACCACTCGTTGACCTCGGGGACGGAGAGTTGTACGGGATCGGCGTCACGGAGGGCCGCCAAGAGGTGTGTCTGCGCGTCGGCGAGCGAGTCGACGACCGTCTCGTCGAGGGTGATGTCCTCCAGCGGGACGCCGGTGCAGAAGGTGGTGACGAGCACACTCCGTCCCTCCTCGACGGTGAGTGGCCGGCCGTTCTCCCCGGCGAGCAGCCGGGGCACCGGGAGGCGGGGGTCGGTGCGCGCGACGTGGGCGAGGAGCGCCGCCTGCATCCGCGCGGAGGCGGCACCGGCCGGGGCGGCCGGGAACTCCTTGATGACGACGGTCCGGCCCGTGTCCGTCGCGGCGATCCAGGTGCGGTCGTTCTCGCTGCCGGTCTCCCGGACGCCGGCGAGGCGCCCGACTCCGTGGGCGGCGACGGCCCGCTCCAGTCGGTCGCGCTCGGCCGGTCCGGTCACCACGGCGCTCATCCGGACCTCCGTGAGGCCGGTCGCGCGGGAGGATCGCCCGCGTGAACATACGGCATGCCAACAACTCCTTGCCCAGGAGAACATTTTTCCTGAGCAAGACGTTAGCTTTCGTGTTCGTTCTGATCCAGCTCAATCACTTTTTTTAACCATCAGGAAACTTACGGGCACACAACGGACATCTGACGCCGTTTCGGCGGGGCGCGCGCAGCGCAGCGGGAAGGCCGTCGTCATCTACATGACGGGGGTGTTCCGCGGTCACGGGCTACGGCAGGCTCAGAAGAGCTTCCGCAGGATGACTCCGAGGGAGAACTCCGTGTGCTCCCGGGCAACGGCCCCGGCGCGGTCCGCCTCTCCCTCGCAGACGGCGGTGATGAGGTCGCCGTGCTGCCGCGAGGAGATCGCGATCTCCTCCGTGCTGTACAGGGCGGCGATGCGCTTGTTGAAGTGGAAGAGCCGGTTGGCGCGGATCATCTCCAGCAGCCGGGGGTTGCCGGAGGCGGCCGTGACACTGTCGTGGAAGGAGTCGTTGTTGGAGATCCTGTCGCACAGCGCGTCCGCGGTCGGGGACGTCATCCGGGCTCTCCAGGCCGCGATGTCCCCGCGCTGCGCGGAGGTGGCGCGCAGCGCGGCCAGCCGGGCGGCCTGGGACTCCAGGCCGGCCCGGACCTCGTAGAGATGCGCCACCTCTTCCCGCGTGTACTCGTGCACCACCCAGCGCCGCCGCTGCGACCGGATGAGCCCGTCGGCCATGAGCCGCTGCATGCTCTCGCGGACCGGGGTGCGCGAGACGCCCAGCCGCACCGCTATCTCGTCCTCCACCAGGGGCGCGTTGGGCCGCAGGACACCGTCGACGATCTCCTGGCGGAGCGTCCAGTAGACCTCTTCCGACCGACGACGGGCCGGTACCCGGCCGGTGTCGCCGCGCGGCGCGTGCGGATCCTGTTCCGTCACCTGGTCCCGTCCATTCGATCCCGTGCCGCCGGTACGCGCCCGTCGTGCCTGCCCCGATCCTGCCTCAGTACACGGGGCGCTCCGCGTTTCCGGCGGGGCCGCGGTCCCAGGCGGGTACCGGAGGTGTGTAGTCGATCATGTGCGGTACCTCCACGTCCAGATACACCGGTCGCGGCCGCTCCGCGAAATCCGCCACACGCTCCTGGAGTTCTGCCGTGGAGCCGACGGTGTGCGCCTCCACACCGCAGGCCCGGGCCACCGCGACCGCGTCGATCGTTCCGGGGTCGACACCGAAGTAGCGGCGGCCGCTGTACAGATGCTGGAGCATCTTGATCCAGCCGAGGCTGTGGTTGGTGAACTGGACGAACAGAACCGGCACTTCGAGCCGTGACACCGTTTCCAGCTCGCCGCACGCCATCGCGAAGCTGCCGTCCGCGGTGAAGGACACCAGCGGGGTGCCGGGCCGGGCCATGGCCACACCGACCGCCGCCGGGATCGCGTACCCCATCGGGCCGTGCCCACGGGGCACGATGACCTCGCGCCCCGCCTCCCGCTGCTTCCAGTACGCCGCGACATTGGGCGTGGGGGTGCCGGGGTCGGCGATCACGGGAGTGCCGGCGGGCAGACCCGCGCACACGACGCGGACCACCTCGTCGGGCAGCAGCCGGGGGCCGTCCCCCGGCGCGGGCTCCACCGGCCGCGCGGCGGGAGCGGGCGTCTGCGCAGCGGCCCGTACGGCCGTCAGGCGCAGCGCGCGCTCGGAGTCGTCGACGGGTATCACCTCGGCGAGCAGCTGGCGCAGGACGGTGTCCGCGTCGCCGGGCAGCGCGATCGCTCCCGGGAAGTTGCGGCCGGCCCGCCCGGGGTCGATGTCGATCTGGATGACGGGGACGCCGCCGCGCGCCGGGCCGGTCCAGCTGTTGGTGTCGGTGGCGTTGGCGCGGGTGCCGACCAGGAGCACCGTGTCCGCCTCCCGCAGCAGCGCGTTGGCGCCGGGGAGCGCGCCGTTGTTGCCGACCACCCCCACCGACCAGGGGCAGTCGCCGCCGACGGCTCCCTTGCCGTGGATGGAGGTGGCGACCGCGGCGCCCACCGTCGCGGCGAGTTCCTCCAGGCTCCGCCAGGCGCCGGAGACATGGACGCCGGAGCCGGCGAGGACGGCGGGCCTGCGGGCGCGCGACAGCAGCCGCGCCGCTTCGGCGACGGCCGCCGCGGGCGCCCCGGGCCGCCGGGCGGGCAGCGCGGGGGCGGCGGCGTCCGGGGCGGGGCGCGCCCGCGTGGGTGCGTCGAGCACGTTCTCGGGGACGATCAGGGCGACCGGTGCCGGACGTCCCGACACCGCCTCCCGCAGGGCCCGCGCTACCAGTTCGGGCAGATCGTCCGCGCTCTCGGCGACCCGGGTCCACTTGGTCACCGCGGAGAACAGGGCGACCTGGTCGATCTCGGTCAGCGCGCCGGTGCCCCGGCTGGCCGCGTGGATGTCCGAGGTGATGAGCAGGACGGGCACACCGGCCGCGTACGCCTCGCCGAGCCCGCCCACGACATAGGTGGTGCCGCCGCCGCTGGAGACCTCGACCACGCCCACCCGGTTGCCGCTGCGGGCGTAGGCGTCGGCCATCGACGCCGCGTGCCGCTCGTCGCGGGCCAGGATGTGCCGGATGTCGTCCGCGCGCTCGTACAGGGCGTCGTACAGGGCCACCCCGGTGTCGCCGGGCACTCCGAACAGGGTGGTGACACCTCCTGCCACCAGCGCGTCGACGAGCGCGTCGCACCCCCGGCGGGTGCGCGGGGCGGGGCCGGGATCCTCGGCGGCGGCCGGGGCGTGGGGCTGGTGCTGGGGCTGTACGTCGTACACGGAAACTCCTGAGAACGGCGCCCGCGCGGATACGCGACGGCGGCGGTGGGTCATGGACAGGACGTGGGAGGGGTTCCGACGTGCCGCCAGGCGAGGGCGGCCAGCAGGAGGGCGGCGTCGGGCAGGACCGATTCGTCGAACACCGCCGTCGGGGAGTGGTTTCCGGCGGGCCGGTCCTGGCCCGGCGGAGCCGCGCCGAGGTAGCCGTACGCTCCGGAAACCCGTTCCAGGACCCGGGAGAAGTCCTCGGAGCCGACCCGGGGCCGGGCGAGTTCCTCGTAGCGGCCGGCCCCGAACAGGCCGGTCGCGGTACGGGCGAAGTGGTCCGCGTGGACCGGGTCGTTGACGGTGGCGGGCAGGACGTGGGTGAAGGCCGCGTCCGCCTCCAGGCCGTGCGCCTGTGCGATGCCCCGTACCAGTGGCGGCAGTTCGGCGGCGAGGCGCGCGGTGGCCCCGGCGGAGAAGGACCGCACACCGGCCCGGAACCGGGCGTCGGCGGGGATGACGTTGGGCGCCGTCCCCGCGTGGAACTCCCCCACGGTGACCACGACGGGGTCGAAGGCGTCGAAACGCCGGTCGGTGTGGCTCTGTACGGCGGTGACCGCCGCCATGGCCACGGGGACCGGGTCCAGCGCCTCGTGCGGCCGGCCGCCGTGGCCGCCGCGCCCGCGTACGGTGACGTCGAGAATGCCGTAGGCGGCCATCACCGGGCCGGGGCGGGTGTAGCAGCGGCCGGCCGGCAGGTCGGCGACCACATGCAGGGCGTACGCGGCGTCGACCGGGCGGCCGGCGGCGTCCAGGACCCCTTCCGCGAGCATCTCCCCCGCGCCGTCGTACCCCTCCTCGCCGGGCTGGAACATCAGCACGACACTGCCGGCCATGCTCCCCCGGTGTCCGGCGAGCAGGCGCGCCGCGCCCACCAGCGCGGCGGTGTGCAGGTCGTGTCCGCAGGCGTGCATACGGTCGGCGTCGGCGGCGAACGGCAGCCCGGTGGTCTCGCGCACCGGCAGGGCGTCCATGTCGGCGCGCAGCAGGACGACGGGGCCCGGCCGGGCGCCGTGCAGCACCGCGGTCACCGAGTCGACGGCGCGGCCCGTGGTCAGCTCCAGCGCGCCGCCGGTGCCGGCGGCGACCGCGGCCAGCGCGTCCAGGACGGTGGCCCGGGTGAGCGGCAGCCGCAGCCCCACTTCCGGTACGGCGTGCAGCCGGCGGCGCAGCGCGGTCAGCTCCCCGGCGAGCCGCCGGGCACCGGGGCCGAGCAGCTCCCGTGCCCCGTTCACGGTCGCTCCCCGGCCCGCAGGCGCGGCAGCACCTCGGCCACGACCTCCTCGAACACGCCCTCGCGGTGCGGGCCCTGGAGGGGGAAGGGGAACATGAACTCGGTGATGCCGATCCCGGTGAAGCGGCCCACGAAGTCCCGGAAGCGTTCCACCGATTCCCAGGGGGCGTCCTCGGTGAATCCGGCCATGAAGGACTTGCGGATGGAGGCCGGGTCACGGCCCGCGCGCTCGGCGTGGGCGTCCAGGAGGGCGGCGCGTTCCCCGGTCAGCCGCAGGCTCTCCTTCTCGTCGAGCTTCACACCGCGGCGGAGCTGGGAGAACAGGCTGCCGTAACTGCTCCACACGTCGGCGTGGCGGGCGGCGACCGCGAGGGTGGCGTCCACATGGGCGGCGACCAGCAGCGGCGGCCGCTCGCCCGTGACCGGGCCGGGCGCGCGCACCGCGCCCGCCACGCCGAAGTGCGGTCCGTCGTGGTCGAAGCGGTCCTGTTCCAGTACGCCCCGGACGACGGTGAGGTACTCGTCGAGCAGGGGTCCCCGGTCGGCCGGGGGCCAGGGGGCGACGCCCGCGTACGCGAGGTCCTTCGGATTGCCGCCGGCGCCGATACCGGCCACGGCGCGGCCACCGGAGAGGTGGTCGAGTGTCATCGCCTGCTTGGCGACCATGGCGGGATTGCGCAGGGGGGCCGCGCTGACCAGGGTGCCGACAGTGACGCGCGAGGTGGCCGAGGCGATGCCGGCGGCGAGCATCCAGGCGTCGAACCGGCCGCGCACGGGGCGTCCTTCGGGATCCAGGGCGCTCCAGAGGTGGTCTCCGGCCCACAGGCTGTCCCAGCCCTGGTCCTCGAACCGGCGCCAGCGCGCGATGAGTTCCGGCCAGGGAGCGGCCTCGTAGGTCATCAGGCCGAACCTGAGGGGGGTGCCGGTCGTCACGGTGTCACTCCTGTGGTGGGCGGGTGCGGGCGGGACACGCCGGTGCTGGTGTCGCCGGTGTCGGTGTCAGTGGCAATGTCTGTTCCGTCGGGGACGGTGCCGGTGCCGGGCTGTCCGGCGGCCCGGCGTACGGCCTCGCGTACGGCCTCGGTGGTCACCGGGCGGTCCGGTCCGGCCCCGGCGTCCGCGGCGATGTAGGCGGCCCGGTAGACCTGGGCGCGTACGGTCGGCGGGTGGTGTGCCACCTCGTCGACGAGGGCCCGCTGCACCCGCTCGGGCCAGCGCCGCTCGTAGGCGGTGCGGGCCGCGCCGAGTGTGAAGACCGGCTCACGCGCGGCCGTTCGCGTACGCGCCACAGCGGTGGCGGGGCCGTCGACGGTGCCATCGGGCCGCAGGACGACCCCGTACGCGGAGCGGGCCCGCTCGTCGTCGAGGAGTCCGCGGGCCACATCGGCGGCGACCGCTTCGGCGGGCCGGTCGCCGGGCGGGCCGAGGCCGCCGCCGCCCGCGGTCTCCACGAGGAGTACGTCGCCGGCCGCCAGGGTGACGACGTTGACCCGGCCCAGCCGCCGCTCCCCCGGGGTGCCGGGGTTGAGGACCGCGCGGCCGGGCACCCCCGTACCGCCGCCGTGCAGCCCCCACGGTGCGAACAGCAGGCGTTCCATGCCGCGGACGGCGAGGGTCACACCGTCCGCGAGGGCCCGCAGGCGCAGGGTGATGCCCGCGCCGCCGGGGTGCCTGCCGGCTCCCCCGGAGCCGGGGCGGTAGCGGTACTCCTCGACGAGGACGGGGGCGTCCTGTTCGAGGAGTTCGTTGGGGACGTTGCGCAGCCAGCCGCCGGTGAAGCTGGTGCCGTGCAGCCCGTCCAGGCCGGGACGGCCGCCCGAGCCGCCGGTCAGCGGCTGGCCGACGGCGACCCGCCGCCGGCCGGTGACCGGATCGGTGTGGGCGACCGTCGCGATCGCCACCGCGCCGGAGCCGGTCGCGAGCGCGTCCGCGGGCGCGGCCTGGGCCAGACAGCCGAGCACACAGTCCATGATGCGGAAGAACACCGCCGCGCGGACCCCGCAGGTGGCGCCGGCGCCGGGGTTGACCACGGAGCCCGGGGGCAGATCCGCGGTGACGGCCCGGACCAGGCCGGAGTTG
Organism: Streptomyces paludis; assembly: GCF_003344965.1. Taxonomy (NCBI): domain Bacteria; kingdom Bacillati; phylum Actinomycetota; class Actinomycetes; order Kitasatosporales; family Streptomycetaceae; genus Streptomyces; species Streptomyces paludis. The sequence continues at coordinate 7,690,429 of NZ_CP031194.1, read as the reverse complement.
TAGGGGATGCCGGGGTCCTTGGAGACCAGATAGTTCACCAGGGCGAACACCAGCATGTAGTGTCCGGGCGCGCCTCCGGTCGGCAGGTTGATCGCCTCGGCGACCTGGGGCGAGGTGCCCTTGAACGAGAGGTGCGGGCGGCCCGCGGCGAGGGTGAGTTCCAGGGCGAGCCGGGTCGGGGGAACGGTGACCGTCTCCTGGCCGTCCGGGCCGGGAGCGGTGAGGCCCTCCACGTAGTCGACGAACCGGTAGGTGCCCTCGCCCAGTTGGGACAGGAGTACGGCGGCGCGGGCCGCCGCCTCGTCCAGCAGGTCCGCCATCGCGTCGGTCAGGGCCTCGGCCCCGTACGCGGCGACGATCTCGTCGATCCGGCGCTGGGCCGCCGTCAGCCCGGTGATCTGCGCGTCGATGTCGCCCCGGTTCTCCTCCGGCACCCGGGTGTTGGCCAGTACGGTCCGCAGCAGCGCCGTGTTCTCCCGGCCCGCGTCGTACAGCTTGGCCGGCGGGACGAGAACACCCTCCTGGGCCCGGTCGGTGTGCGTCCAGGAGATGGATCCCGGGACCGAGCCGCCGATGTCGGAGGCGTGGACGAAGCTGAACGCGTAGGCCACGACGCGGCCTTCGGCGTACAGCGGCGCCCACGTCCACACGTCCGGCAGATGGGTGACGAGGCCACCGGTGGCGTCGGGGTCGTTGCTGATGCCGATGTCGCCGGGCGCGTAGGGGGCGAGCGACTCGATCGCGGCGCGCGCGGGCAGCCCGATCATCAGGTTCCCGGAGATGCTCCGGGGCGCGGCGAACACCTCGCCGTCCGGGGTCACCAGGCAGGTGCCGAAGTCCGCGGTCTGCTTGACGAAAACACTGAAGCTGGTCCGGCGGATCGTCTCCGCCATCTCCTCCACGACAGCGGTCAGCCGGCGCGACAGGATCTCCAGTGTCACGGGCGAACTGCGCATCAGGATGCCTTTCCCCGGGCTTCCCCGGCGTCGATCAGCAGGTTCCCCATGGCATCCGCCTCGACGGTGGCGCCGGTGGGGAGGAAGAGGGTGGCGTCCGGGGCGGAGACCACGAGCGGCCCGCGCAGTGTGGTCCCGGGCGCGAGTTCGGCCCGTCGGACTCGTTCCGCCGGTACGAGCCGGCCGTCTTCGACGACGGTGTGCGGCCGGGGCCGGGCCGTGGTGCCGCCGACGGCGCGCGGTGTCAGGGGCCGCGAGCGCGCGGTCAGGGTGACGCGCAGGCTGCGTACGTCCAGCTCGCGTCCCGAGGCGTCCACTCCGTAGGCCGCCCGGTAGCGGGCGGTGAACGCGGCCCGCAGCGCGGCGACGGTGGGCCGCTCGTCCTCGGGCAGTGTCACGGCCAGGGTGAACGACTGTCCGGCCAGCTGGACATCGGCCCAGCGGGTGAGCCCGACCTCGTGGTGGAGCGAGGCTGACTGCTCGCGGTACCAGTCGTGGGCCCGCTCCTCCAGCTCCTTCCACCCGCTCTCCAGCCGTGCGTCGTCGAGGGTGCCGGTGGTCGCGCCGACGGAGGCGACCAGGTCGTGCCGCAGGTCGGTGACGAGAGCGCCGAACGCGCACAGCGTCCCCGGTGACCAGGGAACGAGCAGCCGGCGGATGCCGAGTTCGCGGGCGAGGGCCACCGCCTGGACGGGGCCCGCCCCGCCGTACGGCACCAGGCGGCACTGGGCGGGGTCGACACCGCGGCGGGCGAGCAGCGGGACCAGGCGCGCGTGCATCATCGCGGTGGCCACGTTCACCACCGCCTCGGCGGCGTACTCCACGTCCATGTCCAGCCGGCCGGCCAGTCCGGCGAACGCCTCGCGCGCCGCGTCACGGTCCAGGCCCACCACTCCCCCGGCGAAGTCGTCCGGGTCGAGATAGCCGCACACCACATAGGCGTCGGTGAGCGTGGGCTCCTTGCCGCCGCGCCCGTAACAGGCCGGCCCCGGCCGCGCGCCCGCGCTGCGCGGGCCGACCTTCAGCACACCGGAGGCGTCCAGCCAGGCGACCGAGCCGCCGCCGGCACCGATCGAGGACACCTCGACCGACGGGGTGATCAGCGGGAAGTCGCCCAGTTCGGAGTCGGTGGAGTAGGGGATACGGCCGTCCTCGACGATCGCGCTGTCCACGCTCGTACCGCCCATGTCCATGGTGACGAGGTCGCGCACGCCGGCCGCCGAGGCCAGCCGTACCGCGCCCGCGACACCGGCGGCGGGCCCCGACAGCAGGGTCTCCACGGCGGCACGGAGCAGCGAGGCGGCGCCCTGCTCGCTCTCCGCGGCACCGTTGGGGCCGTTGGGGGTGGTGAGGACGCTGTCCACGGACATCACTCCGCCGTTGGACTTGGTGATGTGCAGCGGGCAGTGCAGTCCCGCCGCGCGCATCCGGCGGGAGAGGTCGCCGAGGTAGCCGCGCAGGAGTCCCGCGACATGCGCGGCCAGTACGGCCACGGTGGCGCGCTCGTACTCCTTCTCCTCCGGCCACAGTTCGCAGGAGCCCGCCACGATCAGCCCGGGGTGGGCCCGCCGGAGCAGGGTCACGGCCCGCTGTTCGTGCCCGGGGTGGGCGTGGGAGTGGAGGAAGACGACGGCGAGCGCCTCGACCCCGTCCGCGAGCAGGTCGCGGGCGGCTTCGAGGAGGGCCTCCTCGTCCAGGGGGTGGTCCACCGTGCCGTCGACGCGCGTCCGCTCCGGTATCTCCCGTACGTCCCCGCGCTCGACCAGGGGCCGTCGCGGCGCGGCGAAGAAGTCGATGGGGTCGCGCAGCCGCAGCCGTCCGATGTCCAGCAGGTCGGGGAAGCCGCGGGTGACCAGCAGTCCGGTGCGGGCCCCGGACCGCTGGAGCACGGTGTTGAGCGCGAAGGTCTGCCCGTGTGCGAAGAACTCGACCTGGTCCGGGGAGACGTGGTGCCGGGCGAGGATGCCGGAGACGGCGCGGACCACGGCGGCGGCGGGGCCGGCGGCCTCGGAGGGCACCTTGGCGGTGTGCAGCACCGAGCCGTCCGCGGCGGCCAGCACGACATCGGTGAAGGTGCCTCCGACGTCGACACCGATACGGAAGCGCGGCGGGACGGGGCGGGGGCCGGCGGCGGGGCTCGCGCCGACGGCAGGGCGCGCTCCGGCGGCGGAGCGCGGGCCCTCTGCGGGGCCGGGCGGGAGGAGGCTGGTCACGGGGAGTGGGCTCCTTGGGGGGCGGGGGTGTGCACCAGGGCCGCGGCCACCCGGCGGGCCGCCACCGCCGCGAGCGCCGCCAGCAGCAGCGAACCGGCGATCAGCAGACTCGACATGGCGGTGACGGTGGGGTCCTGCCGCTGTTCCAGCCGCAGGAACATCGCCACCGGCAGGGTCGTGGTGTCGGCGGGCATGAGGAACACCGAGGTGTCCACCTCGTCGAAGGAGGTGAGGAAAGCGAACACGGTCGCGGCCAGCAGGGCCGGCCGTATCTGCGGCAGGGTGATCCGGGCGAACGCGGCGAGCGGGGAGGCCCCCAGGTCGCGCGCGGCCTCCTCCAGCGCGGGGTCCAGTCCGGCCAGGGCCGCGCCGACGACAGCCACCACGAAGGGCAGCAGCAGGAGGCAGTGGGCGAACGCGATACCTCCGACGGTGCCGTACGCGGCGGGGAAGAGCGAGGCGTACAGGACGAAGAGGCAGAACCCCGCGACGACCCGGGGCAGGCTCAGGGGTGCCACGAACAGCGACCGCAGCGGTTCGCGGCCGGGGAAGTCCAGCCGGGCGACGGCATAGGCAGCCATGGTGCCCACCACGACGGAGATCAGTGTGGCCAGTACGGCGACCTGGGTCGAGTAGAGAAGTCCGGTGGTGAACGGTTCGTAGGACAGCGCCTCCCGGTACCAGCGCAGGGTGAGGCCCGCTCCCCCACCGGCCGCGGTGGCGCCGCGGAAGGAGTTGACCACCACCACGGCCAGTGGCAGAAGGACGAACAGCGCGGTCGCCGTGAGAAAGAGCGCCCGGACGGCGGCCAGGACACGACGCGAGGTCAGCACACTCATCCCTCCCCCTGACCGGCGGCGGGCAGCCGGTGGCGTACGTCGGCCAGCCGGCCCAGCCGGTTGAAGGTCGCCAGTACGGTCAGGGCCACCCCCAGCAGGACCAGCGCCTGGGCCGCGGCCAGCGGCCACTGCAACTGCTGGATGTTCTGGTAGACGGACTGGGCGAGCACCGCGACACGGCCGCCCCCGAGGAGGGACGGGGTGGCGAAGGCGCTGACGGTGAGGGCGAAGACCAGCTGGAGCGAGGCGATGACACCGGGCATCGTGAGCGGCAGGAGCACCGAGCGCAGCCGCCGCCACGGGGAGGCGCCCAGATCGGCCGCGGCCTCCAGCACACCGTCCGGGAGCGATCGGATCGAGCCGAGCAACGGCACGATGGCGAACGGGAGTTCCACATGGACCAGGGCCAGCACCACCCCTGGTTCGTGGTAGAGCCAGCTGCCCAGCGGACCGTGCAGAAGGCCGTCCGGGGCGAGCAGGAGGATCCAGCCGTAGGACCGCACCACCACACTGATGAGGATCGGCGAGAAGACGACGAACATCAGCAGGCCGGACAGCCACCAGCGGCGTATCCGCAGCAGACACCAGGCGACGGGATAGGCGATCAGCACGGTGAGGACGGCCACCGTGGCGCCCACCCGCAGCGTGGTCCACAGCACATCCGCGGTGTACGCGTCGTGCAGGAGCCGGTTCCAGGTGCCCGTGTCGAACGGGGCGAACAGCCGGCTGGTGCGTTCGGTGCGGAAGCTGTACGACAGCAGGAGCAGGACGATCGAGCAGAAGACGAGCAGCAGATAGAGCGCGCCCGGCGCGACGAGGGCGGCGGCGAGCAGGTAGCCCCGGCGGCGCTTCGGGTCCTTCCGGCGCTTCGGGTCGTTTCTGTCGGGGACCGACGGTCCGCCGTCGCTCCGTACGGGCTCGGGCGCTTCGGCGCGTACGGACGCGCGGAGGCCGTTCACCGTGGGCTCCCGGGCCCGGTACCCGGCAGGACGACGACGTCCGAGGCGTCGACGGCCAGGCCCACGCTCTCGCCGACCGCGGGGATCGTGCCCGTACCACTCGTGTCGGCCAGGATCTCCCGGCCTTCGGAAGTCTCCAGGACGACACGGACGCGGGCGCCGAGGAATCCGGCGGACCGGACCACGGCCCGTACGGCCGCGTCGGGGCTGTCCGGCGGGGTGATACGGAACGACTCGGGCCGTACGGCGGCCACCGTGTCCGGGGCGGCGCCGGTGTCGCCGGGCAGTGGCAGGCGCAGACCGTCGGCGGCCGCCACGGCGTAGCGGGCGGGCCCGGCGGGCGTCGCGCCGGCGGGTCCGGGCTCCGTACCGGTCACGGTGAAGAGGTTGTTCTCGCCGATGAACTCGGCGACGAACCTGCTGACCGGTGTCCGGTACAGCTCCTCGGCCGTGCCGATCTGCTCGATACGGCCGCGCGCCATGACGGCGATACGGTCGGACATCTCCATCGCCTCGGCCTGGTTGTGGGTGACGCAGACGAATGTGGTGGCGGTACGCCGTTGGAGGGCGCGCAGTTCACGCCGCATCCGGAGCTGGAGCCCGAGGTCCAGGGCGCTCAGCGGCTCGTCGAGCAGCAGTACGCGGGGGCGCTTGACCAGGGCGCGGGCGATGGCGACGCGCTGGCGCTGTCCGCCGGACAGGGTGCTCGGCGCCCGGCCGGCGAAGGCGCCCATCCCGACCACGTCGAGGACTTCGGCCACCCGGCGGGCCGTCTCCTCGCGGCCGGTGTGTTCCGCCTTGAGGCCGAAGGCGACGTTCCGTGCCACGTCCATGTGCGGGAACAGGGCGCCCTGCTGGAACACCAGATTCGTGGGGCGGCGGTGCGCGGGGACACGGCTGACATCGGCGCCGTCGATCCGTACCCGGCCCTCGTCCGCCTCCTCCAGTCCGGCGATGATCCGCAGCGCGGTGGTCTTCCCGCAGCCGGAGGGGCCCAGGAGGGAGAAGAACTCGCCGCGCTCGACGCGCAGTTCGACGTGGTCCAGGACCCGGTGCGCACCGAACGACCGGACGAGACCGTCCGCGTGGACCGCCGGTTCGCCGTGGGCCGCCGGCTCGCCACGGCCCCCCGGTTCTTCCGCGGCCACGCTCACAGGTGGGCCTTCACGTCGTTGTTCCAGGCGGTGGTGGCCTTGTCGAGTCCGCTCACGAGCGCGGCCCAGTCCAGCTTGAGCGCGTTCTGCACGGTCTGGAGCTGGTAGCTCTCCACATCGCGGTACTTGGCGGGCAGTTCCGCGCCCTCGACGAGCGGGATGGTGGCGGTGGCGGCGCTGTACGCGGACACGGTGGCGGGGGCGAAGAGTTCGTTCATCAGCTCGGCCGCCAGTTCGAGCTGGTCGTCGCTCGACCCCTTGACGAGCTGGAAGCCCTCGGGGAAGGCCATCACCCCCTGCTTGGGTACGGCGAAGCCGATGGGGTCGCCCTCGTCGATCCAGGGCTGGGCAACTCCCTGGAATCCGGGGGCGATCACGACCTGTCCGCTGTTGAGCTGCTGCCGCAGCTGGTCCAGCGAGCCGATCAGTCCGCTGAACTGGCCTCTCTTGGCGGCCCGGGAGAAGGCGGCTATGCCCTTGGACAGATCGCCCTCGGAACCACCCTCGATCTGGTTGATCACCGGGACGGCGTTGACACTGAAGGCGGGCGCGTCCCAGGTGGTCACCTTGCCCCGGTAGGCCGTGTCGAAGAGGTCCGTCCAGGAGGTGGGCGGGGTGCGGATGACGTTCTTGTTGTAGATGAGCCCCATCGCGTCCATCACCATGTACGCGCCGAGGCCGCCCGAAGTGCGGTACCCCGGCAGCACCTTGGCGACGTTGGGCACCGCGGAGTCATCGGCCGGCGCCCAGAGGCCGTCGGCCGAACCCTGTGCGAAGCTCTGCGCGTTGAAGAAGCCGAGGTTCAGCAGCGGCTTCTCCGCGTTGATCTGGACGGACGACACCAGCTTGGGGAAGGTGTCCGCGTTGGTGCCCTCGATGTAGCGGATGGTCGCGCCGTGCTTCTTGGCGAACGCCTTCGCAACCTTCCTCGGCACGGTGCCCTGCGCCCCGGCCCAGTGAAAGAGGGTCAGGGAGGTCGACCCCCCGGACGAGGAACTGCCCGGTGATCCGCAGGCGGCCAGGAGCCCGCCACCGAGAAGGGCCGCTCCGGCGGCACCGGCGGAGCGCAGAAGTGTGCGGCGATCGAGATGCGTCATGGCGAATTCCTCTGTCGTTCAAGGGGCTGGACAACCAGGCGGCCTCCGGGAACACACCCCCGGAAAGTGGCTCCGCCGGAACCTCGCATGCAGCTTCGCATGCGAAGGCGCATACGGAAGAGCCCTCCGACGGAGATTTCACAGAGCCGAAACAGGCCGGGCCGCGCCACTTCGGACGACCGGCGCGCGGTCCCGCTACAGCCCGGACATCGCCGACAGGGCGCCGACGGCGAGGTCTTCGGGAGCCTCGTCCATGACGGTGACATGACCGGCCACCGGGCATGGATGATCCGCCGCCGCGGCCTCCCTACTCCTTCCGGAACCTGCTGAACGCGAAAATGGTCAGCGCGCCGCAGGCCAGGCCCGCGAGGTTCCAGGGGACGCTCGGGGTACCGCCGTTGAGCTTGTATCCGATGGCGCAGAAGGCCAGGTACTCGGCCAGAAAGATAATCCCCCAGAAACGTCTTCCTGGCATTCGCTGGTCCGTCCTTCTTCTCGGGTCGGTGCCGGTCGGCACACCCGCAGGACCCTACCCAGGCGGCGGAGCCGGACAGGCCCCAGGGCCGGGACCAAAGGCCCGGGACCAAGGACCCTGCCCGCACTCCGGGCCGGAAAATCTCACTGACCAGATGACTATTTTGGTCAGTAGGTCTTATCGTGGAGTCATGAACACACACAGCACCCCGCGGCAGCGGGCTCTCGTCGTCGGACTCGGCATCAGCGGCATCGCCTCGGCGCTACGGCTCCACCAGGCGGGCTGGGAGGTGACCGTCCTGGAGAAGGCCGGTGAGCGCCGCCGCGGCGGCTACTTCATCGGCGTCTTCGGAACCGGGCTCGCCGCGGCCGAGCGCATGGGCATCGAGCTGCCGAACCGCGTCTCCGACGAACTCACCACCTACAACGTCGACCGCGCCGGGCGGCGCACCCGCGCGATGAACTTCACCGACGCCGTTCCCGGCCGCGTACGGCCGGTCACGCGCGGCGACATCGAGGACGCCGCGTTCGACGCCCTCCCGGCGGAGGTCGCGATCCGCTTCTCCTCCGTCCCGGCCGCGCTGCGCCAGGTCGACGGGGGCGTCGAGGCCGATATCGAGGACCTGGCCTCGGCCGAGGTCACGACCGAGCGGTTCGACCTGGTGGTCGGAGCGGACGGTCTGCGCTCGACGGTGCGCCGGCTGGTGTTCGGCTCCGACGAGGGCCGGCTGCACCGCCTCGGCTATGTCCTCGCCGCGTGCGCCCTGCCCGACGCGGTCCCCGGATACCGCGGGACCGATGGTCTGGTCCTGTCCGAAGAGGGCCGGTCGGCCTGGGTCTTCCCCTTCGCCGACCGGCCGCCGACCCTGCTGTTCAACTACCGCCCGGACGACATCGACGCCGAGTTCACCAGGCCGCCGGTCGACTCGCTGCGGGCGGCGTTCGGACCCGAGCCGACCGGTGAGACCCTCGGCTGGCTGCTCGACCGGTTCGAGCAGGCGCCCGACCATCTCTTCGACACCCCCGAGCAGGTACGGCTCGACCGGTGGCACGAGGGCCGGGTGGTCCTGGTCGGCGACGCCGCCTGGTGTCTGACCCTCTACTCCGGCATGGGCGCCGCGACCGGGCTGGCGGGGGCCGATCTGCTCGGCACCCTGCTCGAACGCCACCCCGGCGACGTACCGGGGGCGCTGCGCGAGTGGGAGGCGCGGCTCCGGCCGTTCATCGAGTACCACCAGGGCACCGGCATGGACATGCGCCGGATCTTCGTCTCGGCCGACCGCACCGAGCACCGGACCCGCAAGGCCATGAACCTCATGATCGGAACGACGCCCGGCCGGACCGTCTTCAAGACGCTTCAGCACCGCAGCAAGGCCGCCAGGCTGAAGACGGTCGACATCGCCCGGGTCTGACGCCCGCGTGCGCGGCCGGCCCGACCCGCCGCGTACGCGTGTCATCATGCTCCCGACGAGCGAAGCAGGAGGAGTACCCCCCGTGAACCGGCTGATCGAACACGACTCCGCCAAAGCGGCCCGGATCCTCGACGCCGCCCGTGAACTGGCCCTCGCGCACGATGTCCGCAAGGTGACCATCTCGGAGATCGCCGCCGCCGCGGGCGTGGGCAAGGGCACCGTCTACCTCTACTGGGAGACCAAAGAAGCCCTGTTCATGGGCCTGCTCGCGCGCGAGGTGCTCGCCTGGATCGATACCGCCATCGATCTGATCGACCAGGACCCGCACCACATCCTGCCCCGCCGCCTCGCCCCGCTGCTGATCCGTACGACCACGGCCAGCCCCTGGCTGCGACGGCATTGGGACAGCGGGGACAGCACCCTGCGCCTCCTGGTCCACAACGCCGCCGACCAGGAACGCTTCGCCCGGGCCACCCCCGACGCGATGGGGAAGGCGGTGCTTCCGGTCCTGCGCGAGCACGGGCTCGTACGGGACGATCTCTCCCTGCCGCGGCAGCAGTACGCCCTGCACGCCGTCATGGTCGGCTTCGGTACGGTCCTGGCGAACCCCGGAGCCGCGCTCGCGCTCGACGGCGACGAGTCCGAGGGAGCCCTCGCCGACACCGTCCATCTGCTCCTCGAACCGGACCAGGACCCCACCGACCGCGCCGTGACCGAGGCCGCCGCGGCGGTACGGGACCGGTTCGCCCGGATCCACACCGACCTCCTGGAACTGATCTCCGCCGGCGCACCCGGAACCCGGTAACCTGCTCACCGGGCGGGGCCGCCTGCGCCGTCTGACGGTGCGTCAGCTCCGCTCGGCGCCGGAGCGGCTCAGCTCGGGGTGGTGCTTCTTCACCACCGCGGGGTGGGCGCGTATCCAGCCCTTGAGTTCGTTCCAGCCGAACTCCGCGAACAGCGGGTTGCCCGAGTCCTCGGTGACGCCCGTCGCGCCGGACGCGCCGGGGAAGGGGAGCGGCGCGATGTGGGCGTCCAGGCGCGGGTTGTAGAAGAAGGGGGCGGAGTAGCGCTCGCGTGCTCCGGGCGGGGAGACCACCCGGTGGTTGGTCGCCTTCAGGTAGCCGTTCGTCGCCACCTCCAGGAGTTCGCCCAGGTTCACCACGAAGGCGCCCGGCAGATGGGGCACCTTGATGAAGCGGTCGGCCCCTCGCCCGCCGTCGTCGTTGTCCGGGCCGCCGCGCGGCGCGTCCTCGGTTCCCGGGGACTCGACCTCCAGCCCGGGCACCTCGTCCGTCAGCAGCAGGGTCAGGAACCCGTAGTCCTTGTGCACGCCCACGCCCTGGTCGTCGCCTTCCGGCGCCCGGCCCGGGTAGCGGATCAGCTTCAGGTGGTTGCGCGGGTTTCCGGAGAAGGCGTCGTCGTAGAAGTCCTCGGGACCGCCGATGGACGCGAGCAGTTCGTGCAGCAGCCGGTGGGCGACCGCGCTGAGCCGGTCCATCCACTCCAGCGAGACCTCACGCAGTGCGGGCAGCGCCTCGGGCCACTGGTTGGGGCCCTCCAGCCACCAGTACGGCGGTTCGCCCGGGCCGGGCACCCGCGCGGGAAGCTCATTGCTGATGTCGAGCTGGTCGCGCCAGTCGCGGCGCCCCTGGGTCAGCTCGTTGCCGATCCGTGTGTAGCCGCGGAAGTGGGGGGAGTTGAGGTTGTCGATCGCGTTGCGGTCGGCCTCGGGCAGGGCGAAGAAGTCGCGGGCGGTGGCGAGCAGCCGGGTCTGTTCGGCGATGCTGATGCCGTGGCCGACCAACTGGAAGAAGCCGACATCGCGGGCGGCCCGGTGCAGCGCCTCGCGGTCGAGGGCGGAGAGGTCGATCACCGGAAGGGAAGCGGGCTGCTGGTCCATGGATACCCCCTGGGGTGGAATTAAGGAAAGAGAGAGAACGCGGTCAGTTGACTTCATGGCCTCGTGGCCTCGTCGAGGACGGGCCCGTGTCAGCCCGCGGCGGACGCGCTGACGCGGTCGGCCAGTTTCCTGATCTCGGCCGGGCCGACGCGGCAACAGCCGCCGACAAGGGCCGCTCCGGCGGCGAGCCACGAGGGGGCCAGATCCGCGCCCTCGTCCTCGGCCCCCAGCCAGCGGCGTGCCGTGGGCTCCCAGACACCACCGCCGTTCGGATAGACGACACCGGGCAGGCCGTCGACCAGCGCGAGCGCCGACGCCATATCGGCGGCGGGAGCACAGTTGACGCCCGTGGCGATGACGGCGTCGCTGCTCCGGGCCAGCGCGAACGCCTCGGTCAGCGGCTGGCCCGCGCTGGTGGCCGTCCCGCGGATGCTGTACGAGAGCCAGGCAGGGATGCCCAGGCCGTCCAGCGCGGTCAGTACGGCTTCGGCCTCGCGCAGGTCGGGGATGGTCTCGACGGCGAAGACGTCGGGCGCCTCCTCGGCGAGCGCCTCCAGCCGGGGGCGGTGGAAACGGATCAGCTCGGCCGTGGTGAGCCCGTAGTTCCCACGGTACTCCGAGCCGTCGGCCAGCATGGCGCCGTACGGGCCCACGGACGCCGCGACCCAGCCCGTACCGCCGGCGGCCTCGCGGGCCAGGGCGACACTGCGCCGCAGCAGCGCGGTGGTCTCGGCGCGGGTGATGCCCAGCCGGGCGAAGCCCTCGTACGTGGCCTGGTAGCCGGCGGTGATGGCGACCTGCGCGCCCGCCGCGAAGTAGGCGCGGTGGACGGCGGTGATCGCGTCGGGCGCGTCGCGGAGCAGCCGGGCGGACCAGAGCGTGCCGCTCAGGTCGTGGCCCTGGGCCTCCAGTTCGTTGGACATACCGCCGTCCAGGACCAGGGGTCCGGCGGTCAGGGCATCGCGGAAGGTGGTCGCGGGGGTCATGGCGGTCACAGCACTCTCGTCACGAAGTCGCGGGTTCTGGGGTGGTCGGGGGCGGTCAGGATCCGGGCGGGCGGCCCGGACTCCAGGACGCGTCCGTCGTCGAAGAAGACGACCTCGTCGGCGGCCTCGCGGGCGAAGCCCAGTTCGTGGGTGACGACGAGCATCGTCATACCGTCGGCGGCGAGGCCGCGCATGACGTCCAGGACCTCGCCGACGAGTTCCGGGTCGAGCGCCGAGGTCGGTTCGTCGAAGAGCATGAGCTTCGGCCGCATCGCCAGGGCGCGGGCGATGGCGACCCGCTGCTGCTGGCCGCCGGAGAGCTGGGCGGGGTAGGCGCCCTGCCGGCCGGCCAGTCCGACGCGGTCCAGCAGCGCCATGGCCTCCTCGGTGGCCTCGGCGCGGGGGCGGCCGGCGCCGAGCGGTCCCTCGACGACGTTGGCGAGCGCCGTCAGATGCGGGAACAGGTGGAAGCGCTGGAAGACCATGCCGATGTGGCGGCGCTGCCGGGCCAGGTCGCGGTGGCGCAGCTCGCGCAGCCCGCGTCCGTACCTCTCGTACCCGATCGGGGAGCCGTCGACCAGGATCCGGCCGGCGTCGGGCCGCTCAAGACGGTTCACGCACCGCAGGAAGGTGGATTTCCCGGAGCCGGACGGGCCGATCACGCAGGTGACCGTCCCGCGCGGTACGGACAGGTCGACACCGCGCAGCACCTCCTGGCCGGCGAAGGACTTGCGGACCCCGGTGGCCTGGAGCGTCATCGCCGGCTTCCTTTCGCGAAGTGACGTTCGAGGTGGTGCTGTCCGATGTTGAGGAGGGTCGTGACGGCGAGGTACCAGATGCTGGCGACGATCAGCAGCGGGATGGTCTGGTACGTACGGGCGTACACGATCTGTACGGAGTACAGGAGTTCCGCGTAGGCCAGCACGCTCACCAGCGAGGTCGTCTTGAGCATGGAGATGGTCTCATTGCCGACCGGCGGGATGATCACGCGCATCGCCTGGGGCAGGATGATCCGGCGCAGGGTCCTGGCCCTGGACAGGCCCAGCGCCTCCGCCGCCTCGCTCTGCCCCTCGTCGACGGAGACGATCCCGGCCCGGATGATCTCCGCGAGGTACGCGGCCTCGTTGAGGCCGAGGCCGAGCAGCGCGGCGGCGAAGGTCGTGATGACGGCGTTCGCGGGGACGTTCCCGATCGCCGGCAGCAGGGGCAGATGCAGCGACAGCGTCGGGTACAGCGCGGAGATGAACCCCCAGAACAGCAGCTGGACCAGGAGCGGTGTGCCCCGGAAGAGCCAGATGTACGCCCAGCTGACCGCGCGGGCGACGGTGTTGTCCGACAGGCGCATGAGGGCCAGCGCGATACCCAGGACGAGGCCGATCGCCATGGCGGCGGCGGTGAGTTCCAGGGTGGCGAGCAGCCCCTTGAGCACGGTGCGGCTGAACAGCCAGGCGCCGACCGTGCCCCAGTCGAAGCGCGGGTTGGTGATCAGCGACCGGATCAGGGCCGAGGCCAGGATCAGGACCACGAGGGTCAGGACCCACTGGCCGGGCCTGCGGCGGCGGATGACCGGCAGTTCGTCCTTCACGAGGCGGCGTTGATCTCGAAGTCGTCGAGGGCGCCGGACTCCAGGCCCCACTTGGCGAGGATCCGCTGGTAGCCGCCGGTGGTCCTGAGGTCCTCCAGGACCGACTTCAGCAGGCCGGTCAGCTCGCTGTTCTTCGGGACCGCGATACCGAACGGCGCGGTGTCGTACGACGCGCCGACGACGGCGAGCTTGCCGCCGGACCGCTTGGCGGCGTAGGCGGCGACCGGTGAGTCGGCCAGGGCGGCGTCGGCACGGCCGCTGGTGACGGCGAGGTTCACGCCCGTACCGTCGGGGAAGGTGCTGACCTTGATCGGCGTCCCGCAGCTCTTGGCGCGGGCGGGCAGGTCGACCAGCGCCTGGGTGGAGCCCTTGGCCACGGCGACGGTACGGCCGCACAGGGAGTCGCCCTCGGGCTTGAGTCCCTCGGGATTGCCCGTGGGGACCAGCAGGGAGGTGCCGGCGTTGAAGTAGGTGACGAAGTCGACGACCTTCTCGCGCTCGGCGGTGTCCGTGAAGGACGAGACACCGAGCTGGTACTTGCCCGCCTGAAGGCCCGGGATGATCGAGTCGAAGGGCACGTTGACGATGGTGACCTCGACCCCGAGGACCTTTCCGAGCGCCTTGTCCAGGTCGATCTCGGCGCCGATGGGTGTCTTGTTGTCGGCGTCGAAGAAGTCCATGGGCGGGTAGCTGACGTCGCTGGCGACCGTGATCCCGCTCTTCTTGAGCGCGGCCGGGACCTTGGCGGCGAGTGCGGCGTTCTCCGTGACCGCGGCGGCGGAGGAGGCGGGGGCGGACGCGGACGCGCCGGACGACGAGCCGGCCGGCTCGGAGGGGTCGGCGCAGCCCGCCAGGAGCAGCGTCGCGGAGCCGAGCAGTACGAGCGGGCGCAGAGCGGACAAGGGGAACTCCTGAAGAGCCTGTTTACCGAAGGATGAAAAGGAGGCTATCCGGCGATGCGAAATAAACAAGTCTTGTTGCTCATGATGCATGGGTCCTGCCACAAACCCGCAATGTTCCCGCAATGAAACCGGGCGGGGTCACCTCGTCGCCCGGCGCTATGCTCGGCTCGCGATGACCACCGACAGCAGTCTGAAACGCGGCCTGGCCGTGCTCCGTCTCTTCGCCCAGCACCCGCCGCGTGATCCGCGCGGCCACACCGCCGCCGAGGTCGCCGCGCTGCTGGGCCGGGAGCGCAGCCAGGTCTCCCGCATCCTGCGGAGCCTGGAGGCCGCCCGGTTCCTGCGCCGCGACAGCGCGTCGCTGCGCTACTCCGTCGCCTGGGAGCTGTACGCGCGCGCCCAGCAGATCACCGAGGCGCGGCTGCGCCGGGACGGCCGGACCGCGCTGGAGGGCGTCGCCGCCGATACGGGGGAATGCGCCTACCTGGGGGTTCTGCGGGGCGCCAGCTCGGTGACGATCCTGGAGTCGATGCCGCCGTCCCTGTCCTCGTTCGTGTCCTGGGTGGGCCGCGGCTATCCCGCCTATTGCAGCGACGCCGGACAGGCCCTGCTCTTCGACGCCGACCGGGCCGAGGTCGCGGCCGTCCTCTCCCGTACGGCCTTCGTCCGGCACGGCCCCAACACCCCGGCCGACATGGACGACTTCCTGGCCCGGCTCGACGCGGCCCGCGCACGGGGCTACTCCGTCGTCGACCAGGAGGCCGAGCCCGGTCTCTACTCGCTCGCCGCCCCGGTCAGGGACTTCCGCGGGGAGATCGTCGCCGCCGTCCAGGTCGTCGGCCCCCGCCGCCGTCTCGAACCCGCGACAGCGGCCTGCGCCGACTCGGTGGTCCGTTGGAGCGACTGGCTGACGGCCGCGCTGCGCTCGACGGAGCACGCGGCGGAGCAGGACTGAGGCTCAGAGCAGGCGGGCCAGCCGCTCCGCGGCGTCACCGACGGCCGCGACCAGTTCGTCCCGGTCGTCGCGGACCGCCGCGTGCGGCACGACCGCGCTCACCGCCGCCACGATGTCCCCGCGCGGATCCCGTACGGGAGCGGCGACCTCCAGCACGTCGTCGTCGTACTCCGCCTCGCACACGGCGACCCCCAGCGCGGCGTCGGCGGTGACCCGCAGCAGCAGGTCCTCCACCGTCCGCGGGGCGTAGGGACCGCCGGCCCCGATGAAGTCCTCGCCGCCGAGGAGGCCGGCGATCTCCTCCCGCGACCGGTCGAACAGCAGCGCCCGTCCCGCTCCGGTGCACCACACCGGTGTCAGCCGCCCCGCCCGCGCCCAGGAGAACTCGGCCCAGGCCGCCAGTTCGGCCCGTACGGAGAGCACCATCGCGCCGCGGAGCACGTCCACGTAGGCGCACGCCCCGAAGCGGATCACCAGTGCCCGCAGCAGCGCCCGGCTCTCCACGCCCCACGGACCGGCCTGCGCCGCGACGGCCAGCAGGTCTCCCCCGGCCCGGAACTCGTGCCCGTCCCTGGCCAGCACCCCGGAATCGGCCAGATCCCGCAGCAGCCGCGACGCCTGCCCCTTGTCGAGCCCGCTCTCCCGCGCCAGCCGGACCACACCGGGCCCTCCCCGGGAATCCAGCTCCCCGCGGACCACCCGCTCCACCAGCCCGAGTCCTCGGGGCAACGCCCCCATCACCGCGTCCATCCGCCGGATGCTACAGATCCCGGTGGCCCGGGCAACGGCCCGGGGCAGCGGGGAGATCCGGCCTGCGCGACCGCCACCGCGACCGTCAGGACGGCCAGCGCGGTGCGGTGAGGGTCGCGTCGAGCGCGTCGAGGAGCACTTGGGCGGGCTGGGACGCGGGCGGTTTGCCGTACACGGCGGCCACGACCCGTCTGCGCATGCCGGCGATCCGGTGGAGCCTGACCCCGGGGTGCCGGTTGGCGAGGAGGGTGAGTCCGGGCAGCAGACTCACCCCCAGCCCGGCCGCGACGAGTGCCTGTACGGCGACGTAGTCGTCGGTCTCGAACTCGATGACCGGCGAGAACCCGGACCGCTCGCAGGCGGCGACGAGATGTTCGCGGCAGCGTTCGCAGCCGGCGATCCAGCGTGCCTCGGCATAGGTGCCCAACTCCGCCCGGGGACCGTCCCAGGAGCGGTCCGCCGGGGTGACCACGTACAGCGGTTCGTCGAGAAGCGGTGTCATGGTGGTGTCGCGGCGATCGCGCTGGGGCGGATCGCCGTGCTCGAAGATCAGCGCCACGTCCGCGTCGTTGTCGCGCAGGGCGCTGAGCGCGTCCGGCGGTTCGGCTTCGCGCAAGGTGAGTTCGATACCGGGGTGCCGGGCGGAGACCCGGGCCGCCGCGAGCGGCACCAGGGTGGCCAGCGCCGAGGGGAAGGCGGCCAGCCGGACCCGGCCCGAGCGCAGCCCGGCCAGCTCCGCCAGCTCGGCGTGGACCGACTCGACCTGCGCCAGGATCGATTGGGCGCGGTCCACCAGCAGCCGGCCGGCCTCGGTGAGCCGGATACCGCGCCCCATCCGCTGCAACAGGGGCAGGCCGACCTCGGCCTCCAGCCGGGCGAGTTGGTGGCTGACCGACGGCTGGGCGTAGCCCAACGCCTCGGCGGCCGCGGTGATCGAACCTTCCCGGGCGACGGCGACCAGCACCCGCAGCCGACTCAAGTCGATCATCCGCGAATCATAGCCCGCTTCGATGGAAGCCTCGAAGACACGCATCTGTCCGCTACCGCGGCCGCGGGGAGGTGAGTGGGAAAGTTCGTGCGAGCGAGTTCGACCGCGCACATCTGACCGCCGGCGCGCTCGCCCCCACCCCCCACCCCGCGTGCCCGCCCCTCGGGCACGGGTAAGGAGACGCCGTATGACCACGGCTGTGAATCCGCCGTCACGATCGATGTCGGTGAGCGACAAAGCGGCGCGGACCTTGGCGAACACCACCAAGACCGTTCCGCAGATGGCCTCCATCACGCCCCGCTGGCTGGTGCACCTGATGTCGTGGGTACCGGTCGAGGCCGGTATCTACCGGGTGAACAGGGTCGATCATCCCGAGTCGGTGCGCATCGAATGCGACAACTACGACGAGGCGCCGCTGCCCGACACCTTCGTCGACTACGCGCAGGAGCCCCGGGAGTACCGGCTCAAGGCCGTCCAGACGGTCCTGGATCTGCACACCCGGATCGCCGACCTGTACTCCAGCCCGCACAACCAGACCGCACAGCAACTCCGGCTGACCATCGAGGCGGTGAAGGAGCATCAGGAGGGCGAGCTGATCAACAGCCCGGATTACGGACTGCTGAGCAGTGTGGCGGGCAGCCAGCGCATCCCCACCCTGGCGGGTCCGCCGACCCCGGACGACCTGGACGCCCTCATCACCAAGGTGTGGAAGCAGCCCGCCTTCTTCCTCACCCATCCGGAAGGGGTCGCCGCGTTCGGCCGGGAGTGCACCCGGCGGGGTGTGCCGCCGGCGACGGTCAGCATGTTCGGCTCGCAGTTCCTGACCTGGCGGGGGCTGCCGATCATCCCGTCGGACAAGGTCCCGCTGGAGAACGGCAGGACGAAGTTCCTGCTGCTGCGTACCGGCGAGTCGCGCCAGGGCGTGGTCGGGCTGTTCCAGCCCGGGCTCTCGGGCGAGCAGGGGATGGGGCTGTCGGTGCGCTTCATGCAGATCGACCGCAGCGCCATCGCCTCCTACCTGGTCTCCCTGTACTGCTCGCTCGCGGTGCTCACCGAGGACGCGCTCGCCGTGCTCGACAACGTCGAAGTGGACAAGATCCATGACTACGCCCCCACCTACCGGTAACGGAGCCGCCCCGGCGTGGCTGCCGGACGAGGAGACGCTGAGCCGGCTGGCCGGGGACTTCTTCCGGGCCCTGCCCGGCGGACCGCCGGACCAGGAGGCTCCGCCCGCCGACGACCCCGGGCGGTGGCCGTCGCCGGCCGGCCTGCCGGACCCGGCGGCGCCCGCTCCGGCGGCGGTCACTCCGGCCCCGGCCGTTCCGGCACCATCCGCTCCGGCTCCGCCCGTTCCGGCTCCGGCCGCTCCGGCCACGTACGCTCCGGCCTCGCCCGCGGGGATGAGCCCGCCCGCCGGGCCGCCGCCGGCCGGCGCCCCGGCCACGTACGCGACGAGTGCGCCCAGCGCCGTCCCGGGCGGCCCCGTACCGGAGCAGCCGGCCCGGCTCCCCGACCCCGGGCCGTACTACTTCCTCGCCGAGGCGCCCGGGTACCCCGCGCGGGCGCCGGAGCTGCCCGGCTTCGGGCAGCTGGGCCTGCCGCCCCTCTCCCCGCCCGTGCCGCCGGCGGCCACGGCCTCGCCGTACTACTTCCTCCAGGAACCCGGCACACCCGGTGCACCGGGCACACCGACGGGGCTTCCGCTCGACCCGCGCCCGGGGTTCGACGTACAGGCCGTCCGCCGGGATTTCCCGATCCTGTCCGAGCTGGTCAACGGCCGTCCGCTGATCTGGCTGGACAACGCCGCGACCGCGCAGAAGCCGCGCGCGGTGCTGGACCGGCTGGTCGAGTTCTACTCGCGGGAGAACTCCAACATCCACCGGGCGGCGCACGAGCTGGCCGCCCGGGCGACGGACGCCTACGAAGGCGCCAGGAGCACCGTCGCCCGGTTCGTCGGGGCAGGCTCCGCCGAGGAGATCGTGTTCGTCCGCGGCGCCACGGAGGCGATCAACCTGGTCGCCAAGGCGTGGGGCCCCCGGAACGTCCGGGCGGGCGACGAGATCCTGATCTCCCATCTGGAGCACCACGCCAACATCGTGCCCTGGCAGATGCTGGCGGAGCAGACCGGCGCGGTGATCAAGGTGATCCCGGTCGACGACGACGGGCAGCTGCTGCTCGACGCGTACTCCTCGCTGCTGTCGGACCGTACGAAGCTGGTCGCGGTGACCCAGATGTCCAACGCGCTCGGCACCGTCGTCCCGGTCGAGCGGATCATCGAGACCGGGCACCGGGCCGGGGCCCGTGTCCTGGTCGACGCGGCGCAGTCGGTCCCGCATCTGCCGGTCGATGTCTCGGCGCTCGACGCCGACTTCCTGGTCTTCTCCGGACACAAGCTCTTCGGGCCGACCGGGATCGGGGTGCTCTACGCGAAACGGGAAGTCCTTGAGGACATGCCGCCGTGGGAGGGCGGCGGCAACATGATCACCGACGTCACCTTCGAGAAGTCCGGCTACCAGCCGCCGCCGGGCCGCTTCGAGGCCGGCACCGGCAATATCGCCGACGCGGTGGGGCTGGCCGCGGCCATCGACTACATCGAACGTATCGGCCTGTCCAACATCAGCGCGCACGAACACACGCTGGTCGAGCACGCCACCGAGGGTCTGCGCGGTGTGCCCGGGCTCCGATTGGTCGGCACGGCCCCGCACAAGGCGGGCATCGTGTCGTTCGTCCTGGACGGGTACGAGCCCGCCGAGGTGGGCACCGCGCTCAACGAGGAGGCGATCGCGGTGCGTTCGGGCCACCACTGCGCGCAGCCGATCCTGCGCCGGTACGGTCTGGAGGCCACCGTCCGGCCGTCGTTCGCCTTCTACAACACGCACGAGGAGGTGGACACACTGATCACGGCGGTGCACCGGCTCGCGGACCGCCGCCCCGGACGCCGGTAGCCCGCGCTCCCCCGCCCCCCGTCGCGTTACGTGCCGTCACTCCGGCTCCGCCGTCGGGGCCAGGCGCACCTCCTCCACATCCAGTTGGGCCTGCACCGACTGGAGGACGGCGTCGTCGATGTGGCGGGCGTCGCGCAGGCCGATGACGGCGGAGCGTTTGTGTTCCAGAAGGGCCAGGCGCAGGGCGGTCTCCTGCTCGTGGTGCCGTACGAGTGTGTCGGCGTCCGGGGTGTCCACCGTTTCGGCGGCCCGGAGCGTGTGCAGGTGGATCTCGTACGTGGCGCGCAGCCGCTCGGCGACCTCGGGGTCGGTGCCGAGGTCCGCCGCCACCGCGGGGAGGGCGTCCAGGGCGGCCCGGGAGGCGGTGGTCCGGGCGAGGGCGAGTTCACGCTCGGTGTCCGTGTCGTGGGGCAGCCGGGCCCAGCGGGCCACGGACGGCAGGATCAGCGCCTGCACCACGAGGGTGGTCACCACGACGCCGGCGGTGACGAACACGATGGTGTCGCGGTCCGGGAACGGTCCACCGGAGTCGAGGGTGTACGGCACGGACAGCGCGAGCGCCAGGGAGACGGCTCCCCGGAATCCGGCCAGCGCGCTGACCACGCGGGCGCGGTGGCCCATGCGGCGCTCCCGTTGGCGCGGGCGGCGGTCCAGCGCCCTGATGGTGTACACCGCGGCGAACAGGAAGAGGAAGCGCACGACGACCAGCGCGCAGGAGGCCGCGGCCACCGTCAGGAGCGCCGTGGTCAGGGCGGTACCGGACAGACCCCGGACCGCCGCCTGCGCCTCAAGGCCGACCAGGACGAACAGCACACCGTTGAGCAGATACATCGCCAGTGACCAGAAGGCCGTGGTCTGCCGGCGCGCCTCGGCGCCGCCCAGGCTGGGGCCCGCCTGGCTCATGATCAGCCCGCACACCACGACCGCGAGCACGCCCGACGCCTCGGCCCGCTCGGCCAGCAGATAGGCGCTGAACGGGATCAGGATGATCGTGAGGTTGTCCAGCATCGGTTCGCCGAGCCCGCGCACGAGGCGGCGGAGCCGGATACCGAGCCACGCGACGAGGACGCCGACCGCGATACCGCCGCCGTAGGACAGCACCACCAGTCCGCTCACATGGGCCGTGCCGAGGTGTTCGGAGCCCGCGGTGACACCGACCGCCAGGCTGTAGACGACCAGCGCCGTACCGTCGTTGATCAGGGACTCGGCGCGCAGCAGTGTGACGTTGCGCCGGGGCAGCAGCCGGGAGACCACCCCCACGGCGGTGGCGTCGGTCGGTGCGACGGCGGCTCCCAGGACCCAGGCCGGGCCCCACGGCAGACCGAGGGCGTGCGCGAGCGCCGCGACGGCCCAGGCGGTGACAACGACCAGGAGGGTGCCGGTCAGGACGATGCCGCGCAGGTCCCGCCGGATCCCCCGCAGCGAGGTCGTCACACTCTCCCAGTACAGGAGCACCGGCAGGAAGACGAGCAGCAGCACCTCCGGCGGCAGCTCGGTCCCGCGGAGCGCGGGGACGAAGCCGAGCAGGACGCCGGCGGCCAGTTGTACGACGGGGGCGGCCACCTTGAGCCGGTGGGCGAGGGCTCCGCTGACCAGCAGGGCGCACCCGAGCACCACGACGAACTCAAGCGCTGCCACGATGCCCTCTCCTCCGGGTGGTCGGGGCGGCCGGGTTCGCCGGAGCCCTTGTGGCTCGCACCGCCTCTTGGCCGCTACGGGTCACCACGTCGTGGCGACCGTTCTCAGGGGGATCCAGGTGCCGTCGCGGCGGCCGTAGTCGGTGGTCAGGAGCAACCGCCAGTCGGCCCGGCTGCCGTACACCTTCGCGTCGGTCAGGGTCCGGACGGTCAGCCGCGCCGTGTCGCCGTCGAGGTCGAGCGCCGTGTCCACCTCGTCGATGGAGTGGTAGACGAACTGCCCGGCGTCCATCTCCGTCAGCCACTCGGCCTTTCGCTGGACGTATCCCGTCATGTGGGTGAGGGTGAATCCGTCGTCGAGCAGGCCGTCGAGTGACGGTGTGTCTCCTTCGGTCATGGCGCCGAGGTAGGCGTGGTGGGCGCGGAGAATGTCCTCCCGGTCCTTCTGGCCGGCGGTCGGTGGCATGCTGACTCCTTGTCGCGTGGCGGGCGTTGTGCTGCGGGCGTTGCGCCGTAGTACGTACGGGCTGTCGTCAGGCCTAGGGCGTGTTGCGAAAGTAGCGCCGTCCGCCCGCAGGGCGGGCCTGGCGGCGTCTGGTGCGTGCGCTCGCAAGGCGGAGGGTCGCCCCTGTACTGGACGTACTGGGGTGATCCCGACAACGCGGCGAGCGTGCGTGCCAGGCGTCGCCAGGCAGGCGGGACTTTCACAACACGCCCTAGGCGCGCGCCCGGACGGCTTCGAGGTCGTCGCGGACCCGCCGCGGCTCACCGTCGAGCGGCATGTTGGCCTCGTCCCGTACGCCGTCCAGGGAGCCGGGCGGGTCCTGGTCCAGCGCCGCGAACCGCGGTCCCAGGGCGCTCGGCATCGTTCCCGGCGCGGACACCAGCTCGAAGGTACGGCCGGCCGCCTCGGGAGCGGTGAGGGCCGCCACCAGGACCTGTGCGATGTCGGCCCGCGCGACCCTTCCGTCGGCGGGGCCGCCGGACCGGCGGCGGTCGCCCTGGAGGAACACCACCCGGTGTTCGCCGGGTCCGTTCAGGTCGAACCAGCCCGGCCGCACGATGGTGTACGGGAGGCCACTGGCCCTGACCAGCCGTTCCGAGCGGCGCTTCCACTCCAGCAGATGGCCGTAACCGCTGCCGCGGGCGGTCGCCCCGATGGAGGTCATCAGCACCACGCGGGGCCGTGCGCCGTCCGTCGGGGAGGCCGCGGCGGTCAGCACGTCGCGTACGCCCGCGTAGTCCACCGTCTCCGGAGAGGAGGCGCCGGTGCCGGAGGAACCGAGGGTGAGCACCACCGCGTCGGCGCCGGCCACCGCCGCGGGCAGGGTCTCGGGCCGGGTGACATCGCCGACGACCAGCCCGGTGTCGGCGGGGAGCAGCCGGGCGCCCTTCGCGCGGTCACGCACCAGGGCCCGGACGGTGTGCCCGCGCGCGATCGCCTCGGCGACGACGAGGCGTCCGATGCCGCCGGTGGCGCCGACCACGAGCACGGTCAGGGGGTGGTGTGCCATGTTCGTTCCTTGCGAGTGAGTGGACGCGAGGGGCGTCCGTACCGACAGTTCCACTCGGGCGCCGCGGTCACGCGCCCTGTGCGGCGATTCACCTGGAGAGCAGGTGGTGGTCCGTCAGGCCCGCCGGGGCTCCGCGAAGGTCGCGCCGTCGATCACGAACCGGTAGCGGACGTCGGAGGCGAGGATCCGCTCGTAGGCGGTGTTGATGTCCTGCGCGCCGATCAGCTCGATGTCGGCGGTGATGCCGTGCTCGGCCGCGAAGTCGAGCATCTCCTGTGTCTCGGCGATGCCGCCGAACAGCGATCCCACGAAGGAGCGGCCGTTCTGGAGGAGGGCGAAGACGTCCACCGGCATCGGCTCGGTCGTCACACCGACATTCACCAGGGTGCCGTGCAGACGCAGCATCCCGAGGTAGTCGGTGAGGGACACCGGCGCGCTGACGGTGTTCAGGATGATGTCGAAGGTGCCGGCCAGTTCGGTGAACGCCGAACCGTCACCGGTGACGGCGTAGTGGTCGGCGCCGAGGGCCGCGGCGGCCTCCCGCTTGCCGCCGGACTGGGACAGTACGGTCACCTCGGCGCCCATGGCCTTGGCCGTCTTCACACCGAGGTGGCCGAGCCCGCCGAGGCCGACGACCGCGACCCTGGTGCCGGGGCGGGCGCCGAACCGCTTGAGCGGGGAGTAGACGGTGATGCCGGCGCACAGCAGGGGTGCGGCGGCGGCCGGGTCGAGGCTCTCCGGGACGCGGACGACGAAGTCCTCCGGGGCGACGATCGCCCCGGAGTAGCCGCCCTGCGTGTGGGCTCCGGGCTCGACGGGGTCGGGGGCGCCGAAGACCAGTGTGCTGCCCTGGCGGCAGTACTGCTCCTGGCCCGCCCGGCAGTTCTCGCACACACGGCAGGAGTTGACCATGCAGCCGATGCCCACCAGGTCGCCGACCCGGTGGCGGGAGACCTCGGAGCCGGTCTCGGTGACCCGGCCGACGATCTCGTGGCCGGGCACGAGCGGGCTGACCGCCGTCGGGCCGAACGTCCCGTCCACGTAGTTCATGTCGGAGTGGCAGATCCCGCAGTACAGGATGTCGAGCCGGACGTCGTGCGGGCCGACGTCGCGGCGCTCGACGGTGACGGGAACGAGCGGCTTCCCCGCTTCGTGGACGCCGTACGCGTGGACAGTGGTGGGCATGGTGATTCCTTCGCGCGGGATACGGGGTGGGGTCTGGCTTCGGGAACGGCACCGGCCGGTCCTGTTCCAGGAAACGCCGTGGGGACGCGCGGGTGGGAGTCACTGATCTTCCAGGTACTGGCAGTACCTCGCAGGTCCTCCCGGACGGACTTATGGTGAAGTCCGAAGCACGGCATTCCGCCGGGAACACGATCACCGGCGGCGGAGCGATCTCAGGGATCCGCCCATGACAGACAGAGACAAGAAGAGTGTGGCCGCCGAGGTCCGTGAGTTCCTGAGCACCCGGCGTGCCCGGATCACTCCGGAGCGGAGCGGACTGCCGCTCTACGGCGGCAACCGGCGGGTCGCGGGCCTGCGCCGGGAGGAGGTCGCGCTGCTCGCGGGGATGAGCGTCGACTACTACGTACGGCTGGAGCGCGGAAACCTCGCCGGCGCCTCGGACTCCGTACTGGAGTCCCTCGCGCACGCGCTGCAACTCGACGAGGCCGAGCGCACCCACCTCTACGACCTGGCCCGCGCGGCGGCACCGTCGGGCCGGCGCGCCACGGTGCCGGCGGCCCGGGTACGGCCCACGGTCCTGCGCCTGCTGGACTCGATGACCGATGTGCCGGCGTACGTACGCAACGCGCGCTTCGACATCCTGGCCGCGAACACGCTGGGGCGGGCGCTGTACGCGCCCCTCTTCGACTCGCCGCTGTTCGCCCAGCGCGGCCCGGTCAACAGCGCCCGCTTCCTGTTCCTGGACCCCGCGAGCAAGGACTTCTGGGTCGACCGGGACAAGGGCGCCGACGACGCGGTCGCGTTTCTGCGCATCGAGACGGGCCGGACACCCCACGACAAGGCGCTGACCGATCTGATCGGGGAGCTGACGGCCAAGAGCGGCGACTTCGCCCGCCGGTGGGCCCGCCACGACGTGAAGTTCCACCGTTCCGGGGTGAAGAACCTGCGCCATCCGGTGGTCGGCGATCTCTCCCTGCCGTACGAGGCGATGGAGCTGCCGGCGGATCCCGGTCTCCGGCTCAACTTCTACACGCCCGAACCCGACTCCCCGGAGAAGGAGGCCCTGGCGCTTCTGGCCAGTTGGGCGGGCACCGGGATTGTCGTCCCGACCGCGAAGGACCGGTGACGGCCGATCACGACCGATGACATCCGACAACGACTGACGACGGTCAGCAACTGACGACCGATCACGATCACATCCGAGGAGAACCACTTCATGCGCTACCGACCGCTCGGCCGCACCGGTGTCCAGGTCAGCCCGCTCTGCCTGGGCGCGATGATGTTCGGCCCCTGGGGGAACGAGGACGAGGCCGACTCGATCCGGATCATCCACCGTGCCCTGGACGCGGGGATCAACTTCGTCGACACCGCGGACGTGTACTCCGCCGGTGTTTCGGAGGAGATCGTCGGCAAGGCTCTCAAGAACCGCCGCGAGGACGTGTTCCTGGCGACCAAGTTCTTCATGCCGATGGACCGGAGCGACCCCAACCAGCGCGGCGGCTCACGGCACTGGATCATGCGCGAGGTCGAGAACTCCCTGCGCCGGCTCGGCACCGACCACATCGACCTCTACCAGGTGCACCGCCCCAGCCCCGACACGGATGTCGCCGAGACCCTCGGCGCCCTCTCCGACCTCGTACGCCAGGGCAAGATCCGCTACCTCGGCTCCTCGTCCTACTCCGGCTCCCAGATCGTCGAGGCCCAGTGGACCTCGCGGGAACGCCGGCTGGAACGGTTCGTGACCGAGCAGCCGCCGTACTCGATCCTGGTCCGCGGCATCGAGGAGGACGTGCTGCCCACCGTGCGCCGCCACGGCATGGGCACCCTCACGTACAGCCCGCTCTCCGGCGGCTGGCTGTCGGGCCGCTACCGCGAGAACGCCACCGAGAACCCCGCCTCGGCGGCGCGTCCCCCGGCGCGCTTCGACCTGAGCACCCCCGCCAACCAGCGCAAGCTCCACGCCGCCGAACAGCTCGCCGTCCTGGCGGAGAAGGCGGGTCTCACCCTGATCGAGCTGGCCGTCGCCTTCGTCATCCACCACCCCGGCGTCACCTCGGCGATCATCGGCCCCCGCACCATGGAGCAGCTGGAGGCGTTCCTGCCCGCCGCCGACATCACGCTCCCGTCCGACGTGCTCGACGCCATCGACCGGATCGTCGCGCCCGGTGTGACGGTCAACCCGGTCGACAACAGCTACGGCGACTTCGAACTCCGCGCCGACCAGCGCCGCCGCTGACGCGTCCGGGAAGGCGGTCGCGCGTGGATTCGCGTCGTCCGGGGGTGCTCATCCTGCGCGTCCTGGCCGGACGAGGCCGGTCTGGTAGGCGATGACGACCAGTTGGGCACGGTCGCGGGCGCCGAGCTTGGTCAGGGCGCGCTGGATATGGGTGCGCACCGTCAGCACACTGAGGACGAGCTGCCCGGCGATCTCGTCGTTGGACTTGCCCTCGGCGGCCAGGGCCATGATCTCCCGTTCGCGCGGGGTGAGGCCGTTCAGGCGTTCCGGGGGTGCCAGGAGGGAGCCGGGCGCGGGTGCGGTGAGGAAGCGGGAGATGAGGGCGCGGGTGGCGCCGGGCGAGAGGAGCGCCTCACCGGCGGCGACGGTCCTGATGCCGGCCAGCAGGACGTCGGTGGTGACGTACTTTCCCAGAAAGCCGCTGGCGCCGACCTGGAGGGCCTTGGCGACGTACTCCTCGGTTTCGAACATGGTGAGGACGAGGATGCGGGTGCGGGCCAGGGCGGGGTCGTCGCAGATGGCGGCGGTGGCGGTGAGGCCGTCGGTGCCGGGCATGCGGATGTCCATGAGGACGACGTCGGGGCTGAGCGTACGGGCGAGGTCCACGGCTTCCCGGCCGTTGACGGCCTCGCCCACCACCTCCATGTCGGCACAGGAGTCGATCAGCAACCGGAACGTACCCCTCAGCAGGGCCTGGTCGTCGGCGAGCAGGATGCGGATGGTCACGGGGCTGCCTCGTGTTCCTCTGGGGCCTGGGGGTGGAGCGGCAGTGCGGTGGTGACCTCGAAGCCGCCCTCGGGACGGGGGCCGGCGTGCAGGGCGCCGCCGACGGAGTGGGCGCGTTCCCGCATGCCCATGAGGCCGAAGCCACTGCTCGGAACCGCCGGAGGGGTGGTGGTGCCGTCGTTGGTGACCGCGATGAGTACGCGGGAGCCCTCGTAGGTGAGCCGTACGCGGGCGACACGGTCGGACGCGTACTTGGTGGCGTTGGTGAGGGCTTCCTGGATGATCCGGTACGCCGTCAGGTCCACGCCCGGCGACAGGGGTCGGGGCTGTCCTTCGGTGGTGAGGACGACCTTGAGGCCGGCCGACTCGCAGGCCGCGAGCAGTTCGGGGAGACGGTCCAGTCCGGGTGCGGGTTCCAGGGGGCCGGAGTCGGGGTCTCCGGCCTGGCGCAGGATTCCGACGGTGGCGCGGAGTTCGAGCAGCGCCGAGGACATGGTGCCGGTCAGGTCGGTGAGCAGCTTCCGGGACTGCTCGGGATGGGTGGTCGCGAGGTGGGCGGCCGTGCCGGCCTGGGCGTTGGCGACGGCCATGTGATGAGCGACGGCATCGTGCAGCTCGCGGGCGATGCGCATCCGTTCCTCGGCCACGCGCAGGCGTGCCTCCTCCTCGCGGGTGCGTTCGGCGTGCATGGCCCGGGCCTGTACGGACTCCACGTAGGCGTGTCTGAGGCGGGACCTGCTGCCGCCCACCAGGGGCAGCAGCAGCCACAGGACCGGGCCGACGGTCCTGAGCAGCAGCAGCTCGGTCGTGGGCATGTCGATTACGGCGGTGATCACCACCAGGGCCATGACCACGGGACCGTACACATGTCTGGTCCTGGGGCCGGTGTCGGCGGCGAGCCAGTACAGCGCGAGCATGAGGGGGGCCAGCAGCAGCGGGGTGAGCAGGTACCCGAGGGCGCCGGTGGTCACGGTGCAGGCCGTGACCACGGCGACGGTGGCGCGCGGGTGGCCGCGCCCCTTCAGCAGTGCGAGGCAGGAGATGCCGGCGAAGAGGTGGGCGGGCCATGTCTGC
Organism: Streptomyces paludis; assembly: GCF_003344965.1. Taxonomy (NCBI): domain Bacteria; kingdom Bacillati; phylum Actinomycetota; class Actinomycetes; order Kitasatosporales; family Streptomycetaceae; genus Streptomyces; species Streptomyces paludis. The sequence goes on along the minus strand of NZ_CP031194.1, from coordinate 7,661,942 downwards.
TGCGGCTGGCCGACGCCGGGGATGTTGATCGAGGCGCCGAGGGCCGCGCAGCCGAACAGCCCCAGGCCCATCACCGCGTCCCCCAGCCGGGAGCGGCGCCCGGTGTGTCGCTCCAGGCTGGTGGTCATCGTTTCTCCTGGTGAAGAGCGGGGCCGGTGGTGGACGGCGGCGGTCCTCGGCCCGCCGTCCACCTTCGCGGCGTCGGCCCCGGCCTCCAGCTTCTCATTGCGTACGGCCTTCGCCGTGTTCCCCCAGTGCGGCCCTGGCGCCGCCTCCTCTACCTCGCCGTCTCGGTCCCCGCCGCGGCCCTGACGTTCGTCTCCTCCTCGCCGTGGGGGGCGGCGGGCGGCGTACGGTGGAGGGCCTCACCCTCGATGTCGACGTGGGGCAGGATCCGGTCCAGCCGGGCCGGCAGCCACCAGGCCCGGTCGCCCAGCAGGGCGAGAACCGCGGGCACGAGCGCCATCCGTACGACGAAGGCGTCGAAGAGCACGGCGGTGGCCAGGCCGAAGCCGATCATCTTGATCATCGAGCCGCTCTCGCCGATGAACCCGGCGAAGACCGCGACCATGATCAGCGCGGCGGCCGCGACCACCCGGGCGCTGTGCCGGAAGCCCGAGACGATGGCCTGCCCGGCCGGCTCGCCGTGGACGTACGCCTCCCTCATCCGCGAGACCAGGAAGACCTCGTAGTCCATGGCCAGGCCGAAGACGATGCCCACCAGGAAGATCGGCATCAGGCTCATGATCGGCCCGGTCTGCTCCACGCCCAGCAGCGCGGCCCCGTGGCCCTGCTGGAAAACGAGGACGACCGTGCCGAGGGCCGCGAGAACGGAGAGGAGGAAGCCGAGGGCCGCCTTGAGGGGGACGAGGACGGACCGGAAGACCACCAGAAGGAGGACGACGGCCAGGCCGACGACGGTGACGAGGTAGGGCACGAGCGCGGCCCGGACCTTCTCGGCGATGTCGATGTTGAGCGCGGTGGTACCGGTGACCTCGAAGGACGCGCCGGCCGCGGTCTCGGTGGCGGGGCGCTCGTTCCTGATGGTCCTGACGAGGGTCTTGGTCTTCTCGTCGGTGGGGCTGGTGGCGGGGGTGGCGGTGAACACGGCGGTGTCCCCGGCCTCGTTGAAGTGGGGTGCGGCGACCGAGACGATCCCGGGGGTGCCGGAGATCCTCTCGCTGACCACACCGACCGCGGCCTTGGGGTCGCCGGTTCCCCTGGCGTCCACGACGATGGTCAGCGGACCGTTGAAGCCGGGGCCGAAACCCTCGGCCAGGGCGTCGTACGCGCGGCGCTCGGTGGTGGAGGTGGGCTTGGCCTCGTCGCCGGGCATGCCCAGCCGCAACGAGGCCATCGGTATCGCGAGAGCCCCGAGGCCCAGAACGCCCAGCAGCAGCACGGGGATCGGGCGACGCAGTACGAGCCGGGCCCAGCGGACTCCCGCGCTGTTCTCCTCGCCGCTCCCGGCCTTCTCCGCCTTCGCGGCCTTCGCTGCCTTCGCGGTACGGAGTGGACGGCCGCGCTTCTTCCCCCGGTCGGCCCTCGACAGCACGGCGTCGGGCCAGAAGCCGAGGAGGGCCGGTACCGCAGTCAGCGCGACGAGCACCGCGCCAACGACCGCGCCCGCCGCCGCCAGGCCCATCTTGGTCAGCATCGGGATTCCGACGACCATCAGACCGGCCAGTGCGATGACCACCGTGAGCCCGGCGAAGACAACCGCCGAACCCGCCGTACCGACCGCCAGTCCGGTGGCCTCCGGCGGAGCGTGCCCCTTGGCGCGCTCCTCCCGGTAGCGGGAGACGACGAACAGGGCGTAGTCGATGCCCACCGCCAGGCCCAGCATCATCGCCAGGGTGAGCGTCGTCGAGGACAGGTCGAGCGGATCGGCCAGCAGCACGATCGCGAAGACGCTCACGGCGACGCCGAGGACCGCGGTCAGCAGCGGCAGCCCGGCGGCGGCCAGCGAGCCGAAGGTGATCAGCAGGACGAGCGCCGCCACCGAGACGCCGATGATCTCGGCCACCCCGCCGGGCCCCCCGCCGCTGTCCATCGCGCCGCCGCCGGCCTCGACGGTGAGCCCCGCCTCGCGCGCCGTGTCGGCGGCCTTCTCCACCGCCGTCCGGCTGGCATCGGTGACCTCCGAGGACGGGACCTTGTAGCGGACGGTCGCGTACGCCGTCGAGCCGTCCTCGCTGACCGCCCGCGTGTCGAAGGGATTCTCCACGGCGGCGACCTGCGAGCCGTCGCCCAGGGCACGCACCGTCGACTCGATGGCCGCCTTCGTGTCGGACGCGGTCACCTTCCGCCCGTCCGGGGCGATGAAGACGACCCGGGCGGTGGCGCCGTCGGCGGCCGCGCCGGGGAAGCGCTGCCCCATCAGGTCGAATGCCTTCTGGGACTCGATGCCCGGCATCGAGAACTCGTCGTCGGAGGTTCCCGGGGCCTGGAGGGCGCCCCATCCGACGGCGGCCAGGACGGCCACCCAGAGGAGGGCGACGTACCGGCGCCGCCGGAAGGCCAGACGTCCCAGTCGATAGAGAAAAGTTGCCACGTCAAGGGTCTCCGCATCTGATCTTGTGTCCCACCCAGACTGTCCTGGCGGGCCCACTCCGTCGTCATGCGGCTGCTGGCACTCTCCCTACCGGATCCGCGGGACCGGACTACTGAAATCACGGTACGCGTCCGGGCCGTCGTCGCTCCCGTCTCAGTCGGCGGGGGCCCTGAGGGACCGGGGGCGCAGATCGGTCCAGTGGGTCTCGACGAAGTGCAGGCAGGTGTCCCGGGTGTTCTCGGTGAGCGCGACCGTCCATCCGCCGGGGACCTCGGCGAAGGACGGCCAGAGCGAGTGCTGTCCCTCGTCGTTCACCAGGACGAGGAAGCGGCCTTCGGGGTCGTCGAACGGGTTGGTGTTCATATGTCAGGGCCTCCTCGGTCCGGCCCACGGCCGGAACTCTCAGGTTAGGCTTGCCTTACAGCACAGTGAGCCTAACTTCTCACCATCCCCCTCACAAGGAGAGGTGTGCATGCGCCCGGTGCTCGAACAGGCCGACGGCGAGAGCCCTTTCGCCGCGTTCGGGGTGCCGGGCGGTCCCGGCACCGACGCGTTCTGGGCGGCGGCCCGGACGCCCGTGTCGGTCCCGGACGACGGTGGCTGGCTGACGCTGTTCCTGTGGCGCGGCTCTCCGGCCGGGATCGAGTTCGAGAGCTGGTCACCGCCCGTGGCCCTGCGCCGGTGGGCCGGTACGGACTGCTGGTACGCCGTGGTGCGGATGCCCGCGCGGCTGCGGGTGACCTACCGGATCGTCGCGGACGACGGGGCCCGCGCCGATCCGTTCAACCCGGTCGGTGCCGGTGGTGACCGGTCCATCGCCGCGACCCCGGACGCCCCGGCGCAGCCGCACTGGCCCTCCATCGGCCCGGACGATGTCCTGCCCCTCCCCCGCGTCCGGCTCCGCTGGCAGAGCGAACGGCTCGGCGGGCGGCGTACCGTACGGGTGCATCCGGCGGGCGGTGGCGGTCCGGTGGTGCTGCTGCTCGACGGGGACGACTGGCTGTATCTGCACCCGGCCATGACCGCGTTCGACGCGGCCGTCGCCGCCGGCGAGCTGCCTCCCGTCACTCTTGTCTTCCTCCCGGCCAAGGACAGACAGGCCGAGCTGGGGTGCGCGCCGGAGCTGTGGGAGGCGGTCCGGGACGAACTGCTGCCGCTGGTGGCCGGGTCCGGGGTACGGGCGGACAGCGGGCGGCTGGTCGTGGCCGGACAGAGCCTGGGCGGGCTGAGCGCGCTGTACGCGGCGCTGGAGTACCCGGAGCTGGTGTCGCGGATCGCCTGCCAGTCCGCTTCGTTCTGGTGGGCGCCCGGCGCCATGGACCTGGCGGATCCGCTGGGCGGTCCGGTCGGCGGCGCCCTCGCCGCGCGGCTGCGTCGCGGTCCCGATCTGTCCGCGCTCCGGTGCGCGTTCGACGTGGGGCGGCACGAGACACGGATGCTGCCCCACTGTGAACTGGTGGAGACGCTGACCGAGCGGGCGGGGGCGACCGTACGGGTGTCACGGTCGGCCTCGGACCACGACCGGGCGGGCTGGCGGCACGCCCTGCTCAGAGATGTCGCCTGGGCTCTCGCCTGAGCCGTGCCGCCGGTGTGCCGGTCCGACGGGGTTCCGGTTCGCCGGGGTGGGCCGACTGGATCCGCGGGCGTGCTCGCCGTAACTCCCCGTACCCGCCCGGCACTTCACCGGGCCACGGCCAGACCGTAGCCCTCGTCATGGGCCAGCAGGTTGCGGTGTGTGTCCTCGGCCGTGATGACACCGTCGTCCAGGACGAGCACGCGGTCGGCGGCGTCCAGGAGGGCCGGGCTGCTGGTGATCACGAGGGTGGTGCGCCCCCGCCGCGCCGTCACGACATTGCGCGCGATGAGCTGCTCGGTGACCGCGTCGACCGCTGTCGTCGGGTCGTGCAGGACCAGTACGTCGGTGTCGGCGGCCAGGGCGCGGGCCAGGGACAGCCGCTGCCGCTGGCCTCCGGAGAGATTCGCGCCGCGGTCGCGGACCGCGTAGTCGAGCCCGTCCCGGTGGAGGGCGACGACATCGGTGAGCAGGGACGCCTCGACGGCCTCGGACACCAGACCGCTGGTCCCCAGCGGGTCGATGTTCGTGCGCAGGGTGCCGGCGAAGATCTCCGCGTCGTACGGATTGACCAGCATGTGCGCGCGGATCCCCTCGACCGACAGCTCCGCGAGCGGCCGGCCGCCGATCCGCACCGTCCCCCCGTACGCTCCGGGCGGGACGTTCACCGCGAGCACCGACACGAGATCGGCCGCCGCACGCGGCTGGTAGGCGGCGATCGCCACGAACTCACCGGCTCCCACCGTGAACTTCAGCCCGCGCAGGGTTCCGTGGCGGACCCGGTCGACGTCGAGGTCCCCGCCCGCGGCCGGGAGCCGCTGCCCCGGGGCCGTCACCGGTGCGGCGCTGAGCACCAGTGCCATCCGCTCGGCCGAGGCGCGCGCCATCATCACGTACTTGGGCATGTCGGAGAAGAGCTTGAGCGGTTCGATGATGAACTGCGCGAGGCCCACCGCCATCACCAGTTCCCCGATGGTGATCCGGCCCTCGAACGCCAGCAGACCCGCCGTCAGGGACACCGCGGCGGCCAGGACCGCGTTGAGGGCCAGGGCGGTGCCCGCGTACGCGCCGCTCACCCGGGCGACGGTGATCGCCTGCCGCCGCGCGTCCGTACTGACCTTCCGGTAGGAGCCGAACGCCGCGTGGTTGCCGCCGAAACCGCGCAGCGGACGCAGCCCGATGATGAGATCGGCCACCATCGCGCCCGCCCGGCCCACCCGGGCCTGCTGTTCACGGGTGCCGGCGCCGATCCGCTTGGACATGACGGCCAGGACCGACAGGATCGCGACGGTCCCCACGATCACCAGCAGGCCGAGCCGGATGTCCGCCAGACTCAGCGCGACCGCCGCGACCACCACCGCGACCAGGGAGCTGACCAGCAGCGGCACGACCTCGATGATGTCGGAGGTCTGGTCGGCGTCCTCGGTGGCGATGGTCAGCACTTCGCCGGACTTCAGATCGGTGTCCGAGGCCACCGGCTGGAGCCCGCAGGCGGCCACCCGTACCCGCCAGTGGTGCGCCTCGGTCGTGTTGGCCTTCTGGAGGACGCGCATCCCGAACCGCCACGACAGCGACACCGTGGTGATGATCACGGCCAGCGCGCCGATGGACAGACCGAGCGCGCCCAAGCTCCGGTCCTGCATGGCGTGCTCGACGATCAGGCCGAGCGCGATGGGAAAGGCCGTCTCCCCGGCCTGGTACAGGCTCATGAGGACGGTGCCCCGGACCATGGCGCCGACATTGCGGCGCAGCGCGGTCCGCAGGATGTCCGCCCCCGTACGGGACCGTCGCGTATCGGGAGTGTCAGGAGTTCTTGGCGTCACGTATCAGGATTCTCGTCAAGGTGGCGGGCAATCGCTTCGGGGGTTCGCAGGGTGAACAGATCGCGGATCGTGATCACAGGACCGTACTCCCTGCGGAGCAGCCCGATCAGCCGGACCGCCAGCATGGAGTGCCCGCCCAGGGACACGAAGTCGCTCACCGCCCGCACCTCGTCGTCGTCCAGGTCCAGTGCCTCGGCGAAGAACGCGCAGACCGCGGTCTCGGTCTCCGTCCGCGGGCCGCGCTCTCCCGCCGCGGTCAGCGTGCCGAGCGGTCTGGCCTCCGGCAGGGCCCTGGTGTCGGCCTTCCCGTTCACGGTCAGCGGGATGCGGTCGACCTGGGCGAAGTGCGTCGGGCGCAGGAAGTCCGGCAGCGCCGCGCCCACGTCGTCGGCGACCCGCGCCAGTTCGGCGCCGCCGTCCAGGACGAGATAGGCGGCCAGCCGGTACGCGCCGTCGACCCGCGGGTCGGGCTGGGCGACCGCGGCGACGAAACGCACCGCCGGGTGGGCCGCGAACACGGCCTCGACCTCGCCCAGTTCCACCCGGTGCCCGCGGATCTTGACCTGCTGGTCGGTACGGCCCAGATACATCAGGTTTCCGTCGGGCCGGCGGACCACCAGGTCCCCGGTGCGGTACATCCGCTCGCCGGGCGCGCCGAAGGGGCACGCGACGAAGCGGTGCGCGGTCTGGGCGCTCTGCCCGAGATAGCCGCGCGCGATGCCGACGCCCGACACATACAGCTCCCCGGGGACCGCGTCGGGCACGGGCCGCAGCCATGGATCCAGTACGTACACCTCGGTGTTGTCGATCGGTACGCCCACCACCGGGTCCGGGCATTCGAAGGTGCCGACGCCGAGGGTGTTGATGGTGTACTCGGTGGGCCCGTAGAGGTTGTAGCCCGCCGTGCCCTCCGTCTCCGCGAGCCGCCGCCACAGGGCGGAGGCGACCGCCTCGCCGCCGAGCAGCACCAGCGCGGGCCGCCGGGCCGGGTCGTCGAGCAGGCCCTCGGCGACCAACTGCTGGGCGTAGGTCGGGGTGACGTTGATGACGTCGATGCCGTGGCCGAGGCAGTAGGCGACCAGCCGCGGGGAGTCGCGGCGCAGTTCCTCGTCGCAGATGTGGACCTCGTGGCCGTCGGCGAGCCACAGCAGCTCCTCCCACGACATGTCGAACGCGAAGGACACGGTGTGCGCGACACGGAAGACCCGGTGGCCGTGCTCGGCGAGGACCGGTTCGAAGATCCGCCGCTGGTGGTTGACCAGCATGTTGGTCAGTCCCGCGTACTCGGTCACCACGCCCTTGGGCCGGCCGGTGGAGCCGGAGGTGTAGATCGTGTACGCGGGGTGCCGCAGCCGGTCCGGGTCGTCCGGCGCGAACGTCCGGTACGGAGCGGCGTCGGGCAACGGACGGTCCAGCTCGATCAGTTCACCACTGAGCCGGGGCGAGACGGCGCTGACCGTGAGGATCACCTCGGGCCGCGCGTCGGCGACGATCGCCGCGATCCGCTCGTCCGGGTGGTCCAGCTCCAGCGGCACATAGGCGGCGCCCACGCGCAGCACGGCGAAGAGCGCCACGATCGAGTCGAGGGAGCGCGGGATCGCCAGCCCGACCGTCGTCCCGGGGCCGATGCCGCGGCGGGCGAGGACCCCCGCCACCGTACGGCTGCGGTCCCGGAGCCGGGCGAAGGTCATGGCCGAGCCCCGGTCGACCAGCGCGACCCGCCCCGGAGCACGGTCCGCCGCCCGGTCGAAGCGGTCGACGACGGTGTCGGTGCCGATCCCAGTGCGCGCGGCGGGCCCGGGCACCCGTACCGGCCCGGGCAGCGCGCCCACCGGCCCCGTCGACCGGGCCATGTCCTCCAGCACGCGCAGATAGTCGTCGAGGAGACGGCGGGCGCCTGCGGGATCGTCGTCGCGGTGCTCCAGCTTGACCGTGAGCCGGTCGCCGGGGGTGACGACCCAGGTGTACGGGTAGTGCGTGGAGTCGTCGGCCCGTACGGAGGTGATGCCGTGCCGGGCGTTCATCCCGGCGAACGCGTCCCTGTCCAGGAAGTTCTGGAGCACGAACAGGTTGTCGAAGAGGGTGTCGTGCCCACTGGCCCGCTGGATCTCGCCTAGTCCCAGGTGCTCGTGCTCCATCGCCTCGACCCGGGCCGCCTGTACGGCCGTCAGATACGCGCCGACGGTGTCGCCGGGCCGGGCTCTCGTCCACTGGGGCACCGTGTTGAGCAGCACCCCGACGATACCGGCGTGCCCCTCGCCCTCCCGGCCCGAGACGGTCACCCCGAACACCGCGTCGGCGCGGCCCGTCCGGGCTCCGAGGAAGAGGCCGAAGGCGCCGGTCAGTACGGTGTTGAGGGTGACGCCGTGTGCTTTGGCCGTCTCCCGCAGCAGCTGGGACAGTCCGGCGGACAGGGGCTGTACGAGCGCGCGCGGCAGGTCGTCCGAGAGGGACGGCGCCGGTCCGGCCAGCAGGGTCGGCCCCGGCAGTCCGGCCAGGTGCTCCGCCCAGAAGCGGACCGGCACCGAGGCGTCCTTCGCGGCGAGCGTCCGGGCGTACTCCTCGAAGCCGGGGACCGCCGGGGAGGTGTCCAGCGGCAGGCCCTCGACCACGGCCCGGTAGCCGTCGAAGAGGTCCCGCAGCACGATCTCGCGCGACCAGCCGTCCCAGAGCAGCAGGTGGTAGCTGAGCAGCAGGCCGTCCCCGCCGCCGGGCAGCCGCAGCACGGTCAGTCTGATCAACGGCGGCTCCCCCGGGTCGAATCCCGACGCGCGGTCCCGGACGCGCAGGGCCTCGGCCTCGGCGTCCGTCGCCGGACGGACCGTACGGACCTCGACCGGCCGGCCCGCGCCGAGGGTCTGGACCGGGTTCCCCTCGTCGTCGGTGGTGAAGCCGGCGCCCACGGCCGGATGGCGCCGGATCACATACGCCATCGCCTCGGCCAGCGCCTCGGTGTCCAGGCGCCGGTCGAAGGTGAAGTAGCTCTGCGCGACGTACTGTCCGGCCGCGTCCGCCATCTGGGCCTGGAAGAACAGGCCCCGCTGGAGCGGGGTGAGGGGTGCGGTGCGCCGGGCCGTCGTGGCGGCGTCCGCGAGGTGTTCCAGCGCGCGGCGCCAGTGTGCGGTGATCTCGTCGGGTACGCCCTCGGCGAGGGTGAAGACGGCGTGCAGGCTCCCGGTGGTGTCGTCGGTCCACGCGTTGACCTCGACGGCGTACGGGCCGGGCCGGCCGTCGCCGGTGAGGCGCGGTGCCCGGGACTCGGCGCCCCGGCCGAGATAGTGGAACAGCACCTGGGGGCGGGCGGTGTTCAGTGACGGGGCCGTCTGGGGGTCGAGGTACCGGAGCCGGCCGTAGTCGAGGTGCGCGCGCTCGTCCGGCCGGCGTTCGGCGACCTCGCGCGCCGCCGCGACGGGGTCGGTGTGCGCCGTGAGCCGGACCGGCGCTATCGCGGTGAACCAGCCGACGGTGCGGGTGTAGTCGTGGTGTTCCAGGGCGGGGACCCGGCCGTGCCGCTCCAGGTCGACCGCGAGATCGGTGGGCGTGGGCTGAATGCGGGTCAGCGCGGCGCGCAGCGCGCCGCACAGCAGCTCGGTGAGTTCCACGCCGAGCGTGGCGGGCGCGCCGAGCGTCACCCGGTCGCTCACGTCGGGGGCGAGGACGACGGTGATCTCGCGCGGGTCCCGGACCACGGGCAGCAGTACGGGTGCCTGGAGCGTGGTGAGCCAGTGGCCGAGTCCGCCGATCGCCCGGGCGGTGCCCGCCGTGAGTGCCTCGGCGTACTCGGCGTAGGAGGTGGTCGGCGGGGGCAGGGCCGCCCCGCTCAGGGCGGTGGCCAGGTCGTCGAGGAGGATCAGCCAGGACACCGCGTCCACGGCGAGGTGGTGCGCGGTCACCACCAGGGTGCGGCTCGACTCCAGCCAGGAGAACGCGATGACGTCCCCGGATTCGGGATCGAGCCGTCCGGCGGCCTCGTTCCCGGCGGCCGTCACGTCACCTGTGGCCGTCACGTCACCGGCGGCCGTCCGGACGACGGTGACCTCGCGGGCCGGTTCGGTACGCAGGCTCCACACGCCGTGCTCGACGCGCAGCCGCAGCCGGAGGACCGGGTGCGCGGCGACGACGGCGTTCGCGGCCCGCCGGACCTCGGCGAAGCCGGTTCCCTCCGCCACCACCATCGATCTGGCCTGGGCGAACCGGGCGAGCGAACCGCCCAGTTCGCGCTGTCGCAGGATGATCGGGGTCGCCGGCAGCGGGCCGTCCTCGCGGCGGGCCGGTACGGACACCTCCGCGCGCGGGGTGTCCGTACCCAGGTGGGCGGCGAGCGCGCGCGGTGTTCTGCGCAGGAAGACGTCCCGGGGGGTGATCCGCAGGCCGGCCGCCCTGGCCCGGTTGATCACGGCGATCGCGACGATGCTGTCGCCCCCGGCGCCGAAGAAGTCGGTGTCGGCGTCCACGGCGGCGCCGGGCAGCGTACGGGCGAAGATGCCGACCAGCGTGGTCAGCGCGGCATCGCTCGCGGCCACCGGAGGCCCGTCCGGGACTGCGCGCTCGTCCTCGGCGGCACGTTCCTCCAGGGCCTCGCGGTCCAGCTTGCCGTTGACCGTCAGCGGCAGGGCGTCGACCGGCAGTACCCGGCCCGGCACCAGGTGCGCGGGCAGCTTGGCGGCCAGCAGCGCGGGGAGGCCGTCGGGCACCCGGCCCACGATGTGCGCGACGAGATGGTCGCCACCGGCGGCGACCGTGACCGCCGTGTCGACGACGCCGTCGAGTTCCCTGACTGCGGACTCCACTTCGCCCAGCTCGACGCGGAACCCCTTCAGCTGGACCTGGTCGTCGGCCCGGCCGGTGAACTCCAGCTCGCCGTCGAGCGTACGGCGGGCGAGGTCGCCCGTGTGGTACATCCGGGAGCCGTCGGCCGCGAACGGGTCCGCCACGAACCGGCCCGCCGTGAGCCCCGGCCGGCCCAGATATCCGTACGACACCTGGGCGCCGGCGACATAGACGGCGCCCACCCGGCCCGGCGGCACCGGCCGCAGCCGGTCGTCCAGCAGATGGGTGACCAGTCCGGGCAGGGGACCGCCGATCGGGCTGGTGCGTACGGCGGGAGCGGCGCCGTCCGCCCGGGCGGGACGCCGTCGGTCCGCCTCGGTGTCGCCGGGGCCGAAGTCCGCGTCGGTGAGCACCCGGTGGGTGACATGGACGGTGGTCTCCGTGATGCCGTACATGTTGACCAGCACGGGCGAGGCGGTGCCGTGGCGCTCGACCCAGCCCCGCAGCCGCGCGGGATCCAGCGCCTCGCCGCCGAAGATGATCCGGCGCAGCGCCGTAACCGGTTCGCCGGCGTGCCGGTCGGCCTCGATGAACCGGTGGAACGCCGACGGGGTCTGGTTGAGCACGGTCACCGCGCGCTCGCGGACCAGCCGGTGGAAGTCGACCGGGGAGCGGGTCAGTCCGTACTCCGGCACCAGCAGCTCGGCTCCGTGCGCCAGCGCTCCCCACAGCTCCCAGACCGCGAAGTCGAAGGAGAAGGAGTGGAACTGGACCCAGACGTCGTGCGGGCCGAAGCCCATGGCGGAGCGGGTGCTGGCGAGGAGGGCCACCACGGCGGAGTGCGGGACGACCACCCCCTTGGGCCGGCCGGTCGAGCCGGAGGTGTGGATCACATACGCGGGGTCGTGCCGGCCGGCCCGGGGTCCGGTGTCCCGCCGGGGCAGCTCGTCGCCCCGTACGAGCACCCGGGCCGCCACCCCCGACCGGGCCACCAGCCGGGTGAAGCGGTCCCGCTGTGCGGGGTCCACAAGTACGGCCCGGGGGGCGGCGTCGGCGAGGAGGTACTCCAGCCGCTCGTCCGGGTAGGCCGGGTCCAGCGGTACGTACGCGCCGCCCGCGGAGACCACCGCGACCAGGGCGACGACCTGTTCGAGGGAGGGCGGGACGGCGACGGCGGCCCTGTCGCCCGGCCCGACACCGGCGGCGCGCAGGACCGCGGCCAACTCGTCCTTCGCGCAGGCCAGTTCACCGTAGGTCAGGGAGCGGGTGCCGCCGTCGAGGGCGCACTGGGTGACGGCGGTGGCCGCCGGGTCACGGTCCGCGGCGGCGTCGAACAGCTCGCCCAGGGTCGCCGGGGAGGTCTCCGCCGGACGCCGGCCGGTGTCCTCGGTGGCCGTCAGCTCGCCGACCGGGGTGTCCGGCCGGGTGAGCAGGCCGGTGAGGGTCCGGGTGAAGGTGCGCAGGATCCTCCGCGCGCCCTCCGGGCGGAGCAGCTCCGCGTCGTAAATCAGGTCGAAGCGCGGGCGGCCGTCGGGCGCGCGCGCCACGACCAGGGTCAACGGGTAGTGCGGGGCGCCCTCGTTGGCGATGCCGGTGATGACCAGTGTGTCATCGGGACCGCGCAGCGTGTCCAGGTCGGTCGCGACGTCGAACACCACCAGGGTGTCGAAGAGGGGGCCGGAGACACCGGCCAGGCGGCCGGTCCTCGCCAGGGAGACATGCTGGTGCGCCAGCACCCTGCTGTGGTGTTCCCGCGCCGCGCCGAGCAGTTCGCGTGCCGTGGTGCCGGCGTCCCAACGGACCCGTACGGGGATCGTGTTGATGAAGAGGCCGACCATGTCCTCGATGCCGGGGATCGCCATGTCGCGCCCGGAGACCGTGGAGCCGAACACGATGTCCCCGCCGGGCAGGAGGCCGCCCAGGGTCAGGGCCCACGCGCTGTGCACGGCCACGCTCAGGGGCACACCGGCCGACCGGGCGGCCACGTCAACGCCGGGGGCGCCACTGGTCCCGGTGTCGGTGTCGGTGTCGGCGGCGATGTCGGTGTCGGTGTCGGCGGTGGTGTCGGCGGTGGTGTCGGCGAACCGTTCGGAGGGAGTGTGTCCTTCCGCGACCAGCGAGGGTCCGGGCAGGCCCGCGAGTTCCTCGCGCCACACCCGGTCGCTCTCGTCGTGGTCGTGTGCGGCGAGCCGGAGCGCGTGGGCGCGGTGGTCGCCGCGCGGGCGCACGGAGCCGGGCGCGTGGTACTCGGCCATCAGTGTGCGGAGCATCGGCGGCACCGACCAGCCATCGGCGATGATGTGGTGCACGGTCTGCACCAGCACGGTACGGCGGGCGCCGGCGCGGATGAGGGTGTACCGCATCAGCGGCCCGGTGGCCGGGTCGAAGCCCGCGCGGCGGTCCCGCTCGGCGTGCTCGCGGATCTCGTCGTCGGTGAGGGAGGGGCGGTCCAGCGCGGTGAAGGGCGCCCGTACACCCTTTTCGAGTACGGCGACGACGCGGCCGTCGGCGAGCGCCGTGAACCGGGCGGCCAGGTGGGGGTGGACCGTGAGCAGCCGGGTGGCCGCCGCCGCGAGCCGGCCGGTGTCCACCTCGCCGTCCAGCGTGAGCAGTTGCTGCTCGACATAGCTGCCGGTCGTGTGGTCGTCGTAGACCGCGTGGAAGTACAGGCCCTCCTGGAGGGGGGTCAGCGGCAGGATGTCCCGCAGCGCCGGCCCGTCCAGCTCGTCCACATCGGCCTGGGTGAGCGGCACCAGGGGGAAGTCGCTGGGCGAGTGGCCGCCGTCCCGGAGCGTGGCCAGACCGGTCAGAGCCGTCCGGAAGTACCGGCCGAGGGTGGCGATGTCCTCGTCGGTGAACATCCCTTCGGGCCAGGAAAGGGTGGTGACCAGTTCGTACGCGCCGCTCGCGGCCGGTTCGGCGATCGCGTTGAACTCCAGGGCGCGCGGCAGGCGCATCATCGGATCGCGCCGCTCCCCCAGCTGTCCGGTGGTGCCCGCGAGCCGCCAGTCCTCCGAGGCCCCCGCCTCGAAGCGGCCCAGGTAGTTGAAGAGCACCTGGGGCGCGGGGGCGGCCGGTGCGGTGTCCGTCAGATACCGTACGGCGCCGTGGGCGACGCCGTTGCCCGGCGCTCCGGCGAGGTCCTCCTTGACCGCCTTGAGAGCGGACGCCAGATACGCGGGCGCGGTGAGGTCGGCCGCCGTGCCGGGGTCCACGGTCACCGGGAACAGCGTGGTGAACCAGCCCACCGTCCGCGACAGGTCCGGTTCAAAGCCCGCTGCGTCCGCGACGAAACGTCCTTCGCGGCCGTGTCCCTCCAGCTCGATATGGGCGAACGTCTGTGCTTGCCCACGGTCGCGGCGCCGGCGGGCGAGGGCGACGGCGAGCGCGGTCAGCAGTACGTCGTTGACGCCGGTGTGGAACTTCGCGGGAATCTCGTTCAGCAGGGCGGCGGTGTCCCCGGCGCCGAGGGTGACGGTCCGCCGCCGCTCCCGGGCGACGGTGTCGGACGCGGCCGGCGCCCGGCTGCCCAGCGGCGCGTCCGCGCCGGGCAGCGGGCGCTGGAGGCCGGCCGGGTCCAGGGCGCAGGCCGTCTGCTCCAGCAGCTGAGTCCAGCGCCTGAACGACGTTCCCACGGGGGCGAGTTCGACCGGCGCGCCCGCGGCGGCCTGTCGCCAGGCCGTGGCCAGGTCGTCCATCAGGATCCGCCAGGACACCCCGTCGATCACGACATGGTGGGCGACCAGGACCAGCCGCCGTGCCGCCCGCTGCCACACCGCGCGCAGCATCACACCATTGTCCGGGTCGAGCCCGTGGGTGGCGAGGGCGACGCAGTCGTCGAGCGGCAGGTCGCTCTCCCGCCACTCCACGGCGCTGCCCTCGGCCGGGGGGATGTCGAAGCTCCAGCGGTCGCCGCGCACCAGCCGGGCGCGGAGCATGTCGTGGTGGGCGACCAGCGCGGCGAGCATCGCGTCGAGGGCGCCGGGGGTCAGCTCCGCCGGTGTGTTCAGTACCACCGACTGTACGAAGCCGTCGATCGCGTCCGTGGTGCGGCCGAGCCACTGCACGATGGGCGAGCCCACGACAGGACCGGTCGCGACATCGTCGTGGTCGACGGCGGAGAGGTTCTCGCGGCTCGCCACCGCGGCGAGTTCGCCGAGGACGCTGTGGGTGAAGATCTGTCCCGCGGTGACATGGAGGCCCGCGTCCCGTAACGCGCTCAGCAGGGAGATCGCCAGGATGCTGTCGCCGCCGAGCCGGAAGAAGTCCTGGTCGGCGCAGGTCCGTTCCAGTCGCAGCAGGGTCGCGACGGCCGCGCACACCACGCGTTCGTTGTCGGTGGCGGGCGCCCGGCCGAGGTCCGTGGGGATCACGGGCTCGGGCAGGGCGCCCCGGTCGAGCTTGCCGTTCGCGGTGAGCGGGAACTCCCTCATCACGACGAGGTGGGCGGGCACCATGTAGTCGACCATGTGCCGTACGGCCCACTCCCCGACCTCGTCCGCGGTCAGATCCTCGTGGCCGGCGGCCGGGATCACATAGCCGACCAGGTAGGTGCCGCCCGCGGTGTTCTTCTTCGGGACGACGCAGGTGTGCCGTACTCCGGGGTGCTCGGCGAGGCCGGCCTCGACCTCCTCGATCTCCAGCCGCATACCGCGGATCTTGATCTGGTTGTCGGCGCGGCCGAGGAAGTCCAGCGATCCGTCCGGGGCGTACCGCGCCAGATCACCGGTGCGGTACAGCCGGGAGCCGTCCGAGGCGAACGGGTTGGCCACGAACCGGGACGCCGTCAGGCCGGGCGCGTTCACGTAGCCGCGTCCCAGGAGGAATCCTCCCGCGTACAGTTCGCCGCCGACGCCGACCGGGACCGGGCGCAGTTCACCGTCCAGTACGTAGAGCTGGGTGTTGGGGTTGGCCCGGCCGATCGATGTCGACAGGCGTTCGGCGGCGCCCCGGTAGATGACGTGGGAGACGCCGATGGTCGTCTCGGCGGGGCCGTAGCCGTGGTAGAGGGGGATGCCGAGCCGGGCGCGGAACCGCTCGTACAGCTCGGGGGTGAGTACCTCGCCGCCGCACCAGACATGCCGCAGGCTGTCCAGCCGTCCGGTGTCGCCGACGATCTCCAGCAGTACGTCCAGCATGGACGACACCAGATAGGTGAAGGTGACGCGCTGTTCGGCGATCACCCGGAGCAGGTGGTGCGGGTCGCGTTCGCCGCCGGGCCGCAGGATCACCAGTCTGCCGCCGGACACCAGGGGCAGGAAGATCTCGTTGATGGAGATGTCGAAGGACAGCGGTGCCTTGAAGAGCGACGCGTCGTCGTGGCCGAAGCCCAGGATCTCCCGGGACTGCCACAGCAGCCGCTCGCTGATCGCCTCGTGGCGGATCATGGCGCCCTTGGGGCGTCCGGTGGATCCGGAGGTGAAGATGACGTACGCGAGGGCCGCGCCGGGGACGGCCGCCCCGGGGTCCTCGGCGGGGTGGGCGCCGAACCGCCAGTCGTCGAGGTCGACGGCCACCGCGTCCGGTTCCCCCGGTCCGTGCTCGCCGGAGCCGCCCAGCTGAAGCACGACGCGGGCGTCCTCGATGACAACGGCCCGGCGCGCGGCGGGCCACCGCGGATCGAGCGGTACGAACGCGCCCCTCGCCCGGAGCACGGCGAGGAGCGCCACGACCATCTCGGCGGAGCGGCCCAGCGAGATACCGACGATCTGTTCGGAGGTCAGGCCGCGTTGGATCAGATGATGGGCCAACTGGCCCGAGAGTTCATCAGTCTGACGGTACGTCAGTGACCGGTGTTCGTCGACGACGGCGATCGCGTCCGGCCGGGCGCGCGCCTGCTCGCGGAACATCTCCATGAGGGTCGGGCGGTTCCGGTCGGCCCGGGTGTCGTTCCACGCGGCCAGGGCCGCCCCGCGTGCCGCCGCGCCGGAGGGGCCGACGGTGCCGAGGGGCCGGTCCGGGAAGTCGGCCAGGTCGTCCAGCGCGAGCTGCGCGTCGGCCTGCGAGACACCGTCGGGGACGGTGATGCTCCGGCCGTCGGCGCCGACCGCCCAGTCCTCGTGCCCGCGACCGCCGTGGTCGGCCCACCCGAGGACATCGGCGAACAGCACACCGGGGGTGAGGTCCATGCCGTCCGGTCCGCGGCCCGTCGCCCAGTAGGCCAGCGCGATGGCACACGCCTCGGCGACGGTCCGCTCGCCGTAGTCCCCGGTGCGCCGGCGGATCGCGGCCAGGTGCGTGGTGGAGAGCAGTACGCGCGGAGCGTTCGGTTCCCTCATCGAAGACAGCGAAGACATCGAAGACTCAGCGTCCTTCCACGGTAGGCGGGTCGTCCCGGATGGCTCAGATGTGCCGGTCGGTCTCACTTCCCTGGCGCCAGGCGCGCCACAGCCGCGCGTACCGGCCGCCCAGCGCCACCAGCTCCTCGTGTGTTCCTTCCTCCGCGACGCGTCCCGCGTCCAGTACGGCGATCCGGTCCGCCGCCATCGCCTGGGTGAGCCGGTGCGCCACGAACAGAGTGGTGCGGCCCGCGCACGCGGCCCGTACCGCCCGTTCCAGTTCGGCGGCGCCCTCGCTGCCCGCCTCCGCGGTCGACTCGTCGAGCACCACGACCGGCGAGCGGGTCAGCACCAGCCGGGCCAGGGCGATCTGGGTGACTTTGGTGACGTCCAGGCGTTCGCCGCCCTCGCCGACCGTGGTGTGCAGCCCGTCGGGCAGCAGTTCGGCCCATCCGTCGGCGCCGACGGTGCGCAGCGCGTCCCGCAGCCGGGCGTCGTCCGCCTCGGGGGCGGCGAGCCGCAGGTCGTCGGAGAGCCGGCCCGAGAACACATGGGTCTCCTGGGTCAGGATGCTGACCAGGGCCCGGGCCTCGGCCTCGTCCAGGGCGGCGAGGTCGTACGGCCCGATGTGCACCGATCCGGCCCCGGGGGTCCCGATGCCGGCGATCAGCGCGGCCAGCGTCGACTTGCCCGCGCCGGTCGCTCCCACCAGGGCGAGCGAACCGCCGGCCGGGATGGACAGGTTCACGTCCCACAGCACCGGTTCCCCGTCTCCGGGGTAGCTGAAGGTCAGCTCCTTCACGGTGACGGGGTACGGCGCCCTGTCCGGCGGGGTGACGGCCGCGTCGCCCACCAGCCGGTCCTCGGAGGGTTCTTTCAGTACGCCGACGAGGCGGGTGAGGCTCGCCCCCGATTTCTGTGCCTCGTCGAAGGTGAACATGATGGCGCCGAGCGGGGTGAAGAGCCGGTGGAACATGAGCGGGGCGGCCGACACCTCGCCCAGGGTGGCGGCGCCGGCCTCCAGCAGGGCGTAGCCCACCACGAGGATCAGGACCAGCCCGATGAACTCGGCGCGGTTCTCCCGGCCGACGAACCGGCCGAAGAACCGGAAGACCTCGACGCCGAGTTCGCGCACCCGCCACGACTCACGGGTGACCTTCTCGCGGACGGTGCTCTCCAGGCCGTAGGCCCGTACGGTGTCGATGCCGTTCAGTCCGCTGATCAGCGCCTGCGCGCGGTCGGCCTGGGCCATCCGCTGCTTCCGGTAGAGCGGTGCGGAGCGGGGCAGATACCAGCGCAGGGCGAAGACGTACGCGGGCAGTGCCCCGGCGCCGGCCAGGCCGAGGCGCCAGTCCAGTCCGAACATGCCGGCCGTGGCGATGACGACCAGCACGCCCGCCGAGAAGACGGTGGGGACGGCCGTCCGGATGCCCTTGGAGAGCACGGCCACATCGTCGCCGACGCGGGAGAGGACATCGCCCCGGCCGACCTGCTCGACGCGGGCGCTCGGCATCCCGAGCACCGCGCGGACGGCGCTCTCCCGCAGTGTCGCGAGCAGATCCGCCCCGAGCCGTCCGATCAGGTACGTGGACAGCGCGGTGGCCGCCGCGCCGAGCAGCGCGGCGGCCACCATCACCGCCCCGACCGGGACCAGCACCGCACTCGATTCGCCCTCGGCCACCCCGTCGACCACCCGGCCCAGCAGCAGTACGGGGAGCACCTGGAGCGCCGCCCCGGCCACGGTGGTGAGCACGGTGAAGGCCGTCAGCCACGGGGCGCGCCGGCAGTGTGCGCCGACCCACCCGGTGGCCTCGCGGGCCGTCGCCGTGCTGAGGGTCGCCGACGGGGCACGGGTGCCGGTGGCACTCACCCGCGGACCGGATCCCGCCGGGCGCGGCGGAGTTCGTCGTCCGCCATTACTCGGTGACCGACTTGACCAGCTCGTCGATCGCGTACGGCATGGACAGCAGGGTGCCCTGGGAGATGGCCGCGCCGACCGCCGGGCCCTCGCTGTCCAGCAGGTAGGTCACCTTGCCCTTCTTGGCGACGGACAGGTTGCTGAACAGCTTGAACTTCTTCAGCGCTTCCGTGTCCGCCTTGTCGTTGATCACGAAGACACGGTCGACGTCGACCAGGTCGACGCGCTCGGGCGACAGCACGGTGAAGAACTTGCCGTCCGCGATCTCGTCGATCTTCGTCGCGCCCTTGTAGCCGATGCCCGCGAGCAGCCGTCCGCGGACGTCGGTGGTGGTGAACGGGGCGATCGAGTCCTTGTACCAGGAGAGCGCGACGGCCGTCTGGTCCGCCAGTTCGGGGTGCGCTTCGCGCGCCGCGTCGAGCTTGTCCTGGATGCCCTGCACCAGCGCGGTCCCCTCCTTCTCCTTGCCGAGCGCCTTGGCGATGTGCACCGCGTTGTCCTGCCACGGGGCGCTGAAGAGTTCCTTCTCGCCCTTGGTGCGGCCGACCGTAGGAGCGATCTTGGACAGCTTGTCGTAGGCGGCCTGGTCGATCTCGGAGTAGACCGCGATGATCAGATCCGGCCGGAGGGCCGCGATCTTCTCGTAGTTGGGGCCCGCGTCGCCGTTGCTCATGACGACCTCGGGGCGGGTGTCGCCCCACTTGTCCTTCACCCAGGGCCACTGGGTGTTGATGTCGGGGGTCGTGCCCACCGGATTCGGGTACTGGTCGACCATGCCGACCGGCTTGATGCCGAAGGCCAGGACGGCCTGGTCGTCCGTGTAGCCCACGGAGACGACCCGCTCGGGAGTCTTGGTGATCTTCGTGGACCCGAACGCGTGGTCCACGGTGACCGGGAAGACTCCCCCGGTGGAGGCGGAGGGCGCGGCGGTGTCGCTCTTCTCGTCCGTCGAGTCGGAGCCGCAGCCCGCGAGAAGACCGACCCCGAGGGCGGCGGCGGACAGCAATGCCGCCAGCCGCCGACCGGGCCTCACGCGCGTCGTCCCTTGGAGAAACATCCCGAACCCCCTGCTTTCACACTGTCCATTGCGCCCCGGTACGGGGCAGAGAAACTTTATCTCCTGCAAGTGAGGACAGCCTAGCCTTACTTACGTATTTTCCGTCCGGTACCCCCGTCGTCTACGGAGCGCTCCGGACATGCGCACGGCCGATCGGCACGATGAGCGGCCGGTCACTGACCGGGTCGTCGATCACCTGGGCACGCAGCCCGAACGCCTCGTACAGCGACTCGGCGGTGATCACCTCACGCGGGTGCCCCTGCGCCAGGATCGATCCGTCCCGCATCACGATGAGGTGGTCGCTGTAGCGCGTGGCCAGATTGAGATCGTGCAGCACCATGACGACGGTGCGCCCCGACTCGCGCAGCCCGTCCACCAGGTCGAGTACGTCGATCGCGTGCGCCAGGTCCAGATAGGTGGTCGGCTCGTCCAGCAGCAGCAGATCGGTGCCCTGGGCCAGGGTCATCGAGATCCAGACCCGCTGGCGCTGTCCGCCGGAGAGGGAGTCGACCGGCCGGCCGGCCAGCTCGGACACCCCGGTCATGGCGAGCGCGCGCTGGACGACACCGGCGTCGTCCGAGGACCACTGCCGGAGCCAGCTCTGGTGTGGATGGCGTCCCCGGGCGACCAGATCGGCCACCGTCAGCCCTTCCGGCGCGACCGGCGCCTGGGGCAGCAGGCCGAGTTTCTTGGCGACGTCCCTGGTCTTCAGCCCGGCGATGTCCTCGCCGTCCAGCACCACCGTCCCGTCGGCCGGCCGGAGCAGCCGCGTCAGGGTGCGCAGGAGGGTCGACTTGCCACAGCCGTTGGGGCCGATGATCGTGGTGATCATCCCGGTCGGTATCGCCACGTCGAGATCGTCGATGACGGTCCGGGCACCGTACCCGACCGTGATGCCCCTGGCTTCGAGCCGGGGGCCGTCCGTGGCCGCGGACGTGGTCCCGGTGATGAACTGTGCGGTCACAAGCACCCCTTGTCATAGGTACGCCACTCCTTCTTACCCCTGCCGGACCCGCTCCTGCCGGGCCCGCCCCCGCCGGATCTACCCCTGGCGGAGGTTCGCCCGTACCAGCAGATAGACCAGGAACGGGCCGCCGATCGCCGCCGTGACCACGCCGACCGGAAGGGTGACCGGCAGCGCCGTACGCGCGATCAGGTCGGCGCCGATCAGCAGCAGGGATCCCACCAGGCCCGAGGCCACCAACGGCGGTGTGGGGTACCGCGTCAGACGCATCGCCGCCTGGGGCGCCACCAGCGCGACGAACGGCACCGGGCCCGCCGCGCTCACCGCCACGGCCGCCAGCAGGACGGCGCTGAGCAGCAGGACCGCCCGTACGACCGAGTACCGGACGCCCAGGCCGGCGGCGACGTCGTCGCCGAGGTGCATCGGCTTGAACTGGAACGAGGCGCCGGTCACCACGGCGATGAGGACGAGCGCGCACCAGAAGGCCACCCCGACCTCGTCCCACGACCGGCCGTCCAGCGAACCGACCAGCCACGCCTGCGCCCTGGCCACATCCTTGATGTCGGCGGAGACCAGCAGCCAGGTGGTGACGGCCTGCGTCACGGCGCTCACCGAGATACCGATGAGGATGAGCCGGAAGCCGTCGACGCCACGCCGCCAGGCCAGGAAGTACACCAGCAGCCCCGTACCGAGACCGCCCACCAGCGCCGCCGCGGACAGGCCCACCGAGCCGACGACCGCCGCGGCGGCCCCGCCCGACACGGTCACCAGGAACACCGCGACCATGCCGGCCCCGCCGGTGATCCCCAGAATGTCCGGGCTGGCGAGCGGATTGCGTACGACGGACTGGGTGATCGCCCCCGACATCCCCAGCGCGATGCCCACGACGAGACCCGCCAGGGCGCGCGGCATCCGCAGATCCATGACCACGAACGCGTCGACCTGTTCGCCCCCGCCGAGGATCGTGGCGATCACCCGGGACAGGCCGATGGAGAAGTCCCCGACGCTGATGGAGAGCGCGAACACCAGGAAGTTGGCCGCCACCAGCAGGAGTGTGACCAGCACGAGCCAGGGCCGCCAGACGAACGACATCCGGCCGAACCGGACGCCGGGCGCCACCGATATGTTCATGTCCGTGCTGTTCATCCGCTCCCGCGCCCCGTTCACCCGCTGCTGCGCCCCGCTCCCGTACACCCGCTCCGGTGTCCTGGTCACGCGCTCCTGAACTTTCCCCGCCACACCAGAACCGCGAAGAACGGAGCGCCCAGGAGCGCCACCACGATGCCCGCGTCCAGCTCGCCCGGCCGCACCACCAGGCGCCCCACGATGTCGCAGACCAGCAGGACGACGGCGCCGAGCAGACCGGCGTACGGCACCAGCCAGCGGTAGTCGGGACCGGTCAGATAGCGGGCGACATGGGCCACCATCAGCCCGAGAAACGCGATGGGCCCGCACGCCGCGGTGGCCGCGCCCGCCAGCAGGGTGATCGCGACGACACCGATGGTCCGGCTCAGTGCGACGTTCACGCCCAGCCCCCGCGCCATGTCGTCGCCCAGGTTGAGCAGGTTGAGGGCCGGCAGGGTGATCAGTGTCAGGACGAGTCCGGTCGCGATGAACGCGGTCACCGGCCAGATGACATCGAATCCCACCCCGGCCACGGAACCGGAGTTCCAGAACCGCAGCGCGTTCAGCGACTTCTGGTCGGTCAGGGAGACCGCCGTGGTCATCGCCGCGAGGAACACCGTGATGCCCTGTCCGGCCAGGGCCAGTGTCAGCGGGTTGCCCGCCCCCCGGCCGATGCTCGCGAGACCGAAGACGACGACCCCGGCGACGGCCGCCCCCACGAAGGCGAACCAGACGTACTGGAACGGGTCGGTGAAGCCGAACACGGCGATCACCAGCACCACGGCGAACGAGGCTCCGGAGTTCACCCCCAACAGCCCCGTGTCGGCTATCGGGTTGCGGGTGTACCCCTGGATCAGCGCGCCGCCGACGCCCAGGGCGATGCCCGCGACGATCGCGAGCACC
The DNA here is from genome assembly GCF_003344965.1 of Streptomyces paludis. NCBI lineage: Bacteria > Bacillati > Actinomycetota > Actinomycetes > Kitasatosporales > Streptomycetaceae > Streptomyces > Streptomyces paludis. The sequence goes on along the minus strand of NZ_CP031194.1, from coordinate 7,638,977 downwards.
GTCCGGGGCACCCGTACGGTCCACATGATCAGTCTGATCCCGGTGAGCCGCTGGTCCGGGTCCGGGGCCGCGAACAGCCCGTGCCAGACCTCGGCCGGACTCAGCGCGCCGGCGCCCACGGCCAAGGACACCGCGGCGGCGATCACGAGGACCACCACCAGCGCGCCCAGTCCCACCACCCGCTTGCGGCGGGCCCCCGTCACACCCCGCGGCACGGGGCGCTCCACTGCAGTCGTGCACATGTCGACGTACGTTACCCTCTGTGATCCACCGCGCGGACACGCGGCCGTTCGGTCTCGTCGCGCGCCAGGACGGTGTGTACCGCCCGGTCCTCGGAGGCGGTTGACTTGGCCCTCCGCTCCAGCAGCGAGTCCAGGATCTCACCGACCCGGATCGCCGTGTTGGACAGCAGCGACGTGGTGATGCCGTGCGTGTGTTCCGTACCGCCCTGTAAGTAGATTCCACAGCGCAGCGCGGGGTCCGTGGTGACCCGGTAGTCGCGCTCGACACGGACGCGGCCCCCGTCGTCGCGCGGGCAGCGCCCGGCGACCTCGCCGAGGAGGCCGAGGGGGTCGGCGGGGCGGTAGCCGGTGGCGAACACCACGACATCGGCCTCCAGGGGGGTTTCCTCCCCCGTGACGAGGGACTTCACGGTGGCGCGCACACCGCCGGGCGTCTCCTCGACATCGGTGACCCGGGACACGTTGAGGAACCGCAGCCGTTCGGTGCCGAGCACCTTCTCCTGGTACATCCGCCGGTACAGGTCGTCGATCAGATCGATGTCCACCACGGAGTAGTTGGTGTTGCCGTGGTAGGCCATCAGCCGGGCCTTGACGCTCTCGGGCGCGGCGAAGTAGTCGTCGACGGCCCCGGGGTCGAAGATCCGGTTGGCGAAGCCGCTGTCGTCGGCGGGGCTGTAGCCGTAGCGGGAGAAGACCGCGCAGACCTCGGCCCGGGGGAAGCGGCGGTGGAGATGGGCGACGTTCTCGGCGGCGCTCTGTCCGGCGCCCACGACGATGAACCGCGCGGGCGAGGTGCCGTCCAGCTCCCCGATCCTCCGCAGCAGGTCCGAGGTGTGCCAGACGCGGGCGCCGCGCTCCACACCGTCCGGCATGAGGGGGCGCAGCCCGGTCCCGATGACCAGGTTGCGGGCCCGGTGCACGGTGAGGCCCGCCCCGGAGCGGACGGTCACGTCCAGGTACTCCACGGTGCCGCCGTCGGTGACGGGCACGACGGAGACGACCTCGTGGCCGTAGGAGACCATGTCGTCGACCTTGGCCGCGGCCCACTCGAAGTAGTCGTGGAACTCCACCCGCAGCGGGAAGAGGTTCTTGTGGTTGATGAAGTCGATCAGCCGGTCCTTGCTCCGCAGATAGCAGAGGAAGCTGAACTCGCTGGCCGGGTTCCGGAGCGTCACCAGGTCCTTGAGGAAGGACACCTGCATGGTGGCGTCGTCGATCAGCATGCCGCGGTGCCAGCCGAAGTCCGGCTGCTGTTCGAAGAAGTGCGCGGTGACCGGCTCCTGCCCGCCGGTGTGTGCCGCGTGTTCACTGAGCGCGATCGCCATGGCCACATTGGACGGGCCGAAGCCGATGCCGATGAGGTCGTGGACCGGTGGTGCGTCATCGCGAAGAACCTGTGCCATGTCACTCCCCTTGTACGGGAAAGCCGCCTGCCCGGCGTGGAGGAAAGTACGGAAAGGCGGACACACCGACGAATCAGCCCAGTCGAACTTAGGCGAGGCTAAGCTAATCGCGCAATAGCGTCAGCGGGGTCATCCGGCGACCGTGATCGTCAACTGGTTCCGGAAACAGCCCCGTTGTGCGGTAAGGCCAGCCTTGCTTTACTTGCCGCCGGTCTATCCCCGCCCCGAGGAGGAACCCCATGCGCGTGGTCATGTTCGGTTACCAGACCTGGGGGCACCGGACCCTGAAAGCCCTCCTGGACTCCGAGCACGAGGTGGTGCTGGTCGTGACGCACCCCCGGAGCGAGCACGCGTACGAGAAGATCTGGAGCGACTCCGTCGCCGATCTCGCCGAGGAGCACGGCATCCCCGTACTGATCCGCAACCGTCCCGACGACGACGAGCTGTTCGAACGCCTCAAGGAGGCCGGCCCGGACATCATCGTCGCCAACAACTGGCGGACGTGGCTGCCGCCGCGGATCTTCGGCCTTCCCCGCCACGGCACCCTGAACGTGCACGACTCGCTGCTGCCGAAGTACGCCGGCTTCTCGCCGCTGATCTGGGCGCTGATCAACGGCGAGAGCGAGGTCGGCGTCACCGCGCACATGATGAACGACGAACTCGACGCCGGTGACATCGTCCGGCAGGAGGCGGTCCCGGTCGGCCCGGCGGACACCGCCACCGACCTCTTCCACAAGACGGTCGGTCTCATCGCCCCGGTCACCGTCGGCGCGCTCGCCCTCATCGCCGCCGGGCAGACGGAGTTCACCCCGCAGGACCGCTCCCGGGCGAGCTTCTTCCACAAGCGGTCCGCCGAGGACATCCGCATCGACTGGAACTGGCCGGCCGAGGACCTCGCACGCCTGGTCCGCGCCCAGTCGGAGCCGTACCCCAGCGCCTTCACCTTCCACAGGGGCAAGCGGCTCGAAGTGCTCGCCGCGGTCGTGTCGCAAAGCCGCTACGGCGGTACGCCCGGCCGGATCTTCTACCGCGAGGGCGACGGTGTGGTGATCGTCGCCGGAGCCGACGCCCGCACCGGCCGCAACCACGGCCTGGCCCTCACCCGGGTACGGACCGAGGACGGCCGGGAGCTGCCCGCGGCGGAGTACTTCACCTCGATGGGCGGATATCTGACCGACCGCCGGTGACCCCCGGCGCGCGGGGAGCGCCGCGCGCTCCGGCCGGTGTCTACCAGCCGGCCGGGCGCAGATGCGGCAGGGGCATCCGGCTCCGGACACCCAGCCGGGTGAAGATCTCCGCCGCTGCGCGGTGATGCCCCTCGGCCGCCGGCGGATCGACGGCGGTCAGCGCCCGCGCCAGTTCGTGGTGTGCGTGCGCCTCCTCGTGCAAGTGGCCTCCCCGCGCGGCGAGTTCGAGCGCGCGGCCGTACTCCTCGACCGCCGCGCCCGGCTGTCCGGACGCGGCCAGTGTCCGGCCGAGTTCGATACGGGCGTACGCCTGGAGCCGGTCGTCGCCCGCCAGCATCCGCAGGGCCGACCGCTGCGTCGCCGCCGCGTCGTCGGGGTGTCCCTGGGCCAGCCGGGCCATGCCCAGGAGCACCAGCACCTCGCCCTCGCCGGTCCGGTCACCGATCCGCCGCCGGACGTCGCGGGCCCGTTCGAGATGGCCGCGGGCCTCCTCGTGGCCGCCGAGGGCGAGGAGGCAGCGGGCGAGGGCGGTCAGGACGTGGTCGTCGGGGCTGATCTGGTTGCCCAGCTCCCCGCAGCCGGCGTGCGCCGCCCGCAGATACGCGAGGGCGGACTCGTCCTCGCCGCGCACACCCCGTACGACACCGCGTGTCCAGTAGGTGATGATCTTCGCGTCGAGCCCCAGCGGGGACAGCGAGCCGAGCTTCCCGAGTGCGGCGAACGCCCGCTCCGCGTGCTCCTCCGCCGCCGTGTGGGCGCCGTGCGACAGGTGCACCAGGCCGAGCAGCGCGAGGACATGGGCGCGCGACTCGGGGTCGTCGTACAGCGTCGCCGCGGCTGCCAGATGGTCCCGCGCGAGCCGGCTGCGCCCGGCCGACCAGTGCGCCAGCGCGAGCAGGGTGCTCAGCAGCGCCTCACCGCCGTCGGCCGCCTCCCGGGCCGCCGACAGCCCCTGTTCGAGCGATGCGACCGAGTCGCTCGCCGGGTCGCGGGCCAGTGACCGCCACAGCATCACGGCCAGCCGCCACGCGTACTCGTCGCGTCCCTGGGAGGCCGCGTAGCGCGTCGCGGCGAGGACGTTGGCCTTCTCGGCCGCCAGCCACCGCCGCGTACGGTGCGTCCCGGCGTCCGCGGCGCGGCCGGCGCCGCCCAGGACGGCGCACTCCGTCACGGCCGTCAGGTAGTGGCCGAGCATCCGCTCGACCGTCGCTCCGTCCCCGGACAGACCGCGGGCGTAGTGCCGCAGCAGATCGTGCTGGCGGTAGCGGCCGGGCACGGGCTCCTCCGCGAGATGCGCGTCCACCAGCCTTTGCAGGGCGTCATCGGCGTCCCTCACCGGCAGGCCCGCCATCACCGCGACCACGGCGACGTCCGCGTCCGCGCCCGGGTGCTGCCCCAGCGCCTGGAAGACCCGCTGGTCGCCCGGCGGCAGCTGCCCGTACGACATCCTGAACGCCAGCGCCACCCCCCGGCCGGCGAACGACAGCTCCGGCAGCAGCCGTTGCGCCTCGGAGAGCCGCGCCGCCAGATATCCGACGGGCCACGCGGTGCGGTGCGCCAGCCGGGCGCCGGACAGCCGGAGCGCCAGGGGCAGGCCCGCGCACAGCCGTACGATCCGTGACACCGCCTCCGGTTCGGCGGCCGCCCTGTCGATGCCCACGATGCCCGCGAGGAGGGCCGTGGCGGCCTCCTCGGCCAGTACCGCCAGGGAGAGCGGCCGGCCCGCGTCGAGGCCGAGGAGTCTGGCCCTGCTCGTCACGATCGTCAGCCCGGGACCGGCCGGCAGCAACGGCGCCACCTGCGCCTCGTCGGCGGCGTTGTCGAGGACCACCAGAAGCCGCAGGCCCGCGGTCTCCGCCCGCCAGCGCGCCTCCGCGCCCGTGGCCGCCGCGATCCCCAGCTGGCCCAGCAGGACTTCCAGGGCCTGCGCCGGAGCCAGCGGCGGCTTGCCCTCGCTGTGACCCTGGAGGTCCACGAACAGCTGCCCGTCGGGAAACCGGCCGGCGAGCAGATGCCCGGCGTGCACGGTCAGGGAGGTCTTGCCCACACCGGCCATCCCGTCGACCGCGAGAACGGCCGCCCCCTCGTCCGCGCAGGCCGCCAGCCGGCCGATCTCCCGCTCCCGTCCGGTGAAGTCGGCCAGATCCCGGGGGAGATGATTGCCCGCGACCCTCGCCCTCTGCGTGGTCCCGGCCCCGGCCCCGCCCCCTGGGCCGGCCCCGGCGGCCGGTGCGCTCAGCTCCGTGTCGCCCCGGAGGATCGCCTCGTGCAGACGCCGCGCCTTCTCCCCCGGATCGATGCCGAGTTCCCCGGCGAGCAGGCCGCGCAGGCGCCGGTAGTGGGCGAGGGCGTCGGCCTGCCGGCCGCAGCGGTACAGGGCGAGCATGTACTGTGCGGCCAGCCGCTCGTCCAGCGGGCGGGCGGCCCCGCGTTCGGCGAGCAGGGACAGCAGCGCGGCGTGTTCGCCGAGTCTCAGCCGTACGTCGGCGCAGTCCAGTTCGGCGGCCCACCGTACGGAACGCAGCGTGTCGCGGGCGGCGTTGAACCAGGGGGTGTCGGCGCCGGGAAACGGCTCCCCCCGCCACAGGGCCAGCGCCTCCTGGAAGAGCGCCACCGCCGCCCGGTCGTCGGCCTGCCGGGCCGGACCGAGGAGCCGGTGGAAACGGTGCACATCGACCTTAGGCTCGTCGGCCGTGAGCACATAGCCCCCCGGCCCCCGGGCGATCGCCCCCGGCAGCAGACGGCGCAGCCGGGACACATAGCCGTACAGGGTCTCCCGCGCCCGCCGCGGCGGCCCGTCCCCCCACACCCGGTACACCAGCTGCTCCACCCGCACCGGCCGGTTGGCGTCCATCAGCAGCGCGGCCAGCACCGCCCGCTGCCGGGCCGGCCCGAGCACCACCGGACCGGCGTCCGACCACGCCTCCACCCCACCGAGCAACCGGAACTCCACACCCAGCCCCCTCCTCCACGGCCCCGCACCCGGACCCACCAGCGAAGTGCAGCTTCCCGCTAGGTTCCCGCACGGTCAGCACCGCATAGTCGGAGAGGGGAAGCATGAAATACAAGGGAGATGTGAGAGTTCGCTTTCCTGAGCGACCCGCGAGAAGCCCCCCAAGGACAGGCGGTGACCCCACGGGGGTGGGCCACCACCTGTCCTGGCGGATCACGGCGGATGACGGTCCCGCCGGGTGCCTACGCCTTCTGCGGCGCAGCCTGCTGGACCACGTCGAAGGACCACAGGGTGGATCCGCTCGCGGCCGGCTTGGGGCGTTCGCCGCCGGCCGCGTCTCCTCCAGCGCCCTGGTGGGCCGCCTTCATGGGGCCCTCCATCCACGCCTGGAAGGACTCCTCGTCCCGCCACCGGGTGTAGACGAGGTAGCTGTCGGTGCCTTCGACGGGACGGAGGAGTTCGAACCACTCGAACCCGTCGGAGTTTTCCACGGCGTGGGCACGGGAGGCGAAGCGCTTCTCCAGCGTCTCCCGCTGTTCGGAGGGGACGGTCAGCACATTGATCTTGACTACGCTCATGTCCCCATCCTGCCGCACGGCGGCCGGCGCACACGAAGCGGCTCTCCCCGGGCGGCCCTGTCGGGGCCCGCTCGTCAGCCGGCCGCTCCCGGGCTGCCGCTGAACCTCCGCGGACGCGGCGCCGCCAGGACCGTCATCAGCGCCGCGGCCCCCGCCGCCACACCGAAACCGGCGTGCGCGCCGCCCGCGTCCACCACCCGCCCCGCGACGGCCGCGGCGCCCGCCGATCCTGCCGCGCTCGCGGAGTTGCCCCAGGTGAACGCCTGGGTGAGGACGGCGCGTGGGACCAGGGACTCGGTGAGGACGGACGAGAGGATCAGCAGGACCGGTACGGCGAGTCCGGTGAGGGCGAGGGTGGCGCCGACCGCGAGGGGTGCGTCGAGGAAGGTGAGGGGGAGGCTCGCGACGGCGAGGCAGCCGGCGGCCACGGCCTGGCGGTGCCGGGGCGAGCCGCCGTGGCGCCATGCGCCGTACACCCAGCCACCCACCAGATTGGTGCAGTTGGCAGCGGCGTAGAGCCACGCCGCCACCTCCGGTGTGCCGCGTCCGACGGCGTACGCGGTGACGGACACCTGTGTCGCGCCGAAGAACACCCCGAGCGCGAGGCCGAGCGCGACCTGCCGCAGGAAGGCGGGGCGGAGCAGGGCCCGTCCGGCGCCCCGGCGTTCGGCGCGGCCGGTGAGGGGCGGCGCGGTACGGCGCTGGGCGGCGAGGGCGAGTCCGCCGCCGACGACGAGCGCGGCGGCGAGCAGCACCCCGGCGCCCGGGCGGCCCGCCGCGCCGAGGACGCTCACCAGGGCCGGCCCGGCCAGATAGGACATGCCGTTGGCGAGGGCTTCGAGGGCGAAGGCGGTGGGCAGCGCGGCAGTGTGTCCGCCGGACAGCAGGGCGGACCAGCGGGCGGCGGACAGGGCGCCGATCTGGGGCAGTGTCGCCCCGGCGAGCACCCCGGCGGCAAGATCCGGTACGGCGCCGGTGAGCAGAAGCGCGACGGCCCCGGCATGCGCGGCCAGCGCGCCGGGAAGCACCCGTGTCTGCCCGAACCGGTCGGCCAGGCGTCCGATCTGGGGTCCGGCAAGGGCGTCCGCGACGGCGAAGCCGCCCGTAACGAGTCCCGCGGCGGCATACGAACCGGTGCGTGCGTGCACCAGCCAGAGGATGCCGATCCCCGTCATGGCGATGCCCAGCCGCCCGGCGGCCGTGGGAAGGAAGAAGGCCGCGGCACCCGAAGTGCGCAGCAGCGTACGGTAGTTCGTCGAAGCCGAAGGCACGACGCATCCCTTTCGCTGCCCGGCGGGACGCGCCGCGCGGGGTCGTCGGCGTCCGGAAGTGCCGACCCGTGGGCTGCGCCTGGAGCCGTCCAGTGGTGGCGTGGGGCGGGGACGCGCGCCCCACGCCGACTCCGTCACCGGGCAGATGCCATACGGTAGTTGATGATCTCCTCGACCGATCGTAGAGGAACAGCGCCCGGAAGGGCAGCGCCGCGTGTTCACTGGGGCGATGTGCCGTAGGTGATCCAGGTGGTCTTCAGGCCGGTGTACTTGTCGAAGGAGTGCAGGGAGAGGTCGCGGCCGTGGCCGGACTGCTTGAAGCCGCCGAACGGGGTGAACGGGCTGAGCGCGTCGACGGTGTTGACGGAGACCGTGCCGGCCCGGAGGGCGTCGGCGACGCGGTGGGCGCGGCCGAGGTCCTGGGTCCACAGGGAGGCGGCCAGGCCGTAGGCGGAATCGTTGGCGAGGCGGATCGCCTCGGTCTCGTCGCGGAAGGGCAGCACCGCGAGGACGGGGCCGAAGAGTTCCTCCCGTACGAGCGGGGCGTCGGGCCGCAGACCGGTGACGACGGTGGGGTCGAGGTAGGCGCCGTCGCGGTCGGGGCGGGTGCCGCCGCACACGAGGGTGCCGCCCGACGACTCGACGGCCGCGAGGACGCGTGCCACCTGGGCGTCGTCGACGAGGGGGCCCAGGCGCGTCGCCGGGTCGAGCGGATCGCCGGGCCGCCAGGCGCGGGCGTGTGCGGCGACGCGGGCGGTGAACTCCTCGGCGACGGACGCCTCGACCAGCAGCCGGGTGTTGGCGGAGCAGACCTGGCCGGCGTTGTAGACGAAGCCCCAGGCGGCGCGCTCCGCGGCGGTCTCCAGGTCGGCGTCGGCGAAGACCAGGTTGGGGCTCTTGCCACCGGCCTCGGGCCAGACCTGCTTCATGTTGGACTCGGCCGCGTAGGCGAGGAACTTCCTGGCGACGGCGGTGGAGCCGGTGAAGACGAGGGTGTCCACGTCCGGGTGGAGGCCGAGCGCGCGCCCGGTGGTGCCGCCCGGTCCGGGAACGACGTTCAGCACCCCGTCGGGGAGCCCCGCCTCGGTGGCGAGTTCGGCGAGCAGCAGCGCGGACAGGGGCGACTGCTCGGCGGGCTTGAGGACCACACTGTTGCCGGCGGCCAGGGCGGGGGCCAGCTTCCAGCTCGCCAGGTCCAGGGGGAAGTTCCACGGCACCACCGCGCCCACCACACCGAGCGGAACGCGCCGTACGAGGGCGAGATTGCCGGGCGGCGCGGGGGCGATCTCGTCGTACAGCTTGTCGACGGCCTCGGCGTACCAGGCGAAGACGCCGGCCGCGCCGGGCACGTCGGTGCCGTGGGACTCCGCGATCGGCTTGCCCATGTCGAGGGTGTCGCAGAGGGCGAGTTCCTCGGCGTTCTCCTCGATGAGGCGGGCGAGGGCGAGCAGGACCCGCTTGCGCTCGGCCGGCGCGGTACGGGACCAGCGGCCGTCCTCGAAGGAGGTACGGGCGGCGGCCACGGCACGGTCGACGTCGGCCTCCGAAGCCGCCGCCACCTGGGCGGTGACCTTGCCGGTGGCCGGGTTCACGGTGGGCAGCCAGAGGTCACCCACCGGGTCCGCCCACGCTCCGTCGATGAACAGGCGGGTGCGCGGTGTGAAGCCGGCGGCGCGCTGCCGCCAGTGTGCGTACGCGTGCGTGCCGGTGTGCGAGTCCGTTGTCATGCCACTGCCTTCGTTTGCTTCGGGAGACATGGTTCACCCCTCCGTCATGGCCCGGTCCACACCGGTCCAGGCCAGCGCGACCGCTCCGTCGAGCAGCGCGCGTTCGGCCGGTCCGCCGACGCAGAACGCGGCGAACTCGTGCTGGTGGTTGGTGGCGGGCAGGGAACCGATCCCGATGTACGGGTGGATGGCCGGGACCACCTGCGAGACATTGCCCATGTCCGTGGAGGCGCGGTTCATCCGCGACGCCTGGCCGGGCGGGGCGAACTCCCGCCCCAGCGCGACGGCGTTGCGCCGGTAGTGCCCGAGCGCCGCCGTGTCCGTACGGAACTCCGCGTACGGTCTGCTCTCGGGCTCGATCTCCAGCTCGCAGCCGGTGGCGAGGGCGCCCGCCGCGAAGGCCCGCATGACCCGTGGTTCCACCTCGGCCAGCTCGGCCAGGGTCTCCGCGCGCACGTACCACCGCCCCGCGGCGCGGTCCGGGATCGCGTTCGGCGCGTCCCCGGCGTGGGTCACCACCCCGTGCACCCTGGTGGAGGCGGGCAGTTGCTGACGCAGGAGCCCGATGGCGACCTGGGCCACGGTGAAGGCGTCGGCGGCGTTGACCCCGGCCTCGGGGTAGGCGGCGGCGTGGGCGGACCTGCCGGTGTAGGAGATCCTGGAGTGGCTGACCGCGAACGGACGGGCCTCGGCGACATCGACGGGGGCCGGGTGGACCATCATGGCCAGGTCCACCCCGGCGAAGGCGCCCCGGTCCAGCATCTCGATCTTGCCGCCGCCGCCCTCCTCGGCGGGGGTGCCGTAGACCTCGACGGTCAGCCCCGCGTCATCGGCGACGGCGGCGAGCCCCAGGGCGGCGCCGACCGAACTGGCGGCGATCAGGTTGTGCCCGCAGGCGTGGCCCAGACCGGGCAGCGCGTCGTACTCGGCGCACAGCGCGATCCGGACGGGCCCGCTGCCGAACCGGGCGTGGAACGCGGTCTCCAGGCCCAGATAGGCCGGGGTGACCTCGAAGCCGGCCCGGTCGAGCAGTTCCGGTACGGCGGCCGCGGCCCGCCGCTCCTCCCAGGCGGTCTCCGGATCCGCGTGCAGCCGTTCGGAGAGGGCGATCAGCTCCGTGGCATGCCGCTGGATCCGGTGCCGGGCGGCCTCCTTCGGCGTGGCCATCACAGGTCTCCCGGAACGCCGTACGACGGTGCGGAGGCGGGGTCGAGACCGCGCCGCACATAGTCGTCCCGCTGCGGCAGCCATACGTCGACCAGCGCGGCGAGCCGCTCGACGGGGTCGTCGGCCCAGTCCACCCGCAGGTCGGTCACCCGCCAGCCGGCGTCGGCGACGACCGCGAGACCGGCGGAGCGCACCGGCCCCTCCTCGCCACCGGCCGCCAGGGCGGCGCGGAGCGCGGCCAGCAGCCGTTCCTCCAGCTCGCCGCCGGTCGTGAAGTAGGTGTCGAGGAGGACATCGGGGACATGGACTCCGGCGAGCAGGTTGCCCGCCGCGACCGCGCCGTCGGCGGCGGCCGACGCGTGGGTGCCGAGGGTGTGGGGGCCGCTGAAGGCGTGTCCGGGCCCGGACCGGCCGAGGACGGTCAGCTGCCGGTACCCGATGGTCCGCGCGTTGCCGTCCGCGCCGGTGACCTCGGACAGCGCGCGCCGCGCGTCGTTGTGTTCGGCCAGCCGGTCGAGCAGACCGGTGCCGAGGGTGGGGTCGGTGATGTTCTGCGAGGCGGCGGCGCCGACGCCGGGCCGCAGGTGTGCGCAGCGCGCGGCGACAGCCGGGCTCGACGAGCTGACCGCGACGCCGAACCGGCCGCCGTCCCGGACCAGGAGCGAGAAGGTCATGTCCGCCGCCCCTCGGGGAGCACCGCGATCGCGTCGATCTCGCACAGCCACTCGGGCCGGGCCAGGGCGGAGACCACCAGTCCGGTGGAGATCGGGTGCACCCCCTCGGTCCAGCGGCCCACCGCGCGGTACACCGCCTCCCGGTACCGGGGATCGATGAGGTAGATCGTCAGTTTCACCAGATGTTCCATCCGGCCGCCGGCCTCTTCGAGGAGCGTCTTGATGTTCGCCATGGCCTGCTCGGCCTGGGCCCCGGCGTCACCGAGGCCCACGGACTCGCTGGTACGGAGATCCTGCCCGATCTGTCCGCGGACGTAGACGGTGTTTCCGGCGACGACGGCCTGGCAGAGGTCGTTGTCGAGGCTCTGCTCGGGATAGGTGTCCCGGGTGTTGAACGGGCGGATGCGGGTGTGTCCGCCGACGGTGATCGGGGCGCGCACGGGGCGGCCCCCGTCCGGGGAGGAGGCCGGTGTGGTCCGCGAGGTCGGGGAGGGCTGGGAGGTCATCGTCTGCTCCTCGGTCACTTCCGGGTCGTGGGCGTTGTACGGGGCGGACCTGCGAGGGCGGGCCTCTCGCCGGTGCCGGGCCCTTCGCCGGTGCCGGGCCGGCTGTCAGCGCCCGCGTACGTGAGATAGCTCCGCCGGGTCGTGATGTGGTCGGCGACATGCCGGGCGTCGTGCCAGACCCCCCAGATGAAGCTCGATCCGCGCCGGGACAGCCACGGCAGGCCCAGGAAGTACAGACCGGGCTCGCGGGCCACCCCGCGCCGCTGGTCCGGACGGCCCTTCCCGTCGAACGTGTCGACCTCCAGCCAGCCGTAGTCGGCGGCGAAGCCCGTCGCCCAGACGATCGACGTCACCCCGGCCTCGGCGAGGTCGAGTTCCAGGAGCGGAGCGGTCACACACTCCGGGTCGGGACCGAGGACATGGGCTTCCGGCTCCTCGGGCAGATCGAGCCCGTCGCGCTCGACGTACGCGTCGGCCGCGCGGAGGAGTTCGAGGTACTTGGCGTCGCCCTCGGCGATGTTCGTGGCGAGGTCCGGGGCGAAGCGCAAAGTCCCGTCCGCGTAGGACTCGGTCAGCCCGACGAGCCGGATCCCGTCCGCCGCGAGCGCGCGGAAGTCGACGGTGTGACCGCCGCGCGCGCCGCTGACCGCGATGGTGACGTGCTCGGCGCCCTGCGGGGGCGTCTCCGCGTCCCAGCGTCCCAGTACGCCCAGCCACCAGCAGAAGTCCCGCCCGCGGTACTGGCGGGGCGGACGGTCGTGCGGGCCGACGGAGAGGAAGACACGGCGTCCCGAACGGCGCAGCTCGTCGGCGATCTGCACGCCCGAGGAGCCGGCGCCGACGACGAGGACGGCGCCGTCGGGCAGTTGCTCCGGGTTCCGGTACGCGCTGGAGTGGATCTGCGCGGCCACGGCGCCGTCCGGGACGAGGGGCGGGATCACCGGCCGCTGGAACGGCCCGGTCGCGGCGACGACGAAGCGCGCGTCGATGACACCGTCCGATGTCTCGATCCGGAAACCGGGGCGGCCGGTGTGTCTGCGGACCGAGGTCACCTCGACCCCGCAGCGGACCGGGGCGCCGATCTTCTCGGCGTAGGCGACGAAGTAGTCGGCGACCTGCTCCTTCGACGCGAAGCCGTCGGGGGCGACGGCGGAGAACTCCAGTCCGGGGAACCGGTCGTGCCACGCGGGCCCGTTCGCGACCAGGGAGTCCCACCGCTCGGAGCGCCAGCGCTCGGCGACCCGGTGGCGCTCCAGGACGATGTGCGGAATACCCGCGGCGCCCAGATGCTCACTCATCGCCACGCCCGCCTGGCCCGCCCCGACGACGACCACCTCGGTTTCTTCCACCGGCATATCAACCTCCGCTCAGGCGGCTCCGCCCGTGCGTGGTGCTGACGGACGGCCGCTGGGAGACATCCTTGGACGCACGGAAAACCCTGTCCAATAGATGTTTCAGCTATGGAGCATCTGATCGACAGATGTGGAAAGCGCGGCACGGGAATCGGGCCAAGCGAATGGACCGCGCCGTGTTCGTCTCGCGGATCGGACGGGATCCGGCGTTTTCTTTTCGCAACACGACGGAAACGTGCCGCTCGGGACGGCTCAGGGCGCGCTCCGGCCGGGACCGGCCCCGGGGCGCGGCATGCTCGCCGTACGGAGCGCCACCTCGCGGATCACGGTGGCCACCGCGCGGGCCCGCGCGCTCTGCCGTACACCGCGCAGGGAGGCGACGACGACGGCCAGGGAGGGCACGTCGTCCGCGATCGGCAGCGCGGTCACCGGGTAGCCGTCGTAGGTGAGGTCGTGCGCGGGCCGCTGGTTGAGCAGGGAGAACCCGTGTCCGTGGGCGACCAGGGAGCGGACCGTCTCGTAGCTCACCGAGCGGTGCCGGATGTCCGGTTCCAGACCGGCCGACGACAGCACGCGCAGGAAGTAGTCCCGGCTGTAGGGCAGGTCGAGGAGGATGAACCGCTCCTTCGCCAGTTCCCGCAGGAAGACCTGCTCGCCGCCGGCGAGGGGATGGTCCGGGGGCAGGATCACATGCGGTGGCGCCTGCACCACGGTCTCGCGCGCGACATCCTCCCCGAGCGCGAAGTCGTACCCCAGCAGCAGTTCGGCCCGGCCGGTGCGCAGCGCCTCCCTGCCGCCCTCGGCGTCGACCTCCTCCACCGCGATGTCCAGATACGGGTGCACCGCGCGGCACCGGGCGATCAGCCGGGGCAGCATGAACGGCGCGAGGGTGACGAAACACGCGATGCGCAGGGTGCCGCGGACCTGGTTGTCGAAGCCGCGCGCGGCGTCGAGCGCGCCGTCGAGCGTGAGCAGCAGCGCCCGGACGTCCCCGAGGAACTGGAGGCCGGCGGCCGTGAGGATCAGGCCCTTCGAGCGCTGCCGGATGAACAGCTGCACCCCCACCTGCTGCTCCAGCTGGCCGATGGCCGCCGAGACGGCCGACTGGGCGACGAAGAAGTCCTGCGCCGCCGCGGTCATGCTGAGCCGCTCGGCCGCCGCGACGAAATAGTGCAACTGCACGAGGGTTACCTCGGGGCGCTTGCTCAACTCGTTCTCCCTCGCTTTGTATGTCCCTCGTACGGAGCCGCCCTCGTACGGAGCCGTTTCCTCGCACGGAGCCGTTTCGCCGTACGGAGCTGTTTCCCCGCGCGTCCCGTTTCCGTCGCGCTACGCCGGAGTTCCGAACGGATTGCCCCTCTGCTTCCTCAGTAAAACTGATGCAATGCTTCTCCAATTCTTGTTTGTCTGATGCCATGTCGTCGGCGGAGCATACTCCCCAAGCATTCGCTCCGGGGTCGTTTCCGGTTCGCATTCGCCCCTCCCATCCGAGAAGGTGCCGTATGACTGACGCCGTCGCATCGCGGGGTTCCGCCGTCGAGGTCCGCACGATCGACCACATTCCGGTCACCGAGCGTCACGGCAGTGCCCGTAACCTGTTCACCATCTGGTTCGGATCCAACATCATGCTCCTGACCGTGGCGACGGGGGCCGTGGCCACCGTCGTCTACGGGCTGCCGGTCTGGGCGGCGATCCTCGCCGTGGCGGTGGGAAACATCGTCGGCGGTGTCGTCATGGCGCTGCACGCCGCGCAGGGTCCGCAGATGGGGGTGCCCCAGATGCTCCAGACCCGCGCACAGTTCGGCTCCTTCGGCAGTCTGCTCGTAGTCGTCATCGTCGTGATCATGTACGTGGGCTTCTTCGCCTCCAATCTGGTGCTGGGCGGCCAGGCCATCGCCTCGCTCCTGCACATCGGCCAGAACGCGGCGATCACACTCATCGGTCTGGTCAGTGTGCTCGGTGCCATCGTCGGCTACCGGCTGATCCACGCCATCAGCGGCGCCCTCAGCATCGTGGCGGGCCTGGTGCTCGTCCTCGCCTTCGTGTGGGGACTGGGTGTCAACGGCGCGCCCGCGCACACCTGGACCTCGGGCAGCTTCACGGCCGCCGGGTTCATGGGCACCGTGTCGCTGGCCGCGCTGTGGCAGATCGCCTACGCACCGTACGTCTCCGACTACACGCGCTACATGCCCCGGGACACCGGGGTCCGCCCCGCCTTCTGGGCCACCTACAGCGGGGCCGTGCTCGGCTCGCTCTTCCCGATGATCCTCGGTGTGCTCGCCGGTGCCGCGTATCCCAAGGACGACACCGTCGAGGGGCTGAGCCAGTTCACCCACGGCATCGGCGGGCTCGTCATCGCGGTGTTCGGCCTCGCCATCGCGGGCACCAACGCCATGAACCTCTACTGCGGCGCCCTGTCCACCATCACCATCGGCCAGACCCTGTTCCCGCGCTGGATGCCCCGGGCCGTCGGCCGCGGCGCGGTGTGCTGTGTCCTCTTCCTCGCCGCGCAGGCCATGGCGGTCCTGGGCCGGGCGGACTTCCTGGTGAACTTCACCAACTTCATGACACTGCTGCTCTGTGTCCTGATCCCGTGGACCGCGGTCAATCTGATCGACTACTACGCGCTGCGCCACGGCGAGTACGACATCGACGCGCTCTTCGAGCGTGACGGCGGCCGCTACGGCAGGTTCAATGTCAACGCCATCGTCTGTTACGTCCTCGGCGTCGTCGTCCAGCTGCCGTTCCTGAGCACCACCATGTACGAGGGACCGGTGGCGACGGCGCTCGGCGGTGTCGACGTCTCCTGGATCGTGGGCCTCGTGGTCATCTGTCCGCTGTATCTCGTCCTCATGCGCCGCGCACAGGGCAGGGACGCCCGGCCGCCGGCGGCGCGCCCGGACGCGCTCGCCGCGACGGCGGAGACGGGCTGAGCACGGAGACGACCCGACCACGGCGCCGCGCCGTTCGTCCGGATCAGCCCGGTGCAGCACACTCTGCACCTGTACACCGCAGCACAGGTACGCCGCACAGGAGGTCACCCGGTCATGACGACACCATCGCCCGATCCCGCCGTCCGCGAGTACGACTACGTGGTCGTGGGCGGGGGTACCGCGGGATGCGTCCTCGCCTCCCGGCTCTCCGAGGACCCCTCGGTCCATGTCGCGCTCCTGGAGTGGGGGCCGAGCGACCTGCACGAGGAGCGGGCCCGTGCGATCCGCCGGTGGGCGGAGATGGTCGAGAGCGAGTACGACCTCGACTACCGCAGCGTCCCGCAGGAGCGCGGCAACTCCGGGATCAGACAGACCCGGATGCGTATCCTCGGTGGCTGCTCCACCACCAACACGATGATCGCGTGGCGCCCGCTCGCCTCCGATCTCCGGGAGTGGGTGGCGCTCGGCGCCACCGGCTGGACCCCGGAGTCCGTGCTGCCGTACTACGACCGGCTGCTGACGCCCATCTGTCCCGTCGCGCCGGAGGACCGCAACCCCTTCGTCGCCGATGTGGTCGCCGCCGCGGCCAAGGCCCTCGGGGTTCCCCTGCGGGACGAGTGGAACGACGGCCGGCTCGACACCGACGCCCGGGGCGCCGGCTTCTTCGAGGTGGGTTACACCCCGGAGTCCAACCTGCGGTCCTCCACCTCCATCCACTACCTCCACGCGCTCGCCGGCTCCCGGCCCAACCTCCATGTCCTGACCGGGGCCCGCGCCCGGCGGGTCGTCCTGGAGCCCCGTACGGGAGGTACCCCGCGGGCGACCGGTGTCGAACTCGACGACGGCGGATTCTTCGCGGGCCGGCGCGAGACGATCATCAGCGCCGGCGCGATCGACACCGTCAAGCTGTTGCAGCTCTCCGGCATCGGACCGTCCGACGTCCTCGACGCGGCCGGAGTCGAGGTGCTCGTGGACGCGCCGGGCGTCGGGGAGAACCTTCAGGACCACGCGGAGGGGCTGGTCGTCTGGGAGTCCACCGGGCCGCCCCCGGCCACGAGCGCGAGCGGCTGGGACGCGGGCGCGATGTTCTCGCTGACCGGCCGTACGGACGCGCCCGACGTCCTGATGCACTTCCCGGTCGAGCCTGTCGTCGACCATCCCCTGGCGCAGGGTTTCACGTTCCCCGAGAACATCGTGGCGATCGCCCCGAACGTGGCCAAGCCCGCGAGCCGCGGCCGGGTGTGGATCGAGACGGCCGACATCGAGCAGCCGCCGAAGATCGACTACCGCTACTTCACCGACCCGGCCGGCCATGACGAGAAGGTCCTGCTCGCGGGGGTGCGCGCCGCGCGGAGGATCGCCGAGGAGGAGCCCATGCGCTCCTGGCTGGTGCGTGAGGTGTTCCCCGGCCCGGACGTACGGTCCGACGAAGAGCTGTCGCGGATCGCCCGCGCCACGCACCAGACCGTCTACCACGTCAGCGGTACCTGCCGGATGGGCTCCGACGACGACCCGCTGGCCGTCCTCGACCCCGAGCTTCGGGTACGCGGGGTGGAAGGGCTGCGCGTCGCCGACGCCTCCGCCTTCCCGGCACTCACCGCGACCAACCCCGTGGTGACGGTGATGGTGCTCGCGGAGCGGGCCGCCGACCTGATCCTGTCGCGGGAGCGGTAGCCGGCCCGATCCCCGCGCGTACGCAACTCGCCCCACGGGCCTGTTTGTTGACTTTTCACTCCTGCGACACCGCACACGGTTGAGTTACTCGACGAGTCGGGTGAGAGTGGGCTCTGCACGTGAAGCAGCCGCTCCCTCTCCCCCCTCGCGGTCCTTCAGGAGGACTCTGTGCAGAGAAGTACGCGCATACGCCGGGCCCCGTTCGTCCTCGTCAGCTCGGTCGCGCTGGTCGTCGCTCTCCCCGGCAGCGCCCTGGCCGCCCCGCCCGCGTCGCTGCCCGCGAACGCGACCGCGCTGGAGCGGAAGTGGCAGCCGGCGTACGACTACGACACCGACGGCTGCTACCCCACGCCGGCCATCGGTCCCGACGGTACCGTCAACGGCGGTCTCAAGCCGTCCGGTTCACTGAGCGGCGAATGCCACGACGCCTCGGACCTCGACAACACCAACGGCTACTCCCGGGAGAAGTGCAACAACGGCTGGTGTGTGATTCTCTACGCCCTCTACTTCGAGAAGGACCAGGCGACGATCGGCGGCCACCGGCACGACTGGGAGCACGTCGCGGTCTGGGTCCAGAACGACCAGGCGAAGTACGTCTCCACCTCGGCCCACGGCGGCTTCTCCGTCCACGCCGCCAGTAACGTCCGCTGGGACGGCGACCACCCGAAGATCGTCTACCACAAGGACGGTCTGAGCACCCACACCTTCCGGCTCGCGAACGCGAACGACGAGCCGCCGGAGAACCACTACCGCACCTGGCAGTATCCGGCCCTGGTCGGCTGGAACGGCTACCCGGCCGGGCTGCGCGACAAGTTGAGCGCGTACGACTTCGGCAGCGCGAACTTCGGCCTGAAGGACGCCAACTTCGCGGCCCACCTCACCAAGGCCAAGCCCGCCGGTATCGCCTTCGACCCCAACGCCTGACGGGGGGGGCGCCGAGGAGGGTGCGGCGCGGCCGTGTCATCCTCGGCGCCGTGCCGGTGGGAGTACGCCCCTCACTCGGGCGGCGCGGCGGACTCCTCCAGTTCGGCCACGGCACGCTCCCACAGCTCCGGCAGCGACTCCCCGAGGGGAAGGGCGCGGTCGGCCACGAAGGAGACCTCGGCCCAGGTGTCGAAAAAGGAGAGGCCCACCCCGAAGAGGTGTCCGGGCACGAGCAGGGGGAGCAGAGCGGTCCCCGTCACCCGGCTCTCCCCCAGGCCGCCCTTCTCCGCGAGAGGCATGGAGGTGGCCATGACATCGGCGACGCGCGGGGAGAGCACCCGGCGCAGATACCACTCGGTCGGGCGGCCGGGCATGAACCGCACCAGGTCCTGTAGAGCCTGCCGCCAGGTCTCGCCCCGTAGCTTCCGGGTCCGCGCCATGACACGGTCCAGCCGCCAAGGGGCTGCTTCGCCGCCCTGACCGCCTCGCGCGCCCCGCGCGTTCCGGGACGCGTCCGTGCCCTTCGGGTCCGTCCGTACGGGCAGCTCCACCGGGAGGGCAAAGCAGCGGTTGCCCCAGGTCTGATCCTCGTCGGAACGCCGCGCGTCGACGGGTACGAGCGCCGTCACACGGGGCAGCGGTACGCCGGACCGCGCCGACCAGGCCGCCAACGCCCCGGCCAGCGCCGCCAGATGGACATCGTGGGCCGAACCGCCGTGGGCCGAACCGATCCGTCGGAGGTCCGCCGCCGGTACCCGGCCGCGCCACAGCCGTCTCTCGCCCGTGGGAACGAAGGGAACGGCCGGACGCGCGCCACGGGCGACGAAGGTGCCGGACGCGAACCGCGCGGCCAGTCCGACTGCCGTGCCCACCCGCCGGGGCAGACCGGTCAGCCGGCCCTTCCCCGGCACCGGGCGGGCCGAGGGCTCTCCGCCTCCCAGCATCGCCCGGAACGTCATCGCGGCGGCGGCACCGTCCTGGCAGGCGTGGTGGAAGCGGTAACACACCGCGTACCGGTCGGGCGCGTGGCCGTGAAGCAGCCAGACGCCCCAATAAGTGCCGGACGGGAACGGCGCGTTGAGCGCGGTGTGCAGGGCCGTGTCCCACTCCCCCTCCCCCGGTCCGGCCGCGACCACCTCGTGCACATGCCGGTCGACGGCGAAGTCCGCGTCCGGCCGCCACCAGGGCCGTCGCGGGCCGCCCTCGATCCGGCTCGTCTGCAAGGGCAGTTGGGGCAGCCGGAACGCCACATACGCACGGAGGTCCGGCAGGCTCGGGGGCGGACCGCTCAGATACGCGACGCCGCCGGCGTCCCAGCGGGCGTCGGGGTGGCGGCGTTCCATGCCGAGGAACGCGCGGTCGAGCGCGTGGGCGGGGTGCCGGGGCGGGGGAACGGGCGGAACGGACTCGGGCAACAGGGATCTCCAGGTTCGTGCCGACGGACGGACGGATGGGCGTGCGGAAAGGCGTGCGGAAAGGCGGACGGCCGAACGGGCGGGCCGGTGGCGGGCGGTGGGACCAGGGTCGCTCCCCCCGGGTCCCGGCACCGGGCGGTGCCCGGGGAACCACCCGAAAGGGGGACACGGCCGGGCGGCCCGTACCCCAGGGGCCACGTGCGTCCCGTCCGTACCGGCGACCCGTCTGACCTGCGACGGAGGCTCCGTCAGGGCCGTCCGGCACGCGCCGGATCCGCGGTGCGGGTACTCCGTTCAGGTGAGTGGGTGGATTCGGAGCCCCGCCGCCGCCCGCCTTCTGACACTGTGTGCCGTGCGTCAGCGGTCACCGGCCCCGGGGGAGGTCCTGAGAGCTTCTTGAGTGACCTCCGCGGGCCGGCCGCACACACCACCGGCGCCGCCCGCGTCCCGCGTTGCCGCGATGCCCCGGCAGCTCCGCACCGACGACGATCCGGCCTCGTCAACCACGCGGTCGCGGATCCCGTCCCTTCCGACGTTCTTGGAGGCATGGTCGTGCATGTCGCGCTCACCGGCGCCACCGGATTCCTCGGGCTGCGCCTGTTACGTCGTCTGCTCGCCACGCACCGGTCGGTGACGGTCCTGGTCCACGCGGGCTCGGGGGACGCGCTGCGCCGCATCACCCGGTACTTCGAACTGACCGGCGCGCCCGAGGCGTTCACCGCTCCGCTCGCCGACCGGCTGCGGGTGGTGGAGACCGAGCTGGAGCGGCCCCGGCTGGGGCTGCCGGGGCGCGCCTTCCAGGAGCTGGCCGACGGTCTGGACGCCATCTGGCACAGCGCGGGCAGTATCAACCTGGAGGGAGACCTGCCCGAGTTGCGCCGGACCAACGTGGAAGGGACCCGGCACGTACTGGAGTTGGCCGCCGCCGGGCGGGGGCGGCCCTTGGTCCACCATGTGAGTACGGCCTTCGTGGCCGGTGGGCGGCGTGAGGGTGTGGCGTACGAGGACGAGTTGGACGACGCGTACGGCTTCGAGAACGCGTACGAACACTCCAAGTACGAGGCGGAGAAGCTGATCCACGACTGGTCCCGGGAGCACGCCCGGCCGGTCGTGGTGCTGCGGCCGAGCATCCTGGTCACGGATCTGCCGCCGCACCCGGAGCTGCCCCCGCATCCGCTCCAGGTCGTCGAGCGGATCATGCGCGACGCGCGGCACACCGCCCGGGCGGCCGGGGGCCCCGGCGCAGAGGGCCGCCCCCGGGTCCGGCTGGTGGGGCACCGGCACGGCCGGCTGAACCTGGTACAGGTGGAGCACGCGGCCGAGGTCATGGTGCGCCTCGCCGGGCGGACGCCCTCGGGCGGGGTCGACACGTACCACGTCGTCCATGACCGCGATGTGCCCGTGCCGACGGTCGTGACCCTGCTGGAACGGCTGGTGCCGGTCTCCATCGAGCTGGTCGCGGCGGAGCCGGACGACCCGTCGGCGCTGGAATCCCTGCTGGATTTCTATCCGGGGCTGACGGCCTATCTCGCCCACCGGCGGCGCTTCGACGACACCCGGGTCAGAACCCTGCTCGGGCCTTCGGCGGCCTCCGACCGGGTGGACCTCGGCTATCTGTGCTCCGGACTGGCGGTGGGGGACCCCGTACCGGCCGGTTCCTCGATCTCACCGGCGGTCAACTCCATCTCTAAACAGCAATCTTGATGGTCCATCAGTTATCTGTCAGACAATCCGGGCGAGTGGCCGTGAGACCGCCTCTCCCGGCACCGCCTCTTCCGCTGGAGCCCTCCGTGTCCGTGCTCGCCGCTCCCGGCCCACCCGCCGTGTCCCCGCCGGTCTTCGATCCCGAGGGGATCGCCGCCCGCGCCCGGATCGTCCGGGAAGCCGTCCATGTCGTCAGCGGCCCCGACGGCCGTGAGCTGGGGCTCGCGACCGGCCCCGTGCCGGGCGGCCCGGTGCTCGGTACGCTGCCGCCGCTGTACCCGGAGTGGCTCGGCGGGCGCACCTTCTGCGAGGCGCACGGAGTTCGATTCCCCTATGTCGCGGGCGAGATGGCGAACGGCATCGCGACCACCCGGATGGTGTCCGCGATGGCGCGCGCCGAGATGCTCGGGTTCTTCGGCGCCGGTGGTCTGGCGTACGCCGAGGTGGAGCGAGCCGTGCACACACTCGCCGACGAGCTGCGCTCCCACACGAACTGGGGGGTGAACCTGATCCATTCACCGGCCGAACCCGAGCTGGAGTTCCGCGTCGCCCAGCTGCTGGTGGGCCGCGAGGTGCCCCGGATCTCGGCGTCGGCGTTCATGGAGCTGACCCCGGCGGTGGTGCTGTGCGCGGCCCGGGGGCTGCGCCGGGGCGCGGACGGCGGGATCGTACGGCGGACCCGGATCCTCGCCAAGGTCTCCCGGCCGGAGGTGGCCGCGCGGTTTCTCTCCCCCGCGCCGGCCGCGCTGCTGGACCGGCTTGTCGCGCAGGGGGAGTTGACGCGCGAGGAGGCGGAACTCGCGGCCCGGGTGCCGGTGGCCGAGGATCTCACCGTCGAGGCCGACAGCGGAGGGCACACCGACAACCGCCCGCTGTCAGTGCTGCTGCCCGCCATCGCCGCGCTGCGCGACACACTGTGCCGGCGGTACGGCTACGACGGGGCGGTCGGGGTCGGCGCGGCGGGCGGACTGGGCACACCGGACGCGGTGGCCGCCGCCTTCGCCCTCGGCGCGTCCTACGTGGTCGTCGGGTCGGTGAACCAGACGGCCACCGAGGCGGGGCTGTCCGACGAGGCCAAGGCGATGCTCTGCGAGGCGGACATCGCCGATGTGGCCATGGCGCCGGCGGCGGACATGTTCGAGCTGGGCGTCCAGCTGCAAGTGCTGTCCAGGGGGACGATGTTCGCGCGACGGGCCGGCCGGCTCCTCGCGGCGTACCGGGCGTACGGCTCGCTGGAGGAGATCCCGCCCGCCGTGCGCGCCCCGATCGAACGGGAGGTGCTGCGCGCCCCGTTCGACGAGGTATGGCGGCGCACGGTCGCGTTCTGGGAGGGGCGCGATCCCACCGAGATCGCGCGGGCCGCGTCCGATCCCAAGCACCGGATGGCGCTGGTCTTCCGTTGGTATCTGGGCAGTTCGAGCCGGTGGGCGATCACCGGCGAAGCGGATCGGCGTACCGACTACCAGATCTGGTGCGGTCCCGCGATGGGCGCGTTCAACCGGTGGACCGCGGGCACCTTCCTGGCCGAGCCCGCGAACCGGTCCGTGGTACAGATCGCGCTCAACCTGCTCGAAGGCGCGGCGGTGCTCACCCGCGCCCATCAACTGCGCACCTATGGAGTGCCGTTGCCGCCCGAATCGTTCGCCTGCACCCCGTGCGCGCTGGCATGAGCGGCGCCGGTGGCCCGGAGACGCCGCGGTGCCCGCCGTCCGACCCCGAGGAGAGACCGTGACCGCCCCCGCCGCTCCCGCTTCAGCCGCTCCCGCCGCTCCCGCCTCCCGTCAGGTGCCCGTCGCCGTGGTCGGCGTCGGCGCCCTTGTGCCCGGCGCGACGGACGCGGCCGGTTACTGGCGGATCGTGACGGGCGGCCGGGACATGATGACCGAGGTGCCGGCCTCCCGCTGGCTGGTGGCGGACCACTACGATCCGGACCCGGCCGCCCCCGACAAGACATACGCCCGCCGGGGCGCGTTCCTGCCGGACGTCGGCTTCGACCCGATGGCGTACGGTGTGCCGCCCACCAGCCTGCCCTCCACCGACACCGCGCAACTGCTCGCGCTGATGGTGGCCGACCAGGTGCTGACCGACGCCGGTGGTCTGCCGGGCATGGACCGGGACCGGATCGGCGTCGTCCTCGGGGTGTCCGCGCTGGAGCTGCTTCCGCACATGTACGGGCGCACCGAACGGCCCGTGTGGCTCAAGGCGTTGCGGGAGAGCGGGATCGGCGAGGCGGAGGCGCGGGCCGTGTGCGACCGTATCGCGGCGCACTACACACCGTGGCGGGAGTCGACGTTTCCCGGGCTTCTCAGCAATGTGGTGGCGGGCCGGATCGCCCACCGCTTCGATCTGCACGGTACGAATCACACCACCGACGCCGCCTGCGCCAGCTCCCTGGCCGCGCTGTCCACGGCGGTCGGTGAACTGGCCCTCGGCCGGGCCGATCTGGTACTCAGTGGCGGGGTGGACACCGGCAACGGCATCGGTATGTTCCTGTCCTTCTCCAAGACCCCGGCGCTGTCCCGCAGTGGTGACTGCCGGCCGCTGTCGGACGCGGCGGACGGCACGATGCTCGGCGAGGCGGTCGTCATGTACGCGCTGAAGCGGCTGTCCGACGCGGAGCGGGACGGCGACCGGGTCCACGCGGTGATCCGGGGCATCGGCTCCTCGTCGGACGGCCGGAGTCCAGGGATCTACGCGCCGCTGCCCGACGGCCAGGCGCGGGCGCTGCGGCGCGCCTACGAGGAGGCGGGGTACGGTCCCGAGACCGTGGAGCTGGTCGAGGCGCACGGCACCGGCACCCCGGCCGGGGACACCGCCGAACTCGCCGCGCTGAACGAGGTGTTCGGGGCGTCGGGGCGTACGGACGGGCAGTGGTGCGCGATCGGCTCGGTCAAGTCGCAGATCGGCCACACCAAGTGCGCGGCGGGCGCGGCGGGGCTGCTCAAGGCGGTCATGGCACTGCACCACAAGGTGCTGCCGCCGACCATCAAGGTCGGCCGGCCCAACCCGGCGGCGGCCTCACCCGACGGTCCCTTCTACGTCAACACCGAGGCCCGGCCCTGGGTGCGGCCCGCCGGTCACCCGCGCCGGGCGTCGGTGTCGAGCTTCGGCTTCGGGGGCAGCAACTTCCACGTCACACTGGAGGAGTACGTACCCGCGGGGCCGTCAGGCCGGGACGCGTCGGCCCGGGGAGCGCTGGGCCGGGTGGCGGCGCGTCATCGCTGCGCGCCGAGCGAACTGGTCCTGTTCAGCGGGGCCTCGCCGGCCGATCTGGTGACACCGGACACCGGCGACGGCCGTTCGCTGGCCGCGCTCGCACGGGAGAGCCAGCGCGCGTTCGCCGCCACCGCCCCGGTACGGCTGGCGATCGTCGCCACCGACATCGAGGAGCTGCGGGAGAAACACACGCGGGCGCTCGCGCTGATCCGGCGGAGACCCGACGCGGCGTTCTCCGTACCGACGGGGATCCGGTACGCCTCCGGGGCGCCCGCGCCCGGCCGTATCGGCTTCCTCTTCCCGGGCCAGGGATCCCAGTACGTCGGGATGGGCGCCGGTCTCGCGATGCTGTCACCGGCCGCCCAGAGTGTGTGGGACGAGCTGGGCGGCACCGGCTTCGACGGGCTGCCGCTGCACCGGGTGGTGTTCCCGCCGCCCTCATTCACCGACGAGGAGCGCGCGGACCGGCAGACGTCCCTGGCCGCGACCGAGTGGGCGCAGCCCGCGCTCGCGGTGCACGCGCTCGCGCTGCTGGAGGTCGTACGGTCCCTGGGGCTGCGGCCGGACTGTGTGGCGGGCCACAGCTTCGGTGAGCTGGTGGCACTGCACTGCGCGGGCGCCCTGGACGCCGGGTCGCTGGTCGCCCTGGCCCGCAGACGCGGTGAGCTGATGCGGGACGCCGCCGCCGCGCCGGGCGCGATGCTCGCCGTGGCGACGGACCGCGCGCGGGTGGCGGCGGTCCTGGCAGGTGGCGGACTCGGGGAGCGCGGCAGACCCGGTGAACTCGACGGACCCGGCGGCCCCGGCCCCGGAGCCGGCGGACTCTGGACGGCCAACCACAACTCCCCTCTTCAGACGGTGCTTTCAGGGACGACGGAGGCGGTCGAGCGGGCCGAGAGGGTGTTCGCGGCGGAGCGGGTCGCCACCCACCGGCTGACCACCTCGACCGCCTTCCACAGTCCGCTGGTCGCCCCGGCCTGCGAGCCGCTCGCCGCGTTCCTGCGCACGGTCCCGTTCACGGAGCCACGGATCGAGGTCTACGGCAACGCGGACGCGGCCCCGTACCCCTCCTCGCCGGACGAGGTACGCCGCCGGATCGCCGGCCACCTCGTCTCGCCCGTGCTCTTCCAGGACCAGATCGAGGCGATGTACGCGGCGGGGGTGCGGACCTTTGTCGAGGTCGGCCCGGGCGCGGCGCTGTCCGGCCTGGTCGGGCAGATCCTCGGCGACCGCGAGCACGCGGCCGTCCCGCTGGACCGGCCGGGCCGGTCCGGGATCAGCACACTCCACACCGCCCTCGGTGAACTCGCCGTACGCGGTGTGCCCCTCGATCTCGACCCCCTGTGGGCACCGTACGCGTCGCCCGGGACGGCGCCGGAGGCTGAGTCCGCGCAGGCGAAGGAGCGCGGGCCCCGGATGACGGTGGCGATCAGCGGAGCCAACTACGGCCAGCCGTACCCGCCCCTCGCCGGAGCCACCGGAACACCCGCGGCCGTTCCCGCGGCTGTTCCCGTACCCGTGGCCGCGCCCGTACCCACACCGCCCGTCCCCCTCCCCACTACCCACCACACACCACCGGAGCCCCCGATGTACGAGACGGCAGCCGCCGACGCCCCGGAACCCGTCCACGACGCCGACTGGTACACCGCGGTCGAGAGCGTTCAGCGGCAGACGGCGGAAGCCCATGCCGCCTGTCAGCGCATGCTGACGGACAGTCATATCGCCTTTCTGCGGATGACCGAGACGACCCTGACCGCGATGCTCGGGGTGCGCGGAGGGCAGGAAACACCCGCACCGCAGGGACTGCACGGCATCACGGATCAGGGCGGCACCGACCGGGTGATCGAGGCCGCGCCGGTACCGGCCGCCCCTGTCACGGCTCCCCCGGCCGCTACGGCACCGCTGACACTGCCCCGCCCTCCGGCACCGCGTCGGGCACCGGCGCCCGTGACACCGGCCGCCGTGGAGGTTCCCGTACCCGCGCCCGAACCGGCTGCCGCCGCACCCGTGTCGGCGTCGGAGCTGGAGGAGCTGCTGCTCTCGGTGGTGGCCCGGCTCACCGGCTATCCCACCGAGATGCTGGGTGTGGACATGGAGCTGGAGGCGGATCTCGGGGTCGACTCCATCAAGCGCGTCGAGATCCTGTCGGCCGTACGGCGGCAGGTGGGCGATGTCGCGGCGGGGGATGTCAGCCGGCTGGGCAAGCTCCGCACACTGCGCGAAATCGTCGAGGCGCTCACCACGGGCAGCAATCCGGAGGTGCCCGACACAGGGAGCGCCACCGAGGTCCCCGAGCCGCCCGAGGCGTCCAAGACCCCACAGGTCACCGACGCCCCGGCGCTGACCAGGCTGGTGCCGCGCGCTGTGGAGGCACCGGCGGTGGGTCTCGCGATGGCCGGGCTGCTGGACGGGCCGGTCCTGGTGACCGGCGAGGGGCCCGACGGCGGTGGGCTCACCGGCCTTGTCGCCCGGAAGCTGGCGGAGCGCGGTGTGGACGCCACCGCCGTCGCCGAGGTGCCCGAGGGCGCTCGTGGTGTCATCCACCTCGGCGCGTTGACCGGGGACGGTACGCCGGACGGGGCGCGGGAGGTGCACCGGTCGGTGTTCCGCGCGGCGCGTTCGGTGGCTGGCCAAGTGCACGGGAAAAAAGGGCTGTTCGTAACCGTGCAGGACACCGGGGGCGACTTCGGGCTCGGCGGGCGCGCGGCCGGCCGCACGTGGCTGGGCGGTGTCGCCGGTCTGGTCAGGACGGCGGCGAAGGAGTGGCCGGGCGCCTCGGTCAAGGCCGTCGACTGCGAGCGGGGCGGCCGGGACGACGAGGCGGTCGCCGAGGCGATCGTAGGGGAACTGCTGGAGGGCGGCCCCGCCACGGAGGCCGGTCTCCGCGCGGACGGCACCCGTGTCGTCCACGGGGCGGTGCCCGCGCCGGTGACGCCCGGCACCAGGCGGCGGATCACCTCCGCGTCGGTCATCGTGGCCACCGGAGGGGCTCGCGGGGTCACCGCCGCCGCGCTGCTGGACCTGGCCAGGACACACCGTCCGCGGATCGTACTGCTCGGCAGGACGGCGCTGGTCCCCGAGCCCGACGGGTTGGCGTCGGCCGCCGACGAACCGGCGCTCGTCCGGCTGCTCGCGGAGCGCGCCGCCGAGGAATCGGCCAACGAATCCGCCGAGAAATCCGCCACAGACTCGACGGCCTCCTCGCCCGCCCCGATCGCCGCCCGGATCACCGCTCGGGCCCGGGAGATCCTGGCAGCACGTGAGGTACGGGCCACACTGGCGGCTCTGGAGGCGGCCGGCTCCCTCGTCCGGTACATCCGGGCCGACGCACGTGACGGCGAGGCCCTCGGGGCCGCCCTCCGTGAGGTGCGCGCGACGTGGGGCCCGGTCACCGGCATCGTGCACGGTGCGGGCGTCCTGGCCGACAAGCTGATCGCCGACAAGACCGACGCGCAGGTCGAGCGGGTGATGTCCACCAAGGTGGACGGTCTGCGCGCGCTGCTGGCCGCGACGGCGGACGATCCGCTGGACGTGATCTGCCTGTTCTCCTCGGTGGCCGCCGTGTACGGCAACACCGGCCAGAGCGACTACGCCATGGCCAACGAGATCCTGGGCCAGGTGGCCTCCGCCGAGCAGGCCGCCCGCCCCGGCTGTCTGGTGCGGTGTGTCGCCTGGGGCCCGTGGCGGGGCGGCATGGTCACACCCGCCCTGGCCACGCACTTCGGCCGGTCCGGAGTGCCGCTCATCCCCCTGGACCGGGGCGCCGCCGCCTTCACCGCCGAACTGGACGGCGCGGCCGGCGAGGCGCGGGCCATCCTGGCGGTGGGAGACGATCCGGCGGCGCTGTCCCCGGCCAGTGATCCTCCCCCGGCGCAGCTCCTGGTCCGGGCGGACACACTGCCGTATCTGTCCGACCACACGCTCGCCGGGGTTCCCGTACTGCCCGTGGCGATGGTCCTGAACTGGTTCGCCGGGGCGGCCACCGCCTGGCGGGCCGGTACCGGACCGCTCGTGCTGCGCGATCTGCGGGTGTACAAGAAGTTCGCCC
This sequence comes from Streptomyces paludis, assembly GCF_003344965.1. Taxonomy (NCBI): domain Bacteria; kingdom Bacillati; phylum Actinomycetota; class Actinomycetes; order Kitasatosporales; family Streptomycetaceae; genus Streptomyces; species Streptomyces paludis. The sequence goes on along the minus strand of NZ_CP031194.1, from coordinate 7,610,003 downwards.
TGCCGGAACTGACCGGAGCGGGCCACCGGTTGACGGTGCACGGCAGCCGGGGCGCGGCCGGTCCGGAGGCCGAAATCGAGACGGAGCTGCGGGGCGCGGACGGTGTGGCGTACTTCCGGGCCGTCCTGGGCACCGGAAGCACGGCGCCCGATCCGGCCGCCTGGCACGGCCCGTACGGTACGGACGGCGCGGGCAGTGCAGGCGGCCCGTACCGTACGGGTGGCCCGGACAGCGAAGAACCGCTGGACCGCGCCGGAATCTACGACGGCGAACTCCTCTTCCACGGACCCCGGTTCCAGGCCGTCCGCACCCTGCACGCGCTCTCCGCGCACGGCGCCGAGGCCACCGTCGCGGGCCTGCGTGCCCTGGGCTGGCCGGGGGACCACTGGCCGCTGGACCCGGCCGCCGTGGACGGCGCGCTCCAACTCGCCCTGCTCTGGGCGCGGAACGCCGCCGGTACGGCGACACTACCTATGGCCGTCGCGGAGTGCAGGGTGCACCGGCGCGGCCCGGTGGACGGCACGGTGCGGTGTGTGGTGCGGGGCCGGAAGACACACAGCACGGGAGCGCGCTGCGACGCGGCGCTCATCGACGCCGACGGGGCGGTCCGGCTGGAGCTGCTCGGCGTGGAACTCGTCAGCCGTCCCTCCTAGACAAGTGAGACCACACGTATGGAATACGAACCGATCGCCGTCGTCGGCCGGGGCTGTGTGCTGCCCGGCGCCCTCGATCCGGACACGTTCTGGCAGAACATCGCGGCGGGCCGCGGCAGTCTGTCGGCCGTCCCCGAGGGCCGGTGGCGGCTGCCGCGCTCGTGGGCCATGGGCCCGGTCGACGACCACCTCGACCGTACCTACTCCGATATCGGCGGCTACGTAAGGGATTTCGCGTCCGTCTTCGACCCGAGCGGCTTCCGGATCGCCCCGGAACGGATCCTGTCGCTGGACCCGCTCTTCCACTGGGTCATGTACGGCGTCCGCCAGGCCCTCGCGGAGGCGGGCCGCGAGGGGCCGCTGCCGCGCGCGGGGCTGGTGCTGGGAAATCTGTCCTACCCCACGCCTCTGGGGACTTCCTTCGCCGAGCATGTCTGGCTCTCCGCGCAGCGGCGGCCGGTCCGGGACGCCCTGCTGACCGGCGAGCGCCAGGTGCGGCCCGACGCCCGTAACCGCTTCTCGTCCGGACTGCCCGCCCAGCTCGCGGCCCGGGCGCTCGGGCTCGGCGCGGGCGCGTGGTCCCTCGACGCCGCCTGTGCCTCCTCGCTGTACGCGGTCAAGCTGGCGTGCGACCGGCTGCACGACGGCACGGCGGACCTGATGGTGGCCGGAGCGGTGAGCCGGGCCGATCCCCTCTATCTGCACGTGGGATTCTGCGGGCTCTCCGCGACGAGCCGTACGGGACGCAGCCGGCCCTTCCACCGGGACGCGGACGGGCTGGTGCACGGCGAGGGCGCCGGGTTCGTCGCCCTGACGCGGCTGTCCGAGGCGCGGGCCGCCGGGCTGCCCGTGCTCGGTGTGATCCGCGGTGTCGGGCTGTCCAACGACGGGCGCGGCGCCGGGCTGATCAGCCCGGCGGAGGAGGGCCAGGTGCGGGCCATGCGGCTGGCGTACGACGCGGCGGGCGTCGCGCCCGGGAGTGTGTCGCTCGTCGAGTGCCATGCGACGGGGACACCGGTCGGGGACGCGGTGGAGGCGCGGGCCATGGCCCGGGTCTTCGGGGCCAGTGCCGATGTGCCCATCGGTTCGGCGAAGTCGAACGTCGGGCATCTGCTGGCCTCGGCGGGGGTGGCGGGGCTGCTGAAGGTGCTCGGCGCGCTGCGTACGGGAATCCGCCCGGCGACGCTCGGCGCCGAACGTCCGCTGGACGCGCTGGCGGGCACACCGTTACGGGTGCTGACGGCACCGGAGCCGTGGGCGGGGCCGGGGCCGCGCAGGGCGGCGGTGAGCGCCTTCGGATTCGGCGGGACCAACGCCCATCTGATCGTGGACCTGCCGGACGACGGCCCCGTGGTGTCCGGCGTACGTTCCCCGGCGCGCCCGGTGTCGGCCCCGCGCTCCCCCGCCCCGGTGCGGAGTGTGCCGGGCGGCCGTGTGCCGGGCGGCCGTGTGCCGGGCGGCCGTACCCCGGTGGCGATCGTCGCCCTGGGCGCCCGGGTCGGCGACGGGACCGGCACCGAGGACTTCCGCCGGGCGGTGCTGGGCGGTGAACGGCGCGGCGGGGCCCGGGAGATCGCCGTGGAGCTGCCGGAGCTGTGTTTTCCGCCGCTGGCCCTGGAGCGGACCGTACGCCATCAGCTGCTGGTGCTGGAGGCGGCCCGGGAGGCCGTACGGACGGTGTCCCTGCCCCGGGAGCGGACCATGGTGGTCATCGGGATGGGGGTGGACCCGGAGGTGGCCAGGGCGGGGGCGCGCTGGCGGGTGCCGTACTGGCTGGCGCAGGCCGGACCCGCGGCCGGGCTGCCGGACGCCGCCACCGCCCGGGACGCGTTCGTGGGGCCCATGACCGCGGAGGGGGTGGTGGGCAGCCTGCCGAATCTGGCGGCGAACCGGATCAGCACCCAACTCGACCTGGCGGGCGCGAGCTTCGCGGTGTCGGCGGAGGAGGCGTCCGGTCCGGTGGCGCTGGAGATCGCGGCGCGGGCCGTCCGGGCGGGAGAGGCGGACGCCGCGCTCGTCGGCGCCGCCGATCTGTCGCACGAGGTGGTCCACCGGGCCGCGCTGCGGGAGTTGGGGCACACGAGCGCACCGGGGGACGCCGCCGTCGTCCTGGTCCTCAAGCCCCTCGACACCGCCCGCCGGGACGGTGACACCGTCATCGCGCTTCTCGACGACGAACCCACCGCCACCGGCACCACCGGAACCACCGCCACCGCTGCCGTGCCCGACATGGTCATCGGGGACGGTCCCGACGCGGTGTTCGACCCGGCGTCGGCCTTCGGCCGCGCGCACGCCGCGTACGGGCTGGTCTCCGTCGCGGTCGCCGCGCTCGCGCTCCAGCACCGCGCGGTGCCGCGTACGGGCGGACCGGCGGACGCCGGGGCCGTCGCGCACACCGCGCGGGCCTCGGTGACACCGATGGAGGGGCCCGTCGCGAGCGTCCTCCTGCGCGCGGGGGACGCCCGGCCGTGGCTGCGCGGACGGGCTCCGCGCCTGTATGTCTTCTCCGGCGCCGACCGCGCGGAGGTACTGGCGGCGCTGGAGTCGCAGTCCGGTACGCGGCAGGGGTCCGGTGCCGGCTCCTGTCCCGGGCCGGCCCGGCTGGCGCTCGTGGTCGACGACGACGCCGCGTTGCCGGGCCGCAAGGAGGCCGCCCGCCGCTGGCTGGCCGACGGCGGGATCCGTCCGGCGGATGTGCTGTACCGGGACACGCCCGTCACGGGTCAGACCGCGTTCGTCTACACCAACGGCTCGGCCGCGTACCCGGGCATGGGCCATGAGCTGATGCTCGCGCTGCCGTCCCTCGGGGAGGCCGTCCGGGCCGGGCACAGGGCGATCGGCACCCGGCTGCGCTCCAGTACGGAGCGGGGCGTGCTGGGTCAGATCTGGGACGCCGCCGAACTCGCCGTGTTCCACACCGTGTTCACCCGGGAGGTGCTCGGGCTGCGGCCGGACGCCGCCATCGGCTACTCCTCGGGCGAGTCGGCCGCGCTGGTCGCCCTGGGGGCCTGGCCGGACGCCTCGGGACTGTATGACGCGACCCTGGACAGCGGCCTGTTCACCACGCAGCTCACCGGTGAACTGCGGGCGGTCAGGCGCCACTGGGCGCGGCTGGGTGTCCAGGGCTCCCGCTGGGCCACCTATCTCGTCAACGCGCCGCTGGAAGAGGTCCGTTCGGAGCTGGCGGGGGAGGTCGCGGTCCATCTGATGGCGGTGAACGCGCCCGGGGTCTGCGTCATCGGCGGCGAGTCCCGGGCGTGCGCCGCCGCCGTGGCCCGGATCGGCGCGGACCGCGCGATCGAGCTGGACTACGAACTCGCCGCCCACGCACCGGAAGTGACCGAGGTCGAGGCGGCCTGGCGGACGGCACACCACCGTCCCACCGTCGATGTCCCGGGGGTACGGTTCTACAGCGGGGCCACCGGCCAGTCGTACCGGCCGACGGCCGAACGGGCCGCCGAGGCGCTCACCGCGCAGGGCCTCAACACCATCGACTTCGCGGCCACCGTCGAGCGGGCCTGGGCCGACGGGGTGCGGGTCTTCGTCGAGCACGGGCCGCGCAAGCTCTGCACCGGCTGGATCAAGCGGGTGCTCGGGGACCGGGAGCATGTGGCCGTCGCCCTGGACGCCCCGGGCGACACCGGGCTGCGGCAGCTGTGCCTCGCGGTCGCCGAACTCGTCGTCGCCGGGGTGCCGGTACACGCCGACGAACTGTTCGCCCGGCTCGCGGACGCCGCCACCGAAGTGCCGCGCCCGGGGCCCACCGTCACCGTCGCCGTACCCACAACGCCGTGCCTGTCCCCCGTGGAACCGGCGGTGGAGCCGGTGGTGAAGCCGCACATGGGTCCGCACATGGGTCCGCCCGTGGGTCCGCACGTGGTGACCACCCTGCCCCGGGCCCCCGAACTGGCGCCGGTGCCGGAGTGGCGGCCTCGGACCGGCCGCCCCGAGGCCCCGGCCGCCGTCACACCGGCTGCCGTCGCCCCGGCCGCTGTCGCCCCGGCCGCCGTCGCCGCGCCCGCGGCGGGGGTCCGTGGCGTGATCGTCCGGCAGGGGCTGCGGGTCGCGGCGCTGCACCGGGAGATCATGGCCGTACACACCGAGGCCCACCAGCGGTTCCTGCGGATCTCGGCCCTCGCCGTCACCGCGCTGACGGCTCCCGGCACGGCCACGACCGCATCCACGACCCCATCCACGCCCGCACCCGTGCCCGATCAACCCACCAAACCCGGGCCGAAGTTCGACCGCGCCCAGCTGGAATACCTCGCCTCCGGGAAGATCTCCGCGCTGTTCGGTCCCCGCTTCGCCGAGCAGGACGGCTACGCGGTGCAGACCCGGATGCCGGAGCCGCCCATGCTGTTCGCGGACCGGATCACCGGTATCGACGCCGTACCGGCCGCGCTCGCGGCTCCCGGGTCCGTACGCACCGACGGGACGATCTGGACCGAGACCGATGTCCTGCCCGGCAGCTGGTATCTGGACGCCACCGGCCGGGTGCCGGCCGGGGTGCTGATCGAGGCGGGCCAGGCGGATCTGCTCCTGCTCAGCTGGCTGGGCGCCGATCTCCTCAACCGGGGCGAGCGCGCGTACCGGCTGCTCGGCTGCGAGGTGACGTACCACGGTGGACCGCCGGGGGCGGGGGACGTCCTGCGCTACGAGATCCATATCGACGGCCACGCGGAGCACGACGGTGTCCGGCTGGCCTTCTTCCACTACGACTGCTTCGTGGACGGTGTGCTGCGGCTGAGCGTCCGCGAGGGCCAGGCCGGGTTCTTCACCCCGCGTGAGCTGGCCGGCGGTGGCGGTGTGCGGTGGGATCCCGCCGAGCGTCCGCCCGGTGCTGAGCTGCCGCTCGACCCGCCCGCCGTACGCTGCGCGTTGACGCGCTTCGGCGCGGAGCGGGTGTCGGCCCTGGTCGACGGCCGGCCGGCGGACTGCTTCGGGCCCGGCTGGGAGGCGACGGCGGCCCATGTCCGTTCGCCGGGGCTCGACGGCGGCCGGCTGCGGCTGATCCACGAGGTGACCGCGTTCGACCCGGCGGGCGGACCGTGGGGCCGCGGCTATCTGCGGGCCGAGACCCCGCTCTCCCCCGACGACTGGTTCTTCTCGGGGCACTTCAAGAACGACCCCTGTATGCCGGGCACCCTGATGCTTCAGGGCGGTCTCCAGGCGATGGCGTTCTATCTGACGGCCATGGGCTTCACCGTCGACCGGGACGGCTGGCGCTTCGAGCCGGTCGACGGCCACCCCTGCCGCACGATGTGCCGGGGCCAGGCCACTCCGTCAGGACGGCGGGTCGTCTACGAGGTGTTCGTCCGCGGTGTGTCGGCCGGCCCGGTGCCCACGCTCCACGCCGATGTGCTGGGGTCGGTGGACGGGGCGAAGGCGTTCCTGGGCCGGGACGTGGCGCTGCGGCTCGTACCGGACTGGCCGCTGTCGCACTGGCGGGGCTCGGGCCCGCCCACCGTACGGGCCGACGGTACGCCCGTACCGCTTGCGCTGCTCGGCGGGCTGGCGGGGCACCGGGAGGAGAAGCCCGTGGCGACGGCGGCCGACGGACTCCCCTTCGGCTACCCCTCGTTGCTGGCGTGTGCCTGGGGCCGGCCGAGCGAGGCGTTCGGCGCCGCGTACGAGCCCTTCGACGGTACGCGCCGGGTGGCGCGGCTGCCCGGGCCCCCGTACCACTTCATGAGCCGGATCGTCTCGGTCGACGGACCGCAGGGCGGGATGCGGGAGGGCTCCGAGGCCGTCGCGGAGTACGACGTGCCCGCGCGGGCCTGGTACTTCGAGCAGAGCGGCGGCCGTACGATGCCGTTCGCCGTGCTCATGGAGATCGCGCTGCAACCCTGCGGCTGGCTGGCGTCGTACGTGGGCAGCGCGCTGACCACCGGCACGGATCTGCTGTTCCGCAACCTCGACGGGACGGGGACGGTCAGCGGTGAGGTCACCCCGGCGACGGGCACGGTCCGCACCCATGCCGTGCTGACCCGGATCTCCCGCAGCGGGGACATGATCGTGGAGTCCTTCCGGGTGCGGTGCACGGCCGACGGCGCGCCGCTCTTCGAACTGTCCACGGTCTTCGGCTACTTCCCGCCGTCCGCCTTCGACCGGCAGCCGGGCCTCGCGGTGCCGGCCGAGGACCGGGCGCGGCTCGACAAGCCGTGCGGGCCGCCGGTGGATCTGACCGCGCGCCCCGCCCGGTACTGCGCCGGGCGGCCCCGGCTGCCGGGGCCGATGCTGCTGATGCTCGACCGGATCACCGGCTGCTGGCCGGACGGGGGCCGGGCGGGGCTCGGCCGGCTGCGGTCGGAGAAGGACGTGGTGCCGGGCGAGTGGTTCTTCCGGGCCCACTTCTTCCAGGACCCGGTGCAGCCGGGGTCGTTGGGTCTGGAGGCGATGTGCCAGCTGCTCCAGTACCACCTGCTCGAACGCGGCGCCGCCGACGGTGTCCCGCACCCCCGCTTCGAACCGGTGCTGCCCGGGCGCGAGACATCCTGGACGTACCGCGGCCAGATCACCCCGGCCAACCGGCTAATCCGGGTGGACATGGACATCGTCGAGTCCGGTACGGACGCGCGCGGCCCGTACGCGATCGGGGACGCGACGCTGTGGGGTGACGACACGTGCATCTACCGGGTGCGCGGCCTGGGGATGCGGGTGGTCTCCGACGCCGCTCCCGGGCCCGGGTGACCGCTTCCTCGGGATCGCCTCCGTGGGATCGCTCTCCGTACCGTTCGCGCCGATCATCCGGCCGGCCATCGTAGAAGCGCGGTTCGGCCCGGTAAACCCCCCACCGGGCAAGATCATCGTATCGAGTTAATGTCTACGGCTTCTCGGGGTCCCCCGGATGCGGCGGCCGATACCGTCGTCTCGGATCTGGACGGATTACCGGCTGTTTATTCGGCTTTCCGCCTCTTCCTGTCCTGCCACTGCCCCATCTCCGCGTTTCACGGTGCCGCGCACGCACGTCGGCCAACGCCCTTACGAAGGAGAGCGCGTCCGATGACCGTTGATACCGGCCGGGAAGAGCTGCTGGAGCCGCCCCGGCAGTCCAGTCTGAGCACGGCCGCCGCCCGTAACCTCGCCACCACGACCAAGTCCGTCCCGCAGATGCGGGAGATCTCCTCCCGCTGGCTGCTGCGGAAGCTCCCCTGGGTGGAGACCAAGGGCGGCACCTACCGGGTGAACCGGCGGCTGAGCTACACCGTCGGTGACGGGCGGGTGGAGTTCGTGCAGGAAGGCACCCGGGTCCGGGTGATCCCGCGCGAACTGGGTGAACTGGCCCTGCTGAGCGGCTACGAGGACATGGAGGTGCTCACGGCCATCGCCGACCGGTGCGAGCAGCGCGACTTCCGGGCCGGCGAGACGCTGGCCGAGCGCGGCGCTCCCGCCGCGCGGATCCATCTGATCGCCCACGGCCGGATCAGCCGTACCTCCGTCGGCAAGTACGGTGACGAGATCGCCGTCGACGTACTCGCCGACGGCGACCGGTACGGCGAGGAGGCCCTGCTCGACGCGGACGCCCGGTGGGAGGCCACCGCCACCGCGCTCACCGCCGGCACCCTGCTCACCCTGTCCCGCGCCGACTTCGCCGCCGTGCTGGCCTCGGCCCCGGGGCTCCAGGCCCATGTCCGGAGCTTCGGCTCGCTGGCCCAGCAGCGGCAGAACCGTCACGGCGAGGCCGAGATCGCCCTGTCCGCGGGCCACACCGGCGAGCCCCGGCTGCCCGGCACGTTCGTCGACTACGAACTCGCACCGCGTGAGTACGAACTCTCCGTCGCCCAGACCATCCTGCGGGTCCGCACCCGGGTCGCCGACCTCTACAACGGGCCGATGGACCAGACGGAGGAGCAGCTCAGGCTCACCATTCACGCGCTGCGCGAGCGCCAGGAGTACGAACTCGTCAACAACCGGGAGTTCGGGCTGCTCCACAACGCCGACTTCAAGCAGCGCATCCAGCCCCGCTCCGGTCCGCCCACCCCGGACGACCTGGACGAACTGCTCTCCCGCCGCCGCGGATCCCACTTCTTCTTCGCCCACCCCAAGGCCATCGCGGCGCTCGGGCGGGAGTTCAACCGGCGTGGCATCTACCCGACCCATGTCGACCTCGGTGGTCAGCGGGTCCCGGCGTGGCGCGGCGTCCCGATCCTGCCCTGCGGCAAGATCCCCATCACCGAGGAGAAGACCACCTCGATCCTGGTGATGCGCGCCGGCGAGGAGGACCAGGGCGTCATCGGTCTGCGCCAGACCGGGCTGCCCGAGGAGTACGAACCGGGTCTGTCCGTACGGTTCATGGGCATCGACGAGAGGTCCCTCATCTCCTATCTCGTCTCCACCTACTACTCCGCCGCCGTCCTCGTGCCCGATGCGCTCGGGGTGCTGGAGAACGTGCAGATCGCCCGCGGGGGCGCGCGATGACCGCCGAAGTCCGACCACGACCGCAAACCCGCCAGGAGCCGCGGATGCCCGACCCCGATCTCTCCCCCGAACAGTCGAGCCTGCCCGAGGCCGCCGCCCGTTTCGGCGCGTATGTCCTCGCCGAGGCCGCCGCCCGCGCCCGTGACATCACACTGGCCACCGGCAGGCCGCCCGCGGCTCCCCCGGCGCCCGCCCCGCCCGTAGCGGCCGTACCGCCCGAACCTGCCGTACCGGCCGTCGAGGTCCCGGCCTCCGCCGGCTGTCTGAAGCGGGTGCTGCGAGGTCCCAGCGGTCTGGGTACGGCGGGCCTGTATCCGGCGCGGCGCGCGGAAGCGCCGGAAGTGCCCGAGCCGGCGCCCGTCGAGGCGATCCCGGTCCCCGGTCTCTACTTCCACCCGGTGCCGGAGCCCGACCCCGTACGGGTGGCGGAGGTCAGCCGCCGGATCAAGGCATGGGCCGTGGACGAGGTCGATCTCTACCCCGACGACTGGGAGGAGGAGTTCGACGGCTTCTCCGTAGGGCGCTATATGGCCGTCTGCCATCCCGACGCGCCCTCGGTCGACCATCTGATGCTGGCCACCCGGCTGATGGTCGCCGAGAACGCGGTGGACGACTGCTACTGCGAGGACCACGGGGGCTCGCCCATCGGGCTGGGCGGACGCCTTCTGCTGGCGCACACCGCGCTCGACCCCCTGCACACGACGGCGGAGTACCAGCCGCTGTGGGCGGAGTCGCTCCACGCGGACGCGCCCCGCCGCGCCTACCGCTCCGCCATGGAGTACTTCCGCGAGGCGGCCGGCCCCTCGCAGGCCGACCGGTTCCGGCACGACATGGCCCGGCTGCATCTGGGATATCTCGCCGAGGCGGCCTGGGCCCAGACCGACCATGTCCCGGAGGTGTGGGAGTACCTGGCGATGCGCCAGTTCAACAACTTCCGCCCCTGCCCCACCATCACCGACACGGTCGGCGGTTACGAACTCCCGGCGGACCTGCACGCGCAGCCCGCCATGCAGCGGGTCATCGCCCTCGCCGGGAACGCCACCACCATCGTGAACGACCTGTACTCGTACACCAAGGAACTCGCCGGTCCCGGCCGCCATCTCAATCTGCCGGTGGTGATCGCCGAGCGCGAGAAGCTCTCGGACCGCGATGCCTATCTGAAGGCGATCGAGGTCCACAACGACCTCATGCGTGACTTCGAGTCCGAAGCGGCCGCCCTGGCCACCGCCTGTCCCCTCCCCTCCGTACAGCGCTTTCTGCGCGGGGTGGCCGCCTGGGTCGACGGCAACCACCACTGGCATCAGACCAACACCTACCGCTATCACCTGCCCAACTACTGGTAAGAAGAATGGATTCGTCCGTGACCCACATGACCAACACCGAACTCACCGCACCCTCGCCCGCATCCGCGGGTGGCTCCCCGTTCATCCCCTCCCCCGCGACGCCGTACCAGGGGGACATCAGCCGCTACTGGGACAGCGAGGCGCGGCCGGTGAACCTGCGCCTCGGCGATGTCGACGGCCTGTACCACCACCACTACGGCATCGGCGACATCGACCGCGCCGCCCTCGGCGACTCCTCGGACAGCGCCTACGAGAAGCGGCTGATCGCCGAGTTGCACCGGCTGGAGTCGGCGCAGGCGGATCTCCTGCTGGACCACCTCGGCCCCGTCGAGCGGGGCGACACCCTCGTCGACGCCGGCTGCGGCCGGGGCGGCTCGATGGTCATGGCCCACCAGCGCTTCGGCTGCGGGGTAAAGGGCGTCACGCTCTCGGCCAAGCAGGCCGAGTTCGCCAATGGGCGGGCCCGTGAACTCGGCATCGACGACCATGTCCGGGCCCGCGTCTGCAACATGCTCGGCACCCCGTTCGAGACCGGCCGGACCACCGCCTCGTGGAACAACGAGTCGAGCATGTACGTCGATCTGGACGACCTCTTCGCCGAGCACTCCCGCATTCTGAAGGTCGGCGGCCGCTATGTGACCATCACCGGCTGCTGGAACCCTCGGTACGGCCAGCCCTCGAAGTGGGTCTCCCAGATCAACGCGCACTTCGAGTGCAACATCCACTCCCGCCGGGAGTATCTGCGCGCCATGGCCAACAACCGCCTCGTACCGCAGGCGGTCATCGACCTCACCCCCGAGACGCTGCCCTACTGGGAGCTGCGAGCGACGTCGTCGCTGGTCACCGGGATCGAGGAGGCGTTCATCAACTCGTACAAGGACGGATCCTTCCAGTACGTCCTGATCGCGGCGGACCGCGTCTGACCGCCGTCCACGGGCCCGGGGGCCTCCGGCACGGGGTGCGCGGGCGGCGGGCTCAGCCGAACTCCTCGATGTACTCCTCCGGTGGTCCCAGCTCGGGGCGGTCCCGCAACTCCAGTGTCGTGCCGAGCCGTTCCAGTTCCAGGACGGTCACGGTGTTCTCGCCGGCGCGCAGCAGGGGTGCCGGGCAGTAGAGCGTGAGCTGCGGGCCGATCTCCCAGTGGCGGCCGAGGAGGAACCCGTTGACCCAGACGAGGCCGCGGCCCGATCCCGGCAGCGCGAGGAAGGTGTCCGCGGGGGTGTCGACGCTCAGGGTCGCGACGGCGAAGCCGGTGGGGGTGGTGGGGGTGGTCGTGGGACCGGCGGCGAGCGCGGTGGTCAGCTCGGCGTCGGACCACTCCTGGAGCGCGAGCGGTGTGCTCCGCCAGCCCTGTACGGTGCGCCGGTCGACGAGGACGGGGCCGAGCAGGCCCTTGTGCCGTCCGATGCCCGGCCCGTAGTTCACCCGGCCGAGGTTCTCGGCCAGCACTTCCAGCCGTACGGCATCGCCGGTGCCCCGTACGGCGAGTTCCGGGGAGCCCGGTTCGGCCACGCCGAGGAGGGTGCCGTCGACGAAGACCAGCGCCCGGTCGCGTACGTCGGTGAGCACGAGCCGGTGCTCGCCCGCCGGGATACGGGGGTGCGCGGTGTGCAGGACCATTCCCGCGTCGAGGCCCAGCTGTTCGAACGTGGCGGGGCGCGCGGCGGTCACGGTCGGGGCGGGTACGGCGCGCAGCCCGGCGAGCAGGCCGGCGCGGTGGACGAGCGGGACGCGGGTGGGCGGGAGCGTCACCGGCCGCGCGGACGAGCGCGGCGGGCCCTGGGCGCCGAGGGCCTCGCGTACGGCGAAGAACTTGGCGGTGAGGCTGCCGTCCTCGGCTATCGGCGCGTCGGAGTCGTAGCTGGTGACGACGGGCTGATGCCCGCCGTCGCCCTCGTTGGCGCCGGCCCACAGGCCGAAGTTGGTGCCGCCGTGGGCCATGTAGATGCTCACACTGCCGCCGTCGGCGACGATGCCGCGCAGGGTGCCGACCGCGCTGTCGACGCCCCGGACATGGTGCGGCTCGCCCCAGTGGTCGAACCAGCCGTTCCAGAACTCGGCGACCACGAAGGGTTCACCGGGCCGCCGGGCCGCGAGGAGCCGCCGGGCGGCGGCGGGCTTGGAGCCCAGGGTGACGGCCGTCAGGGTGCCGGGCAGGGTGCCGCCGTCGAGCATCAGGTCGGTGGGTCCGTCGGCGGTGAACAGCAGCTCCCGGATCCCCCGTACGGTCAGGGCGTGGCGGAGCCGGCGCAGATAGGCGTGGTCGTCGCCGAAGCTGCCGAACTCGTTCTCCACCTGGACCGCCACGACCGGACCGCCCTCGGTGGTCTGGAGCGCGGCGATACGCGGGATCAGCTCGTCGAACCAGCGGCCGACGGCCGAGGTGAACGCCGGGTCCGAGCTGCGCAGCGCGATGTCCCGGGCGGTGAGCCAGCTCGGCAGGCCGCCGTTGGACCACTCCGCGCAGATGTAGGGTCCGGGCCGGACGATGACGTCGAGGCCCTCCTCCCCCACTGTGCGGATGAACCGTTCGATGTCCCGCCAGCCGTCGAAGCGCGGCGCGGTGTCCTCGCGGGGCTGGTGGAAGTTCCACGGCACGTACGTGTCGACCGTGTTGAGCCCCAGGTCGGCGACGCGGCGGATCCGGTCCCGCCAGAGGTCGGGGTGGACACGGAAGTAGTGCAGTGCCCCGGACAGGACGCGATGGGGGGCGCCGTGCCGGTACACCCGCCCGTCGCGCCAGGTGAGCGCGCCGGTGGCGGCGGCTCCGACGGCTCCGATGGCCCCGTCGGTCGTGGTGTGTGCCGGAGGGATGTGTGTCGTGGGCGACTCAGTCACGCGGCGAGCGTATGTTATCGATGCCATACGTAACAAGGTCGCGTGATCGGGCGGAGGACGCCGCGGCGCGGCCGTGGGAGAGGAGCGCGCCATGACCGAGGGCACCGCGAAGCCGAGGCAGCCGAGCATGGCCGATGTGGCCCGGGCGGCCGGGGTGTCGGCACAGACCGTCTCGCGGGCGCTGCGCGCGTCGCCGAACGTCGACCCGGAGACCCGGCGGCGGGTGCTGGCCGCCGTGGAGCAGGTCGGCTACCGGTTCAACAGCGCGGCCAGGACGCTCGCCTCGGGGCGCAGCCGCACCATCGGACTCGTCCTGCTGGCGTCCGGCGGGTACTACTCGCGGGCGGCGGTGACCGCCGGTGTGGAGGCGGCGGCCGGCGCGGCCGGGTACGCGGTCAGCATCTCCGCCATCGCCGCGCTGGACGTCGGTCTGATGGAGCAGTCCCTGTCGCGCCTCGCCGACCAGGGCGTGGACGGCTTCGTGATCGCCGTGCCGCTCATCTCGGTGACCCGGAAGATGGAGGACATCACCCGCGACATCCCGACCGTCACCCTGGACGGGTCGCGGACGGCGGGCGCCCGGGTGCTCGGCATCGACCAGCGGGAGGCGGGCCGGCTCGCCACCCGGCATCTGCTCGATCTGGGGCACCGTCAGGTCTGGCACATCTCCGGTCCCGACGAGTGGATCGAGGCGCGCCGGCGGCGGCAGGGCTGGCAGGAGTGCCTGGCCGAGGCCGGGATCGAGGCGCCGCCGCCGCTGGAGGGCGACTGGTCGCCCGACTCGGGCTACCGGCAGGGGCAGATCCTCGCGATGATCCCGGAGGTGACCGCGGTCTTCGTGGCCGGTGACGAGATGGCCTTCGGGGTGATCCGCGCGCTGCGCGAGCGCGGCCGGTCGGTGCCCGGGGACCTGTCCATCGTGAGCGTCGACGACATCGCGCTGGCGGCCTACTGCTCGCCGCCGCTGACGACCGTACGGCAGGACTTCTACCGCTACGGCGCGGCGGCCGTGGCCCTGCTGCTGCGGGGCTACGACATCGGGGCCGACGGGCCGGACGCCGCTCCGTCGCTGTCGGTGCGCGCCTCCACGGCGCCGCCGCGCTCCCGCTGAGCCGCGCGGGGCCCGGCGCCGGCCGTGCGCCGAAAGACCCTTCCCGGGACTCTTGCGCCCCGTGGGGTTCGATGCCATCGTAAGCGCGCATGTTATCGATGCCATCGTAACAACTCGCTGTCCACGGGAAGGACTTCGCCATGAGGAGATCGCTCGCCCTCGCGGGCGCCGCGGTCACGGTTCTGGGAGTGCTCGTCGGCTGTTCGGCCGGCGAAGGCACCTCGGACTCGGGCCGGACGACGCTCAAGGTCGCCGCCCTCGAAGGCGGTTACGGCCGGGACATGTACGCCCAGGTCATCAAGGCGTACGAGGCGGCGAACCCCGATGTCGAGGTGCGGTTGCAGATCTCGAAGAGCATCGAGGACGAGATCTCGCCGAACATGAAGGCGGGCCGGTATCCGGATGTCGTCGTGCTCGGCCAGGGCCGCAAGGCCGCTCTCACCGAGACCCTCGTCAAGGACAAGGCGCTGGAGGACCTCACCCCGGTCCTGAAGGCGAAGATCCCCGGCGAGGACGGGACCGTGGGCGACAAGCTCACCAAGGGCATCGTCGGCAATCTCAACACCAACCCGTACGGCACGGACCGGACGTATCTGATGCCGATGTACTACGCGCCGACCGGGCTCTTCTACAACAAGGGCCTGTTCAAGGAGAAGGGCTGGGCGACCCCGGCCACCTGGGACGAGATGTTCGCGCTGGGCGACAAGGCCAAGCGGGAGGGCATCGCGCTGTTCACCTACCCGACCGCCGGGTACCTCGACTCGTACTTCTTCGCGCTCCTCGCCGGTATCGGCGGGGAGGAGTTCCACACCGATGTCATGACGTACAAGCAGGACATCTGGAAGTCGCCGAAGGCCCGCCAGGCCCTCGATCTCACCACCCGGCTGCTGAGCTACGCCGCGCCCGCCACCGTCGGCTACGCCAACGAGCAGGACTTCACCAAGAACCAGCAGCTGATCCTCGACAACAAGGCGCTGTTCATGCCGAACGGCACCTGGATCGTCGGGGAGATGGCCGAGGCGCCGCGCGCGGACGGCTTCGCGTGGGGCCTCACCCCGCTCCCGGCGGTCGCTGCGGGCGGCGAGCGCTACATCACGACGTCCGTCGAGTCGGTCTGGATTCCGAGCGCGGCTCAGCAGAAGGACGCGGCCAAGGACTTCATCGCCTATCTGTACTCCGACGAGGCGGCGAAGATCTTCGCCGGGTCGAACGCGATCCAGCCGGTCGAGTCCGCCACGAGCGCCCTGTCCGCCGAGAACGCCGAGTTCTACCGGGTGTACGAGGACCCGTCGGTCTCCGCGCTCGTCGGCGGATTCGCGGGCACCCCGCCCGTCGAGGGCGTCGACATCAAGGCCACACTCTTCGACACCGCCAACAGCATCATCAGCGGCGACACCACCGAGGACAAATGGCAGGCCGCACTGCACGACGCCAGCGAGAAACTGCGGCAGTCGGGCGGCTGACCACCCTCCGCTCCTCCAGGACCGCTTCGTACGACCCAAGGACCGGTACGGTGACGACGCTCTCCGCCACACCCCCAGGCTCGACGGACCAACCCACCGAAGCCCCGCCGGCCGGCGGACGTTCCCGAAGCGGCGCCCGGACCCCGGCCCGGCGGCGCGGCAGCGGCCGCTTCGTGCTCGCCTGCCTGCTTCCCGCGCTGCTGCTCTTCACGGTGTTCATGGTCGTGCCGACCGTGAACGTGTTCCGGATGTCCCTCTACACCTGGAGCGGGTTCTCGCCGGACATGCGGTTCGTGGGGCTCGGCAACTTCACCCGGCTCCTGGACGACCAGCAGTTCGTGCGCGCGTTCCAGAACACGGTCGCGCTCCTGGTCGTGGTGACGGTGGTGACCATGGGCATGGGCCTGTTCCTCGCCGCGGTGATGACCCGGCAGGGGCTGCGCGGGCGGAATCTGTACCGGTTCATCCTCTACATCCCCAACGTCCTCTCGGTGGTCGTGATCGCGGCGGTCTTCTCCGCCGTGTACGACCAGGAGAACGGTCTGCTCAACGGCACACTGCGGCTGCTGTCGCTCGACGGACTCCAGCGGGTCTGGCTCGGCGACCAGAAAATCGTGCTCTACTCCGTCGCGATCGCGATGGTCTGGCAGTCGCTCGGCTACTACATGGTCCTCTACATGTCGAGCATGTCGAGCATCCCGGAGGAGCTGTACGAGGCGAGCGCGCTCGACGGCGCCTCCCCCACCCGGCAGTTCTTCGCCCTCACCCTGCCGCTCATCTGGCAGAGCCTGCGCACCACCCTGACGTTCTTCATCATGAGCGCCGTCAACCTCAGCTTCGTCCTCGTCCGCGCGATGACGGGCGGCGGTCCCGACGGCTCCTCCGAGGTGCTGCTGAGCTACATGTACAAGCAGGCGTACACGAACTCGTCGTACGGCTACGGGATGGCCATCGGTGTCGTCATCTTCGCGTTCTCGTTCCTCGTGTCGCTGCTGGTGAGCCGGGCGACACGGCGCGAGCCCCTCCAGTTCTGAGGACGGACACCATGACCCTGACCCGTTCGTCCCGCTCGCCCGCCGCCCGGCCGGGCCTCGCCCGGGCGCTGACCTACACCCTGGTCACCGCCCTCGCGCTGGCCGTCGTGGTGCCGGTCGGCTGGGTGCTGCTCGCCTCGCTCAAGCAGCGCGGCGAGTTCTTCGGGAGCCCCTGGACGCTGCCGAAGGGCCTCCACTTCAGCAACTACGCCGACGCGTTCGTCTCGGCGCACCTGGGGCAGTACTTCCTGACGTCAGTGCTGGTCACGGCGCTCGGGCTGGTGTTCGTCCTGGCGGTCTCCGTGCCGGCGGCGTATGTCATCGCCCGCTACGAGTTCCGCGGCCGGCGCGCCGTGGAGATCGCGCTCCTGGGCGGGCTCTTCGTCAATGTGAACTACATCGTCGTCCCGATCTTCCTGATGCTCGTCGACTGGGACCGGTCGCTCCTCGATGTGTTTCCGGGCGGGTTCTTCATCGACAACCCCGCGGTCCTCTCCCTCGTCTACGCGGCCACGTCGATCCCGTTCACCATCTATCTCCTCACCGCGTACTTCCGGTCGATCCCGGTCGAGTACGAGGAGGCCGCCGCGGTGGACGGGGCCTCCCGCTTCCGGATCATGGTCACCATCATGCTTCCGATGGCGCGGCCGGCGGTCACCACCGTGATCCTCTTCAACTTCCTCGCCTACTGGAACGACTTCATCATCTCGCTCACCCTGCTCCCGGGCGAGGGCAAGACGCTGCAAGTCGGTCTCCTCAACCTGTTCACCGCGCAGAAGGCGGCGGCCGACTACGGGCGGCTGTACGCCGGCATGGTCATCGTCATCGTTCCCGTTCTGATCGTCTACGCCGTCATCCAGCGCCGGCTCATCGAGGGCATGGCGTCCGGCGGTGTGAAGGGCTGACCGGCCGCCGCTCCACCAGTAGTGGAAGGACACCGACATGAAGGAACCGACACGTACCGCGTCGCTCGTCGCCGCGCGGACGCTCCTCGCGGCGGGCTGCCTCGCGCTCGTCGTCATGGCGCGCACGACGGTCGGGTGGGGAAACCTGCTGGTCATGGTCGCCGGGCTGGGCGGGCTGCTGGCCCTGCTCGCCACGTACAACCGGAGGTTCCGGTGACAGCGCCCGCAGCCACGTCCGAGGCAGGGGCGTACGGGCGGGAGCTGGCGGCGGTCCGGCCGAGCGGGCGTCAACTCGCCTGGCAGCAGATGGAGTTCTACGGCTTCATCCACTTCGGTATGAACACGATGACGGACCGGGAGTGGGGCGAGGGCCACGACGACCCGGCCCTCTTCGACCCGGCCGCCCTCGACGCCGACCAGTGGGTCCTGGCGCTGAAGGCCGCCGGCATGACCGGTGTGATCCTCACCTGCAAGCACCACGACGGGTTCTGTCTGTGGCCCAGCGACGCCACCGCCTACTCGGTCGCCGCGTCGCCGTGGCGGGGCGGCCGGGGCGATGTGGTCGCGGAGGTCGCCGACGCGGCGCGGCGGCACGGCCTGCGGTTCGGGGTCTATCTCTCCCCGTGGGACCGGACCGAGGCGTCGTACGGTTCCGGGACCGCCTACGACGACTTCTACGTCGCCCAGCTCACCGAGGTCCTGACCCGCTACGGGCCGCTGTTCTGCGTGTGGCTGGACGGCGCGAACGGCGAGGGGCCCGACGGCAGGCGCCAGGTCTACGACTGGGAGCGGTACTACGCGGTGATCCGGGCGCTGCAACCGGACGCGGTGATCTCCGTGTGCGGGCCCGATGTCCGCTGGTGCGGGAACGAGGCCGGGGAGACCCGCCCCGACGAGTGGAGTGTGGTGCCGGGCACGCTGCGGGACGCCGAGCGGACCGCGGACCGCTCGCAGCGGGCGGACGACGGCGCGTTCGCCCGGCTGGTACGCAGCGACGACCGCGATCTCGGCAGCCGCGCGGCGCTGGCCGGGCACGCGAGCGCGCCGGTCTGGTATCCGGCCGAGGTCAACACCTCCCTGCGGCCCGGCTGGTTCCACCACCCGGCCGAGGACGGCGCGGTGCGCTCCGCGGAGGAGCTGTTCGCGGTCTATCTGCGGTCCGTCGGCGGCAACTCGTGCTTCCTGCTCAATGTCCCGCCGGCCGCGGACGGCCGTGTCCGGGACGCCGACGCGGCGGTGCTGGAGGAACTCGGGCGGCGCGTCGGGGACTTCCGGGCGCGGCGGATCGGGGCGACGGCGACGGTCTCCTCCGGTGACGCGGGCGATGCCGCGACCGCGTGGCCCGGCCCGGGGCACACACCGTGGCGGCCGGACGGGGCGGACGCGCTGCCCTCGGTGACCCTCGCGTTCGCGGGGCCCCGCCGGGTCGAGGCGGTCGTCCTGGGCGAGGACATCGCCTACGGACAGCGTGTCGAGCACATCGTCGTCAAGGCCCGCCGGGACGGCCGGTGGACGACGCTCGCCGAGGCGAACGCGGTGGGCCACCAGCGGATCCTGACCTTCCCACCGGTCGAGGCCGACGCCGTACGGGCCGAGGTGACGGCGGCCCGGGACACGCCCGTCCTCGCCCGGGTGGCCGCGATCGGGGCGGCCTCGTGAAGGGCACCCTGCCCCGGCCGGGCACCGTACGGACCACGGCCGCCGCCCGTCGGGCGAGCGTCGCGCGTCGGCCGTCGGGCCGGGCGGTCGCGCTGCTCGCCGGTGTGTTCCTGGCGGTCGCCGCCGTGGTGATCACCGCGGTGGTGGTCACCGGCCACCGCGACGGGGAGAAGGTCGCCTCGCTCGACGGGGAGCCGGTCACCCGGGACGAACTGCTCTTCCAGATGCGGCGGCTCGCGCCGGCCGTGCAGAACGAGCTGCGCGCCACGTACCGGCTCAAGGACGTGACCGACTGGAACGCGCGGGCGGGCGACCGGACCGCGCTCCAGCGGCTCACGTCCCGTGCCCTCGACGAGATCCGGCGGGACCGGGCCACCCTTGTCCTCGCGAAGGAGCAGGGGCTCATCGGCTCCGTCGGGCACGCGGACTTCCTCGCCGCGCTGGCGCGGGAGAACGCGTCCCGTGCCGAGGCGATCGCCGCGGGCCGGACGGTCTACGGTGTCACGGAGTTCACCGCCGAGGAGTTCTACACGCACCGGCTCACCGAGCTGGCCACGGGCCTCAGGAAGCGGCTGGGCGCGGACGCGGACGGCCCGCTGCGGGTCACCGACGCCGAGGTCCGGCGCGCCTTCGACAGCGACCGCGGCTCCTGGAGCGCCAACGCGACCACGTACCGCTACACCCGGCTCGTGGTGCCCGTGCCCGACGGTGCCTCCGCCGGTGACACGGCCCGGGTGCAGCGCCGGGTCACCGCCGCCGGGCGGCTCAGCGCCGTCACCGGGGTGCCCGGGGCCGAGCTGACGACCGGCACGTACGACGGCGGTGCCACCACCGGGCTGAACGCGCACGACCAGGACCTGATGGCGGTGCTCGGCACCCTGGCGCCGGGCCGGATCTCGGAGCCCGTCACGGGCACCGGCCATGTCACCTACTACGAACTCGACGGCAAGGACGTCGACGAGGAGAAGGCGTTCGCCGACTACTCCCGGCGGATCCGGCAGTCCCTCGTCGAGAAGAAGTTCGCCCAGTACCTCCAGCGCCGGGTCGACGCGAGCACGACCGACGTCGACACCGCGGCGGTGGACGCCATCAACGCAGAGGATGTGCAGCGATGAGACCTGCCGACACCCCACCGCCCGCCGCCGGCGCCGCCGGCGGGGAAGCGCCGAAGCGCCGCCGGTTCCCGGCGCGCGCACTCCGCGCGGGCCTCACCCCCCTGTTCAGCGCCCTGCTCGCCGCGCTGCTCGCCGGACCGCTGGTGCCCGTCGCGCACGCCGCCGGGTCCGGTGAGCGCGCTCCCGTACCGGCGCCGGCCGCCGCGCCCGCGCCCTGGCCGGGCGACACACCGAACACGACCGGGGGCACGGACTACTTCATCGACGCCACCCTGGGCCGTGACAACGCTGTCGGGACCTCGCCGGGTGCCGCCTGGCGCACCCTGGCCAAGGCGAGCGCGACCACGTTCGGGCCCGGTGACCGGATCCTGCTCAAGGCCGGTGAGCAGTGGCAGGACGAGCAGCTGTGGCCGAAGGGTTCGGGCAGCGCGGGCCGGCCGGTCACCATCTCGGCGTACGGCGACCCGGGCGCCCGGCGGCCGTACATCGCGACGAACGGCAAGGTGCCCAGCCCGTTCCTGGCGAACGGCACGAAGAACCCCGCCACCGTCGGGCTGACCGGCGCCATCGTGCTGCGCAACCAGCAGTACTGGCACATCAACAATGTCGAGCTGTCCAACGACGACGACTTCGCGACCGACATCACCACCGGGTCCGTCGTCCGCGACGGCATCGCGGTCTCGGTCAACGCCGACCTCCTCAAGGACGGCGAGGACAGCATCATGGACCACTTCCGTATCTCGGAGGTGTACGTCCACCACATCGACGGCCCGAGCCGCTGGCAGCGCATCCACTACGGAGGCGTCAACTTCCAGGTCTTCGGCAGCCGGAGCTACAAGGAGTACGGGACGGGCGGGTACTACTTCAAGGACGTCCGGATCGAGAACAACACCTTCGACAACGTCGAACTCCACGCCGTCCAGTTCGCGTTCAACTGGTTCGGCGCCGATGGGACCAGCGCGGGACAGTACGACGAGAGCGGCAAGTTCCACGAGGGCTGGGAACAGCTGTGGGTACGCACCCGCGACCTGTACAGCCGTGATGTCTACATCGGTCACAACTACGCCAAGAGCACCGGCCAGGGCGCGATCCAGCTCGCCAACACCAAGAACATGACGGTCGAGTACAACGAGGTGAACGGCTTCCTGGAGCGCTACGACGGGGTGTCGTGCGCGCTGTACCTGTGGGCCGGAGCCGACTCGGTCATGCAGTACAACGAGGTGTACGGCGGCCCGAGCGACGAGTACGACGGCACCCCCTGGGACCTGGAGTACACGAACTTCAACGTCACGTACCAGTTCAACTACTCGCACGACAACGCGGCCGGCTGGATGGCCTACATGGGCAACAGCCACAACTCGGTGGCCCGCTACAACCTGAGCGTCAACGACAACGGCGTGCTCGTGAAGAACATGCTGTCGACCAACTACTCACCGACCTACTTCACGAACAACACCTTCGTCTACGACGGCGCGGAACTCGACACCGTCCACGACGAGACATTCCTGAGCCGCGTCTACTTCCTCAACAACATCTTCTACAACACCTCGACGACCACCCCCACCCCCTGGTACCGGCGGACCGGCGCCCTGCGGCAGGCCGTGTTCTCCAACAACGACTTCTACGAGGCCGGCGGTGTCCACTCCCCCCAGGAACCGGCCGACGCGAGGGGGCTGCGCACCGATCCGCGGTTCGTCGGGGACCCCGCCGCGTATGTCACCGGGGCGGGCGTGGACCGGATCCGCGACGCGGCGGCGCACTTCGCGCTGCGCCCGGACTCGCCGCTCATCGACGCCGGCCGGTACAACCCGCACCTGGGCACCGAGGACTTCCTCGGCACCCCGCTCTACTACGGCAGGGCGCCGGACATCGGCATCTCCGAGGCGCGGATCGGTCCGCGTGTCAGCGACCCGGTCGACACCGACCCGGTCGAGGAGGAGACGGACAGCCGGGTCGACCTCGCGCGCGGCAGACCCGTCACCGCCAGCTCGACCCACCCCGGGGCGAACGGAACACTCGGCGCGGAGAAGCTGACCGACGGCAACCCCGCGACCCGCTGGGCCGCGGCCGACGACGCGGTCTACCCGATCACCCTCGACATCGACTTCGGCGCGAGCACCACCTTCGACGAGGTCTATCTCGACGAGTACACCGACTCGGGCACCAACCCGCGCGTGCGTACCTTCGAACTCCAGCGGTGGGACACCGGAACCGGCCGCTGGGTGACCTTCGCGAGCCGTGACACCGGTATCGGGCACGACCTCACCGTGACCGGCTTCGGCAGTGTGACGACCACCCGTCTCCGGGTGGCGCTCACCGGGAAGATCGCGACGGAGCGCTACACACCGACGATGACCGGGATCGCGGTCTACCGCACCGGCCGGTAGACACCGCCGAGGGGCCGGTGACCAGCGCTGCCGGCCCCTCGGCCACTTCTCGCAGGGAGAGGACTCCAGGTGCACCCCCACTTCTCTTCGACGCTCGACCGGCTCGACCGTGTACGGCGCGACCGCGTCCTGCCCCGGGTCCGTACCCGGCTCGCCGGCGTACGGGTCGAGTCCTGGTCGGTGGAGGACGGCGGCGGCGAGCCGGTGAGCCCCGGCCACGCGCTCGGGCTGACCACCGACCCCGGCCGCGCCCGCCCCGACTACCGTCCCTTCGCCCCGGGCTCCGCCTGGGGGCCGGCCTGGTCGACGACCTGGTTCCGGGTCACCGGCACGGTGGACCTCGATCCCGCCCCGCCGGGTCCGGTCGAACTCGTCCTGGATCTGGGGTGGTTCGACCACTCGGTGGGCGGCCACTGCGAGGGCCTGGTCTTCGACCGGGACGGCAGGGTGGTCAAGGGCCTCCATCCCCGGCAGAGCAGCGTCCGGCTGCACGACGGGGAGAGCGCCTCCGCGCTGCTCGACGCCGGGGGACACTTCGTCCTGCATGTCGAGGCCGCCGCCAACCCGCTGCTGCTCGGGCTGCCGCCCTTCGTCGTCACCGAGCACGGGGAGAAGGGCGCGCGGGAGGAGTTCGAGGAGTTCCGGCTGCGCCGGGCGGAGACCGCGGTGTTCTCCCCCGACGTGCACGGGTTCCTCTGCGATCTCGATGTGCTGGGCGGTCTGGCCGCCGAACTCGGCGAGGACGAACCGCGCCGCTGGCGGCTGCTGCGCGGCATCGAGGAGGCCCTCGACCGCTACGACGAGAGCGACGCCGCGGCCACCGCCCGGGACGCCCGCGCGGTGCTGGCGCCGCTGCTGGCCGCGCCCGCCCACCACAGCGCCCACCGGATGACCGCCGTGGGGCACGCGCACATGGACTCGGCGTGGCTCTGGCCGCTGCGCGAGACCGTGCGCAAGGTGGGCCGTACGGTCTCCAACGTCCTCGCGCTGCTGGACACCCACCCGGACCTCGTCTACACCATGTCCGCCGCACAGCACTTCGCCTGGCTGGAGGAGCACCACCCCCAGCTCTTCGCCCGGGTGCGCCGCTATGTGGCGGAGGGCCGCTTCGTCCCGGTCGGCGGGATGTGGGTGGAGCCGGACGGCGTGATCCCCACCGGCGAATCCATGGTGCGGCAACTGACCTACGGCAAAAGGTACTTCCTCGACCGGTTCGGTATCGAGACGCGCGAGGTGTGGCTGCCCGACTCCTTCGGGTACTCGGGCGCGCTGCCGCAGCTCGCGCGCCGGGCCGGTGCCCGCTGGTTCCTGACACAGAAGATCTCGTGGAACGACACCACCGTCTTCCCGCACCACTCCTTCTGGTGGGAGGGGATCGACGGCAGCCGGGTCTTCACCCACTTCCCGCCGGTGGAGACCTATGCCGCCGAGGTCACCGCGCGCGAACTGCGCCACGCGGTGGGCAACTTCAAGGACAAGGCCATCGCCTCCCACTCCCTGCTGCCCTACGGCTACGGCGACGGCGGCGGCGGTCCCACCGCGGAGATGGCGGAGCGGCTGCGCCGTTTCGCCGATCTGGAGGGCGCGCCCCGGGTCGTCTCCCGTACCCCGGCGGAGTTCTTCCACGACGCCGAGACCGAACTGGCCGGGATCACCGCGGCGTCACCGGCGCTCGCGCCCGTACACCGGGGGGAGCTGTATCTGGAGCTGCACCGGGGCACCCTGACCTCCCAGGTGGCCATGAAGCGGTACAACCGGGGCTGCGAGTCGCTGCTGCGGGCCGTGGAGTACCTCTGTGCCGCGGCCACCCTGCTGCGCGACGCGCCCGCTCCGCGGGAGGAGCTGGACGAGATCTGGCGCGGGGTGCTGCTGCACCAGTTCCACGACATCCTGCCCGGCACCTCCATCAGCTGGGTGCACCGTGAGGCCAGGGACTTCTACCGGACGGCCCTGGCGCGGCTGGGCGCCCTGGCGGACCGGGCCACGAAGGTGCTGGGCGGTGCGGACGCGGAGAGCGGCGGGGCCGCCGCCGTACTCCCGCCGTTCCTCGCGGCCCCCGCCCCCGCAGAGGAGCCCCGCGCCACCGTCGAGGCCGTGGAAGGGGAGGACGGGGCGACGGTGCTGGACGACGGGCTGCTCCGGGCCGTGATCGACGCCGAGGGCCATCTCGTCTCGCTCGTCGATCTGGGCACCGGCCGGGAGACCGTCCCGCCCGGTGCGCGCGCCAATGAGTTGCAGATCTTCCGTGACGAGCCCGTGCGCTGGGACGCCTGGGACGTGGACCGGCACACGTTGCGCCATCCCCGGACGGTCGGCGAGGTCACCGGCCGCCGGGTGGTGCGCGAGGGGGCCGACGCCGGTGTCGAGACCGTCCGCCGGTTCGGTACGTCGGTGTTCACCGTGACGGCGTGGCTCAGGGCGGGCACCGGCCGGCTGGAGACGGAGTGTGCCGTCGACTGGCGGGAGCGCGAGCAGCTGCTCAAGGTCGCGCTGCCGGTCCATGTCATGGCGCGGACGGCGCGGTTCGAGACGCAGTACGGATATGTGGAGCGCCCGTTGCTGGTGAACACGGCGGCCGACGACGCGATGTTCGAGGCCGGGATGCACCGGTACATCCATGTGGCCGACGGGAGTTACGGCGTCGGGATCGTCAACGACACGATGTACGGCGCGGATGCCCGGGCCCGGGGCGACGCCACCGTCGTACGGCTGTCGCTGCTGCGCGGCAGCCGGTTCCCCGATCCGGAGGCCGATGTGGGCCGGCATGTGTTCCGCTGGGCCCTGCTGCCGGGCGCGGACGTGCCCGGCACGGTCGAGGCCGCGTACCGGTTCAACACGCCCGAGGTCGCCGTCCCGGAGGGGCTGCGCCCTCTCGTGGCGCTCGAAGCGGCGAGCGGCCACGCGGTGATCGACTGGGTGAAGCTCGCGGACGACGGCTCGCGGGATCTCGTCGTACGGATCTACGAGACCCAGGGCGCGCGGGCCCGGGCCGTGCTGCGTCCCTCGCCGGCCCTCGGCAGGGACGCCGTCGTCCACGAGACGGATCTGCTCGAACGCCCCTTCAGCCCGGAGGAGGGACTGCCGCCGGCCCTCCCGCCCGGTGCGCCCGCCCGCGCCGACGGGGCGGTCCTGGAACTCGGTCCCTTCCAGGTGGCGACTTTGCGTATCGCCACCGCCCGGCCGCGGCACACCGCCTGATCACCGCCTGATCCCGGAACACACCACCATCCGTCTCGCACCACCGTTGAGGAGAAGCCATATGACACCCACCGGCAAACGCCGCGCGCTTGTCGCGGGAACCGTCCTCGGCTCGCTGCTGCTGTCCTCGTGCGTCATCGGCGGCGACAACACATCGGCACCGAAGGGCTCGGACACGGAAGTCTCCGGCACGATCACGTTCCAGACCTGGAACCTGAAGAACGACAAGTTCACCTCGTACTTCAACGACCTCATCGCCGCCTTCGAGAAGGAGAATCCGGACACCGAGATCAAGTGGGTGGACCAGCCCGCCGAGGGGTATCAGGACAAGCTGTCCGCCGACGCCGCGGCCGGCTCCCTCCCCGATGTGGTCGACATGGGGCCCGAGGCCGCCTACACCCTCGCGCAGGCCGGTGTGCTGCTGGACCTGGGCAAGGCGGATCCGGCGGCCGAGAAGAAGTACCTGGACAAGGCGTGGCAGGCGATGACGTTCGACGGCCTGGGGGGCGGGACGTACGGCTATCCCTGGTATCTGAACACCGGGCCGTCGTTCTTCAACAAGAAGCTGCTGGCCAAGTGCGCGCTGGATCCCGGCAAGCTGCCCACCACGTACGACGAGCTGTTCGACCAGGCCGGGACCATGGCCGAGAAGTGTCCGGACGAGGCGATGATCGCCCGGATGCCCGCCATCGAGACCTTCGGCGAGTACGGCGTACCGCTCATGGACGAGGGCGGCCGGAAGTTCACGTACAACGACCCCAAGGGCGTGGAGCTGGTCGAGCGGTTCCGGGAGCTGTACGCGAAGAAGGGGCTCGACGAGGAGGCGCTGAACAACCTCCAGACCAAGGAGGTCGAGGAGTTCAAGGCCGGCCGTCTGGCGTATCTGCCCGGCAGCTCCTACACACTGAACGACCTCAAGGAGACGGCGCCCGACGTCTACAAGGACCTGGCCATCGGGCCGCGCATCAGCAACGGCTCGCCCAACATGTACATCGAGTCGCTCGTGGTGAACGCGCGGTCCAAGCACCCGGGACTGGCCAAGGCGTTCGCCACGTACGTCACCAACTCGGCCAACCAGCTGGCCTTCGCCCAGAAGGCGTCCGTCTTCCCGTCGTCGGCCGGGACGCTGGACGACCCGTACTTCACCGAGGACGACGGCGATCCGGCGACGAAGGTACGGATCGAGAGCACCGCCCAGGTGCGCGAGGCGGTGGTGTGGTGGCCGCCGGCGTTCTCGGGGTCGGCGGACAGCGAGACACTGCGGGAGCAGATCGCGCAGGCCCTGCTCGGCAAGAAGTCGGTGAAGTCGGCGCTGGACGCGTCCGTCACGTACTCCAACGACCGGCTGGAAGCCAACGGATGACAGCGACCGCGACCCGGGACGGGTCCCGGTGGCGGAGGGGGCGCGGGCTCCGTCACCGGAGCCCGCTGGCCACCCACCGCTGGTACGCGACACCGTGGCTGTTTCTGCTGCCGGCGCTCGCCGTCATCGTGCTCATGGTGCTCGTGCCCTTTGTGAACACCCTGCAACTGGCCTTCACCGACTCGACGTTGCTGAGGACCGGCGAGTTCGTGGGGGTGGACAACTTCCGCAGGATGTTCGCCGACGAGCGGTTCACGACGGCGCTGCTGAACTCCACCCTCTACACCGTGTGTGTGGTGCCCGTGATGGTGGTGCTGCCGCTGATGCTGGCCGTCCTGATCAGCACGACGGACCGGCTGGCCGGGTTCTTCCGTACCACTATGTATCTGCCGGTGGTCATGTCCCCGGTGGTCGTCGGGCTGATCTGGACGAACATGCTGGACAAGAGGGGGCTGGTGAACGAGCTGGCCGGCACCCTGGGGATCGCCGCCGCGCCCTTCCCCTTCCTCAGTGACCGCTGGCTGCTGCTCTTCAGCGCGATGTTCGTCACCGTGTGGATGGGCCTGGGCTACTACATGGTGATCTATCTGGCGGCGCTGGTGAACATCGACCGCAGCCTGTACGACGCGGCGGCCGTGGACGGGGCCGGCCCGGTGCGAGCCTTCCTCAGTGTCACCGTGCCGGGGGTGCGTTCGACCATGGCGCTCGTCACGGTGCTGTCCTCGGTCGCCGCCTTCCGGGTGTTCGGCGAGATCTATGTCCTCACCAACGGCACCGGCGGGGTGGGCGGCGGCGATCTCACCATGACCATGCTCATCCAGCGCGAGGGCACCGGACTCCAGGCGCGTACCGGGTACGCGGGCGCGATCAGCCTCGTCATGTTCGTCATCCTCGGCGGTCTGCTCCTGGCGCAGCTCGCCGCGCAGCGCAAGCAGAGGAACACCTGATGCCCCGTTCCAGCGGAAGCGGTGCCGGGCGCGGGGCCGCCCGGGGGCCGCGCCGGGTGCCGTCCGGCGCCGTGGCCCGTTACGCCGTGCTCGTACTGATGGCCCTGCTGCTGGCCGGGCCGCTGCTGTGGCAGCTCTCGCTCTCCCTCAAGGGCGCGGGCGAGCCGCTGTACGAGCGACCGCCGAGTGTGATCCCCGAGCACCCGACGTTCGAGCACTTCGGGACGGTGCTGGACCGGATTCCCGTACCGCACTATCTGCTCAACTCCCTGCTGGTGGCGGTCATGGCGGTGACCGGCAATGTGGTGGGGGCCACCTGCGCCGGCTACGCGCTGGGCAAGCTGCGCTTCCGGGGCCGGGCGGCGGTGACCGCGCTCGTGGTGGCGGCGCTGCTCGTCCCGGCGGAGACCGTGCTGATCTCGCAGTTCCTGACCGTCAGGGCGGCCGGACTGGCGGACACACTCCTCGGGGTCGCCCTGCCCACGCTGGTGGCGGCGCTGAACGTCCTGCTGATGCGCAACGCCTTCGCCAGCCTCCCGCCGGAGTTCGAGGAGGCCGCCGTCATCGACGGCGCCAACGCCTGGCAGCGGTTCATCCGGGTCTCCGTGCCGCAGGTCAAGGGCGTGATCACGGTGGTGGCGGTGTTCGCCTTCGTGGGCTCGTGGAACGACTTCCTGTGGCCGCTGATCGTCCTGTCGAGCGAGGACAACTACACCCTCACCGTCGGTCTGAACCGGCTGCGCGGCACCTTCTACGACGATCCGCGCCTGATCGCCGCCGGCACGGTCATCGCCCTGATTCCCATCATCGCGTTCTTCGCGGCACTGCAACGCTACTTCTTCCGCGGGCTGGAATCCGGCGGGCTGAAAGGGTGACATGCTGAGGTTCGGAGTCAATTACACCCCCTCCCGGGACTGGTTCTACTCCTGGCTGGATCCGGACTGGGCGTCCGTCCGGCGGGATCTGGAGGCCCTCGCCGCCCTCGGGCTCGACCATGTCCGCGTCCTGCCGCTGTGGCCCGTGGTGCAGCCCAACCGGACCCTGATCCGGGCCCGCGCGCTGCGCGATGTCCGCCGGGTGGTGGAGATCGCCGGTGAGGCCGGTCTCGACGCGTCCGTCGATGTCCTCCAGGGGCATCTGTCCGGATTCGACTTCGTGCCGAGCTGGCTGACGGACTGGCACCGGCGCAGTATGTTCAGCGATCCGGACGCCGTCGACGCGCAGACCCGGCTGGTCGAGGCGTTCGAGGACCGGTTGCGCGATCTGCCCAACTTCCTCGGGCTGACACTGGGCAACGAGGTCAACCAGTTCACCTCCGCCGTGCACCCCACCCCGATGTCCGCCACACCGGAGCAGGTGTCGTCCTGGCTGGGCGCCCTGCACGGGACCGGGGCGCGCGACCCGCGCCACTTCCGGCTCAACGCGGAGTACGACGCGGTCTGGTACGCGGACGGGCACGCCTTCGTACCGGCGCACTCCAGCCGGTTCGGCGACATGAGCGTGGTGCACTCCTGGATCTTCAACGGCACCGCGCAGGGGTACGGTCCGATGTCGCACGAGAGCCTCCACCACGCGGCCTATCTCGTCGAGCTGTCCCGGGCCTTCGCCGTCGATCCGGCCCGCCCGGTGTGGCTGCAGGAGGTGGGGGCGCCGCTCAACCACCTCACCGAGGAGCAGGCGCCCGGCTTCTGCGAGGGAACGGTGCGCGCCGCCGCCGACAGCGAGGCGCTGTGGGGGGTCACCTGGTGGTGTTCGCACGATGTGGACCGCCGGCTGGGCGACTTCCCCGAACTGGAGCACAGTCTCGGGCTGATCGGTGCCGACGGCGCGGTGAAGCCGATCGGGCGGCGCTTCGCCGAGCTGGCCGCGGAGCTGCGCGACCGGCCGCGACCGGCGCCCCGGCGCGAGGCCGTCGTGATTCCGGTCGACGGCCGGGACGTCCCCCTCTCCCGGGCCGAACTCTCCCCGGGCGGTGGTGTCTTCGAGGCGTGGATGGACCTCGCCCGCGCGGGGAGCCGGCCCGCTCTGGTCACCTCGACCGCCGCCGCCGATCCCGCCGCGCTCGGGGCCCGCTCCCTCGACCGTACGGTCACGGCCGCACCGACCGGCCGCACCTTCTACTCGTCCGTCAGCGATGACGCCGTACTGACGCGGACCGCCGACCGTGCCGGCCGCTGACCTCGCCGCGCCCGCGCCGCCCGCCGTCGAGCGGCTGATCGCCGAGCTGTCCCCGGCCGAGAAGGCGGGCCAGCTCAACCAGCGGCTCTACGGCTGGCAGGCCGTGGAGCGGTCCGCGCGCGGCGGGTTCCGGCTGACGGACCGGGCGCGGGCGGAGCTGGACCGGTGGGGCGGGCTCGGCGCGCTGTACGGGCTGTTCCGCGCGGACGCCTGGTCGGGCCGTACGTGGGACAACGGCATCCGGCCCGAGGAGCGGGCCGAGGTCGCGGCCCTGGTCCAGGAGGAGGTGGTCCGGGCGGGCCGGCACGGGATCGGGGTGCTGCTGTCGGAGGAGGCGCCGCACGGGCACCAGGCCCTGGGCGGCACCCTGCTGCCCACCAACCTCGCCGTCGCCGCCGGATGGGACCCCGGCACCCTTCGGGAGGCGGCGGCGTCGGTCGGCGCGGAGCTGGCGGCCAGTGGTGTGCATCTCGCGCTGGTGTCGGCCCTCGATCTGCTGCGCGATCCGCGCTGGGGCCGGGCCGAGGAGTGTTTCGGCGAGGATCCGCTGCTGGCGGCCGAGCTGACCCGGGCCGTGGTGACCGGTATGCAGTCCGGCCTCGGTTCCCCCTCGGGCGGTGTCGCCGTCGTCCTCAAGCATCTGGCGGCCCAGGGCGAGGCCGTCGGGGGGCGCAACGGCCAGTCGGCCGTCATCGGCGCGCGCGATCTGCGCGAGCTGCATCTGCCGTGTGTACGGGCGGCGGTGGAGGCGGGCGCGCGGGGCTTCATGGCGGCCTACAACGACATCGACGGGGTGCCGTGCTGCGCCAACCGTGAGCTGCTCACCGGTTTTCTGCGCACCGAGTGCGGGTTCGACGGGATCGTCATGGCGGACGGTCTGGCCGTGGACCGGCTCGCCGTCATGGCGGGGAGCCCGGTGGCCGCCGCGGCGGCGGCGCTGGCGGCGGGGGTGGATCTCTCGCTCTGGGACGAGTCCTTCGCCCTGCTGGACTCGGCCGCCGAAGGGGATCCGGCCCTGGCCGCGCTCATCGACACCGCCTGCCGCCGGGTGCTCACGCTCAAGTACCGGATGGGCCTGCTGGCCGGCGGGCCCGGCGAGGCCCGCACCGGCGCCCCGGAGAGCGGCGGGGTACGGGACGGGGCCGCTGACGGCGGCGGGGTACGGGACGGGGCCGCGGCGCGGGAGCGGCTGACGCTCGCCGCCCGGACGACCCGACGGCTCTCCCGGCGGCTGGCCCGGCAGTCCCTGGTGCTGCTGCGGAACAGCGGCGGGCTGCTGCCCCTGGATCCGCGCTCCCTGACCAAGGTGGTGCTGGCGGGCCCCAACGCCCGCCAGGTCACCGCGCTGCTGGGGGACTATGTGCCGCCGCTGCCCGCGTGGTCGGCGGAGAGCCTGGAGGTCGCCCTGCGCCGGGCGCTGCCGCACACCGAGGTGGTGTGTGTGGCCGGTGTGCCGTCGGCGGCCGATCTGTGCGACGCCTCCCTGGTGCTTCTCGCCCTGGGCGGAACGAGCCACCGCGCCTACGCCGACCGGTTCGCCGCCAACGGCGCCTCGGCCGAGGCCCCGGCCGTCGCGACGGCGGGCGAGGGGGTCGATCTCGCGGACGTGTCCCTGCCCGGGGACCAGGACGCGCTGGTCACCGCCGTACGGGCCGCGGCGCACTGTCCCGTGGCGGCGGTCGTCGTCGCGGGCCGGCCGCATGTGCTCACCGCGGTGGCCGCGCACACGGACGCCGTGCTGTGGGCCGGGTATCCGGGCCCGCACGGCGCCGGGGCCGTGGTCGACGCGCTCCTCGGCGCCGTCGAACCGGTGGGCCGGCTGCCGTTCACCCTGCCGCGCCATCCCGGCGTGGTGCCGGTGCGGTACAACGACCGGCATCCGCCCGACGGTGTGTACCGGGACGCGGCGGACCCGGTGCTCTTCCCCTTCGGCTTCGGTCTGCGCTACCGGCCGGTCGTCGTCGACGGGCTCACGGCGGAGCTGACCGGCCGGACCGTACGGGTCAGTGTCGGTGTGACCAACCCGGGCTCCACCGAAGCCGAGGCGGTCGTCCCGCTGTTCGCCCAACGCGGCGGCGGGACCGTGCTGCCCCGGCTGCGCGAACTGCTCGCGTTCGAGCGGGTCACGGTGGCGGCGGGGGCGCGCGCCGTCATCGCCTGGGAGCTGCCCGCCGCGCGCTGTCTGGCCGAGGGCGCGACCCGGCACGCGCGGACCGATCTGTACGTGGAGGATCTGCACACCGTCCTTCGCCCGTACGGCACTTCACCGGCCGGCCCGTCCTGAGGGCCGGCCGTCCCCCTGCGGAGAAAGCGAGGAAATGTCATGTCGCGCAATCGCAGAACCGGAGGAAGGTCCACGTTACGGGCCGGCGCCGGGGCCCTGGCCGTGGTGCTCGCCCTCACCCTCGGCACCGGAAACGCCGAGGCGAGCGACACCCTGCCGTGGACGGGGGACAGCGCGGTGGGGGCCAACCAGCCCTACCAGCACGGCTACTCCTCCACCGACCTGCTGCGCTGGAACCCCGCGGACGACACCGGCGCGGCGTATCTGCGCGCCAAGGTGCCCCTCCAGACCCGTACGGCACCCCTCTCCGCGACCCAGCGCAACAAGGCGCTGCCCGCGCAGACCCAGCACCTCACCCTGGCGGGCGACTACGGCAACGCCTTCTTCGAAAGCCACCCGTACACCAACGAGTTCAGCCAGTATCTCTTCAACTACTGGCAGTACACGGACGCGTACGCGGCCTGGCACGGGATGCCCACCGAGGGCGTACCGGTGTCCTCCTACGATCCGGACCTGGACTGGCGCGAGAAGTGGTTCGAGTTCGGCATGCTGAACCTGCCCAACCCCGGTTACACCAACGCAGCGCACGCCAACGGGGTGCGGTCGCTGGCCTGTATCTTCTTCTCCCCGAACGACCGCGGCGACCAGGACTACTCCGAGCTGCTGGTCCGTGACGCCACCGGTGCCTTCCCGGCGGCGGCCAAGCTCATCGAGGTCGCCGAGTACTACGGCTTCGACGGCTACTTCGTCAACCAGGAGAGCGCCGTCGCCGCGGCCGACATCCCCGCGTACAAGCAGTTCCTCAAGCAGCTGCGCGACGGCGGGATGTATGTGCAGTGGTACGACTCCATCCACAACTCCACCGGCTCGATCTCCTACCAGAACGAGTTCAACGCGGTCAACGGCCCGTTCGTGCGCGACCCCCGGCTCGGTGACGTGTCCGACTCCATCTTCCTGAACTACTGGTGGAACAAGTCCAGACTCACCAACTCGAAGGCGTACGCGGCGGGGCTGGGCCTGGACTCCCGGGCCAGTGTGTTCGCGGGTGTCGAGGCGGGGATGTACCAGTTCAACCAGCCCTACAACCTGGACGACAACCTCGGCCCCGACGGCACCCCGATGAACGCCATCGCCACCCTCGGCGCCGACTTCGTCTCCTCCGACTACGCCGCCAAGACCGACGACGCGGCCCAGGCACAGGTCTTTGACCGGGAACGCCGCTGGTGGACCGGCTCGTCGCAGGGGGCCACCACCCCCGAGGGGAGCTGGAAGGGCATCTCCAAGTACATCGCCGAGCGCTCCGTCATCAAGGGCACCACGTTCGCCACCTCGTTCAACACCGGTCACGGACTGTCGACATGGAGCGAGGGCAGGCTGTCCAGCGACGCCGAGTGGGGCAATATCAACGTCCAGGACATCCCTGTCTCCTGGCAGTGGTGGATCGACGCGGACCGCACACCGCTGGCCGCGGACTTCGACTACGGCCCCCGGTACACCCCGGCGAGCAGATTCTCCTACCGCAAGATCGGCGGCTACGACGGCGGCAGCTCCCTCGTCCTCAGCGGCACCCTCGCCAGTGACAACACGGTGCGCCTCTACAAGACCGATCTGGCCGTGACCTCCCGCTCCAGCCTCGCCCTCACCTACAACAAGCCGTCGGCCGACGACGGTTCCCAGCTGCGGCTGGCCCTTGTGCTCGCCTCCGACCCGGACAAGGTCGTGCAGGTGCCGCTGGCCGGGACCGGCCGGCGCACCGACGGCTGGGAGACCGTGACGGCCGATCTGTCGGCGTACGCCGGCGAGCGCGTCGCCTCGCTCGGCCTCGTCGTCGCCGCCGGGCCCCAGTCCGTCCCGAACTACCAGGTCAATCTGGGCTCCCTGGCCCTGCGCGACGGCGTGGACCGTACCCCGGCCGCCCCGAAGGGGCTGGAGATCACCCAACTGCTGGCCGGCACGGACGAGTTGTTCCTAGGCTGGCAGCTCGACGGCTACGACACCGTGCGCCGCTACGACGTCTATCTCGACGACACCTATCTGGGCGGCGTCTATGACGACGTCTTCTACGCCAAGCGCTTCACCGCCACCTCGGGAACCATCAGGCTCGTGGCGGTCGGCCCGGACGGCAGCCGGAGCGCGCCCGCCACCGTACCGTTCGACCTGGGGACGGCGCCGGACAGGCTGACCACCGTCGCCGGCCGGGACGGCACCCTCAAGGTCTCCTGGACACCGCCCGCTTCGGGGAAGCCGGTCACCCTGCGGCTGACCGGTGTCGACACCTCCACACCCCACACCCGGACGGTCACCGTCCCGGGCACCGCCACCGGCACCACCCTGACCGGCGTCCCGGTGCACGGCGGCACGTACCTCCTCACCGCGCGGGCGGGCACCGGCACACCGACCGCCGTGCGCGGCGCCTTCGCCGACGCGGAGATCACGCCGTACCCCGCCTCCGCCGTACGGATCAGCGGCAACACGTTCACCTTCTCCCGGCCGGAGCTGGCGGACTGGCACACCCTCACCGTCCTTGAGGACGGCGTACCGAAGCAGTTCGCGACGACCTACGGATCGGGGAACAAGCCCTACATCATCCGGGGCCGCACCACCCGCGCGGCGATGACGGTCACCATGTCCCGGCCGGCCGGCCGGGTCGTGGCCGTCTTGGAGGACTACGCGGGCAACAGGGCCGAGACCGTGCTCCGCGGGTAGCCGGAGCGACCCGGCCGCATTCTGCCGGGCCTCCGCATCCCCGCTGGTCAGCGGGGTCGGGGGCCCGGCGTTCGCCCCCGCCCGCGGCCCCGGATGCCGTATCGTTCAACTCTTCGGCGGCTTGAACCAGTTCCGGACTTCCGTCGTCTATTCAGTTGAGTACTGATACGGAAATGTGGGACGCCCAGGCGATGTCCCCGACAGAACCCCCGAGGGGACCCTTGCCCATGCGACAGCCACTGGCTGCCCTGATCACCCTGACCACCCTGCTCGCCGTCACCGCGTGCAGCGCGGACGACACGTCGGACGGCTCCGCCAAGGACTCCGGCGGCGCGAAGGCCGGAGCCGACAGCTCCCCGGTGGATCCCGCGCGGATACCCGGCCTGCGTCTCGCCAACGACAGCAGCGAGGGCGGTTCCTGTCGCTGGGCCACCAGTTACCCGGTGATCCCGGGGGCGGACGCCCTGACGGCGGCGCTCAAGGCGTATGTGGAGAAGCAGCGCGACAGCTACCTGGAGAACCGCAAGGAACTGGACGGCGACGGGTCGGCCTGTGCCGACGGCGCGTCGGGGGGCGGCTCCGGGGCCGCCGAGGGGGGCCATGAGCTGAACGTCAGCTTCTCGTTCCTCGCCGCGTCGGCCGATGTCGTCGGCCTGCGGCTCACCCGCTTCGAGGGCGGCGGCGCGGGCAGCGGGCTCAGCGACACCACCATGTGGTTCGACGGCAGCACCGGCAAGGTCATGCCCGCCCTCGCCCTGATCAGCAGCAAGAAGGCCGATCTGCTCCAGTTCGCCGCAGCGGTCAAGGACTCGCTCAAGGACCGTGAAGGGGTCACCCCCGAGCTGCTGGCCAAGGCGCTGGTCGCGTCCGGCGGCTCCGGCCCCGACAGTCTCTCCTTCACCCCGGAGGGTGACCTCCAGGTCGCCTTCAACGCCGGTACGGTCGGCCCGCCGGCCGCGGGCGTGGTGACCGCGGAGGTGCCCTCCGGGGAAATACAGCCGATGCTCTCCGACTTCGGCGGCCGGGTGTGGGAGCAGATCCTCGACCCGGGCAAGGAACTCACCCTCGACGGCGGCCCGCCCAAGGGGTCGGAGGTCGGCGCGCCGGGCGGGGGCGGCACCGCGCCGAAGCGCTCCGTCGACTGTCTCGCGGTCAAGTGTGTGGCCCTGACCTTCGACGACGGTCCCGGCCAGTACACCGAGGAACTCCTGAAGCACCTGGCCGAGTACAACGCCCGCGCGACGTTCTTCCTGGTCGGCCGGAACGCGGAGCTTCAGCCCGGTGTGGTGAAGGAGCTGGTCGCCGGCGGTCACGAGCTGGGCAGCCACAGCTGGGAGCACCGTGACCTCAGCAAGATGTCCGCCGGTGAGGTACGGGCCGACCTGGACCGTACGGACGCCGCCATCAACAAGATCACCGGCTCCGACCCCACCGTCATGCGCCCGCCCTACGGAGCGCACAACGCGACCGTCGACGGGGCGACCGAGCTTCCGATGATCCTCTGGTCCGTCGACACCGAGGACTGGAAGTACCACGACAGCGCCAAGGTCTCGACGACGGTGACCTCCACGGTCAGGCCCGGGGGCATCGTCCTGATGCACGACATCCACGCCACCTCGGTGGCGGCGGTGCCGGGCATGCTGGAGAAGCTGAAGGCCGACGGGTACGAGTTCGTGACGGTCTCCGAGCTGTACGGACCCGACGGCCCGAAGGCCGGTACGGCGCTCACCGAGCGCCAGGACGCGTTCGGACGCAACTGAGTCACCGCGCAGCGGCGGCATCGGACCGGCCGATGCCGCCAACGGCGCGGGTTCGGACGGACGTTGACGCCCGGCGGGGTTCACTGCCGTCGCGGGCCCGCGACGGCGTAGGCCGCGGTGCCGGCGACCGTCAGGGTCAGGGCCGTCCAGGTGCCCGCCGGTGTGCCGGGCGGCAGCAGCATCCAGGCCGCCACCTGCGACGGCACACCCGTCGGCGGCGGCGCGAAGAACGTGTACGAGAGCCAGCCGAACGGCAGTGTCCAGGCGTACGGGGCGCCCGCGAGCGCCGCGCCCAGGGCGGCCAGGCCCATCAGGCCCGCGCTGTCCCGGACGATGAACGCGGCCGTGCCCAGCGGCTCGCCCAGGGCCTGCACCGCCAGCAGCACCGCGGCGACGACCGCGCCGGCGAGCAGGACGTGCGCCGCTCTGCGGGGCACCCAGGGGATCGCGGCCGTCCGGTCCAGCGCGAGATCCTGCCCGCCGAGCCCGGCCGAGGCGGCCATCGCCCCCATCGCGAGGACGAGCACGGTCATCTGCGGCCCCGCGCCCCCGTCCCCGGCGAGCGCCCACACCGCCACCGCGCTGATCAGCACCGCGGCGAGCGACGCGGGGACCTGGCGCGACCGCGCGTACAGCGTCAGCCATCTCACCGGGACGCACCGCCCTTCAGCGCGTCGAGCACCGTGTCCTGGCAGGCGTGCGCGGCGTCGCGCATCGCGTTGACGCGGGAGAGCTGCTCGGCCCGCGGCAGCGCCCTCAGCTCCTCCCACACCGGGCGGGCCTTCGCGACCGCGTCGACCTCGGCGTAGAGGGAACCGCCGAGAGGCTTGAGGTCCCCGAGGACCCAGCCCACCGCGGCGGTCTGCGCCGTGATGTCGTCATAGCCGGCCGTGGCACCGCGGCCGAAGGGGGAACATCCCGGCACCATGCTGGTGGCGATCAGGGCCCGGGTCAGCTCCTCGCCGCCCGCGCCGGTGATCAACTCGTCGTCGAAGCCGAAGAGTACGGTCTCGCGGGGCCACCGCGGGGTGGTGCCGTCCGGGGCGGCGGTGTCCTCGTGGACGGAGACCGGCGCCCGGCCGCCGAGGGCGCCGCGCAGCAGGCGCAGTGCCTTCTCACCGGGATCGGCGATGTCGGCGAGCCGCCCCTGATGCGCCCTCGCCACACACACCGGGCCGTCGCAGACCAGCTCCGCGGCGGCCTTGTCGGCGACGTACATCCGGTTCGGGTCGGTGGGCAGCACCACCAGGGCGAGCAGCGCGCCCGCCACGAGGGGGGTCAGGGCGAGCAGCCGGGTGCGCGGGCGCGCGGCGACCAGCAGCGCGAGGCCGGTCGCGGCCATGCCGAGCAGCCAGAGCGTCTGCCCGAGGTGTACGGAGGCGGAGAGCGTGACGAACACGTCGCGCACCTCCTGTGCGGCCGGTGACAGCAGCGAG
Organism: Streptomyces paludis; assembly: GCF_003344965.1. NCBI lineage: Bacteria > Bacillati > Actinomycetota > Actinomycetes > Kitasatosporales > Streptomycetaceae > Streptomyces > Streptomyces paludis. The sequence goes on along the minus strand of NZ_CP031194.1, from coordinate 7,571,205 downwards.
AAGGTGTTGGGCTCCACACGTTCGAAGCCGGTCCGCGGGTCCCTACGGGTCGACGCCATGTGGGTGAGGGTGGTGAACACGAAGGCGGTCATGGCCAGTGCGGGCGGGGTGAGTACGGACGGCAGCGCGCGCCCGGCTCCCATGCCGAGCACGGCTCCCGCGGCCAGGGCGAGCGCCCCCACCAGCGAGATCGGCAGCCAGCCGAGGTGGGTGTACTCGGTCTTGGCGAGCACCTGCGCCCCGCCCTGGAGGACGAGGAGCGCGAAGGCCGCGACCAGCGCCGCCGCCGTCGTGCCCGCCGAGACCGCCGCGCGGTGCCACGCGGGCCGCGGGGTGCTCATCAGCAGCTCCGACACCTTCGAGCGGTGGTCGCGCAGCCCCTGGAGCGCCCCGAGGCCGACGGCCAGCGGCCACAGATAGCTCAGCAGGCCGCGGGTCCACAGGGCCAGGGAGGTCCACTGGGCCGTCCAGGCGGTGACGCCCCAGCCGGTCCCGGCGCCCAGCAGGTACAGGAACGCCAGGGCCGTGGCCAGGACCGCGGCGCCGGCCCACAGGGCGACGGAGCGCTTCAGTTCGGTACGCAGCACACGGAGGTTCACCAGGAGCCCCCCGCCCGGTCGGGGCTCCGCAGCAGCGCCGAGTAGCCGCGTTCGAGGGGGCTGTCGCCCACGTGCTCGGGGGTGCCGGCCGCGGCGAGTTCGTCCGGGGTGCCCTGGAAGACCAGCCGCCCCTCGTCGAAGAGGACCACGTCGGTGCAGGCCGCGGCGACGTCTTCCACCAGATGGGTCGAGACAAGCACGCAGGTGTCCCTGCCGACTTCCTGGAGCAGTTCACGGAAGCGCAGCCGCTGCGCCGGGTCCAGGCCGACGGTCGGCTCGTCCAGCAGCAGGACGGTGGGGTCGTTGACGATGGCCTGGGCGATGCCGACCCGGCGCACCATGCCGCCCGAGAGGGCCTTCATCCTCTCGTCGGCGCGGTCCGCCAGCCCGACCCGCTCGACGGCGCGCTGCACCGCCGCGGGGATGTCCGCCTTGGGCACCTCCTTGAGCCACGCCATGTACTCGACGAACTCGCGTACCGTGAAGCGCTTGTAGTAGCCGAACTCCTGGGGCAGGTAGCCGATACGGCGGCGCAGCGCGCGGTGTTCGGAGGCGCCGCCCACGGTCTCGCCGAGTATGTCGAGGGTGCCTTCGGTGGGCCGGAGTACGGTGGCCAGCGTCCGGATGAGGGTGGTCTTGCCCGCCCCGTTGGGGCCGAGGAGTCCGTGGACTCCGGTGCCCAGCGACAGATCGAGGCCGTTGACGGCCATCCGTTTCCGCCCGACCCTGACCTTCAGTCCGGTGGCCCGGATCTCCCAGGCGTAGGGCGTGGGCGCGATGTCGGCCGCGTTCGCCGCGGAGGTCATGTGGGGTTCCTTCCCAAGGGTCATCGATGGGCCTTCAGCACGGAGTAGGCGCCTTTGCGGGCGATCACGACGGCGGTGCCGAGCGCGAGGACCAGGGCCCACGCGGGCAGTGCGTCGGTCCCCAGGGCGGCGGACGTGTGGCGGGTGGCCAGGGTCGGCGCGACGACCACGACGGCCCACGCCGCGGCCAGTGCGGCGGCGGCGCGGGTCACCCCGACGACCCCGCCGAGCGCGAGGGTCGCCGCGGTGAAGGCCAGGCAGGGCAGCAGCCACTGCGCCACCATGATCCCCGTGGCCCATCCGCCCACGAACAGCGCGGGGACGACAACGCCGAGCACGGACGCGGTGCGCCGCAGCACCAGCTGGAGCCCGGCCCTGGGCGCCGAGGCGGTCAGTTCGTACGCCGGGTCCAGACCGCGCGACCAGGACACCGCGACGCCGAGCACGGGCAGGACCGGTGCGAGGAGCAGTACCCACGACACCTCGCCCGAGCCGAGGCCGAAGCCGGGGCCCGCGCCGGATCCCGTACCGGCCAGGTCGAGCAGCAGGGCCAGCAGTGTCATGCCGAAGACCATGGCCAGCCACGGCACCATCGTGGGCGTCATCCACCGCGACAGCCACGCCGGCCGGCGGCGGCGCGGCATCGTGGCCGTGTCCGCCAGCCGGGGTTCGAGGCCGGACCACACGGTGCCGACCAGCGAGGCCACGGCGGGGGCCTCGGTGACGACCGCGGCGGACAGCCGGTCCCGGCACACCCGGCACTCCACCAAGTGGGCTTCCACGGCCCACACTTCGTCGGCGGCGAGGTCCGCGCCACCGCTCGCGTAGCCCTCGATGATCCGCGTCGACGCGTGTTCCCCACTCATGTCAGCGCACTCCGCATCATGATCCGGGCCCGGCGGGCACGGGTCTTGACCGTGCCCTCGGGCAGCCCGAGCAGGACCGAGGTCTCGCGGACGGACAGTCCGTCGAGCACCATGGCCTGCAGTACCTGTCTCAACTCCGGTGCGAGGCGCCGCAGCGCGTCCCCGACCTCGCCGCCGACGGTCGTCGCGAGCGCCAGCTCCTCGGCGGCGGGCGCCGATTCGGGCGTGGCGGCGGCCGGCGGCGGCTTCGCGTGGTGGGCGCGGCGCCGGAACGCGTCGATCAGGCGGCGCGCCGCGATCGTCCATATCCAGCCGACGGCCGTCCCGCCGACCGCGGCCCCGCCGAACGCGCCCGCCGCGCGCCACACCGCCAGATAGGTCTCCTGCATGACCTCGGCGACGATCTGCTCGTCGGCACAGCGGCGGCGCAGCCGTACCGCCATCCACGGCGACGTACGCCGGTACAGCTCCTCGAAAGCCGCTCGGTCGCCCTTGGCCACGAGCCGGACGAGGCGTTCCTCGTCCAGCTCGTGCAGCGGCGCTCTTCTGAGTGATCTCACGCCTGCCAGACGTCCGGGCCGGACCAGGGGTTTGCGCGATCCCGTGATCCCCGTCACACGCGGCGCCGACGCGTCCGGTACGGCTCCGGTCCCGGCACGCGGGCCACCGTCGGACGAAGGGGCCGGTCGGACTACGGGTGCCGGGTGGGGGCGGACGACATGGCGCGCAGGCCCCGGTCGGCGAAGGTGATCAGCCACTCGAAGCTCGCGTCGATGTCGGTGCTCCACTGGAAGGCGTGGGCCGACTGAAGGGTGGCGAAGCCGTGGCAGAGGCTGCGGAGCATGCGCAGGGCGTGGTCCACGTCGGTCTCCGCGATCTCGTAACCGCGCAGGACCGCCATGAACGCGCCGAGCAGCCGCTGTCCCGCGGCGGCCAGCGGGTCGTCGGGGCCGTGCGGTTCCACGCCGACCGTCGCGGCGTACCGGCCGGGGTGCGCCAGCACGAAGGCGCGGAAGGCGCGGGCCGCGGCGGCCAGGGCGTCGCGGCCCGCGTAGCCCTGGACCGCGCCGCCGACGGCGTCGGCTGCCTCGGTCAGCGCCAGGGCGGCGATGCGCCGGTTGAGGTCTTCCTGACCGCCGACGTGTTTGTAGAGGGACGGGGTACGGACGCCGACGCGCTCGGCCAGCAGACTCATCGTCAGACGGTCGAAACCCACCTCGTCGGCGAGGGCGGCGCCGGCCGCGACGACGGCCGCCGGGGCAAGTCCGGCCCTAGGCACGGGCGGTGTCCGGCCGGAGGAAAGCGAGCATGAGCGACACCACCTGGTCGGGGAACTGGTCGTGCGGGTAGTGACCCGCGCCCTCGATCATCTCAAGGCGGCCGAGGCCGGCGGGCAGCGCCTCGACGACCGCCGTTCCCTCGGCGTGCGGGTCGGCCCAGTCGGGGTCGAGCGTGCCCATCACAACGAGGACCGGGCAGCGGACGTCACCGAGCCGCTCGCCGGCGTCGGTCGGGGCGCTGCCGCCCATGCCCCGCAGGGCCTTCATCCGGCCCGGCTCGCGCAGCAGGGCGTCGACGCGGCCGAGCCGCTCGGCCCAGTCGGCCGGCTTCGCGCCGGGGTAGGCCACGTCGAGGTACGAGCGCCAGAGCGGCACACTGCCGAGCACGCCCGCGCCGATCAGCCGCGGCATGGCCCGCCGGAAGCGCTTCACGCGCAGGTCGCCGAGGCGTATCGACTGCTTGCGGGTGAACGGAGCCAGCTCGACGACGGAGGTGACCAGCGAGGGTTTCCGGGCCGCGGCGATGGTGGCGGCGCCGCCGGAGATGGAGTGGCCGACGAGCACGGCCGGGCCGCCCAGGTGGCGGATCACGGCGAGCAGGTCGCCGGCGAGGGCGGTACGGCTCCAGGCCGGCCAGTCGGTGCTGGACTCGCCGCAGCCGCGCAGATCGACCGCGGCGACCCGGTGGCCCGCCGCCACCAGCGGCGGGATCAGAGCGCGGTACGCGGCCCGGCTGTCGCCCATGCCGTGCGCGAGCACGATCAGCGGGCCGGACCCCGCGACCTCGTACGCGATCGTGCCGTTGTCGACGGCGAGGAACTCGGTCCGGGCCATGGCATCCCCCTTCAAGGTGTGGCTAACTTCATTAGCTAAAAGCTAACGCCATTAACCACACCTGTCAACGCCCGTCCCCGGTCAGCTGTCCGTGCCCCGCTCCGGCGGTCGCGTCCGGTCCGCGCGCACCCGCTGCCGTATCCGCCGGTCCCGGTCGTGTCCGTGGTGGGCGAGCATGGCGACGCGGGCCGCCTCGGCGTCCTGGGCGCGGATCGCCTCCGTGACGGTGCGGTGTTCGGCGAAGGCGGCGGTGAAGGTGTCGGGGGCGGCGGGAGTGCGCCAGGGCGCGCTGGTCTTCACCTGCGCGTCGAGCGTGTGCAGAAAGGCGACGACGGTCCCGTTGCGGGCCGCCCGGCGTACGGTGTCGTGCCAGTCGTTCAGGCTCCGCCGGATCTCCGCGGGATCGTCCAGGGACTCGGCGTGTTCGAGGAGGACGTCCAGCCGGGCCAGCTCGACCGGGCCCCGGCGCAGCGCCGCCGACTCGGCGGCCGTGGCGTCCAGCACCGCCTGGATCTGGAAGAGTTCGAGCATCTCGTCGTCCGACCGCGGGCGCAGCGCGAACCCGCGCCGGGTGGGCACCAGCAGCCCGTCCCGCTCCAGCAGGGCCAGGGCCTCGCGCACCGGGGTGCGCGAGACGGCGAACTCCTCGCTCAGCGCGAGCGGTACGAGCGAGGCGTCCGGTGGGTAGTACCCGGAGGTCAGCCGCTTCCTCAGTTCGTCGTGGATCGTGTCCCGTGTGCTCTTCATCCGCTTCCTCGTCGTCGGTCCGCGGGCCGGGACCGATCATGCCCGATCCGTGGGCGGCGCGTCACGGCCGTCCGGCCTCCTCCTGGCCGGTCACCAGGGGCAGTTCGGGGTGGGCGCGCCACTCGCTGAGGGAGCCGTCGTAGAGGACGACGTCGTCGATGCCGATCTCGTGCAGGGCGAGGGCGAGCCCGGCCGCGTTGACCGCTCCGCCGCAGTAGAGCACCGTACCGTCGCCCCGCCGCAGTCCGTGCTCCCGCGCGAGGCGGGCGGTGCGGACGGGGTCGAGCGTGTGGTGGGGACCGAGGAGGTCGGCGTAGGGCAGGTTGGTGGTCCGGGGGATGTGCCCGGAGCGGGGACGGGCGGGGTCGCCCGCGTACTCCGTGCGGCGCAGGGCGCAGACGGCCGGGGTGGCGTCGCCGCCGTCGGCGACGCGCCGCATCCGGGCGAGGTCCGTGAAGTGCGGACGGGCCGGGCGCGCGACGACATCACCGGGCGGGGGCGCCGCCCGGCGCCCCCGGGCGACCGGCAGTCCGGCCGCCTCCCAGGCGGTGAGCCCGCCGTTGAGGACCCGCACCCGGGTGATGCCCGCCGACCGCAGCACCCACCACACCCGGGCGGCCCACGCTCCGGTGAGGCGGTCGTGGACGACGACGGTGGAGTCGCGGCCGATGCCCAGTTCGCTCGCGTAGGCGGCGACGCGGTCGGGGGACGGGCAGGTGAAGGGAAAGGGGGCCGAGGGGTCGGAGAAGCCCGCGATCAGGTCGGCGAAATGGGCGCCCGGGATACGGCGTTCCAGATGTCCGGCGAGACCGTCGACGAAGACGGTGGTCCCGTCTGGGCCGGTCCGCCGGTCCACACTGGCATCGAGGAGTACGACATCGTCCTGGTGCCGGCGCAGCCACTCCACACCGACGAGGGCGGAGCCGGACGCGGGATCCGCGGAGGCGCCGGGATCGGCGCCGGGGCCGGTCATGTACGGTCTCCCGCGGCCGACCGGGCGCGGTGGTGCCACTCGCCCCGGGCGGGACGGGCGAGCCCCAGGTTGTCGCGCAGGGTGCCGCCGGTGTAGGCGGTGCGCACCAGACCGCGGCGGCGCAGCTCGGGCACGACGTGGTCGGCGAACTCCTCGAAGGCCGCGGGCACATGGGTGGCCTGGATCATGAAGCCGTCGGCCGCTCCGGCGTCCAGCCACTGTTCCATCGTGTCGGCGATGTCCGCGGCCGAGCCGATCATGCCGCCCTCGGTACGGGCGCCGTACCAGCGGCCGATCTCGCGCACACTGAGCTTCTCGCGCTCGGCGAACTCGACCACCTCGCGGTAGTGGCCCTCCACACCGACCTCCGCCAGGGAGGGCAGCGGGCCGTCGAGGTCGTAGCGGGTGAGGTCCACGTTGACGTGGTAGGCCAGCCGCGACAACCCGGCCTCCGGATGGACGAGTTCGGCGAACGCCTCGTGCTTGGCGAGCGCGTCCTTCACATCCGTGCCCACCACGGGCGTCGCGGCGGGGAGCACCTTGAGCTGACCGGGGTCCCGGCCGTGCGCGGCGGCGCGGGCCCTCAGATCGGTGGCGAAGGCGACCGCCGACTCCAGCGACTCGTGACTACAGAAAACGACGTCCGCCCAGCGGGCAGCGAAGTCCCGGCCGGCCGGGGAGGCGCCGGCCTGGATGATCACCGGATAGCCCTGGGGCGGCCGGGGCACGCTCAACGGCCCCCGTACGGCGAAGCGTTCGCCCCGGTGCTCGACGGCGCGCACCCGCTCGGGCCGGCCGTAGACACCGCTCTCCTTGTCGGCCACGACCGCGTCGTCCGCCCAGCTGTCCCAGAGCTGGGCGGTGACCTCCAGGAACTCCTCCGCCCGGTCGTAGCGGGCCTGCCGGTCGGGCAGTCTGTCCTGGCCGAAGTTCTGGGCCTCCGCGTCCTGGAAGCTGGTGACCACGTTCCAGCCGGCCCGGCCGCCGACGAGATGGTCCAGGGTGGCCATGCCGCGGGCGACGTGGAACGGCTCCTGGTAGCCGGTGGACACGGTGGCGGCGACACCGAGGTGCTCCGTCGCGGCGGCCATCAGGGTGATGACCGGCAGCGGGTCCAGGCGCGGGGTGCCCGTACCCCAGGTGACCGCGGGGTCGAAGGAGTCGCCGAGGCTGCGGGGCACGGCCAGTGAGTCGGGGACGAACGCCATGTCGAAGCCGGCGTCCTCCAGGACCCGGGCGATACGGGTGTAGTGGGCGGCCGTGAGGAAGCCGTCACCGGCGTCGGGATGACGCCAGCCGGAGGTCCCCTGGGGGCCCGCGTTGAGGAAGGCCGCGAGGTGCAGCCGGGGCGCGGGGTGCGGATCGCCGGTGTGCGGTGTGTCGGTGTGTGGTGCGTCGGCGTCAGGTGTGTCGGTGTGCGGTGTGTCGGTGTGCGGTGTGTCGGTCGTCAAGAGGTGCTCCCGGGAAGGGATGGTGCCGTCTGATCCGGTGCTGTGTGACCCGGTGCGTGCGGTGTGATCCGGTGCTGTGTGACCCGGTGCGTGCGGTGTGATCCGGTGCTGTGTGACCCGGTGCGTGCGGTGTGATCCGGTGTGCCGGCGGTGGGCCGGGTCAGACCGCGAGCAGGGACAGCTCGTCGACCAGGGCGACGGCGAAGGAGCCGGTACCGGTGGTCCGGGCGCCGGCCCGTTCGGCGGCGACGGCGTACGCGGCGTGCGCGACCGCGGTGGCGGTCAGCGCGTCCGGCACGACGGCGAGCGCGCCCGCGATCAGCGCCCCGAGGCTGCATCCGGCGCCGGTCACCTGGGTCAGCCGGACATCACCGCCGGGCACGGCGACCGTACGGGTGCCGTCGGTGAGGTAGTCGGTGGGGCCGCTGACGGCGACGACGGCGCCGGTACGCCGGGCCAGCTCCTCGGCGGCGCCGACGGCGTCCGCGGAGGAGAGGGTGGTCTCCACTCCCCTGCCGGTGCTGTCACCGCCCGCGAGGGCGGTCAGTTCGCTGGCGTTGCCGCGGATGACGGTGGGGCGGTGGTCGAGGAGGGAGGCGACGAACGCGTCGTACTCGACGGCTCCCGCGCCCACCGCCACCGGGTCCAGCACCCACCGGGTCCCCGCCGCCCGGGCCGCGCGGGCCGCCGCGGTCACCGGTTCGGCGGGGTTGCTGATGAGCGCGGCCGTGTTGATCCACACGGCACCGGCGCCCGCCGGGAAGACGGTGGGGAAGTCGGCCGCGGCGCCGATGGCGGGGCCCGCGCCGACGGCGAGCAGCACATTGGCGCTGAGGTTGGCGGCGACGTAGTTGGTGAGGCCGTAGACGAACGGGGAACCGGCGCGGATGGCCGCGATTCCCCCGGCGACAGCCGGGTCTTCGTAGGTGATCTCTTCCACGGTGGCACGTCTCCAAGGCGTAGGAGGAAGGCGGGAAATGAGGCGGCGGGAGGGGAGGACGCCGACGTCATGACGCGCGGTGTATGCAACTGTATGCAGCTGCCTCCGGGGATCTCCAAGCCCTGACGGACTCATTTCACGAAGCCGCAACAACCGCCCTGGGACGCAGGGCGGGCCGCTCGGGCGGGCCGTGGTGTGCCGGAGAAGCGGGGCGGCGCGAGGTCCGCCCCGCAGTCATCGGCCCGGGCGCCCGTGCCTCACACGGTGCCCGTGGTGGCGCGCCCGAGATAGGTCAGGGGGCCCGGGTCACGCACCGGGATCACCTCGAAGCCCACCCGGTCGTAGAACGCCCTGGCCGGGGTGTTGGCCGTGACCATCCCCAGATGGACGGCGGGGACGCCCTTGCCGGCGAGCGCGTCGAGGAACCGCGCCATCAACGCGCGCCCGAATCCGGCGCGCTGGTGTCCGGGCAGCAGATCGATGTGGAGATGGGCGGGGTACGGGGCCAGCTCGGGCACCAGCATGCGTTCGGGGCTGTGCAGGAGTACGGCCATGATGTCGGCCGGGGTGCTCGGCGGCCCGGCCGGGGCCGGATAGCGCTCCGCGACGGTGGGCAGCCACTCCGTACGGAAGCGTTCCACGAACAGTCCGGTGTCCGCGGTCCCGACGATATAGCCGACGGGCCGGCCGGCACCGTCGTCGACGACAAAGGCCAGATCGGGTTCGAGTGCCGCATACGGACCGGCGAAGACGCTGGGCAGCAGCCCGTGGTCCTCGTACAAGTGGCGCGCGTCGCCGCCCTCTTCACCCGTGCGTATACAGATGTCGTACATGTCCTGCTGGTCCGTCGCGCGGTACGGACGCACGAAGGGCTGACTGGTCATCGGGAACGGCCTTCCTTCTCTCTCGGTTCGCCTCGCTCGTCAGGGAGTTGAGGCGAACACAGCAGAGCCCGGTCAGCCTGATTCCGTCAATGCCTCGCGCGCCGCGTCGAGGATCTCCTCGGAGAGCGGGGAGCCCTTGGTCGCCCGGGACAGGACGAGCGCGCCGAGCATCGTGCAGAGCCGGGCGATTCCGTCCTGGTCCTCGGTGGCCAGCCACTCGGCGAATTCGCCCACTCCTTCCGTGTACGTACGGCGGGCGTCGCCCTCTCCGGGTTCGCGCGCCATGTCGGTGACGAGCCCGGCGACGGGACAGCCGTCCGCCGCGCTGTCGCGGTGCTGGACGGAGAGATAGGTACCGATCAGCGCCTGCTGGGCCGCGTCCCGCTGCCCGGCGTGCCGCGCCAGTCCGTCCTGGTAGAGCCGGCCGAACTCGCCGAAGGCGTGGGCGGTGGCCTCGTCGACGAGCGCCTCCTTGGAGGCGAACTGCTTGTAGAAGCCGCCATGGGTCAGACCGGCGGCCTTCATGAGGTCGGCGACGCTGACCTGGGTGCCCTGCTCCCGGAACAGCCGGGAGGCGGTGTGCACGACCCGCCGGCGGTTCTCCTCGGCCTGCGCCTGCGATACGCGGCCCATGGCCACCTCCCGATTGATTGCGTTTGACATCTATCGTAGACCAGGGTTTAGATTGTGTTCGTAATCTAATAGGCCGGGGCTCCACCGGGCGCCCCGCCCCGACGCTGGGAGTGGACATGGAACTGAAGGACGCGGTCGCGGTGGTCACCGGTGCCAACCGGGGGCTCGGACGCCATCTGGCCGCCCAGCTCGTGGAGCGCGGCGCGAAGGTCTACGCGACGGCCCGCCGGCCCGAGACGGTCGACATACCGGGCGTCGTACCGCTGCTGCTCGACGTGACGGACGAGGAGTCGATCCGGGCCGCGGCACACACCGCGTCCGACGCGACACTGCTGGTGAACAACGCGGGCATCTCCACCTTCACACCGCTGATCGCGGGCGGCCTGGACGCGGTGCGCCAGGAGATGGAGACGAACTACTTCGGTCCGCTCCACGTGACACGGGCCTTCGCCCCCGTCATCGAGGGCAACGGCGGCGGCGCCGTGCTCAACATCCTGTCCGTCCTGTCCTGGCTGCACCCCGCCGGCCTCGGCTCGTACGCCGCCGCCAAGGCCGCCGCATGGGCGCTGACCGACGCGACCCGGGAGGAGCTGGCGCCCCGCGGTATCGCCGTCTCGGCGCTGCACGTCGGCTACATGGACACCGACATGGCCGCGGAAGCGCCCGCCGACCAGAAGGCCGACCCCGCGGAGGTCGCCGCGCAGGCGCTGCACGGCATCGAGACGGGCCTGCCCGAGATCCTCGCCGACGAGACCACCCGGTACGTCAAGCAGAGCCTGACCACGTCGCCGATCACGGTCTGAGCGTCCCCCTCACTTCTTCCCCTTACCCCGTTATCGATCTCCTGGAGAAAGGACCTCCGATGCGTTACACGACCTTCGGGCACCTGACCGGACTGCGGGTGTCCGAGTACGCGCTCGGCACGGCGAACTTCGGCACCGGCTGGGGCGCCGGTGCCGAGCCGGACGAGGCGCGCCGTATCTTCGACCGGTTCGCCGAAGCGGGCGGCACCTTCCTCGACACCGCCGACGCCTACCAGTTCGGCGAGTCGGAGGAGCTGACGGGCAAGTTCATCGCCGCCGACCGCGACCACTTCGTCCTGGCCACCAAGTTCACCCTCGGTGCCGCGCCGCAGCCGAGCATCTCCAGGACGGGCAACAGCCGCAAGAACATGGTGACTTCGGTGGAGGCCAGCCTGAAGCGCCTGGGCACCGACTCCATCGATCTGCTCTGGGTGCACTTCCCCGACGAGCTGACCCCCATCGAGGAGATTCTGCGCGGACTGGACGACCTCGTCAGCTCCGGCAAGATCCACCACATCGGGCTGTCCAACTTCCCCGCCTGGCGGGTCTCCCGGGCCGTGGCCCTCGCGGAGCTGAGGAACTGGGCGCCCGTCGTGGGCATCCAGAACGAGTACAGCCTGGTCGAGCGGTCCGCCGACCGCGAACTGCTGCCGATGGCCGAGAGCCTCGGACTGGGCGCCGCCCTGTGGTCCCCGCTCGGCGGCGGGCTGCTGACGGGCAAGTACCGGCGCGGCACCGAGGGGCGGCTGAGCGACCTGGGGGCGGTCATCCACACGGAGAGCACCGACCAGAAGACCTCCGTCGTCGACGCCGTGCTGGCCGTCGCCGAGGAGAGCGGCGCGACGCCCGCGCAGGTGGCGGTGGCCTGGGTACGGGAGCGCGCCGCCCGGTCCACGACCCCGCTCGTCCCGATCATCGGGCCGCGCGGTCTCGCCCAGCTCGACAGCTACCTCGGCGCGCTCGACGTCCAGCTGTCTCCCGAGCAGTTCGCCCGGCTGTCGGACGTCAGCGCGATACCGCTCGGAGTTCCCCACGAGGCGATCGCCGCCTCCCTGGGCGGCATCCAGGGAGGCGACCCCGGCGTCGTCGACCGGCCGTCCGCGCCGGTGGCCTGACACCGCAGAAACCGGCCGCGAGCCTCGCGACACACGGCGAGGCCCGCGGCCCCGCTACATGTTGATCATGTGGCCCGCGAGGCCGTGGACGGCCTCCTTGACCGCCTCGCCCAGGGTGGGGTGGGCATGGACATTGCGCGCGACCTCGTGGACCGTGAGGTCCCACTGCTGGGCGAGCGTCAGTTCGGGAAGCAGTTCGGTGACGTCCGGGCCGATGAGATGGGCGCCGACGATCTCGCCGTGCTCCGCGTCGCTGATCAGCTTCACGAAGCCGGTCGCGTCGCCCAGGCCGTGGGCCTTGGCGTTCGCGGTGAACGGGAACTTCGCGACGCGGACGTCGTACCCCCGCTCCTTCGCCTGTGCCTCGGTGTAGCCGAAGCTGGCGATCTGCGGCTGGCAGAAGGTGGCGCGCGGGATCATCGCGTAGTCCAGCTCCATCGTCTCGGCGTCCGCGATCGTCTCGGCGGCGATCACCCCCATCGCCTCGGCGGCGTGCGCGAGCATCAGCTTCGCGGTGACATCGCCGATGGCGTAGAGGTGCGGTACGGACGTACGGCAGCGGCCGTCGACGTCGATGGCGCCGCGCTCGGTGACGCGCACACCGGTGTTCTCCAGGCCGTAACCGGTGACGTTCGGGGCGAAGCCGATCGCCTGGAGCACCTTGTCGGCCTCCAGGACCCGCTGCGCGCCGTCCTTGCCGGTGACGGTGACGCGCACCCGCGGGCCGGACTCGTCGATGGACTCGACGCGGGTCGAGGTGAGGACGTCGATGCCGAGTCTCCGGTACTGCTTGGCCAGTTCGGCGGAGACCTCGGCGTCCTCCAGCGGGGCGACGCGGTCGAGGAACTCGACGATGGTGACCTTCACCCCGTAGTTGTGCAGGACGTACGCGAACTCGACGCCGATGGCCCCGGCGCCTGCGATCACCAGGGAGTCCGGCAGGTCGTCGGAGAGGATCTGCTCCTCGAACGTGACCACCCGGGAGGTGCGGCGGGTACCGGGCAGCAGCTTGGGAGTCGCACCGGTGGCGATGACGCAGTGGTCGAAGCCGACGGTGCGGGTGTTGCCGTCGTAGTCCGCCACCTGGAGGGTGTGCGGGTCGAGGAAGGTCCCGCGGCCGTTGATCTCCGTGATCCCGTTCTTCTTCATCAGGTAGTGGACGCCCTTGACCCGGCCGTCCGCGACCTTCCGGCTGCGGCGGAACGCCTCCCCGTAGTCGAAGGAGATCTGCCCGTCGACCTTGATGCCGAACGTCTTCGCCTCGCGTGTGAAGATGTGCGCCAGTTCGGCGTTGCGCAGCAGGGCCTTGGTGGGGATGCAGCCCACGTTCAGACAGACGCCGCCCCAGTACCGCTCCTCCACCACCGCGACGCGTTTGCCCAGCTGGGCGGCGCGAATGGCGGCGACATAGCCACCGGGGCCCGCGCCGAGTACCACGACGTCGAAGTGCTCGCCCTGCTCGTCCATGGACGGTTCCTTTTCTCGGCTCTCCCGGTCGGGACCGGAAGCGGCCATTCACAGTAGACAGACCTGTCTGTTAGCCTATACCGCATGAGCACCGCTCCCAAGCGACCCCCGGCCCGGGACCGCATACTCGACACCGCCTGCGAGCTGTTCTACACCCATGGCATCCACGCCGTGGGGGTGGACCGGCTGATCGCGGAGTCGGGAGTGGCCAAGGCCACGCTCTACAAGCAGTTCCCCAGCAAGGACGACGTGGTCGCCGCGTATCTGCGCCGCATGGACGACCGCTGGCGGCGCCTGCTGCGCTCGGCCGCGCTCGCGGCCGGGGACGATCCGCGCGAGCAGCTCTTCGGCCTCTTCGTCGCGCTGGAGCGCGCGGCCCGGGATGCCACCCTGGGTTGCGCGTTCATCAACGCGGCGGCGGAGTACGCCCCGGGCAGCACACCGCACACCATCACCGCCGACCACAAGCGCTCGGTCCGCGAGTGGGTGCGCGGCCTGGCCGCCGAGGCCGGCGCCACGGATCCCGGCACCCTCGCGTTCCAGCTCACCGTCCTTATCGACGGCACCCTGGCCGCGACCCATGTCGGGCAGGCGGACGAGGCCGCCGCGGCTGCCAAGCGGGCGGCACGCGCCCTGATCGACGCGGCCTGCCCGGCACCGGCCTGACCCACCGACCCTCCCCCGCCCGTCCTGTCCGATCCGTATTTTCAGTAGACAGACCTTTCTGTACACCTCCTTGAAGGGACTTGATCCATATGTCCGAGCAGACCCTGCCCACGACCGCGCGCGCCTGGCACCTGGACGCCCGCCCGAACGGCCGGCCCGTACCGTCCGACTTCTCCCTTCGGGAGATCGACCTCCCCGCGCCCGGCCCGGGGCAGCTCCTCGTCACCAACGAGTACCTCTCGGTCGACCCCTATATGCGCGGCCGGATGAGCGACAAGAAGTCCTACATCGAGCCGTACGAGGTCGGCGCGCCGCTGGACGGCGCGGCGGTCGGCCGGGTCCTGGTGTCCCGCGCGGAGGGCTTCGCGCCCGGTGACCATGTGGTGCACGTCCTGGGCTGGCGCGACCACGCCGTCGTCGACGCGGCCGGCGCCCAGAAGGTGGACCCCGCCCTGGCGCCGCTCACCGCGTATCTGGGGGTGCTAGGCGTCACGGGTCTCACCGCGTACATCGGCCTCGAACGGTTCGCGAAGGTCAAGGACGGCGACACGGTCTTCGTCTCCGGCGCGGCGGGCGCCGTCGGCTCCGTGGCCGGACAGATCGCCAGGCTGAAGGGCGCGGGGCGGGTGATCGGCAGCGCGGGCTCGGACGAGAAGGTCAAGCTGCTGACCGAGGAGTACGGCTACGACGCGGCCTTCAACTACCGGAACGGGCCGGTCGCGGAGCAGCTCGCCCTGGCCGCGCCGGACGGCATCGACGTCTTCTTCGACAATGTCGGCGGCGAACATCTGGAGGCGGCCATCGGCGCGCTCAGGCTGCACGCGCGGATCGTGCTGTCCGGAATGGTCTCCCAGTACAACGACGAGAAGGTCGTCGGTCCGCGCAACCTGTGGAACCTGGCCGTCACCCGCTCGGACATCCTCTCCTTCATGTTCAGCGAGGAACTCGACCTCCAGCCGGACTTCGTCCGCGAGGTCGGCGGCTGGCTCGCCGAGGGCAGGCTCCACCACCGCGAGACGGTGCGGCACGGGCTCGACGGCGCCCTGGACGCCTTCCTCGCGCTCATGCGGGGCGAGAACGTCGGAAAAATGATCGTGAAGCTCTGAGTCCGCGCCGACGGACCCGTACCCAGGGGTGCTCTGCCGCACACACGGCAGAGCACCCCTGTAATATTACGATCGTCAGACCATACCATGGGCTGGGATGTACGGCGACGGACGGGAGGAGAGTCGGTGCGTTACGCCAGGGAACACAAGCAGGTGACACGGCGCCGGATCATCGAGAAGGCCGGCAGCCGGTTCAAGCGGGACGGCATCGACGGCTCCGGTATCTCCGCGCTCATGGCGGACGCCGGGCTCACCAACGGCGCCTTCTACGCCCACTTCGCGTCCAAGGACGACCTCGTCGCGCAGGTCGTGGCCGAGGAACTGCGCACACAGGCGGCGAACTACAGCACGCTGCGGCCCGGCCGCCAGGGCCTTGAGGACCTCGTACGGGAGTATCTGTCGCCCGAGCACCGGGACCACCCCGGCGCCGGATGCCCGTCCGCCGCCCTGCTCGACGAGATCACCCGCTGCGGGGACGCCGCCAAGCGGGCGTACACCGAGGGTGCGCGAGACATCGTCGACGAGATGGCCGCCCGGCTGGCGCCCGGGGATCCGGGCTCCGCGCGCGGCCGGGCCATCGGCCTCTTCACCCTGCTGGTGGGGACGCTCCAGCTGTCCCGCGCCCTCGCCGACCCCGCGTTCGCCGACGAGGTCCTCGAACGGGGCATCGAGAACGCCCTCGCCGTCATGGACTGACAGGGAGGGCGCTCTTTCTCGGTCCGCTTCCGGCTGCCGGTAGCCGGCTGCCGGATAACGGGCCACCGGCTTCCGGCTACCGCGCGAGGAACTCGACAGCCGTCGGCACGAACCGCTCGTGGAACTGGAAGATGCCGCCATGACCGGCGTCCGGATACAGCACCAGCTCGGCGTTCGGCAGGCGCCGCGCCAGATCGGCCGAGTTCTTCGACGGGACCATCCGGTCGCTCTCACCGTTCGCGACCAGCGCGGGCTGGTGGATGACGGAGAGATCCTCGGGCCGCGCCAGCCCCCACCGGTGGATCGCCTTCAGCTGGGCGTTGTACGAGGCGAGCGAGATCGCCTTGTCCCGGCCCTGCGTACGCTCCTTGAGCCGGGCCAGGAACTCCTTGCCGGCCCTGCGTCCGTTGGCGGTGCGCGTGAAGAAGAGGAACTGCTTCGGGTCCTGGAGCGTGAACAGCGCCCGGGCGGTGTCCAGATGGGACAGCCGGGTCACATTCCTGATGCCCTCGCCACTGGCGGGACCGGTGCCCGTGAGGATCAGCCTGCGGACCAGCTCCGGCTCGGTGCGCGCGATCACCTGGGCGATCATGCCGCCCATCGAGAAGCCGTGAAGATCCACCCGCGCCAGGCCGAGCGCGCGGATGAACGTGACGGCGTCCGCCGCCATCGCCTCGATGGTGCGCGGCGTCGCACCGGTCGACGCGCCCACCCCTCTGTTGTCGAACGTGATGACGCGCCGCCCGGCGGCGATCCCGTCGACCACCCGCGGATCCCAGTTGTCCAGGACCGCGGCGAGGTGGGTGAGGAAGACCACCGGGACCTCGGACCGCGGACCCAGCTCGCGGTAGGCGAAGGTCACGCCTCCGGCGGTGATGGTGCGGGTCGGCGCGTCCTTGTAGGACGTCACCACGTTGTCTCGTACTTCCTGTGAATCGTTCACGGTCGTGCCCTTCGAGAGTGGGGGGTTCTCATTAGAGTATGACCGTAATCTAAAAGGCCCGCAAGCGGACACGCGCAGGGCGAGCCCGCTTGCGGGTCGCGAGAGGGAGAATTAAGATTACGGTCATAATCTAATGAGCCTCGGGGCCCGGATGCCTTGGGTCCGGATACGGAGACGGACGATGAAGACCTTCATGATCGAGCGGTACGGCGACCCGGCGGGCGTGCGCGCCGGTGAGGCGGCCGAGCCGCCGGTGGGCGCCGACGACGTCCTGGTCAGGATCCACGCGGCGAGCGTCAACCCGCTGGACCTCAGGATCCGCGACGGCGACTTCAAGGCGATCCTGCCGTACCGTCTCCCGCTCGTCCTGGGCAACGACCTCGCCGGGGTGGTCGTCGGGGTGGGCGCGTCCGTCACCCGGTTCGCGGTGGGCGACGAGGTGTACGCGCGGCCGGACAAGGACCGTATCGGCACCTTCGCCGAACGCATCGCCGTCCACCAGGACGATGTGGCGGCCAAGCCGGCGACACTCACCATGGCGGAGGCCGCGTCCCTGCCGCTGGTCGCCCTCACCGCGTGGCAGGCGCTGGTCGAGCGGGCGCGGGTGCGGCCGGGCCAGAAGGTCCTGATCCACGCGGGCGCCGGCGGTGTCGGCACGATCGCCGTGCAGCTGGCGAAGCACCTGGGCGCGTACGTGGCGGCCACCGCGAGCACCGCCAAGACCGACCTGGTGAAGGGGCTCGGCGCGGACCTTGTCATCGACTACAAGCGGCAGGATTTCGCGACGGTCCTCGACGGCTACGACGTCGTCCTGGACACCCTCGGCGGCGAGACACTCGAAAAGTCCCTGCGGGTGCTCAGGCCCGGCGGCACCGTCATCAGTGTCGCGGGCCCGCCCGACCCGGCGTTCGCCCGTGAGCTGGGCGCGAACGCGGTCCTCCGGCTGGCGATGAGCGCGCTGAGCTTGCGGACCCGGCGCCGCGCCGCACGCCGGGGCGTGACGTACTCGTTCCTGTTCATGAAGGCCGACGGCGACCAACTGCGCGCGCTCGCACGGCTCGTGGACGCCGGGAGGATCCGTCCCGTCGTCGACCGGGTCTTCCCGTTCGAGGAGACGCGGGAGGCGCTGGAGTACGTGGAGCAGGGCCGCGCGAAGGCCGGCAAGGCCGTCGTCACGATGGTGTGAGCCGCTCCCCCGCCCGGAGGGACGGACGGCCGGGTGGGGCGGGGCGTGGGAGCGGGGCGTGGGACGGGGTGTCCCGATGGGTGAGACCGGCTCTGGTACTCCGTGACCTTCTGTGGTTACCTGACCGCATGACCGTGCTCGTGACCCGCCGCCACGTCGACTACGTGCGTGTCACCACCACGGGTTGTTCCGCCGTGAGCTGACGCTCCGCTCCGGCATTCGCTCACCCGTCACATCTCGCGCGTCTCTCGCGCCTCTCTCCGCACGGCTCTGTCCGCCGCCCCGCGCCGCCCTGCTCTGTCTCGGCATCCCGCGCGGGCCCGGCGCACAGCCCTGCGGTGTCTTCACGGATCCTCTCCGCACCTCCGCACGCGCACGCCGCACAAGGGAGAACCATGAGCCAGCCCATCGACTCCGTCACCGCGGGCCACACCCCCGAGGAGAGCCCCACGGGCCCCGACACCTCGGCCTGGTCGTTCGAGACCAAGCAGATCCACGCCGGTGCCGTGCCGGACCCGACGACCGGGGCACGGGCGGTGCCGATCTACCAGACCAGCTCGTTCGTCTTCCGTGACACCCAGCACGCCGCCGACCTGTTCTCGCTGGCCGAGCCCGGAAACATCTACACCCGGATCCACAACCCCACCCAGGATGTCTTCGAGCAGCGCGTCGCCGCGCTCGAAGGCGGTGTCGCCGCTGTGGCCCTGGCCTCCGGGCAGGCCGCGGAGACCCTCGCCATCCTGACGCTCGCGTCCGCCGGTGACCATCTCGTGGCCGGCGCGTCCCTGTACGGCGGCACGTTCAACCTCTTCCGCCACACACTGCCCAAGTTCGGCATCGAGGTGTCGTTCGTCGACGACCCGGACGACCTCGACGCCTGGCGGGCCGCGATCCGGCCCAACACCAAGGCCCTGTTCGCCGAGACGCTCGGCAATCCGCGCGGCAATGTGCTCGACGTACGGGCGGTGGCGGATGTCGCGCACGAGGCGGGTGTCCCGCTGATCGTCGACAACACCGTGCCGACCCCGTATCTGCTGCGGCCCCTCGAACACGGCGCCGATATCGTCGTCCACTCCGCGACCAAGTTCCTCGGCGGCCACGGCACCACCATCGCCGGTGTCGTCGTCGACGGCGGCACCTTCGACTTCGGCGCGCACCCCGAGCGCTTCCCCGACTTCAGCGAACCGGACCCCAGTTACCACGGTCTGCGGTACTGGCCCGCGCTCGGGCCGGGCGCCTTCGCCGTCAAGCTCCGTGTCCAGCTGCTGCGCGACCTCGGCCCGGCCATCGCGCCCCACTCCGCGTTCCTGCTCCTCCAGGGCGTGGAGACGCTCAGCCTGCGGATCGAACGGCACTCCGCCAACGCCCAGGCGCTCGCCGAATGGCTGGAGGGGCGCGACGAGGTCGCCGCCGTCCACTACCCGGGACTCGCGTCCAGCCGGTGGTACGCGGCGGGGCAGCGCTATCTCCCGCGCGGCGCGGGCGCGGTGCTGGCCTTCGAGCTGCGGGACGGGTCGAGGCGGGGAAGCGGTTCGTGGACGCCGTCGAGCTGTTCAGCCATCTCGCCAACATCGGGGACGTACGCAGCCTGATCATCCATCCGGCGTCCACCACCCACAGCCAGCTGGACGAGGCGCAGTTGGCGGTGACCGGCACCTCGCCCGGTCTGGTGCGCCTGTCGGTCGGCATCGAGAACCTCGCCGATCTCAAGGCCGATCTGGAGGCCGGGTTCCGCGCGGCCAAGGGCGCGTCCTGAACACCGCGCCGACGCCGTACGCGGTCCCCCTCCCGCCGGCCTCCGGGGCCTGGCGGGAGGGGGATCCGTCCGGGCACCGCCGGTGGCACACCCGCCGGACGCCGCTCGCGCTGGAGGCCGGAGGTGAACTCCCCGGTGTGCGGCTGGCGTTCGAGACCTGGGGCCGGCTCGCGCCGGACCGCTCCAACGCCGTGCTGGTGCCGCACGCGCTCACCGGCGACAGCCATGCCGCCGGACCCGCGGGCCCCGGCCATCCCTCCCCCGGCTGGTGGGACGGGCTCATCGGCGCCGGGCGGGCCCTGGACACCGACCGCTGGTTCGTCGTCGCGCCGAATGTGCTCGGCGGCTGCCAGGGCAGCACGGGGCCGTCCTCGGCCCGCCCGGACGGGCGGCGCTGGGGCGGCGCCTTCCCGTTCCTGACCCAGCGCGACCAGGTCGCCGCGGAGGCCGGACTCGCCGACGAACTGGGCATCGAACGCTGGGCGTTGGTGGCCGGCGGCTCCATGGGCGGGATGCGCGCCCTGGAGTGGGCCGTGACCTATCCGGAGCGGACGGACGCGCTGCTGCTGCTCGCCACCGCGGCGGCGGCGAGCGCCGAGCAGATCGCCTGGGCGAGCGCCCAGCTCCACGCCATCCGCGCGGACCCGTACTGGCGCGGCGGCGACTACCACGACGCCGGGCCGGGGCGCGGCCCGCACACGGGGCTCGGGCTGGCCCGGCGCCTCGCCCATGTCACGTACCGCAGCGAGCCGGAGCTGGCGGTCCGCTTCGGCCGGCGGCCGCAGGGCGCGGAGGACCCGTGGCACGGGGGCCGCTACCAGGTCGAGTCGTATCTCGACCACCACGCGGCCAAGCTGGTGCGCCGGTTCGACGCGGGCAGCTATGTGACGCTGGCGGAGGCCATGAACAGCCATGACATCGGCCGCGGCCGTGGTGGTACGCGCGCGGCCCTGCGCCGGGTGACCGCGCGTACCCTCGTCGCCGGGGTCGGCTCCGACCGCCTCTACCCGCCGTCCCAGCAGGCGGAGCTGGCCGCCGGGATCCCCGCCGCGGACGGTGTCCGGCCGATCGACTCCCCCTACGGTCACGACGGGTTCCTGATCGAGACGGAGCAGGTCGCCGCGCTCGTCCGCGAACTCCTCGGCTAGGGCCTGTATGGGGTGGTGAGCCCCGCCGAAGGGACCGGCGCCGGGATTCCCCGGCGCCGGTGCCCGTTCATCTCGCGCGCCACTCCCGCGCCAGCAGCTCGTAGGACCGCACCCGGTCCGCGTGGCCGTGGGTGATGGTGGTGATCAGCAACTCGTCGGCGCCGGTGGCCTCCTGGAGCTGGGCCAGCCGGTCGGCGACCCGCCCCGGGGAGCCGACGAACTGGGTGTCCAGACGGTCCTGGACCAGCTCCCGGTCCTCGTCGGACCAGACGTGGGCGCGCGCCTCGTCGGGTGTGGGGAAGGGGATCGCGCCCTCGGCCGTACGGATGCCGCGGACCCACAGGCCATAGCCGGTGGCGAGTTCGCGGGCGGTCTCGTCGTCCTCGGCGACCACGACGTCCGCGGACACACTGACATACGGCTTGCCCAGGGTGCCGGAGGGCCGGAACGCGGCGCGGTAACCCTCCGCCGCCTCCAGTACCGTCGCCGGGCTGACGTGGTAATTCGCCGCGAACCGCAGCCCGTTGGCGCCCGCCGTCGCGGCGCTCTCGCCACCGCTGCTGCCCAGGATCCAGAGCTCGACATCGGCGCCCTCGCCCGGTACGGCATGGGCCTCGACGCCGTCCGCGGAGCGGTACGTACCCGCGAGCAGCGCCAGGATGTCGTCGATCTGCTCTCCGTACGGCTGTGACTCGGCGTTCGGCAGCAGGAGCAGTTTCCGCTGGAGCGCGATGCGCGGGGAGCCGAGCAGCTTCGCGAAGGAGAACGGGGGCGGGATACGCAGACCGCCCGGGGTGCGGCCGTCGACCACGGGTGTCACGGACGGCGGCGGGGTGGCGGGGGCGCCGGGCGGCCGGCCGCCGGAGCGGCCGAGGCCCAGATCGAGGCGGCCGGGGTGCAGCGCGTCGATCAGGCCGAACTCCTCGACCGTGGACAGGGCGGTACGGTGGCCGAGCTGTACGGCGCCGGAGCCGAGCCGGATGGTCGAGGTCGCGGCGGCGGTCAGGGCGAGGACGACCGCGGGTGAGGTGCCGGCCACACCGGGGTTGAGGTGGTGCTCGGCGTACCAGTAGCGGGCGTAACCGAACCTCTCTGCCTGCTGGGCCAGGTCGATGGAGTTGCGCAGCGCCTCGGCGGCGGTGGAGCCGGACGCGATCGGGACCAGATCGAGGACGCCGAGCGGGATGTCGGACATGTACGGGCGCTCCTCAGCGGTCGGCGGGCACGGGGGCGGTGGCAGGGGCGGTGACGGGGGCAGGAACCTCGGCCGGTTCGGTCAGGCCGAGGTGGTCGCGCAGTGTGGTGCCGGTGTACTCCGTGCGGTACACACCGCGCTCCTGGAGCAGGGGCACGACCCGGTCGGCGAAGGCGTCGAGGCCGCCCGGGGTGATGTGCGGGACGAGGATGAAGCCGTCGGCGGCGTCGGCCTGGACGAAGTCGTCGATGGTGGCGGCGACGGTGGCCGGGGAGCCGATGAAGTTCTGCCGGTTGCCGGTCTCGATGACCAGGTCGCGGATCGACCACTTGTTGGCCGCCGCCAGCTCCCGCCACTCGCGGACCGTGGCCAGCGGGTCGCGGTACATCCGTACCTGGGCCCGGCCGCGGGCGATGGTGTGTTCGCCGAGGTCGGGCTCGATGTCGGGGAGCGGTCCTTCCGGGTCGTACGCGGACAGGTCCCGGTTCCAGACGAACTCCAGGTGCTTGATGGCCGTGGCCCCGCTCACCTGCGACCGGCGTACCTCGTGGGCGAGTTCCGCCGCCTCGGCGTCGGTGTCACCGAGGACGAAGCTCGCGGCGGGCAGGATGAGCAGCTGGTCGCGGTCGCGGCCGTACCGGGCCAGCCGGTCCTTGACGTCGGTGTAGAACGCCCGGCCCTCCTCGCGGGTGGCGTACCGGCTGAAGATGGCGTCGGCGCTCGACGCGGCGAACTCGCGGCCCTCGTCGGAGTCCCCGGCCTGGAAGATCACCGGGCGGCCCTGCGGGCTGCGCGGGACGTTGAACTGCCCCTGGATGTCGAAGTGCTGGCCCTGGTGCGTGAAGGCGCCGGCCCGCGCGTCCCGCAGGAAGGTGCCGGTGGCGGCGTCGGCGACGATCTCGTCGCCGCGCCAGGAGTCGAAGAGTTCGTTCGCGGTGGTCAGGAACTCCTGGGCGCGCGAGTAGCGCTCGTCCTTGGGCAGGAAGCCGCCGCGCCGGAAGTTCTCGCCGGTGAAGGCGTCCCAGGAGGTGACCACGTTCCAGGCGGCGCGTCCGCCGGAGAGATGGTCGAGGCTGGCGAACTGGCGGGCCACCTCGTACGGCTCGTTGAAGGTGGAGTTGATGGTGCCGGTCAGGCCGAGGTGTTCGGTGACGGCGGCCAGCGCGGCGAGGACCGTGAAGGTGTCGGGGCGGCCCACGACGTCCAAGTCGTATATCTTCCCGCCCTGTTCGCGCAGCCGCAGGCCCTCCGCGAGGAAGAGGAAGTCGAATTTGGCGCGCTCGGCGGTCCGGGCGAAGTGGGCGAAGGAGCTGAACTCGATATGGCTGCCGGCCTCGGGGTCGCTCCAGACGGTGGTGTTGTTGACGCCCGGGAAATGGGCCGCGAGGTGGATCTGCTTGAGCGGCTTGCTCACGGTGGGGCTCCTTCTGGCTCAGGCGGTCGCGGCGGCAGCGGCGTAGCGGTTGGCGGGGCGGGCAAGCCCGAGCAGCCCGCGCAGGATGGTGGCCTCGTACGCCTGGCGGAAGATGCCCCGGCGCTGGAGTTCGGGGACCAGGCCCCGGGTGATCGCCGGCAGGTCGTGTCCGGCGACGGCGGGGCGCAGCCGGAAGCCGGAGAGCCCGGCGGCCTGCAACTCCTGCAACAGATCGGCCAGTTGCGCGGGATTTCCGGTGAAGATCCGGGCGTCGCTCGTGTACGGCTCCCCCGCGAGGGCGTCCAGTCGCTCCCGGCGGGCCGCGGCCTCGGCGGGGTCGTCGTCGAGGAAGACCACCAGATCGCCGAAGATGTGCAGGGTCTCGTCCGCGCGGCCGGCGGCCCGCTGCTCGGCGCGGATCTCCTCGACGATGGCCCGGGCCTGGCCGGCGTCGTGCGGGGTGACGTAACCGATGTCGGCGGACCGGGCCACCAGCCGGTACGGGAGGGGCGCGTGGGCCAGTGCGCTGACGATCGGCTGGCCCTGGGGCGGGCGGGGGGTGATCGAGGGGCCCTTGACGCTGAAGTGCCTGCCCTCGAAGTCGATGTAGTGCAGTTTGTCTCGGTCGATGAAGCGGCCGGTGGCGACGGACCGGATCTCCGCGTCGTCCTCCCAGCTGTCCCAGAGCCGGCGCACGACCTCGACGTAGTCGGCGGCCTCGTCGAAGAGTTCGGCGACCGTCTCCTGTACGGCCGGCGTGTCGTAGTCCTCCCAGCGGATGGGGGGAACCGTACGGCGTCCGAAGTGCGCGGCCTCGTTCGGGCGTGCCGAGACCTGGACGCGCAGGCCCGCGCGGCCGGTGCTCACATAGTCGAGGGTGGCGATCGCCTTGGAGAGGTGGAAGGGCTCGGTGTGGGTGGCCACCACCGTCGGCACCACACCGATGTGGCGGGTCAGCGGGGCGACCCGCGCGGCGATGAGGACGGCGTCGAGCCGGCCGCGGACCTGGTCGGTGCGGTCGTCGGGCTCGGTGAAGGCCGAGGACTGGAGGCCGAGCGCGTCCTCGATGGTCACGAAGTCGAGCAGCCCGCGCTCGGCCTCGGTGACGAGGTCGGTCCAGTAGGCGGCGGTGAGCAGTTCACGGGGGCGGGCGACGGGCTCGCGCCAGGCGGCCGGGTGCCAGCCGGCGCCGTCGAGGGCGACGGCGAGGTGCAGCGGGGCGGGTACGGGGGACTCGGGTGCGGAGGAGGACTCGGGTGCGGAGGAGGACACGGGAGTGACGGACACGGCGGTGACGCCTTCCTGATCAGCCGTAACGAGGGAGCCGGCCCCCGGACGAGGGGGTGCGGCCGCGAGAACAGCGGGTCAGGGGCGACAGAGCGCGCCGGCCACCCGCAGCAGGTCGATATGCGTCCGGGAGTACAGATGCAGACGGCGCGGCGCGGTGGGCGCGGCGGGTCCCTGGGCGCGGTGACGGAACACGGGACGCATGTGCCTCACCTCCGCCCTCTCCGTCCGGTGGCCCGGTGGCCCGGTCCTCCCGGGGCCCTGTCCGGCCCGGCACGGCGCGGCGCTTCGACGGCGCGCCGCCCGCTCGTCGCCAGGCTCAACAGCACGGCTACGCCTTTTCTTCCGGCCGCGCGGCTTCTTCTTCCGCGTGCGGTGTGCGGACGAGCACGAACCGCGTACGGCGGCGCAGGGTGAAGCCGATCGACTCGTAGAGCCGGATCGCGCCGGTGTTGCTCGCCGCCGCGTGGAGGAAGGGGGTGTCGCCGCGTTCCCTGATGCCCGCCGCGACCGCGCGGACCAGCCGTGTGGCCAGGCCGCGGCCCCGGTGGTCCGGGTGGGTGCAGACGGCGCTGATCTCGGTCCAGCCCGGTGGGCGCAGCCGTTCGCCGGCCAGCGCGATCAGTCTGCCGCCGTCCCGGATGCCGAGGTAGGTGCCCAGTTCGACGGTACGGGGCAGGAAGGGGCCCGGTTCGGTGAGGGCGATCAGGGCGAGGATCTCGGGTACGTCGGCGGGCCCGAGCCGTACCGCCTCGGGCGCGGGTTCGGCGTACAGCGCGGTGTCGACCAGCTGCACGCCCTCGCCGTTCTGTACGGTCTCCCAGCCGGCCGGCACGGTCCGGATCCCGGTGACCGGGGTGACGGTGCCGGGGCCGACGAGCGCGGCCAGGTCGTCCCAGGCGCGGGGGTCGTCGGGGTCCGCCAGGGCGGTGAACGGGGAGACGTCCACGGGGTAGCGGGCGGCCCGGCCGACGCGCTCGGCGAGATGGGCGTGCGGGCCGGTCAGCGCGGCCCAGGCGGCGTTGTCCAGGAGGTGCGGTGCCGCCGCCGGGCCGGGGAGCGGGCCCGAAGTGGGGTACGGGGCGCGGTGGATGCTGGTGGACATGACGGTGCGGGGTCTCCCTGTCTGGAACGCGGCGGGGCGCGGTCGGGGTGCGCCGTGCTTCGGCGGCGGAGGGGTCCGGCGGAAACGGACCCGGACGCTGACGCGCGTGCGGAATCCTCCGGAGCGCGGGAGCGGGGGGCACACCGCAACCACGGTGTCAGTGGCTGTCGGACGCCCGGGAAACGGTCAGCGTCGACAGAGGCCGCGGCATACGGCGGCACAACAACCGGCGGCACACGGCGCGCTGTTGAGACACGGCGGGGCGACGGTGCGGTCCGTGCGCAGCGGGCCGCGGCCGGGGCGCGGCTGTGCGGCCGTACCGTCAGCTGCGCGCATGGCTGTCGCCCTCACTCTTCCGCCCCCGAGGGGATCTCATGGTCGCCGCACGGTATGCATGCCCCGAAAAGGATGTCAACGCGAGTGACCACCACGTGAGACCGTACGCGCGGCCTTCTTGACGGCGTCACGGAGCGCGCCCAGACTGGCGTGGACGGTCACGATTGTCAGCGCCACGGCGCGGGTTCGTCCCGCTCCCGTGGTCTTCGGCCCCGGCCCGCCGACAGGCAACCCTTCCACCGCGACGGGGTGCTCCGGGTGACGACCGGGTTCCGCCGACGCGGCGGGACAAGCGCGGTCTCGCGTCTCGCGGGCCCCGAGGGTAGGACGGGTGGCACGGGTGGCACTGCCGCGGAACGGCTTGACGAGGCGCCTGCACATCGATCTCCAGCGGGTCTCCAGCGCCTACTGATCCGTGACCGGTCCGTCCGATCCGGACCGGTGCGCGGCAGCGCGGTCGCCCGCAGTCGCCCTCGCACGTCACCCCCGCATCAGGCCCCTGACGCCCACAAGGCCGCGGTGGCCTCCTCGTTCCCCCAAGGGAGAGTCATGCCCGAGACAGCTTCGCGCAGCGCCGGCGCCGCCACTACCCGTGGCTGCCGGCAGAGTCAGTCCGCCTCGGGGCCCCGGCCCGGGACGGCCGCGACCCGCACCCGTCCGTACCGCTTCCGCAGCCGGATCGGCGTCGGCCTCGCCGGCGGCTTCTACCCGGTGCCGCACCGCTACGACCTCTTTCTGCGGGCGAGCTGTCCCCGCTCGCTGCGTATCTCGATCACTCTCGGCCTGCTCGGCCTCGACGGTTCGGTCGCCACCACACTCCTGACCCACCCCGCCGAGACGCCCGACGCCTTCGCGTCGCTGCGTGGCGCGTACGAGGCCACGGTGCACCACTACGACGGCCCGCTGACGGCGCCCGCGCTGCGCGACCGCTGGAGCGGGCGCATCGTCAGCAACCGCACCTCCGACATCCTCGGCGACCTGGCCGGCCCGCTCTCCTGCTCGGACGGCTCCCGCCCCGTCCTGCACCCGCCGGCCCTCGCCCCGGAGATCGACACACTCCGCGATCTGCTGGACCGGAACGTCACCCCGGCCGCGCCGGCCGCCGCGCGATCGTCGGCACTGAGCCTGCTGGAGCACCAACTCACCAGAACGAGCCACGCGTTGGGCGATGACCTGACGGCCGCGGATGTGGACCTGTGGGTGGCGCTCGTCCCCCTCGTCCCGGCCGGCACCCTCAGCGCGTACCCTCGGCTCCGGGAGTACGTACGCCGCCTCGGCGACCACCCCGCCTTCCGGGGCAGCAGCGGCGCGGTGCCCGACGCGGCCTGAGCCCCGCGGTTCGCGCACGGTGTTGTGCACACCGCGCGCGGGCGGGGCGCTGAGCAACATCGGTGGACGGCTTCTCATGGAGTGAGACAACGCCTTCGCCGCACGTGCCCGCCCGTACCGCCGGGGGTTACCATTCCGGGACCGGCACCCGGCCCGGGACAGTGAGGCATCCGATGGGAACACCAGGCGCGACAGCGGTACGACGCTGTACCGGCGCGGCGTGCGGCGATTGACACCACGCCCCGCCCGGCCGCGCGCCCCGTACCACCGCCTCCCGTCCGCTCCGGCCCCGTGTCCGCCATTCGGACACAGCCCGCCGCCACCGCCGCGCCTCATCCCGTACATCCCTTCCACCTTCCGGAGTTGTTTCCATGACCCTGCTGACGACGTGGCCGGAGTCGGGCCCCGAGACCACCGTGCGCCGCACCGCCGACCCCGTGGAGATCGCCGCCGCGCTCGCGCCGCTCGGTGTGCGCTACGAGCAGTGGCCCGTGCGCGAGGAACTCCCCGAGGACGCCGGCAGCGACGCCGTCTTCGCCGCCTACGGGCCGGAGATCGACAGGCTGAACGCCGAGGAGGGTTTCACCACGGTCGATGTCCTCGGGCTGCACCCGAGCGACGATCCCGAGTACCCGGTGAAGGCGAAGGCCGCACGGGAGAAGTTCCTCCAGGAGCACACGCACGAGGACGACGACGAGGTCCGCTTCTTCGTCTCGGGCTCCGGGATCTTCTATCTGCACGTCAACGGCGAGGTGCACGCCGTGTTCTGCGAGAAGGGCGATCTGCTGGGCGTACCGCGCGGCACGACCCACTGGTTCGACATGGGCACCGCGCCGGCGTTCACCGCGATCCGGTTCTTCCACGAGGAGGACGGCTGGATCGGCAGCTTCACCGGCTCCGCCATCGCCGCGCGCTTCCCCGACTACGACACGATCGCGGCCGGGTACGCGAAGGACCGGGCGGCGGTGTGAGCCTCCGGTTCGAGGTGGACGCCGTGGTGCTCGACATCGAGGGCACCACGAGCGCCACCGGATTCGTCGTCGATGTGCTCTACCCGTACTCGCGCTCCCGCTTCGCGGCGCTGCTCGCGGAGCGGGCGGACGACCCGGAGGTGGCCCGCGCGGTCGCGGGCGTGCGGGAGCTGCTCGGCGAGCCGGACGCGGACGCCGTACGGGTGGAGAAGGCGCTCGGCCAGTGGCTCGACGAGGACCGCAAGGCCACGCCGCTCAAGACCCTCCAGGGGATCGTCTGGTCCGAGGGGTTCGCCCGGGGCGAGCTGGTCTCGCACTTCTACGACGACGTGGTGCCCGTGCTGCGGCGCTGGCACGCCGACGGCGTACACCTGCATGTGTACTCGTCCGGGTCCGTGGCCGCGCAGCGGGCGTGGTTCACGAGCAGCCCGGAGGGCGACCTGCTGCCGCTCGTGTCCGGGCTGTACGACACGGAGAACGCGGGCCCCAAGCAGGAGCCGGAGTCGTACCGCCGTATCGCGGCGGCGACCGGCGGCGTACCGGAGCGGCTGCTGTTCCTCTCCGACCGGCCGGGCGAGCTGGACGCGGCCCGGGCCGCGGGCTGGCACGCGGTCCGGATCCGGCGGCCGGGCGAGCCGTACTACGAGCAGGACCTCGGCGGCCACCCCGAGGCGGGGACGTTCGACGAGATCACCATCAGCGCAAGGAGCAACCCGTGACCACCTCCGCACCCGACATCGAAGAGGCCGGGGCCGTACTGGCCGCCGAGTCCGCGCGTTTCGCGTCGTTCGGCTGGATGCGGGGGACGTCCGGCAATCTGTCCGTCGTGGTGTCCCGCGATCCGCTGCGGCTCGCGGTCACGGCGAGCGGCCACGACAAGGGCGAGCTGACGCCCTCGGACGTGGTGCTGGTGGACGCCGAGGGGGCGGCGGTGGCCGGGGGCCGGCCGTCGGCCGAGGCCGCGCTGCACGCGCGGGTCGCCGCGCTCACGGGGGCGGGGGCGGTCGTCCACGTGCACACCGTGGCGTCGGTGGCGATGGGACGCCGTTCGCCCGGGGGCATCGTCCTGAGGGACCTGGAGATGCTGAAGGGGGTCGGGCAGCCCGCCCACGATGTGGAGGTGACCCTGCCGGTCATCGTCAACAGCCAGGACATGGGCGTCCTCGGCGACCGGCTGGAGGCGGCCCGGGACCCGCGGATGCCCGCGGTGGTCGTGGCGGGCCACGGCCTGTACGTCTGGGGCGACACTCCGCGCCAGGCCCGGCACCACACCGAAGTCGTCGAATGGCTGCTGGAGTTGGAGCTGACGGAGCGCTGAGCGAGGCAGAGGTCGCGTAACACACGGCCGGGGCCGGGGCTGCCCCGGCCCCGGCCGTGTGTTACGCGGAGACCTCGTCCGCCGGGACCTCGCCCGCCGACACCTCCAGCACACCGCGCTCCGTGACCAGCCCCGTCACCAGCCGCGCCGGCGTCACGTCGAACGCCGGATTGTGGCCGCGGGAGCCGGGCGGAGCCGTCCGTACCCCCGCCCACTCCAGCACCTCGTCCTCACCGCGCAGCTCGATGTGGATATCGGCCCCGGACGCCGTGGACAGGTCCACCGTCGTCGTGGGCGCGGCCACCAGGAACGGGATCCCCGCGTCGGCGCAGGCCAGCGCGACGCCCACGGTGCCGACCTTGTTCGCGACATCCCCGTTGGCGGCGATCCGGTCGGCTCCGACGATCGCCGCGTCCACCCGGCCGCTCAGGATCGTGCCGGCGGCGGCGCCGTCGGCCTGGACGTAGTGGGTGATGCCCTCCTGGGCGAGTTCCCAGGCCGTCAGCCGTGACCCCTGCAACAGGGGCCGGGTCTCGTCCACGTACACGGCCTCCAGCAGGCCCCGGGCGTGCAGCTCGCGGATGACACCGAGCGCGGTGCCCCACCCCGCCGTGGCCAGCGCGCCGGTGTTGCAGTGGGTCAGGATCCGCAGCGGCCGGTCCACCCCGGTCCGTTCGACGAGCCAGTCCGCGCCGTACGCGCCCATCGCGCGGTTCGCCCCGATGTCCTCGCGCTGTACGGCCGCGGCCTCGGCCAGCACCGCGTCGAGGCCCTCGTCGAAGCGGGTCATGACACGGTCGACACAGACCATGAGATTGACCGCGGTGGGCCGTGCCGCGCGGACCCGCGCGACGGCCGCCAGCACCTCGTCGCGCGACCGGCCCTCGCGCTCCCCCTCGATCATCGCGAGCGCCACCCCGTACGCGCCCGCCGCGCCGATCGCCGGGGCACCCCGCACCACGAGCCGCTGGACCGCGTCCACCAGCGCGTCCACACCGTCGATCCGGCGGATCTCGGTGGCGTGCGGAAGGACGGTCTGGTCGATCAGCGAGAGGGCGTTTCCGGTCCACTCGACGGCGCGCAGTTCCTGGGTCATGGCGGGGGCTCCTGAATGTTCCGAAGGTGCGCGACACCGTACATGACCTCGGGGAACCACACTTCGAGACGGTCGCACGGGTGTCCGGAAACCGGTGTTAAAGTCCAGCACCCGCGGTTGAGCGGGCCCGAGCGACGTCCGAGTGGCGTCCTGGTGTCGTCCGAGTGACATCCCGAGCGAAGGAGGACGTGTTGCCGCTGACCAAGCGCCGCTTCCTCGACCACGGCCGATGCGCCAGTGACGGCTGTCGCCGCTGTCCCGCGTGTCGCTGATCCCGCTCGGCAGCTCCGCCGCCCCCGGTCCGTGGCCCGCCACGCACCTCTCGGCCACGCATCTCCATGAAGCTTCGCGGCTCCCGCACGAGCCGCACCCCCGCACCCCCCGTGTCCCCACTCCCCCGCCGTACCGCCCCGGAAGGCCGCCCCATGTCCCGTAGAACCCGTTCACTCCAGTTCGCCGCCGCGGCGGCCGGCACCCTGCTCCTCGTCACCGGCTGCAACGCGGCGGCGAAGAACACCGACACCTCCGACGCCGGGAGCGGCACCGCCGCCAAGGACGCGAAGTCCTTCACCCTGGTGACACCGGACCCGGTGGGCCAGAACGAGTTCCTCAAGCTCGCGATCGAGGGTGTGAAGACCGCGGCCAAGGCGCACAGCGGGACGCAGAAGGTCTACCAGTCCTCCGACACCGCCTCCCAGCAGCAGAACGTGCAGGCCGCGGTCGACGCCGCGCCGGACGTGATCGTGCTGGTCGGCTTCGAGTTCGCCGACCTCGTCGCCCAGCAGGCCGAGGCGCACCCGAAGCAGCAGTTCCTGATGATCGACGCGTGCACGGCGAAGACGTTCAAGAACGTCAGCTGCGCCGTCTTCCGTGAGCACGAGGGCGTCTATCTGGCGGGCGCCGAGGCCGGGCTGCTCAGCAAGAGCGGCAAGGTCGGCGCGGTCGACGTGCTCGACACCCCGCAGTTCCGGCGCTACAGCGACCCGTTCGCGGCCGGCGCCAAGGAAGTCGCCCCCAAGACCTCCGCGAGCACCCGCTTCGTCGGCGGCCAGTCCCCGTTCGACGACTCGGCGCGCGCCAAGGAGCAGGCGAACTCGCTGCTCGCCAAGGGCACCGACCAGATCATGGCGGCCGCCGCGGCCGGCAACTACGGCGTCTTCGAGGCGGCCAAGGCCAAGGGCGCCTTCGCGTACGGCGTGGATGTCAACCAGTGCCCGTCGGCCCCCGGCACCGTCGTCGACAACGTGATCAAGAAGACCGATGTCGCCGTCGCCGAGGGCATCGAGCAGGTCCTGAACGGCAAGGCGGGCCAGACGGTCTCGTACGGTCTGAAGGAGGGCGGCATCAGCCTCACGGGTCTGGAGGACGGGGTGGACTCCTCCCAGTGCGTGATCGCCGACCACAAGGACGTGCTGAAGAAGGTCGAGGCGCTGCGCGACCGGATCGTGGCCGGAGAGCTGACGGTCGATGACCCGGCCGCCAAGTAACGCTGCCGCCACGGCGGAGGCCGGTGCCACGGCCCCGGCCTCCGCCGTGGCCGTGGAGCTGCGGGGCATCACCAAGCGCTTCCCCGGCACGCTCGCCAACGACCGTGTCGATCTGACCGTACGGCGCGGTGAGATCCACGCGCTGATGGGCGAGAACGGCGCCGGGAAGTCCACGCTGATGTCCGTGCTGTACGGGATGGAGCGGCCGGACGCCGGCTCGATCCATGTCGACGGGCGCGAGGTGTCCTTCGCGAGCCCGAGCGCGGCGATGGCCGCCGGGCTCGGCATGGTGCACCAGAACTTCAAGCTGTTCGACTCGCTGACGGTCACCGAGAACGTCGTCTACCGGGCCGAGCCGCGCCGCTTCGGCCTGGTGGACCGCGCGGCGGCCCGGCGCCGGGTGCGTGAACTCGCCGAGGAGTACGGGGTCTCCGTCGATCCGGACGCCCGGGTCGGCGCGCTGCCGGTCGGGCTGCGGCAGCGCGTGGAGATCCTGAAGCTGCTGCACCGGGGCGCCCGGACGCTGATCCTCGACGAGCCCACGGCGGTGCTGACCCCGGCCGAGGCCGACGCCCTGTTCGCGGTCCTGACGACGCTGACCGGGCAGGACCGTACGGTGATCCTCGTCACGCACAAGCTGCGCGAGGTGCTCGAAGGCAGCGACAACGTCACGGTGCTGCGGGACGGGCGGGTGGTCGCGCGGCTGCGTACGGCCGACACCAGCGCCGACGCGATCGCGGCGGCGATGACCGGCCGCGCGGTCGATCTCGACCGGGTCCACCCGGCGGGGACGCCCGGGGAGGCCGTCCTCGATGTCGAGGGGCTGAGCACCACGGGGGTGCACGGGGTCGGGCTGACCGTCCGCGCGGGCGAGATCGTCGGGGTCGCGGGCGTGGCGGGCAACGGCCAGAGCGAGCTGGTGGAGGCGCTCGCCGGGCTGCGGCCGGTCACCGCGGGGCGGATCGGCCTCAAGGGGACGGACATCACCCACGCCTCGGCCACCGAGCGGCGCGCGCGGGGCCTCGCCTACGTACCGGAGGACCGCCACGCGGTCGGCACCGCGCCCGCCGCGACCATCGCGGAGAACCTGGCCATGGGCCACCACCGCGCCTCGCTCTCCTCCCGTCGCGGGCTGCTGCCGCCCGCCGCCGTACGCGCCCACGCACAGCGCCTCGTCGAGCGGTTCGGCATCAAGGCGGCCACGCCCGACGTGCCCGCCTCGGCACTGTCGGGAGGCAACCTCCAGAAGCTGCTGATCGGCCGCGAACTCACCCACGAGGCACCGCTGCTGCTGGTCGAGCAGCCCACGCGCGGGGTCGACATCGGGGCGATCCAGGCCATCCACGACGAGCTGATCGCCTATCGCGACGCGGGCCACGCCGTGCTCCTCGTCTCCGCCGAACTCAGCGAGATCCGCGGCCTCGCCGACCGGGTCCTGGTGATGTACGAGGGCCGGGTGACCGCCTCGTACGGCAAGGCGGAGGCGGACGAGGCGACGCTGGGGCTCGCGATGGCGGGCGGGACGACGTCCCCCGCTGTGCCCGCGTCCACAACAGCGCCCGCCCCGCTCAACGCCACCGCGCCGGAACGAGACTGACATGGCCCGTAGGACCGACATGGCCCGAATAACGGGGGCACTGCGCTCCCCCGTCACCTTCTCCATCCTCGCCGGGCTCGTCATCGGGGCGCTGTTCCTGGTGGGGACGGGGGCCGATCCGTTCGCCGCCTACGGGGCCGTCGTCACCGGCGCGCTCGGGGCCGACGGGATCGGCGCCACGCTCACCACCGGCACCAGTGTGCTCGGGATGGCGCTGGCCCTGGCGATTCCGCTGCGGGCCGGACTCATCAACCTGGGCGGGGACGGTCAGATGGTGCTCGGCGGTATCGCCGCGGCCGTCACCGGTCTGTACGTACCGCTGCCGGCGCCGCTGGCCGTCGTGCTCGCCCTGGCCGCCGGGATCGCGGCGGGCGCGGCCTACGCGGCGGTGGCCGCGCTCTGCGAGAACCGCTTCGGGGTGCCGCTGCTGGTGAGCAGTCTGCTGCTGAGCTATCCGGCCACGGCGTTCGCCTCGTATCTGGCGCGCTATCCCCTCAAGGAGCCCGGCTCCAGTCTGCCGCAGACGCGCCGGCTCCCCGAGGGCGTGGCCCTTCCCGTGTTCGGCTCGTCGACCGTGACGCTCGGGCTGCTGCTCGTGGTACTGGCCGCGGTCGTGTACTGGTTCGTCGACCGGCGCACGGTGGCCGGGTACGAGATCCGGATGACCGGCCTCAACTCCCGCTTCGCGGCGTACGCGGGGGTGGAGCGCAAGGGGCTCACGCTCCGGCTGATGGCGACCTCGGGCGGGATCGCCGGGCTGGTCGGCGCGATCGGCGTGCTGAGCTTCCCGTACCGCTTCCTCGACGGCGCGCTCACCGCGCCCGGCTATACGTGGACGGGGCTGACGGCGGCGCTGCTCGCGGCGGCGGCCCCGCTGGGCACGGTGCTGGCCGCGTTCTTCTTCGCCGTCCTCCAGGTGGGCGGGCTCGCCATGGAGCGCACCACCGAGGTGCCGCGCGAGCTGACGCAGGTGCTCCAGGCCATCGTCATCGTGTTCCTGGCGGCCCGGCTGCGCTTCCCGCGCCGGCGCGGCGGGGCGGCGGAGAAACCCGCCGCCCAGGAACCCGTTCCCCAGGGGGAGTCCGTCTGATGTTCTTCGACTCCGATTTCCTCATGTCGGCGCTGCGCGCGCTGACGCCGATCCTGCTCGCCGCGCTCGGCGGCGCCGTGTGCGAGCGCGCGGGCGTCTTCAACATCGGCCTCGAAGGCATGATGCTGATGGGCTGCTTCACGGCCGTGGCGACGAGCTGGTTCACCGGCAGTCCCTGGCTCGGGGTGCTGGCCGCCGCGCTGGCCGCCGCCGCGTACTCGCTGATCCTCGCCGTCGGCGCGGTCACCCTGCGCGGTGACGCGGTGGTGCTGGGCATCGCGATGAACCTGCTGGCCGTGGGTCTGACGAGCTTCCTGCTGCGGACGGTCTTCGGGGTGCAGGGCACCTTCGGCGATCCGTCGCTCGCCGGGCTCCCGCTGGTCGGGGGCTTCTCCCCGCTCGCGTATCTGGCCTGGGCGTCGGTCGGGGTGGCGGCGCTGATGCTGTCGCGGCACGTGTGGGGACTGCGGCTGCGCGGGGTCGGTGAGGCACCCGACGCGGCGGCCACCCTCGGGGTGAGCCCGACGCGGTACAAGTACGCGGCGGTGCTGGTCTCCGGTGTGCTGTGCGGGCTCGCCGGGGCGCAACTGGCCCTGGGGAACGTGACGCTGTTCTCCGAGAACATGACCGCGGGGCGCGGCTGGATCGCCGTCGTCGCGGTCATGCTGGGCCGCGCGCTGCCCATCGGCGTGCTGCTCGCGGCGCTGCTCTTCGGTCTCGCCGAGGCCGCGGGCTTCCGCCTTCAGGGCCTCGGTCTGCCCCAGCAGGCGACCGACGCCGCGCCGTACGTCGTCACACTCGGCGCTCTCTTCCTCAGCACGGCACAGCGGCGCCGCCGCGACAGCCGTACGAGCCGTCCGACGGGAGTCACCTCATGACCCACGACCCGCTGCCCATCACCCGTATACCCCGTGCCGGGCTGCCGCCGTACGCGGTCGTCGTGGGCGACCCGGCGCGCGCGGCGGCGGTCGCCGCGCTGCTCGACGACGCGCGGGAGGTCTCGTACCACCGTGAGTACCGTACGTTCACCGGGAGTTGGCGGGGGCTGCCGGTCACGGTGGCCTCGCACGGGGTCGGTGGCCCGGGCGCGATCCTGCTCTTCCAGGAGCTGGCGGACGCGGGGGTACGAACGATCCTGCGGTTCGGTACGGCGGGCGCGATGCGGCCCGGGATCGGTGACGGCGACCTGGTCATCGCGGAGGCGGCGGTCCGGGACGACGGGGTCACCCAGCAGATCCTGCCGCCGGAGTACCCGGCGGTGGCCACCCCCGAGGCGGTGCTCGCGCTCCAGCGCGCCGCCCGTGAGCAGGGCGCGCCGCACCACCGGGGTGTCGTGTGGACGCGGGCCGTCTTCCAGCCGGGGCTGATCCCGCTGACCTCGTACGAGGGAGCGGGGCTCGCGGCGATCGAGATGGAGCTGTCCGCGCTGTTCGTCGCGGGCGGTCTGCGGGGGCTCACCACGGGCGGGGTGCTCGTGATCGACGGTGCCAACGCCGACGAACTCGTCGACGAGGAGGCCACCGGGGGCTACAACCCGCACCGCGACGCGGTCGCGGCCGGGGTGGAGCGCGGCAGTGTGGTCGCGCTGGAGGCGCTGCGGCTGCTGGCGTCGGAGGACGCCCGATGAGCGGTGCCGATACGAGCGATGTCGATGTGAGCGGTGTCGATGTGAGCGGCGTCGATGTGAGCGGTGTCGATCTGCTGGTGCACGGCGGCACCGTCCTCACCGTCGACGCGGCCGGCACGGTCGTACCGGACGGCGCGGTGGCCGTCCGCGACGGCGAGATCCTCGCCGTCGGGCCGGCGACGGACCTGCGCGCCCGGTACACGGCGGCCGAGGAGATCGACGCGCGCGGTTGCCTCGTCCTGCCCGGCCTGGTCAACACCCATACGCATCTGGCGATGACACTGCTGCGCGGACGGGCGGACGATGTGACGCTCCAGGGCTTCCTGGAGCGGGTGATCCGCTGGGAGAGCCGGCTGCTGTCGGAGGACAACGTCGCCGCGGCCGTCCGGGCGGCCGTCGCGGAGAGCGTCCGGGCCGGGGTGACCACGGCGCTCGACATGTACTGGTTCCACGAGGCGGCCGAGCGGGTCGCGCGCGAGGCGGGCTGGCGGCTGCTCACCGGACCGACCTTCATGGACGTGCCCGGCCCGGCCGACGGCATCGCCTACGCGGACCGGCTGGAGTGGGCGCGCCGGGATCTCGCCGGCCGCCCGGTCCTGCCGGGCGTCCGGCCGGTGCTCTTCGCCCACTCCGCCTATACGCTCTCGCCCGGCCAGCTGACCGATATCGCGGCGCTGGCACGGGAGTTCGGCGCGCTGCTGCATATCCACGCGGCGGAGAACGCGAGCGAGGTCGCCACCGTCGAGGAGCGTTACGGCAAGCGCCCGGTGGAGCTGCTCAACGCGCTGGGGCTGCTCGGTCCTGATCTGCTGCTGGCGCACACGGTGGAGCTGACGGACGCCGAGATCGCCGCGCTGGCCCGGACGGGCACCTCGGTCGCCCACTGCCCGGTGTCCAATCTGAAACTGGGCTGCGGGATCGCCCCGGTGCCCCGGCTGCTGGACGCGGGCGTCACCGTCGGGCTCGGGACGGACGGCGCGGTCAGCTCCAACACACTGGATGTGCTGGGCGCCGTACGGCAGGCCGCGCTCATTCACAAGGCGGCCGGGGACCCGACCGCGGTCGGCGCGGAGCAGGCGGTGCGGATGGCCACGATCGAGGGTGCCCGCGCGCTGGGTCTGGGCGACGAGCTGGGCTCGCTGGAGGCCGGAAAGCGCGCCGACCTGGTCGTGCTGGACCTGGCGGCGCCCCATCTGCGCCCGCTGCACGATCCGTGGTCCACACTCGCGTACGCCGCGCACTCCTCCGACGTACGGGACACGGTCGTCGACGGGCGGGTCCTGCTGCGCGACCGGGTGCTCGGGCCGTGGGACGAGGCGGAGGTCCTGGCCGGTCTGGAGGCACTCGCCACCGCTCCGGAGGTGCCGTCCGTATGAGTGTGGACCGTACGAGTGTGAGCCGGCCAAGTGTGAACCGTGCGAGTGTGAGCCGTACGGGTGTGACCAGAGGCTTCACCGGACGCGCGCGTGTCCCCAACGCGGGGCTGCCGCCCGGTCAGTACGACGCGGGCGACGACTGGCCCGTGCTGTCCGCCGAGGTCACCCCCCAACTGGCCCCGGAGGACTGGACGCTGACCGTCGGCGGGCTGGTCGCCGAGGCGCGCACCTGGACCTGGGACGAGGCGCACGCGCTGCCGTCGTCCGTGTACCGGGGGGACATCCACTGTGTGACGGGCTGGTCGAAGTTCGGGGTGCGGTTCGGGGGTGTGTCGGTGGACGCGTTCCTCGATGCCGCGCGCCCGTCCCCCGGCGCGACACACGCCGTCGTCCACTCGTACACCGGCTACACCACGAATCTGCCGCTGGCGGATCTGACCGGCGGGCGGGCCTGGATCGTCTGGGAGTACGGGGACGGGCCGCTGCCCGCCGAGCACGGCGGCCCGGCGCGGCTGATCGTGCCGCACCTGTACTTCTGGAAGAGCGCCAAGTGGGTGGCGGGTCTGCGGATCCTCGACCACGACGAGCCGGGTTTCTGGGAGCTGAACGGCTACCACGACCGCGGCGATCCCTGGAAGGAACAGCGTTACTCCGGTGACTGACCCACAGACGGCCGGGACCTTCGTCCCCCCGGCCCGCTTCGCCGTGCCCGGACGGATCGTCGCGAGCAACCGCGCGGCGGCGCTCTGGCAGCGCGCGACCCTCACGGAGATCCGCCGCGAGACACCGCGCGCGGCGACGTTCCGCTTCGCCGTGCCCGGCTGGACGGGCCATCTGCCCGGGCAGCACCTGATGCTGAGGCTGCGCGCGGCGGACGGCTACACCGCCCAGCGGCACTACTCGATCGCGTCCCCGCCCGACGACGCCGGGCACATCGAGCTGACCCTCGACCATGTGGCGGGCGGTGAGGTGTCCGGCTGGTTCCACACCGTCGCCAGGCCCGGCGACGAGATCGAGGTGCGCGGCCCGCTCAGCGGCTTCTTCGCCTGGCCGGGCGACCGGCCCGCGCTGCTCATCGGGGCCGGCTCCGGCGTCGTACCCCTGATCTCCATGGTCCGGCACCGCCGCGCGCGGGCGCTGACCGTGCCGCTGCGCCTGCTGGTCTCGGCCCGCGGTCCCGGGGACCTCATCTACGCGGCGGAGTACGGCGCCGAGACCACGCCCGTGTTCACCCGTACCGCGCCGGAGGGGGCGCCCGTGGGCCGGATCTCGGCCGCCCAGGTGGCGGCGCTGCTGGCCGACGGGCCGGAGGAGGGCTGGGAGGCGTATGTGTGCGGCTCGAACGCATTCGCCGAGCACGCCTCGCGTCTGCTGGTCGCGGCGGGCCAGCCGGTGGACCGGATCCGTATCGAGCGCTTCGGCTGACCTCCCGGAGGCCCGCGCCGCGCCGCCGCGACCACGCGTTCAGCGGGCACCACGCGTTCAGTGGCGGACCTTCGCCCACCGTTCGTGCGTGGTCCACACATGGCGGAACCGCCCGGGCCCCCTCTCCGCCCACACGCCTTCCGGATAGCCCGGGAACGGGGAGACCCAGACGATGACCCGCCCCTCCACCCTCCGTGAACCGAGATCGATCCGGCGTATCTGCTCGATCGCGACGAGCGGCAGACCGGGATGGACCTCCAGGACCGCGACATCGTCGGGCCCGGACAGATGCGCGACGCCCGAGCCGCTCCCCTGCAAGGTGATGAGCCCCTCGACGAGCGAACGGAACTCCTCCACCGTGCGGCGCTTCCCGGCCTCCCGCTCCGCCGCCTCCCGGCGCTCCCGGCCGCGCCGGGTCGCCATCCTGCGGC
The DNA here is from genome assembly GCF_003344965.1 of Streptomyces paludis. Classification (NCBI taxonomy): domain Bacteria; kingdom Bacillati; phylum Actinomycetota; class Actinomycetes; order Kitasatosporales; family Streptomycetaceae; genus Streptomyces; species Streptomyces paludis. The sequence continues at coordinate 7,531,222 of NZ_CP031194.1, read as the reverse complement.
GGGTGCGTCGCCACAGTGTTCCCGTGCGGGCGGTGGCCTCCTCGGCGGCCCGCTCGCCGAGGCTGGTCACGAAGGACTGGACGAACGTCCCGGCCGCCGCACTGACCACGGCCGTCCCGGTGATGGTGAGCCAGTCGTCGTCCAGGGCCGTCCCCGCCGTGACGAACTCCGTATCGGAGTGGTACGCCGCGGCGAAGTGCTCGGCGGCCAGCTGCCCTTGTGCGCTGTGGCCGTGGTCGGTTCCGCCGCTGTGCCCGCTGTGGTGCGACCCGCCCGAACCGTGGCCGCCGTACCCGTGGTCGCCACCGCTGTCGTGGTCGCCACCGCCTCCGTGATCGTCCCCGTACCCGTGGTCATCGCTCATACCGGTGGTATGCCCCGGCGCGCGGCAACCGCACCCGACGGCCTCACACCCTCGCGGCGCGGGGAGTGCGCCGGGTGTAACCATGGATGATCCAGAGGCGTGACGGGCCGGAAATCCGGTCTTTCTACGGTACGGAGCGTGGGGCCGCGCCGCGTGTATGCGGCCCGTGTACGCGGCACGAGGTGGAGGTTCGGTGACAGCCGGCGCGAAGAAGGACAGCGTCCGTACGGTCTGTTCGTACTGCGGGGTCGGCTGCGGGATCGTGCTGGACGTGGTGCGGGATCCCGTCGACGGCCGGCGCCGGGCGGCGAAGGCTTCGGGGGACAAGGCCCATCCCGCGAACTTCGGGCGCCTGTGCACCAAGGGCGCGACCAGCGCGGACATGATGGCCTCGGCCGGGCGGGCGGACACGGCCCTCGTACGGCCCGAGCGCGGCGCCCGGCCGGTCGCGACGGACACGGACGAGGCCATCACGGCGGTCGCCGGCCGGCTGCGGGCGATCCTGGACGAGCACGGCCCGGACGCCGTGTCCTTCTATGTGTCCGGGCAGATGTCCCTGGAGGCGCAGTACCTGGCGAACAAGCTGGCCAAGGGCTTCGTCCGGACGAGCCGGATCGAGTCGAACTCCCGGCTGTGCATGGCCTCCGCGGGCACCGGTTACAAGCTGTCGCTGGGCGCGGACGGCCCGCCCGGCTCGTACGAGGACTTCGACCGCGCCGACACCTTCTTCGTCATCGGTGCCAACATGGCCGACTGCCATCCGATCCTCTTCCTGCGCATGATGGACCGGGTCAAGTCCGCCGGGGCCCGGCTGATCGTCGTCGACCCTCGGCGCAACGCCACCGCCGACAAGGCCGATCTCTTTCTGCCGATACGGCCCGGCACCGATCTCGCCCTGCTGAACGGCCTGCTGCATCTGCTGGTCGAGAACGGCCACACCGACGAGGAGTTCATCGCGGCGTTCACGGAAGGCTGGGAGGAGATGCCCGCCTTCCTCGCGGACTACCCGCCCGCGAAGGTCGCGGAGATCACCGGTATCCCCGAGCGCGACATCCGGCTGGCCGCGCGGTGGATCGGTGAGTCCGGCGCGTGGATGAGCTGCTGGACCATGGGCCTGAACCAGTCCACCCACGGCACCTGGAACACCAACGCCCTGGTCAATCTGCACCTCGCCACCGGCGCCCTCTGCCGCCCCGGCGCCGGCCCCTTCTCGCTGACTGGCCAGCCCAACGCCATGGGCGGGCGGGAGATGGGCTACATGGGTCCCGGGCTGCCCGGCCAGCGATCGGTCCTGGTGGACGCCGAGCGCGCCTTCACCGAGAAGCTCTGGAACATCCCCGAGGGCTCCCTGCGGACCGAGGCCGGGCAGGGCACGGTCGAGATGTTCGAGCGGATGGCCGCCGGGGAGATCAAGGCGTGCTGGATCATCTGCACCAATCCGGTCGCCTCGGTCGCCAACCGCAAGACCGTCATCGCCGGTCTGGACGCGGCCGAACTGGTCATCACCCAGGACGTCTTCGCCGACACCGAGACCAACGCGTACGCCGATGTGGTGCTGCCCGCGACCCTGTGGGCGGAGTCCGACGGTGTCATGGTCAGCTCCGAGCGGAACCTCACCCTCGTGCCGGGAGTCGTCGACCCGCCCGGACAGGCCCTGCCCGACTGGGAGTTGATCGCGCGGGTGGCCCGCGAGATGGGCTTCGCCGACGCGTTCGGGTACACCTGCGCCGAGGAGGTGTTCGAGGAGCTGAAGCAGGCGTGGAACCCCACGACCGGCTGGGACCTGCGCGGGGTGACCTACGAGCGGCTGCGCGCCACCCCCGTCCAGTGGCCGGCCCCGGCCGCCGACGGCCCGGACCGCAACCCGATCCGCTACCTCAACGACGGTGTCAGCCAGCGGCTCCTGGTGCGCGAGGACGGCTCGCGCCCGCGCCTGGCCTTCCCGACCGCGAGCGGACGCGCGCGGTTCTTCGCCCGTCCGCACCTTCCCGCCGCCGAACTCCCCGACGACGATTACCCGTTCCTCCTCAACACGGGCCGTCTTCAGCACCAGTGGCACACGATGACCAAGACCGGAAAGGTCGCCAAGCTCGCCAAGCTCAACCCCGGCCCGTTCGTGGAGGTCCATCCCGAGGACGCCGCGGCCCTCGGCGTCGGCGCGGGCGATCATCTGGAGATCGCCTCCCGGCGCGGACGGGCGGTGCTGCCCGCGGTGGTGACCGACCGGGTCCGGCCGGGCACCTGCTTCGCGCCGTTCCACTGGAACGATCTGTCCGGCGAGTATCTGAGCGTCAACGCCGTCACCAACGACGCCGTCGACCCGCTCTCCTTCCAGCCCGAGTTCAAGGTCTGCGCCGTCACCCTCACCGTCGTGCCGGCCCCGGTCCCGCCCCCGGCGACAACGGCCGTTGCCCCGGCGCCCGCTGTGCGCCCGGCGACGACGGCCGTTGACCCGGTCCACGCGCTCGCCGCCCTGTTCGGCATCGGCTCCGGCGCGGGCGCGGTTGCGGGCATGGGTGCGGGTGCGGGCGCGGGCGGCGTGCTCGGTCCCGTACCGCTGTCGGCGCCGGAGCGCCAGTACCTCTCGGGCTATCTCGCCGGGCTCGCCGCGGTCCCGCCCGACGGACGCGTCCCCGTCCTGCCGCCGGGCGCGCCCGTCGACCCGGACCGTGCCCTGTGGGTGAACGGCGTTCTCGCCGGTACGTTCGCCCGCGCCGCCCCGGCGGCCACCGCCCCGCCCGCCGACGCCCCATCCGCCGACACCGCGCCCGACGCCCGCCGTCTGGTCGTCCTGTGGGCCTCCCAGACCGGCACCGCCGAGGAGTTCGCCGCCCGCGCCGCCGCGCGTCTCGCCCGGACCGGCCGTACCGCCGAGCTGCTGCCCATGGCCGACGCGGCCCCGGACCGCCTCACCACCGAAGCCGATCTGCTCATCGTCACCAGCACCTTCGGCGACGGCGACGCCCCCGACAACGGCGCCGGCTTCTGGCAGACGCTCTCCGGCCCGGCGGCCGGACGGCTGACGGGAGTGCGTTACGCGGTCCTCGCCTTCGGTGACTCCGCCTACGACGACTTCTGCGGCCACGGCCGCCGGCTCGACGAACGCCTCGACGCCCTCGGCGCGACCCGGCTCGTCCCGCGCGTCGACTGCGAGCCCGACTACGAGGAGGCCGCCGAGCGCTGGCTGGGCCAGGTTGTCACCGCCCTGGCGACGGCCAACGACCGGCACCCCGCGCCCGCCGCTACACCCGCGCCCGTCGGTCCCCCGCCGTCCACTCCGCCGCCCGGCGGCTTCACCAAGACCTCGCCGTTCGCCACCCTGCTCATCGGCAACAAGCTGCTCAGCCTGCCCGGCTCCCAGAAGGAGGTCCGGCAGTTCGCCTTCGACACCCGTAACGGTGAACTCTCCTACGACGCCGGGGACGCCCTCGGCGTCTGGCCGACCAACGGCGCCCCGCTCGTCGCGGAGTGGCTCGCCCTCACCGGACTCTCCCCCGACGAGCCGGTCGCCCTCGGCGACGGCGCGCCCCTCCCCCTCGGGGAGGCCCTGCGCACCCGGCTGGACATCGCCCGTGTCACCACCGGCCTGCTCGCGTTCGTGGCGGAGCGCACCGGGAGCCACGAGCTGCGGCGGCTGCTGCGGCCGGGCAACAAGGACGCGCTGGCGAAGTGGAGCTGGGGCCGCCAGGCCGCCGATGTGGTCGCCGCGTACCCCGTCCGCGCCTCGGCGGCGGAGTGGGCGGGGGTGCTCAAGCGCCTCCAGCCCCGGCTGTACTCCATCTCCTCCAGCCCGCTCGCCCATCCGGGCGAGGTCCGGGTCACGGTCTCCGTCGTCCGCTACACCAACGACCTCGGCCGCGACCGCAAGGGCGTGTGCTCCACCTATCTCGCCGACCGCGCGGACGACGGGCCCGTGCAGGTCTTCGTCCAGCGCTCACCGCACTTCCGCCCGCCCGCCGACCCCGCCGCCCCCATGATCATGGTCGGGCCCGGTACGGGGGTGGCGCCCTTCGTCGGCTTCCTCGAAGACCGCCGGGCCCGCGGTCACACCGGCCCCAACTGGCTCTTCTTCGGCGAGCAGCGCCGGGCCACGGACTTCTACTACCGCCAGGACCTGGTGGCGGAGCAGGCGTCCGGCCGTCTCGACCGTCTCGACCTGGCCTTCTCCCGCGACCAGCGCAACAAGGTCTATGTCCAGGACCGGATGCGCGAACACGGTCCCCGGCTGTGGCAGTGGCTCCAGGACGGCGCCCACTTCTATGTCTGCGGTGACGCGGGCCGGATGGCCAAGGACGTCGACCGGGCGCTCAGGGACATCGCCGTCACCCACGGCGGCATGAACACCGACGAGGCCGCCGCCTACGTCAGACGCCTGACCGCCGACAAGCGCTACGCCCGCGATGTCTACTGACGGCCTGACAGTGCCGGCGGGACGTCCGGCACGTACGCTCGGGGCATGGTCGAGCATCGCATGGTCGAGGTGAACGGCGTCCGTCTGCATATCGCCGAGCAGGGCGAGGGCCCGCTGGTCGTGCTGCTGCACGGCTTCCCCGAGTCCTGGCACTCGTGGCACCGCCAGTTCGGCCCGCTGACCGCCGCCGGCTACCGTGTCGTCGCCCCCGACCAGCGCGGATACGGCAGCAGCGACCATCCCGACGATGTCGGGGCGTACAGCATCCTCCACCTCGTCGGCGATGTCGTCGCGCTGATCGCGGCGCTGGGCGAGAAGCAGGCGTATGTCGTCGGCCACGACTGGGGCGCGCCGGTCGCCTGGCACACCGCGCTGCTGCGGCCGGACCTGGTGCTCGGGGTGGCCGGGCTGAGTGTGCCGCCGCCCTTCCGGGGGACGAGGCCGCCGCTGGCCGCCATGGAGCAGAGGTTCGGCGGCCGTTTCTACTGGAACTACTTCAACCGCCCGGGGATCGCCGACGCCGAGTTCGGCAAGGACGTGCGCACCACCCTGCGCAAGTTCCTCTACTCGGCGTCCGGATCGGCACCGTACTCCGGCGAGATCAAGCAGCCGCTGGTCCGGGCCGGGCAGGGCTGGCTCGCGGACATGCCGGACCCGGAGGTGCTGCCCGAGTGGCTGACCGAGGACGATCTCGACGCCCTGACGGAGAGTTTCTCCCGGGGCTTCACCGGGGCGCTCAACTGGTACCGCAATCTGGACCGCAACTGGGAGCTGACCGCTCCCTGGCACGGCGCCGTCGTCACCCGGCCCGCCCTGTACCTGTACGGCGACCGCGACGCCGTACCCGCCTTCCCCGGCACCCCCGAACTCATCGCGCGGCTTCCCGCGCTGATGCCCGGCCTGACACGTCCGCCGGTGGAGCTGGCGGGCTGCGGCCACTGGACCCAGCAGGAGCGCCCGGACGAGGTGAACGCGGCGCTCGTCGCGTTCCTCAGGGCCTGCGCCTGAACCGGGCGGTCCGGGTCTGCCACACCTTGCCGCGGGCCGGGTCCGGGTCGCGGGCGAAGAAGACCACCCCGGCGACGGAGGTGGTGAGCATCAGCAGCACCATGCCGACCGTGGCCACACCGGCCATCGAGCCGAACACACCGACCACCGGGTGCTCAGGACAGAGGCACTCCTCGGCGTGGTCGCGGCTCATGGCTCCGCCTTGTCCGGCACCGGTGAGATCGTCGCACCGGCCGACAGCAGTCTCTCCGGTCGAGGACTCCGAGGTGTGAGAGCGCCAGGCCGCGGACAACGGCGCGGCGGCCCGCGCGCCGCTGGTGGAACTGCTCGCCGGCCGGTACCGGCGCGACATGCTCCAGGTCTTCGTCCTGACGTCCGGCTTCTGGTTCCCGGTGAATATCTCCGTCGCCCATCTCCCCATCGTCCTGGCCACCGGCGACACACCGGTGAGCAGCAAGGGGATCGCTATGGCGTTACTGGTGGCGGGGGTGTTCAACGCGGCGGCGGCGCCGCGCTACGGGATGCTCTCCCAGCGGATCGGCCGCCGGAACTTCTCCATCTGGTACGGCGTCGCCGCCGCGGTGATCACGCCCGCCCTCTGCTTCCTGGCGATCGGGGGCCGGGATCGGTCCGGAAACCCGTGACGTCGACACGTCGGCCGATCCGCCGGCCTCGTCCACCGGGTGACTTCGTCACATCCGGAACGCGAGAGGCTCCAGCAGCGATCCCATAGGGGCGCCGGACCGGGCTTTCGGCCGGTCGGGCGCCCCTCGCGCTACCAGCGGACGGCGCCCTGCTCCCGGACGCCGCCCGAGCCTCAGGCCAGGATGTCCCGCAGGGCGTCGACGAGCCGGCGGCCGGCATCGGTACGTTCGCCGGGCAGCCCGTCCAGGACCGCCGCCAGTTCCGACAGAGGTGCCGGGTGCCCCGGGGGCGGCGGAGCCGCGGTCCGCGCCCGGTCCCGGTGGCGCTCCGTCAGCTCCAGGGCCAGCGCCGCCTGGCCGGCGAAGAGAGCGAGCAGATCCATGCCCGCCAGGGAGGTGCGCATTGCGGGATTGCGATCCAGGACCTCCAGCACACCGAGCACCCGTTCCCCGCACAACAGCGGCGCGGCCATCAGAGCGGTCGGCACGTACTGGGTCGCCTCGGCCACGTCATGGGCGAACGTCCCCTGCCGCGATACGTCGTCCACTGTGATGGGCTGCCGTGAGCGGACCACCCACCCCGCGATGCCCTTCGAGGCGGGGAAGCGTCGGCCGACGAGGAAATCCTCGCCCCGGCCCGAGACGGCGGCGAAAACCAGTTCGTCGCGCTCCTCGTCGAGCAGGAAGATCGAGCCGGCCTGGGCCTCGAAGATCGCCCGGGCGACCTCCACCACGGAGGTGAGCATCCGCCGGTGGACCTCGGTGAGGCCGTCGTCCTCGGGGGTGGCGCCGTCCGGGTGGCCGGGCAGCAGGGAGCCGTTGTCGTTCATCGTTGTCCTCGCACGTTGTCCGAGGTGAGCATGAGCAGATCCTTGACCTGGAAGGGCTTCAGATCGGGGTGCTTCGCAAGAATGAGTGCGCAGCGGCCCGTGACATGCGGCGCGGCGAAGCTGTTGCCGGTACAGACGGATGTGCCGCCACCGGGCCAGGCCACTGGGACGCGGGAACCCCGGGCGAAGAACTCGACGGGTGGGACGGGGTTGTAGAGCACGGTCCCGGGGTTGTCGTCCTGGTGACTGCCCACCGACAGGACCGACGCAAACCGCCAGGGGAAACTCTCGACGGGCATGTTGTGGGCAGAGGCGACGAGGATCGTGCCGCGGAAGTAGGCGTGGTCGGCCAGTTCGCGCAGTTGCTCGGCGAAGCCGCGCCGGGTGGTGGACAGGCTCAGGTTGAGGATGTCGAAGCGCTGTTCGAGCGCCCAGCGGACGCCGGTGATCAGCGCGTCGCCGGAGCCGGTGAAGCCCGAGTCCAGGACGCGGACACTGTGAAGTTCGCAGTCGGGCGCGACGGAGCGAACGATGCCTGCGCAGGCGGTGCCGTGGCCGCAGGCGTCGCCCTCTGTGTCGGGCACGACCCGCTGGACCCCCTCGGTGTCACGGCGCACCACATGGGCGGAGGCGACCCGGCCGACGAGGGGGTGACCGTCCTCGACTCCGCTGTCCACCACGCACACCCGTACGCCCGTGCCGGTCGAGCCGCCCCACGCCTGGTCGGCGGTGACCCGCCGGGGCCAGTTGGTGGACAGCGTGATCTCGGCCGGTGTGCGGCCCACGAGGGTCCAGGTGAGCGCGGGGGTCCCGGTCACGGTGCGGGCTCCGGTCCGGTCCGGCCGGCGGAGGACCCCCGCAGCAGGCGCGCACGGGCCGCTCCGACGAGATGGCCCTTGGCCCGGTAGCGGCGGTGCGCGGCAGTGGCATGGGCGCGCGCGGCGGGCGGCGGCGGGCCGTCCGGGTCCGCCAGGTCGGCAAGCGCGTGGGCGAGATCCAGTTCGACGTCGGCGAGGCAGAGCGGGGACTCGGTCGTACGGGCCGCGTCGAGCGCCCGCCGCAGATGGGCGGTCGCGGCTGCTCCGTCGCCCGTCAGGGCCAGCAACCGGCCGTGCAGGGCGTGCAGTTCCGCGACGGCCATCAGGTCGCCCTCCGCCGGTGCCAGCAGATCGCGTGCCTCGGCCGCGCGGCCCTGTTCCAGCAGGACGCGGACGAGGTCGCGGGTGGCGGTGGCGAGCAGGGGGGTGTCGCCGAGCCTGGCGAGGTCGGTACGTGCGCCGCGCAGCATCGCCTCGGCGGAGTCCCGGCGTCCGTCGAGGCACTCCACGGTGGCGGCGAAGACGGTGACAGCCGGTGCGGCGAACGCGTGGCCGAAGTCGTGCAGGGTGCGCGAGGCGAGGACGAGCTGTTCGCGAGCCTCCTCGAACCGGCGCCGCGTGGCGAGCAGCACGGCCATCGGGCACAACAGCGCGGCCCGCGCCATGCGCCGACCGTCCAGGTCGGTGGCGAGCAGTTCCTCGCAGCGGCGCAGGGCGGCCGGTACCGGCTCGGGCCCCAGCCACAGCGAGACTCCGAACGCGCCCACCGTACCGGCGCGTTCGAGTTCGGCGTCGGCGCGGGCCGCGTGATGGAGGGCGGCGGTGAAGTCGGTGACGGCGCGTGCGTGGCGGCCCTCGCTCTGGTGGGCCTGGCCGATCCGCAGCCGGGCGCGGGCGAGCCCGAGGTCGTCGCCCGCCTCGGTGAGGGGGGCCAGCGACTCGCGGGCAGCGTCCAGCGCTGTACCGAAGCCCGGTGCACCCGGTTCCAGGTAGGCGAGTTGGAGCCGCACGCGGGCGGCGGTGGCCTGGTCACCGGTCCGTACGGCCTCCTCGTGGACGGCGTGGAAGGCGGTGAGTGCGCGTTCGGTGTGGCCGGTGGCGAGGTGTGCCTCGGCGAGGGCGGTGCGCAGCCGCAGCCGGACTGCGGCCGCCGCACCGCCTCCCGGCCCCGGCACGGTGGCCCCGTCCCGGTCGCCGCCGGCCGGGCACACGTCGTCCACGGCGCGGGCACGCCGCAGCAGGTCCATGGCCCAGCCCACCTCGCCCCTGGCCAGGGCCGCCGCTCCCGCGGCGGTGAGGTGGGCGACGGCGGCGGCTCCGGTGCGGCGGGCGACGGGGTCGAGCAGGCCCAGGCCGCGCCGGTGCCAGAAGGCGCGCTCCAGGTGCCCGCCCGCAGTGGTGTGGTCGGGGGGCGGCGGAGGCGACGGCGGGGTTCCGGGGGACGCGGTGACGCCGTCCGCCAGCAGCCAGGCCGCCAGCCGTTCGTGGCGCTCGGCACGCAGCCGCCGGGACAGCCCTGCGTAGACGACTTCCTGGATCAGCGGGCTGGCGAAGCGGTGACCACCGGGCTCCGGCAGGGTCTCCGGGGTCTCGGGCGCCCCACCGGGGTGAGTGCCGCCGGAGGCGGCGAGGGGCTCCACGATCCGCCGCGAGACCAGCGCGGCCAGCAACTCTTCCGGCGCCGTCCGCCCGTCCTCGCCCGGCGGGGCGGCCTGCTCGCCGGCCCGCACCACACGGAGCTGGTCGAGCGGGAACTCGCGGCCCACGACGGAGGCGCAGCCGAGCAGTTCGCGTTCCTCCGGCGGCAGCCGGTCCAGCCGGGCGGCCACGAGGCCGCGCAGGGAGAGCGGTACGGATTCGAGGTCACCGCCCTCGCGTTCCATCGCGACCATCTGCTCCACGAACAGCGGGTTTCCCTCGGCACGTTCGGCAATGCGCGCGGTGATGGCGTCGGGTACGGCAGCGGAACCGCAGGAGCCCTGGGCCAGATGCAGTACGAGATCGTCGGCGGTACCGCCCGCGAGGGAGCGCAGCCGGACCACCAGGTCCTGGCAGTCAGCCTTGGGCAGGGGCGGGACGGGGAGCACGGTGGCGGTCGGCGCGGGCTCGCTCCACTCCGGTGCGTGGTCGAGCAGTTCGGGCCGGGCGAGACAGACCAGCAGGACCCGCGCGCCCGTCAGCCCGGTGGCGAGATGGGCGACGGCGTCCAGCAGGGCGGGCGCCGCGTAGTGGATATCGTCGAGAACGGCGACGACGGTACGGTCCCGGCCGAGGGCCGTCAGCAGCCCGAGCAGGGCCAGGTGCACTTCTTCGGTCCCGGTGCCGGGCGCTTCGCCGCGCCGCAGCCGGTCCAGCAGGGCCGCGGCGGCACCTGCGGCCTCTCGCCCGCCCACATCCTGTCCGGAGTTCCCCTGCGGCGTCGCGCGGGAACTCCGGACAGGACCCAGCAGGGCGGCGACCCGATCGCGGAACGACCCGCCGTCGTCCGGCAGCCCCGGTGCCAGACCTTCCAGCAGGGCGGCGAGCGGCGCGTACGGGCCCGGGCTGCCGTAGGGCGGGCAGTCGGTGCCGGCGACCAGCGCGCCCTGCCGTACCGCCTCCCGGCCGTAGGCACGCGCCAGCCGGGACTTGCCGACGCCGGGGTCGCCCAGCAGTGTGACCAGCCGGCCCGCGCGGTCGCGTCCGGTACGGCGGTGCAGGGCGAGCAGCGCGTCAAGTTCGGCCGTACGGTCCACAAGCGCCGAGTCGGTGCCGCGCAGCATCGTGGCGGGACGTTCGACGGCGCGGACGACCCGCCAGGCGTGGACGGGCCGCGACTTGCCCTTGACGCTCAGCGCCGCGACGGGTTCGGCCTCCACCGCCGGCCCCACCAGGGCCCGGGTGACCGCGCCGACGAGTATCTGGCCGGGCGGCGCGTGCTGTTCGAGGCGCGCCGCCACATTGACGGTCTCCCCGGAGACCAGCGCCTGGTCGGCGCCAGGTACGACGGTGGCGACGACCTCGCCGGTCTCCACGCCGATGCGCACGGCCACGGCGGTGCCCAGTTCGCGCCGGAGTTCGGCGTTGAGGTCGTCCAGCGAGTCACGCATGTCCAGGGCAGCCCGCACGGCGCGCAGGGGGTCGTCCTCGTGGGTGAGGGGTACGCCGAACACGGCCATCACAGCGTCGCCGATGAACTTCTCAACCGTGCCGCCGTGGTCCTCGACGCAGGCCCGCATCCGGGTGAAGTAACGCAGCATCACATGGCGCAGGGCCTCCGGGTCGAGCCACTCGCTGAGCGCGGTCGAACCCGTCATGTCGCAGAACAGCACGGTCACGGTGCGCCGGGAGGCCACCTGCTCGCGTCCCGTGCCGACGGCGGGGACGGGGGCAGGTGCGGCGGGCAGGGCGTGACCGCAGGACGAGCAGAAGCGCGCGCCGGGCGCGGTGCGCGTGTGGCAACCGGGGCAGGCCGAAGCCATGGGTTCTCCCTCCGCCCAGGACACGAGCCGGTCGCGGACCGGAAACCCGGCCCGCGAGGTTCGGACCACGAATCCGCCATCCGGAACCGGCCTGTCCGCTCAGATCAGAACAGGACACCGCCGATGATCGGTTCGCCGGAGTGCGCCCGGACCTCGGGGTCCTCGGCCTCCAGCCGTGCTCTGACCGACACGAGGACGGCCACCTCGGCGTCGTCGAGCTGCCGCAGGACCGCCTGCTGATCGGCGGAGAGCGTGTCCACCGGGAACCCGGAGTCGCGCAGAGCCGCGATCCTCTCTTCGGGAGTCATGCTTCCCTCTCCTTGTGCGAGCGGCTGGACCGGCGGACCCCGGAGGGGGCCCGCCGGCCGGAACGGCTACCAGATGCCGACGCCGACCCAGGTGTCGTCCTTGTCCTTGTCGGCGTGCGCCTGGACCTCGACGGCCGAGTCGACGCGCTCCTTGATGGAGGTGAGAACGGCCAGTTCGTCGGCGGAGAGCGCCTGCAGAACCTCCCTTTCGGCGGCCGGAATCCGGTCGGTGGGTATCCCGGCTGCGGCGAGGGCACTCAGGTTGTCGCTCATGGTTGCTCCTTCTGGGAAGGGACCGACCGGTGGTTCCGGCCGGGTGAGCGGGACAGGCTGTGCCACCGGCGCGTCGAGGCGCGCCGGAGTAAGGGGGGTCCGGTCGGCGGAGAGCGCGGGGGCCGACGTGGTGGACCCGATGCGGTGCGTGCGGCGACGGCCGATGCTCCATCCGCACAGCGCCAGTCCGAGCATGGCGAGTCCGCCACCGCAGCAGACGAGAACGAAAGTCAGCCCCTGCCAGGCGGCGAGCCCGGCGGCCACGGGCGGTGCGGCGAGTTGGAGAACGGTAGGCACCGCGCCGGTCGTGGCGCTGACCCGTCCCATCAGATGCTGGGGAGTCTCCCGGCGCAGCACATACGGATAGACCACCATGATCGCCGAGGAGGAGAGGCCGATCCCGAAGGCGACGGGCAGCCAGACGGCGGGCGAGCCCGCGAGTCCGGCGGCCACGGCGGCGCCGACCCCACAGACCAACCCTCCGGTGGCCAGTTGGCCACCGCCCATGAGAGTGAACGGATCAGCCCGTCGGCCCCATTGGGCCATGGCCACCGTACCGACAGCCGCGCCCGCCCCGACAGCAGCGATCACCAGACCCAGCGTGGACTCGTCGATGCCGAGCCGGTGCAGGGCCAGCGGCGCAAGCACATCGAAGGTGAGTACCAGGAACAGAGAGGCAGCCATGCTGACCATGACGACCAGCAGCGCGGGGGTCCGTACGACGAAGCGCACGCCTTCGGTGAACTCCGTCATGAAGCGGCTCCCCACGCGGCCCCGGAGTACCGGGCTGCCCTCGTCCTCCGTGCCCGCCGCGTCCTGTCCGGTGGTTCGGGGAAGGGGCGGGAGGCGGAGCCCGGCCAGGAAGACGGCGGAGAGGAGGAACGACACCGCGTCGGCGACGAAGACCCCACGTACCCCGATGCCGCTGACCAGCAGCCCGCCCACGGCCGGTCCCGCGACCTTGGTGGCCTGGGAGGTGAACATGCCCAGCGCGGTGGCCTGGAGCAGGTCCTCCTTGGGTACCACCCGGACCACCACACTCTGGTAGACCGGGTTGAAGAGCGTGGAACAGACCCCCTTGAGGAAGACCAGGACCAGCAGGGCGGAGAGTCCGGGGGCCAGGAAGTAGCCGGCGACCAGCGCACAGCGCAGCAGATCGCAGAGGATCATGGCACGGCGCTTGTCGGCGATCCGGTCGGCGAACACACCCGCGGCCGGTCCGGCGAGCACCCAGGGAGCGGCCATGGCCACCGAGAGGGCGGCGAGGCCGCCCGGACCCTGCTGCCAGGTGTAAGCGATCAGGACGACCAGGGCCAGATAGTCCATCCAGTCCCCGATGCCGGAGACCGCGCTGCCCGCGAAGAGCAGCCGGAAGGGACGGTGTCGCAGCGGCGCGGCGAACTCCAGGCGGGCCATGTCTCGTCCTTCCTCGGGAAGGTCAGGCGGCCGGGACCGGGGCCGGCGGGACCGTGCTGCGCGCACCGGGGCCGAAGCCGTCGGCCAGCTCGCGGAACAGCTGGACCACGGAGTCCATGGTGTGCAGTGCGGAGAGTCCGATCGCGGTCTCCTGGACGGGGGTCAGCGGGAGGGTGTCGACCAGCCGGAACAAATCGTTCCCGTGCTTGATGTCGAGTGTGGCGTGGCGGGCGAGCGTACGGAATCCGGCGAGGGGCAGCCCGGACCGTTCGCTCAGCAGGTCGGCGACCTCCCGGGACGGCGGGTTTCCCTCGATGACGGCGATATGGCCCAGAAGGCAGACGGGGTGGTAGTGGAAGAGCCAGTAGTACTGAGCGCCGACGAGCGTCGCGGGTGTCGCTGTCGGCAGTCGGCGCAGGGGTTCGTCGGGGTCCCGGCCGATGGCCGCCAGGTCCTGGCGCAGCCACTCGTCGTGCCCGGTCTCCTCGCGGATGTGCTGGGTCCAGTACGGCACGAGCATGTCGGCCACCGGGTCGCCTTCGGCGGCCAGGTCACGGGAGCGGGCCAGCGCGGCCTCCATGAGCGGGACGGTGGAACGGACCATCGAGTGCAGGACGCACAGGTAGTCCGGGTACAGCTCGGCGACCGACGGGCCGTTCCAGAGCCATCCGCTGACGGCCCGGAACTCGGGCATGGCCAGCTCGATCTTGGCCCGCAGCAGCCCCGCGCGGCCTGTCCTGCGGGTCTCATCACCACCGTTCCGCAGGGGAACCGCCCTACCGGCCGCTCCTGTTGCCGGCCGCGGTGCCACGGGCCGTCCGTGTCCGGTTGTCGTCATCCCACCTGTTCCTCTCCCAGTACGCGGATCGCGTCGATCAGGTTGTCCTTCGATTCCGCGGGGGTTCGCTCGGCCATCACCCAGCAGAGTTCGCAGATGCCGGTGAACTCTCTTCCCGCCAGGTCCTGGTAGCGGGGATGGACGGTGATCATGCCGGGCCCCACGGTGCCGACCGCACGGTAGAGCGAGTCGTGAGTGAAGCCGGTCAGCGCGGCGGTGACCTCGTGACGGTCGGTGCAGCGGTGGCGCAGCCGCCGCGGGCCCGCACCGGTGATCACCATTTCGTTGCAGCACGCCGTGGCGGTGCCGTCGTACCGGATCGTCGGAACGTTCGCGGTCCGGCACCTGCCGAACGACTCGCCGGGACGGCGCGGGCGTTCGCGCCGGAAGAGCGGCGAGTCGAGACTTCCGGCCCGGCCGTACGGCAGCGGGGGCACCGTCGCCACCTCCGCGTGAGAGGGCCAGTCGAGGCCGAAGGCACGGGTGAGGAGTTCCTCGGCGCGGGCGACCATCGCCGGCTCGTTCACCACTTGCACCACCAGCCATACGTCCTCGGCCGCGACCGCGCGGGCCGCACCGGTGAAGCGGTACTCGTGCACCGACTCCTCGTGGTAGGCGTCGGTGCTGAGGAAGACTCCGGTGGCCCGGCGCAGCACGGCACGGGCCCAGGCGGGTGCCCGTCGGGCACCGTCGTCCCCCGGGTCGGGCGGCCCCCAGAAGCCACTGGTGTAGAGGATCAGCTCCTTGCCCGACTCGTGGATGCGGCGGGAGGCCAGGGACAGTCCGCGCCGCTCGACGAAGGGTTCGCCGCCCGAGATGCCGATGACGCGGACGCCGGGCAGCGCGCAGATGCCTTCCACCACCTCTTCGAACAGGGCGAAGTCGGTGATACGGGGGCTGTCGGGCCGGGAGTCCACCGAGCAGTGGCCGCAGCCCACGGGGCACCGGTCGGTGAGGAACAGCAGGGCAAGGGTGCCGCGTCGCTCGTAGCCCTTCTGGAGATCGGCGAAGCTCAGACGGCGCATGAGCCGTTTCCTCCGGTATGGACGGCGACCGGTTCAGGACCCCGGTAGCCGAGCAGCATCAGATCGGCGTAGCGGTGGGTGCCGAAGCGGCGCGCGAGCCAGTCGGGGCCGGCGTCGCCGACGAGTTCGGCGATACGGGTCTCCATCGCACGGGTGCCGGGCCGGTCCATGAAGACAGCGGCGGACGCCTCGGTGGCCGGGTCGTCGGAGAGCATGAAGCAGGTCTTGCAGTAGCCGGAGCAGGAGCCGGGTGCGGAGCCTGTCCGCTCGGCGAGGTAGGCCGGGCCGAAGGCCCTTACCCCGCGAAGGAGATGGCGGGCGCGCTGGCGTTCGATAACGGTCTGCCAGCTGTCGGTCCTGGCGTCGCCGAGCCGCAGATGGGCGGGGAGCCGGCCGCCGAGGCCGTCCACGACGTTCTGGTTGCAGCAGGCGACGACGGTGCCGTCGAAGGAGACCAGCGGCCAAGCGGCCATTTCGCACGGCGACGGCGGGGCGGGATGCGGCGGGGCAGAATAGGGCGGGCCGCCGTCGGCCGGTACCGGACCGGTGGCGGCCGGCGGGGTCGCGGTGCCGCCTGGTTCGGGCAGCCACTCGCTCGCTCGGCCGACATTGCCGACCAGAGAGACCCAGACCGGAACCCGGTCCTCCAGGGTAGTGCGGATGTCGTCGGTGACCTCGGCCAGATACGGGTCGTCCTCGTCCATGCCGACGACCTGGAGACTCACGTCCTTGCCCTCGTCGGCGAGTTGCTTCAGCACCCGCAGCACGGCGGCCCGGGGCACCTCTTCCTCGTGGAAGACGTCGAGGCTGGCCGAGAAGTGGTCGACGGCGTCGATGGCGCGCCGGAGCCGGTCGGGAATGCCGGGCTGCCGGGCGAAGAACATGCCCGACAGGATGTGACTGCGGGCCCCCGACTCCCGGGCCCGCAGTGCGATCCGTTCGACCAGCGCGGGCCGCAGCAGCACCTCCCCACCCGACATCACGACGAAATCGGGCCGCTCCTGTGGGGTGAACGTCTCCACGAAACCCTCGAAGACCGACTCCGCGTGCTGCTCACTGCTGAGCATGGAGTTGGTGGAGCAGTGGCGGCAGGAGAGCGGGCAGCGTCGGGTGAGCGCGAGCATGACGCCCCCGCCGGGAGTCGAGCGGGCCCGAAAGAGGTCCATCAGATGCACAGGCGAATCCTTCCCTCGTCGGACGGTCGTCGCTGTAGGCCCTGGTCCGGACCGGTGGTTAACGAGAGTGCGGGCTCGCGCCTTGATGCCGGTATGGCGCCGGTATGAGAACCCTTTGACGGCCCGGTGGGGACCAGGGAGCGGCCCCGGCACGAGAGGGTGCGGGAAGGGGGTGTGGGTGGGCCGCTCCGGCGCCATCACCCTGTTCTGGTCGCCTTATTCGCCCTCTTGACAGAAAGTGACCACTGACGTTCGATATGTGACGCTGTATCGCGCGGGTGGCTTTGGGGAAGGCATCACCACGCGCGGTGGGCACCGGCTTCGCGAAACGCCCCCGGCCACGGGTGCGCCGCCGGGCCGGCGAACGCCATCTCGGTACGGGGGCCCGGCCGGCACGACAGCCGCCCGGAATCGTCTTGGGGGGACCATGGAGTTCGGTGTCCTGGGAGTCCTGGAGATGCGCGCGCAGACGGGCGCCGTATCTCTCGGCTCACTCAAACAACGAGTGTTATTGGGCCTGCTGTTGCACCGGGCCAACACCTTCGTGTCCGCCGACACGTTGATCGAGGCCATTTGGAGGGACGCCCCTCCACGCACCGCGAGCAAAAACCTCCAGGTGTACGTGTGGCATCTGCGCCGCGTACTGCACACGGCCGATGCCTCGGGCCGGCTCGCCTTCCGGGCGCCCGGCTACCGGCTCGCCGTCCACCCCGGCGAACTGGACCTCGACCGCTTCGACCGGCACGCGCGGCACGGCAGACAGGCGCTCGCCGAGTCCCGCCCCCGGGTCGCCTCGCGCCACTTCGACGCGGCCCTCGCGCTCTGGCGCGACCACCCGTACGCCGATCTCCAGGAGGCGCCGGTGTTGCGGGGCGCGGCCGAGCGAATGGAGGAGCTGCGCCTCACCGTGCTGGAGGACCGGGCGGAGGCGGGCCTGTCGGCCGAGGACCCGCCGGGCGCGCTGCTGGAGTCCCTCGAACCCCTCGTACGGGAACACCCGTTGCGGGAGCGGATGCGCGCACTCCAGATGCTCGCTCTGCATCGGGCCGGGCGCAGGGCCGAGGCACTGTCCGCGTACGACGACATCCGCCGGCTGCTCGCCCGCGAGCTGGGCATCGCCCCGTCCGCACTGCTGGAACGGGTCCAGCGCACCCTGCTGGACGGCGGGACGGTGGCGGGCGACACCCTGTGGCGCGGTGGGCGGGCCACCGGCCCGGTGGCCGTCCGGCCGGAGTCCTGCCAGCTCCCGCGCGACCTGCCCGATCTGGTCGGGCGTCTGCGGGAGACGGACGACACAGTGGGGGCGCTGGCCCCGGCCGCCGGACCGGACGGCAGACGGCCCGGCGCCGGGCACGGCGTCTTCGAGAGCCTGACCGGGCCATGGTCCGGAGGACCGCGCTCCACGCTGGCCGTGCTGACCGGGCCGGTCGGCAGCGGCAAGACCGTGCTGGCCACCCGGATCGCCCATCTGCTCCGCCCCTACTTCCCCGACGGCCAGCTCTGGGTCACCCTGCGCACGGCCGACGGCGCACCCCGCTCCTGTGCGGATGTCCTGGACGAGCTGTGCCGGGCCCTGGGCGCGCCGGCCGAAGTAGGCCCGGGCCCGGCCGACCGCGCCGCCCCGGCGGCGCAACGGCTGGGCGAGCGGGCCGCGTTCTTCCGTACGGTCTGCGCCGACCGGCAGTTACTGGTGGTGCTGGACGACGCGGTCGACGAGGCGCAGGTCCGGCCGCTGCTACCGGGCGGGGACCAGTGCGCGACGCTGGTGACGAGCCGGTCCAGGCTGGGCGCGCTGGACTCCGCCCACCTCACCGAAGTGGGCTGCTTCACGCCGGAGGAGTCCCGGGAACTGCTGACGCGCACCGCGGGATACGAGCGGGTCGCGGCCGAACCCGCCGCGTGCGCCGAGGCGGCCCGGCTGGTGGGGCATCTGCCGCTGGGTGTAAGGCTGGTGGGGGCCCGCATCGCGGGCCGGCCGCACTGGCCGGTGTCCCGCCTGGTGGAGCGGCTCATGGACCCGGCGCTGGCGCTGGCCGAACTGACCGTCGGCGACCTCTCCGTACGCCGCGTCTTCGACCGGGCCACGGCGGGGCTCACCGAACCCGAGCTGCGCGCGTACCGTCATCTGGGCACCCTGCCGCGCGACAGCGTGGTGGGCCGCCGGCTGCCACCGCCGGACCTGCTCCGGATGCCGCTGCCGGAGGCCGAGGAGGTGCTGGAGGCACTGACCGAGAACAGGCTCGCGGAGGCCGGCGCGCAGGGATACGGCCTGCACCAGCTCCACTATCTGCACGCCGCGGCGCTACCGCTGCCCATGGCACCGGCGCCGTCCGCCGTGTGCTGATCGGGACGGTTCCGCACCAACCCCTGTCCGGCCGGCGCGGCCGGCTACTTCCAGCCCTTCTCGGTCGTGATCAGCAGCCGCTGCCCGGACAGGTCTCGGTCGGCGGCGATCTCCACGAGGGCCCGGGCGACGCTCGCGAAGGGGAGCGTCGGCAGGCCGGGGACCCTGGTCACCCGGTCGAGCCGCCGGACCGCGGCGGCGGGGGCGTCGGCGGACTCCTTGAGGTTGACCGGGTGGACGACCGTCCAGTTCAGGCCGGTCGCGGGCAGGCTCTCCTCCGACAGCTCCTTGTCCTTGAAGATCGCGGCGACGACCGTACGGTAGACCAGCCGCCCCAACGGCGACGCCTTCGCCGCCGTGTCCCCGACACCGAACGCGGAGACCAGGACGAACCGCTCGACACCGGCGTCCTCGGCCGCGGCGGTGATGAGCGGCAGGGTGCGCCGCATCAGGTCGACGGGCTTCTTCGCGCGCAGGGCGACGCCGATGGCCGAGATCACGGCGTCGGCGCCGGCGAACGCCTTCGCCATCGCGGGCCGGTCGTCGAGGGAGCCGGGGACCACGGTCAGCCCGGCGCGCGGCGCCATGGCGCCCGGGTCACGGACGTAGGCCACGACCTCGTGCCCCCGGGACAGCGCCTCCTTCACGACGTGCGACCCGATATTGCCGGTGGCCCCCAGTACGACGATCTTCATGTCCGCTCTCCTTCCGAATGAAACTTATGGCATAAGCCGTGCTCATCATGGTACGCCCTCACCCTTACGCCATAAGTCGGGGGCCTGGGCCCTCAACCGTCCGCCCCGGGCGATCACCGCGCTTGACATCACTTATGCCATAAGTCAGGGTGGGGAAGGGTGGACATACGCCGTAAGTGTGCTGGGGTGTTCCACCGGCGGGCCCGCGATCCGCGCCCGCCTCCCCTCCCCCTCCAAGGACACCGACATGAAGGTCCACCACCTCAACTGCGGCAGCATGCGTCCGCCCGGCGCCCGGCTCGTCTGCCATGTGCTGCTGATCGAGACCGCGAACGGGCTGGTCCTCGTGGACTCCGGCTACGGCCTCGGTGACATCGCCGACCCCCGGCGGCGCATCGGGCCGGCCCGCCACTTCGTCCGGCCCGTCCTCGATCCCGAGGAGACCGCCGCCCGGCAGGTCGAGAAGCTCGGGTTCCGCCGGGACGACGTCCGCCACATCGTGCTGACCCACTTCGACGCCGACCACATCGGCGGTCTCGCAGACTTCCCGCACGCCCAGGTCCATCTGACCGCGGACGAGGCGCTCGGCGCCGTCCACGCGCCCTCCTGGCGGGAGCGGATCCGTTATCAGAGCGCCCAGTGGGCGCACGGCCCGCGGCTGGTCGAGCACCGTCCCGACGGGGAGAGCTGGCGCGGGTTCGCCGCCGCCCGGGAGCTGGACATGATCGCGCCCGGTATCGTCCTGCTCGCCCTCCCCGGCCACACCCGCGGCCACGCCGCCGTCGCGGTCGACGCCGGTACGCACTGGATCCTGCACGCCGGGGACGCCTTCTACCACCACGGCACCCTCGACGGCCGTACCCCCGTCCCCTTCTCCCTGCGAGCCATGGAGGCCGTCATCGCGTACGACGGCAAGCGGGTCCGCGCCCACCACACCCGCCTCGCCGAGCTGTACCGCCGCGACGAGGCCGGGCTCCTGCTCGTCAGCGCCCATGACCCGGCCCTCTTCGAGAAGGCACGGGCGGGCACGGCGGAGAGCGCGACCCCGTAGGGCGGCTCCGTAGCGCGACCGCGCAGAGCGACCCCTTGGGGCGACCGCGCAGGGCGCCCCCGTAACGGATCCTCCGCACCCCTGAGCGAGTGGCCGGCTCGCTGCTCCAACCGGGCGAGGTACGGCGAGGCTCGGGCCGACTCGCCGTCCCTCTCCCCATCCTGGCCCGGCAGCCCCCGTACGACCGGCTCCGGAGCGGCCCCGCCCCGTCCGGTCCCCGAACACGACCGGAGAACCATGACCGCCGACGGCACGAACCCCGACGGTTCGACCCCCGACACCCGCCCGCGGCCGGACCGCGACGCCCCGCCGGGGGCCCGCGCCGCCACGCTGCTGCGCCGCCCCAAGCTGTGGCTGGTGCCCACGATCCTCACCGGGCTGCTCGCCCTGCTGCTCTCCGTCCTCTACATGGGCGGTGTCGTCAGCCCGCAGCGCGATCTGCACGACCTGCCCATCGCGCTCGTCAACGCCGACCGGGGAGAGCCGCTGCCGGGACAGCCGAGCAACCTCGGCACCCAGATCGCCCACGCCATCGCCACCGACCGCTCCGACGGCAAGGCCGCCTGGCGGACCCTGACCCTCCGGCAGGCCCAGGACGCGCTGGACTCCGGCAAGGTCTACGGCGCCCTGGTCATCCCCGCCGGCTTCACCGACTCCGTCGCCGCCCTCACCACCACGGACGCCACCGCCCGCCCGGCGATGACGGTGCTGACCAACCCCGGCAAGGGCAGCCTCGGTTCGTCCCTGGCGACCCAGATCACCACGGCCGCCGCCCATCAGGCGTCCCTGACGATCGGCAAGCAGCTCACCGCCGCCGCCACCGGGGCGGGCGCCACCCAGCGACTGCTGCTCGCCGACCCGGTCGCCGTCACCACCCAGGTCGGCCACCCCCTCGGCGGCCACAGCGGACTCGGGCTGAGCGCCTTCTACTACACCCTGCTGCTCGTGCTCGCCGGCTTCCTCGGCGGCAACGTCATCAGCAACGGCGTCGACACCTCGCTGGGGTACGCCGACAACGAGATCGGCCCCTGGCACACCCGCCTGCCCACGGTCCCCGTCAACCGCACCCAGACCCTGCTGCTGAAGATGGCCATGACGGCCGGCATCACGGTCCTCAGCGTCACGCTCGTCCTGGTCTCGTGCGTGGCCATTCTCGGCATGGACGCGACCCACATCCCGCTGCTGTGGATCTACTCCTACTGCGCGGCGCTCGCGGTCGGCCTGGGCGTGCAGGCGATCAACGCCGCCTTCGGGGGCATCGGCCAGCTCGTGTCCATGTTCGTGTTCATCGTGCTGGGTCTGCCGTCGTCCGGCGCCACCGTGCCGCTCCAGGCGGTGCCCGCGTTCTACCGCTTCCTGTCCCACTTCGAGCCGATGCGGCAGCTCAGCGACGGGGTCCGCGCGCTGCTCTACTTCGACGCGCGCGGCGACGCCGGGCTCACCCGGGCCTGGACCATGATCGCGGTCGGCGCCGCGCTCGCCCTGCTCTTCGGCTTCGCGATGACGGCGTACTACGACCGCAAGGGTCACACGCGCCTGACCCCGCGGCCCGCGTGACCCCCTGCACCTCCCCCGGCGCCCGCGGCGGTGCGGACACCGCCGCGGGCGGCTCAGCCGGCGTACACGTCCTCGACGTACCGGCCCCGGTCCATCAGCCGCCGCAGCCACTCCTCGCCGGCCTGCTCGCCCGCCGGTCCGCCGGGCCCCGGCGTCCGCCGCGCGTACAGGTCGCGGAACGCCTGCCGGACGCCGGGGGCCATGTGCCGGCCGTCGCCGCAGACGTAAACCCTGGCCCCCGCTTCGAGCAGCGCCCACACCTCGTCGGCCTCGGCCGCGATCCGGTGCTGTACGAACCGCGCCCCCGCCACCGGGGCCGCGCTGAAGACCGGCCGCAGGGAGACCGCCCCCGCCTCCTCGGCCGCCCGCAGCTCCTCGGCGTACAGATAGTCGGCGTCGGGCGCGTCGCAGCCGAAGTAGCAGAGCGCCGGGGCGAGCCGGTCGCCGGCAGCGGCGCGCGTACGGCGGTCGGCGATCGCTCCGCGGAACGGCGCGAGCCCGGTGCCCGCGGCGACCATGATGACCGGGTCCCGGTCGTCGTGGCCGATCCGGAACGCCTCGCGGCAGGGCTGGAGACGGGCCAGTACGGTATCGCCGGGGACCACGGTGTGCAGATGCCCGGAGCCGGTCCCCCGGTACGTTCCGCGGCCCGCGCGGCCCGGCGCCTCCAGCAGCGAGACCATCAGATCGATCCGCTCCGGGTCGACGGCCGGCGAGGAGGAGACCGAGTAGGTCCGGGGCCGCAGCGGCGGCAGCAGATCGAGGACGACCGGCCAGGTCAGGGCCTCCCGCAGGGCCGGATGGTCCTCGATCACATCGAGCAGTGTGCGCGGATCGGCGGCCAGGGCCTGTGCGTCCGCCGCCAGCGCCGCCAGCGCCCGCCGCTCGGGCGGGCACGGGTTGACGGCCGCCAGGGTGCGCAGCTGCTCGGCGGTCGGCCGGTCCTGGAGTTCGACGTGGCGGGTCAGCAACTCCCGTACGGTCAGGGGCCGGTCGACGGCGAGAGCGCCGGAGCGCGGCGGTACGGGCGTGATGCTGAGGACGGTGTCGAGGTTGGCGCCCAGCAGCTTGGCGGCCCGCTCGGCCAGGGCCGGGTCGTTGACGGGCAGTACGGCCAGATGGTCGCCGGTCCGGTAGGTCCCGCCCGGCGGGAGCGCCACCCGTACGAACCGCTTGGCGCGCGGATACGCGGGCGCGCTCAGGCTCCCGGCGGCGGTGACGGTCATCGCGGTCATCCCGTGGCGGGCGGCCAGCGCGGCCCCCGGCGCGCCTGCCACCTCGTGCACGAGATACCCGGGGCCCGCCGCGACGGCGGCTCCGGCGGAGGCCGGGTCGCCCGCGCGCGCGAGCAGCGCGGTGCGCATCCGGCGGGTGAACTCCCGGGTGGCACCGGCCAGATCGCCCGAGGCATCGCCCTCGGCGCGGGCCAGCAGCCGGGTGCCGCCGAGTTCGGCGAGCCGCCGGTCGATGAGGGTGGGAACGCGCTGGTACGTCGCCGCCCAGTTGCGGTCCCCGATGCCCAGCACGGCGTAGGTGACACCGTCCGCCGCGCCGGGTTCCGCGGTCTCCAGCCACCGTACGAACGCGGTCGCGTCGTCGGTGGGCTGCCCGTTGTAGGAGGCGGCCGTGATGATCAGCGGGCGGTCGAGCGGCAGCGCGCCGGCGTACGCGTCGAGCGGGGCGACCTCGGTGGCACAGCCCAGTTCGCCCGCCGCGCCGGCCAGTTGGCCCGCGAAGTCGCGGCAGGCACCGTAGTTGGAGCCGTGCAGCAGGAGCAGCCGGGTGCCCTCCCGGACCCGTGTGGGCAGCGAGGTGTCGGCGGCGGAGGCGGGGGCGGACGGCTGCGCCGCGGCGGGGACGGCGCGCTCGGCGGGGGTGCGGGGGACGAGGCCCAGGGTGAAGCCGTCGGGTTTGATGGTCAGCGTCTGCTTGATGGTGAGTGTGTAGCGGTCCTGGTCGATCAGCCGGTAGCGGTGGACCAGCATGCCCAGCAGCATCGTCGCCTCGTGCAGGGCGAACTGCCTGCCGATACAGGCGCGTTCACCGGTGCCGAACGGTTTGAAGGCGTGCGGGGAGCGGGCGGCCTCCACCTCCGGGTCGAAGCGGGAGGGGTCGAAGAGCTCCGGGTTGTCGCCCCACACCGGGTCGCGGTGCAGCATCGGGATCGACACGAAGGCGGGCTCCCCCGCGTGCAGGTGGACACCGTCACCGATCACCGTGTCCACGAGTGCCTGCCGGGCGAATCCGGGGGCCGCGGGCCACAGCCGAAGGGTCTCGTTGAGGACCTGGCGGGTGTAGCGGAGCCGGCCGATGTCCTCGTACGTCGGCTCCGGGTCGGCGGCGTCGCCCCACAGCCCGTCCACCTCCCGGCGTACCGCGCGCAGTACCTCCGGGTGCTGGGAGAGGAAGTACAGCGCGAAGGCGAGGGTGCCGGAGGTCGTCTCGTGTCCGGCGATCAGGAAGGTGATGACCTGGTTGCGGATGTTCTCGACGTCCAGTGTCGTGCCGTCGGAGGGGTGCCGGGCGGTCAGCATCAGCCCCAGCAGGTCGTCGGCGTCGGACCGGTCGTCGGCGCCGGGCCGGTCCTTGGCTCCGGGCCGGGGCGCGGCGGTGCGCGCGGCGATGACCTCGTCCACCACGGACGCCAGATAGGCCGCGTCGGTGCGGAACGCCGTGTCCGCCGCGGCGGCCTCGTCGGCCGCGCCCGCGGCGGTGGCGGGCGGGCGGCCGGTCCGGGTCATGGCCCAGGTCAGACAGCGCACCATGGCGCCGACGAAGGGATGCGGCCGGTCGCTGTCGAAGGAGCCGAAGTCGAAGCCGAACCCGGCCAGTCCGATGGTGTCCAGCGTCATCCGGGTCATGTCGTCGGCGACGTCCACCGGTGTACCGGCGGCGGCGTGCCCGTCCCAGGCGGTGAGCAGCCGGCGGGCGACGCGCAGCATGACGGGGTGGTAGCGGCGCATGGAGCCGAGGGCGAAGGCCGGCATGAGCAGATCGTGGGCCTTGGCCCAGTTCGGCTCGTCGTTGAAGGCGGTGAACAGGCCGTCACCGGCGAACTCGCGTACGTTCACCAGCGCCGGCCCCACGAACTTCGCGAACCGCTGTTCGTCGGCCAGTTCGGTGACCAGGCCGAGCCCGCCGGCGAAGAGCAGCTCGTGGCCGCCGAACCGCTGGTAGAAGTCCGGTCCGTACGTTCTGGCCCGCTCCATGGTGGCCAGCACGAGCGGGCCGGCGGGGGCGGGAGCGGCGGAGGGATCGACGACGGGCAGTCCGTGGCGGGTCTCGGTGTGCGGCGGGAGGATGACCTCAGTCATGGGGGCTTCCCTCTGCGTTCGAAGGCCGGGTGCGCGGGACGCCCGGCGGGCGGCCCGTTTCCAGCGTCGCGCCGTTCGGGCCGTTGTCACCACCGGGTGCCTACCGGAACTGGTAGGCGACACCGGCCGGTGGTACTTGCCGTCCGCCGGCCGGGCGTCCGGAGTGGCGCCGTACCGGACCATGTGCGACACAGCAGTCCGCCAAAGGAGGAGGAGACAGGATGCCGGAGGAGGAGCGTATGAGCGGCGGGGAGGGCTTCGCGGGCGCGCGCCATGTGGTGCCGGACAGCGCGGCGGCGGTCTTCTGGCGCAACCGCACCACCGGGCTGTTCGACCGTATCCCGCTGCCCGCGGCCTTCTGCGGGGCCGATGGCACCATCCTGCGGGCGAACCCGGCGCTGGCCGCCGAATGGGGGCAGCTCGCGGGGGCGTTCCGGGGGCGCAGCGCGCTGGAGCTGTTCCATCCGGAGAGCTGGGGGCAGCTGCGTTCGATCGCGGAGGCCATCCGGCTGCACCGCCGGTCGCGCTATCCGGTCGCCGTCCGCTGGACCGCGGTGAACGGTGTGGAGCGGCGCGGTGAGGTCAGTGTCGATCTGGTCGACGACACTTCCTTCGACGAGCCGAATCTGCTGGTGATCGTGCGTGTCGCCGAACCGGAGGCGGAGCCGGTGGCGTCCGCCGTCTGCGCGGGCGCGGTGGACGCCACGGCGGTCCGTATCCTCGCGCTGACCGCGGGCGGCGCGACGACGGCGCAGATCGCCTCGGCCGTGGGCCTCACCGCGGACGGGGTCAACTACCACCTCAAGCGGCTGTCCCGCCGCTGGGGCGTGTCCGGCAGGGCCGCTCTGGTGGCCCGCGCGTACGTGACGGGGATCCTGGCGCCCGGCGCCTGGCCCCCGGAGCCCGCGCGGAGCGCCGGCCGTCCCGGCCCATGAGCCGGCGGGACCGCTACGAGAGGGCTTCGACCCGGCGGCGGACGGCGTCGAGGAGCAGCTCCAGCCCGAACTCCATCTCGATCTCGTGGTCGCAGACGGCCAGTTCGGCGGAGGCCGCGGCCACGGCGGGCAGTCCGCTCTCGATGAGGTCCCGCTCGCGCATGGCGACGACTCCCGGGATCGCGCCGGCGTACGTCGGCGCGAATCCCACCTCCCGGGAGAGCGTGCCGATCAGGAAGGCGATGACAGCGCGCAGAACATGGACGGCGGAGGCACCGTCCAGCCCGGCACGGCCCAGAATCCGCAGCGCGGCCTCGACGACAGGCATGGCGGCGGGGGCGTTGAGACGCCGGGTCAGCACCAGCGGCGCGGAGTGCGGATATTGCAGGGCCGCGACACGGAACGCCCGCGCCAGCGCGCGCAGCGCGTCCTCCCACGGCATCTCGTCCGCGTCGGGGATGACGATGCCCTTGAGGATCACATCCGCCATGGCGTCGAGCACATCGGCCTTGTCCCCGACATGGTTGTAGAGCGACATGGTCCGCACCCCGACCGCCGCGGCGATCTTGTGCAGCGAGAGCTTCTCCATCCCCTCCGTCTCAGCCACCACCAGCGCCTGCCGCACAATCTCGTCCCTGGTCAGCGGCCCACGACGGGTCATCCTCTGCGCCATCGCCATCCCTCCGTCCGGTACCGCGCCCTCGCGCCTCGTAGCAACTTATCTCATAAGTCGCAAGGAGTCCGTGTTCGCTTCATCTGATGCCCGGGCTGTGGCGCGAGTGGTTTTGGAGGCGGGAGGCGTCGTTGTTCGATGACTCCCTGTCGTAATAGGTTCCACGCTATGTGGTGGTCGGTGCTGGGAGCGGTCGAGGTCCGGGTCGGTGATCAACCGGTCGCCCTGGGGGGAGCCAAACAGCGGCGGGTGCTAGCCGTGTTGTTGGCGGAGGCGGGCGGTCCGGTGCCGGTTTCCCGGTTGGTGGACAGTGTGTGGGGGGAGCGGCCGCCGCCGACGGCGGTCGGCACTCTGCGGTCGTACGTCGCCAATCTGCGGCGGCGGCTGGAGCCGGACCGGCCACCGCGAGAGGCGGGGAAAGTGCTGGTCAGCACGGAGACCGGATACTGTCTGCGCGTGCCGGAGGAACGGTACGACGCGATGTCGTTCGGGAAGCTGGCCGAGTCGGGCCGGGCGTCGCTGGCCGGTGGCCGGCCGCTGGACGCGCTCTCCGACCTCGATCAGGCGCTCGCGCTGTGGAGAGGGCCCGCCTTCGGGGAGTTCTCGTCCGAGCCGTTCGCCGCGCTGGAGTCGACCCGGCTGGAGGAGCTTCGGCTGACGTCCCAGGAGCGGCACGCGGGAGCCCAGTTGGCCGCCGGGCTCGCCGAGCCGGCCGTCGCCGGGCTGAGAA
This sequence comes from Streptomyces paludis, assembly GCF_003344965.1. Taxonomy (NCBI): domain Bacteria; kingdom Bacillati; phylum Actinomycetota; class Actinomycetes; order Kitasatosporales; family Streptomycetaceae; genus Streptomyces; species Streptomyces paludis. The sequence goes on along the minus strand of NZ_CP031194.1, from coordinate 7,503,352 downwards.
CGCTGGTCGCCTCCGAACCGTTGCGGGAGCAGCGCTGGGAGATGCTCGCGCTCGCCCTGTACCGCTGTGGGCGGCGCGCCGAGTCCCTCGCGGTGCTCCAGCAGGCGCGCGGCGCGCTCGACGAGAACCTCGGAGTCGGCCCCGGCCGAAGGCTGCGCCGGCTGGAGCGGGACATCGTCCACCAGGACGCGGGGCTGGACCTGGAAGCGCGCCGGGTCGTACGGGCGGCCGGTCCAGGTCCAGGTCCTGGTTCGGGTCCTGTTCCGGGTTCAAGTGCCGCTGCGCGTCCGGCGGCCGGGACGGTCACCCGTGCCGATGTCCCGGAGCCCGACAGCCGGGACGGACTCGACGGGCGGGACGACGTACTGGCCGGAGTGGACCGCGCGCTGTCCGGGACGTCCGGCGGCCGGGGCGGTCTGATGCTGGTTACGGGAGAGCCGGGCATCGGCAAGACCCGGATCGCTCAGGCAGCGCTGGAGCGGGCGGCGGGCCGGGGGCTGGCGGCGGTCGTCGGCCGATGTCCCGAGGGGCAGGGGGTTCCCGCCCTGTGGCCGTGGCTGATGGTGCTGCGGGCCGTGATCGGCGGGGGCGGCAGACGGCTGCGGAGGCTGGCCGACCAGCTCGGGGCGAACGCGCTGATCACGGGCGGTGACAGCGACCGCCCCGCCCCGGGGAGGGCACGGTCCCTCGGTATGGGCAAGGGCCCTGCCGGGGAAGGGCGTCACGGTGACGGCGGGGGCGCGTCCTCACGAGGGCCGACCGTCATCGTGGAGCTGTTGGCGTGTGCCGCGCGGGAACGCCCGCTCCTCGTCGTCCTCGACGATCTGCATTGGGCCGACCCCGATTCGGTGCGGGTGCTGCGTGTACTGACCACGATGCTGCCGGAGTTACCGCTGCTGCTCCTGGTCACCAGCCGTGACGGCCCCGAACTCGACGGCGCCGCGAGTGCCCTGGTCGCCGGTCTGACCGGCACATGGGCCAACCGCTGGCCGTTGCGCCGGCTGACCGAGGCCGAGGTGGTACGGGCGGTGGGCCGCCGGCTGGGCCCCGGTACCGGGGCGGAGACCGGCCGTGTGATCCACCGGCGCTGCGGAGGCGTCCCGTTCCATGTGAACGAACTCGCGCGTCTCGTACCGACGTTGGGTACAAGACGGCTGACCGAGGCGCTGCCGGAGGGCACCCGCAACCTGGTCCGGCACCGGTTGCGCGGACTTCCCGACGGCGCGGAGACCACCCTCGCGGTGGCCGCCGTCGTGGGGGAACGGTTCGACTTCGGGATACTGGCCGAGGCGAGTGACACTCCCCGCGAACGGCTGCTGGACACACTGGAGGCCGGTATCGGATGGGGCCTGATCGAAGAGGACGGGCCGACGGGGTGTTACCGGTTCAGCCACGCCCTGGTACGCGACACACTGCGCCGGTCCTTCTCCCGGTTACGGACGGCCGGCCTGCACGCCCGGATAGCCGAGGCCCTGGAGCGCCGGGTGCGCGCCGGTGTCCGGGGCCACGCCGAACTGCTCGACGACGCGGCTTTCCACTGGCTGGCGGCCACGCCGGCGGGGTACGCGGAACAGGCCGTCGCCGCGGCGACGGCCGCCGCCGGGCGCGCGGAGCGGGTCCACGCCCACCAGCACGCCGCGCGTCTGCTCACCGCGGCGATAGAGATCATCGACGAGCGCGCCGCCCCCGCCGATTCCGACGGCACCCGCCGGCTGTTCGACCTGGTCGTCCGCCGGGGCCGGCTGGCCAGTCGCGGTGCCCAGCGCGAGGAGGCCACCACCGTACTGAACCGTGCCATCGCCCTGGCCCGGGAGCTGAACGACGTCCAGGCGCTCGCGACGGCCGCGACCGTACACACACTGGAGTCGTTCCTGGCGGTACGGGACTACCGGACCGCCGACGACACCGTGCTGACCGCGTTGCGCGACGCGGTACGGCTGCTGCCGGGGACGGACTCGCCCCTGCGGTGCCTGGCCCTGGCGGCCCTCGCCGCCGAGCTGTACCACGACAGCGCGTCCGAGCCGTCGAAGCCGTCCGCGCCGTCGGGAGCACCCGGTCCGGGCACGGCGGCGGTGCGGCTGTCGTCCGAGGCGGTGGCGATGGCCCGCCGGCTCGGCGACGAGCAGTTGCTCTTCCGCGTACTGCATCTGCGGCTCCAAGCGATACGCCACCCCGACACCCTCGGCGAGCGCCAGGCCCTGGTGGAGGAGCAACTGGCCCTGGCCGCGCGTCCCGGCGCAGGTCCCGAGTGGCTGCCGATGGCGCTGCTGCGCCGGGCCCTCACCCGGCTGGAGGCGGGTGACATGGCGGCGGCGCAGACGGACATCGTTGCCTGCGCGGCCGCCAACGAACAGGTGCGCCTGACCGAGGTCGATATCCATCTTCGCTGGTGGGAGGCGCTGCGCAGCGGGCTGGCGGGCAATCGGGCGGTGGCGGAACGGCTGGCCGGGCAGGCGTACGACCTGCACCGGCGGCTCGGGTGGGGTGCCGAACCCGCCCTGTTCGCCCACCGGATCACCTGGCTGCTGGACCAGGACCGGTTCGCGGACATGGAAGAGCTGGTCCGCGCGGTGCACCGGGCGGGCAGCCCGGTCCCCCCGGAACACGTGGGCCTCGTCCTGGCCCTGCGGGGCCGCTTCACCGAAGCCGTCGCGTACTGCCCGCCGGCCCATCAGCTTCCCGAACCGCCCCATGACTGGCTCTGGCTGCTCCAGATGGTCCTGCGGGCCTACACCTGGGCCCTGTGCGGGGACGGACCGTCCTGCCGCTGGGCACTCGGCCGGCTGCTGCCCTACACGGGGCGCGCGGTCACCACCGGTTCCGCGATGCTGTGCTGGGGCTCGATCGACCACTTCCTCGGTGAGGTGGCCGCCGTGGCGGGAGAGAGGGAAACGGCGATCGGCCTGCTGCGGCGAGCTGTCCGGCACAACGGCGAACTCGGCTGCCCGCGCTGGCGACAACGCTCCGAACACCGGCTGGCCGCGCTGCTGGAGTCGGCGGATGACGGCGGTGACGGCCAGGGGATGGGGTGACCGTGCTCCGCGTTCGGCGCCCGGTGCTGAGAACCGGGCCCGCGGAGCCGGTACGGATCGGCCGCGGGCCCGGTCCTGCCTCTCAACCGGGCCTTTCAGCGGTCCCGTTGGCCGAGGCGCCGGTCAGGGCGGTCACCAGCCAATGAAGTTGGCGGCATCCGCGCTGATGTTCCACTGCTGGAAGTAGCCGGAGTTGCACGCATGGGGATAGATCCGCCAACCGCTGCCCGACCGTGTGGTGTCCACGCAGATACCGGTCTGGACGTTCTTCAGCTGCACACCCACCTGCCCGCTCGGAGGGCGCAGGGGCTCGAAACGGGTGACGACCCACTGCTGGTAGGTGCCCGTGTTGCACCTCAGGGCGTAGATGCGGGAGCCGTTGTTGTCCAGGCAGGTACCCGGGTGCTCGGAGGCGTCCAGCTTGATGTACTTGAACGTGTTGGGTCCGCCGGGAACCTGGTCGAAGCGCCACTCGAAGTTCTGCGCGGCACCGCTACAGTTGGAGGCGACCGTCACCGCCTCGCCGGTCGCCCGGAGACACTCGTTGCTGTAGGTGTTGGTGAGACGGGTCTTGGGCGTGTTCGCCAGCGCGGGGCCGGGTGCGAGAAGGACCAGCGTCAGTGCAGTCAGCAGCGCCGGCAGTGACTTGAGCGCGTATCTCAGATGTGATCGCACGTCGGGCCGCCTCCGTCAGGGGGTGAACATGGCGTTGAAGGCGGCCAGCGGAATGTTCCACTGCTGCGTCCTGGAGGAGTTGCTGCAATTGTTGCGGACCAGCGTCGAGCCAGTGGCGTCGGTGTCCATGCATTTGTTGGTCACGACGTTCTCCAGCCGTACCCCCGCCATGCCTGAGGGTGGTGGGCCCGGCTGGTAGCGGACGATGCTCCAGATCTGGCGGCCGGGGAGTCCTCCGTAGTTACAGGCGCTCAAATAGAAGACCGAGTCGTCATCGGTCCAGCACCCCCTGCCGAAGTTGCTCTGGATGTACCGGTACTCGACCGGCGCGGTGGGGATCTGTCTGAGCGTCCAGTTCATTTCGGCGGCGGGGCCGAAACAGTCGGTGTTGAGGCCGAAGGCCGCCCCTCTGATACACGCCACGTTCTGCTGATTCGTGAATCTGACCGTGCCGTCGGCGGCGGCCGACGCGCCGGGCGCGTTCGCCACCGCGACACCCAGCAGCGCGGCGAGAATCATCGCCGAGCGTTTGACCATGGACAACAACATGACCTCCCGGAAACCCGTACGGGGACACTTCTGTCTGTACGCGGCCAAGGTTGCCGGGCGCTGATGGGAATCCGATGGGAAAACGATGGGACAGTGGCTCCAACCGCCCTCACCCGCCCTCACCCACCTTTACCCACCTTCACCCGCCGCGCCGTCGCCCACGGGTGAGAGCGGCCGGACGTGGTGCCGGCCGATGGGGAGCATCAGGGGTTTGCCGGAGACCGGGTCCTCGATGACGCGGCTCTCCAGGCCGAAGACCGCCGCGACCATCTCCGAGGTCAGTACGTCGGCGGGCGCGCCGGAGGCGTGGACCCGGCCGTCGGCGAGGGCGACGAGGTGGTCGGCGTAGCGGGCGGCGAGGTTGAGGTCGTGCAGGACCATCACGACGGTCGTGCCGCGGGTCCGGTTCAGGTCGGTCAGCAGGTCGAGGACCTCGATCTGGTGGCTGGCGTCGAGGAAGGTGGTGGGTTCGTCGAGCAGCAGCAGATCGGTCTGCTGGGCCAGTGCCATGGCGATCCAGACCCGCTGGCGCTGGCCGCCGGAGAGTTCGTCCACGGCGCGGTCGGCCAGCTCCGCCGTCCGGGTGTCCTCCAGGGCGGAGGCCACGGCGGCGTCGTCCTTCTCGCTCCACCGGGTGAAGATGCCCTGGTGCGGGTGGCGGCCGCGGCCGACCAGGTCGAGCACGGTGATGCCCTCGGGCGCCACTGGTGACTGCGGCAACAGCCCGAGTGTGCGGGCGAGTTCCTTGGCGGGCATCCGGTGCACCTGCCGGCCGTCCAGGACGACCCGGCCCTCGCGCGGCGCGAGCAGCCGGGACATGGAGCGCAGGAGGGTCGACTTCCCGCAGGCGTTGGCGCCGACGATGACCGTGACCCTGCCGGGCGGCACGGTCAGATCGAGGGACTCGACGACGACGCGGTCGCCGTAGCCGAGGGTGAGCCGCTCGGCCGTCAGGGAGTGGGACGTGGTCATATCGAGCCTCCGGCCCGGTGGGTACGGACGATCAGATAGACGAGGTAGGGCGCGCCCAGGACGCCGGTGACGACCCCGACCGGGTAGCGGGTGCCGAGTGCGAACTGGCCGGTGAAGTCGGCGACGAGCACCAGGAGGGAGCCGACCAGCCCGGCGGGCACCAGCAGGGAGCCGCCCGTGCCGGCCAGCCGGGCCGCGATCGGTCCGGACAGGAACGCCACGAAGGCGATCGGCCCGGCGGCGGCCGTGGCGAACGCGATCAGGCCGACGGCGACGACGATCACCGTGATGCGGGTGCGTTCGACACGGACGCCGAGGGCGGAGGCGGTGTCGTCGCCGAGCTGCATCGTGGAGAGGTCGCGTGCCCGGGACAGCAGGACGGGGGCCAGGACGAGCAGGGCCAGCAGGGCGGGCACGGTCTGGTTCCAGCTCGTACCGTTCAGACTGCCGGTCAGCCAGCGCATGGCCTCCTGGAGGTCCCACTCCGCGGCCCGGGACAGGACGTACGAGGTGACGCTGTCGAGCATGGCGGAGATGCCGATGCCGATCAGGATCAGCCGGGTGCCGACGACGCCGTCCCGGAAGGCCAGGGTGTAGACGAGCAGGGCGACGGCGAGCGCGGCGACGATCGCGAGGACCGACACCTGGGTCTCGTCGAGCGACAGGGTGACGATGGCGATGGCCGCGGCGGCGCTCGCTCCGGAGCTGATGCCGATGATGTCGGGGCTGGCGAGCGGGTTGCGGAGCATCGTCTGGAAGGTGACACCGGCCATGCCGAAGCTGAACCCGGCCGTCACGGCGAGCACCGCGCGCGGCAGCCGCAGCCGTCCGACGGTGAACGTGGCGCCCGGGACCTGTTCGCCGAGGATCACCCGCATCACGTCCCGGGGCGGGTAGAAGGTCTGTCCGGCCATCAGGGCCACGGCGAACGCGGCGACGACGAGCACGGCCAGGGTGAGGACGACGAGGCGTCGCCGACGGGCGTTCCGGGTCCGGCCGCGGGTGACGGCCTGTCGGACGGACGGCCGGGGGACGGCGGGGGCGCTCACAGGGCACGCACCTTCTGACGGCGGACGGTGTAGATGAAGAACGGGGCGCCGATCAGCGCCGTCACGATGCCCACGTCGACCTCGGCCGGCCGGGCCACGATCCGTCCGGCCACATCGGCGGCGGTCAGCAGCGAGGCGCCGGTCACGGCGGAGAACGGCAGCAGCCAGCGGTGGTCGACACCCACCATGAGGCGGCAGGCGTGGGGGACGACGAGTCCGACGAAGCCGATCGGCCCGGCCGCCGCCGTCGCGGCGCCGCACAGCACGACGGCGCCGGCCGCGGCGACGGCCCGGGCCACGGCGACCCGTTCGCCCAGTCCGGCGGCGAGTTCGTCGCCCAGGGCGAGGGAGTTGAGCGCCCGCGCGGACAGCAGGCAGATGACGAAGCCGGTGGCGAGGAAGGGCAGTACATGTCCGATGCGCTCGAAGGAGGCGCCGCCGACGCCGCCGATCTGCCAGAGCCGGAAGCTCCCCGCGACATCGTTGCGGGGCAGGACGACGGCGGTCACCAGCGACGCGAACGCCGCGGAGGTGGCGGCGCCCGCGAGGGCCAGCTTGAGGGGCGTGGCGCCGCCGCGCCCCAGCGAGCCGACGGTGTAGACGAACACCGCCGAGAGGCCCGCCCCGGCCATGGCGACCCACACGTACCCCGTCGGCGAGGTGAGCCCGAAGAACGCGACCGCCGTGACGACGGTGAGCGACGCGCCCATGTTGACACCGAGGATGCCCGGGTCGGCCAGCGGGTTGCGGGTCACGCCCTGCATGACACCGCCGGCCAGGCCCAGGGCGGCGCCGATGATCACGGCGAGCAGGGTGCGCGGGATCCGTTTGGTGACCGCGGCCTGTTCCAGCGAGCCGTCCGCGCCGCCGAGCGCCGCCCAGACGTCGGACCAGGCGACGGTGCGCGAGCCGATGGCGACCGAGGCCACCATGACCGCCGCCAGCAGGAGGAGGGAGAGCAGGAGCCACAGGATCCGCACACGCGCCGGACGCCGCACCACGGCGGCGTCCGGCGTGCGTCGGGTGTCGAGCGTTGTCACTTGACCTTGTCCGCGGCCTTGGCGAGCGCTGCCGCGTAGTCGTCCAGGACGTACGAGATCGACAGCGGCGTGGGGTTCGCCGCGGTGGCCAGCGGGGAGCTGCCCGGCAGGAGGTAGACCGAACCGCGCTCGACGGCGGGGATCTTGGAGAGCAGGGGGTCCTTCTTCAGGGTCTTGAGGAGTTCGCCCTTGTCGTCGCCGTAGCCGGTGATGATGTCGACGTCGTTGAACGCGTCGATCCGCTCGGCGCTCTGGGTCAGCGCGAACTTCTTGGTGCCCTCGGACGCCTTGGCGATGCTCTTCGGCATCGTCAGACCGAGGTCCTCGAAGAACAGGGTGCGGGTGTCGTGCGCCGTGTAGTAGCCGACCTCACTGACGTCGTTGATGTCGACGTGCGTCATGAACATCGCCGACTTCCCCTTCAGCTGGGGGTACTTGGCGACGGTCTTGGCGATGTCGCCCTCGACCTCGCCGATCAGCTTCTCCCCCTCGTCGGCGAGGCCGATCGCCTCGCTGTTCAGGCGGATGATCTCGCGCCACGGGGTGGCCCAGGCCGCGTCCGGGTACGCGACCACGGGGGCGATCTCGCTCAGCGTCTTGTAGTCCTGCTTCGTGAGCCCGGAGTACGAGGCGAGGATGACGTCGGGCTTCGTGTCGGCCACGGCCTCGAAGTCGATGCCGTCGGTCTCGTCGAACAGGACCGGGGTGTCGGCCTTGAGCTTCTCCAGCCGGTCCTTGACCCAGGGCAGGATCCCGTCGCCGTCGTCGTCACCGAAGTTGGCGGCGGCCATGCCGACCGGGACGACACCGAGGGCCAGCGGCACCTCGTGGTTGGCCCAGTTGACCGTCGCGACGCGCTCGGGCTTCTTCGGTACGGTCGTCGTCCCCAGGGCGTGCTTGATCGTCAGCGGGAACGCGCTCGCCCCGGCCGTCTTCCCGCCGCTCCCCGCCGTGTCCTTCTCGTCCTTGCCGCTGTCGGACTCTCCGCCGCAGGCCGTGAGGCCCAGCAGGAGGGCAGCCGTGAGAGCGACCGCGCGCAGGCGCTGTGTACGCATGGATCCGTGACTCCACTTCCGGGTTGGCCGGTGTCGGACCTCGCACGTATGGGTCGCGGAATGCGGTCGTGGAGCGGTGCACCGTACTGGCGCAAGCGACTTAGGTAAGGCTTGCCTTTGAACTTTACGAAAAGGGGGCACGTGTCGCAATCAATCGTTCAAGACAGCGGCTGTAGCGATCCGGCCACCCGGACAGCCGGAGAGGCCCGGGGCACCCGGAGACCCTGTGGCGCTCAGTGCGCCCGGAACATGCCCGGCGTCATCCCCGTCGTACGCCGGAAGGCCGCGCCGAACGCGCTCGCCGACCGGTAGCCGACCGCCTCCGCGACCTCGTCCACCTCGCCGCCCCTGGTCAGCAGCGCGACCGCGTGCTGTGCCCGTACGGAGGCGACCCAGCGCGCGAAGCTGACGCCCGTCTCGGCGTTGAAGGCGCGGGTGATCGTCCGGGGGCTCACACCGAGTTCGGCCGCCCAGCGGGTCAGCGTCCGCGGGTCCCCGGGGTTCTCCCGTACCGCGTTGGCGATCGGGCGCAGCAGCGGTGAGGTGGGCATCTGGACGAGGAGTTCCCGCGAGGACGGTGTGAGTACGTCGAGCACCAGGGTCTCCGTCGCCGCCCGGGAGGCGGGCGGCAGCGCGGGGTCGCCGAGCCGTTCCAGCAGCAGCCGGAGCAGCGGGGTGATCTCGACGGTGACGGGCACCTCGGAGAGCGAGGGGGTGGTGGCGAAGCCGAAGAACGCGGCGCGGAACCAGGTCCCGGCGACCGCCGAGCCGGAGTGCATCGTGCCCGCGGGCATCCAGAGGCCCAGGGTGGGGGTGACCGTCCACGCCCGCGCGCCCACCACAGTCATGGAGGCGCCCCGCTCGTTCCAGAGCAGTTCGTGCCAGGGGTGGGAGTGCGCGTTCCAGCTGGTGTCGTGGGCGACGACCTCGTCGTACCCCATGATGACGAACGGCACCGGCACCGCGCCCGGGGCGAACGCCGGCAGGGTACGGGTCTCCCGGGGCGCTCGCATGCCCCCACACTAACGACGGCGTACGGTACGGCGGACGGCGGCCCGGCGCGCGGGCGGAGCGGCACCGGGCCGGGACCGTGGAGCGGAATCGGTCAGGAATGGAGAAGCGCGGCGGCCGCGCCGCGCCTACCGTAACGGCCATGACCACCGATCGCGCAGACGCTCCCGAGGCGTCGGACGGAGACATGATGAGCACGACCCCGGGGCCGGCCGCGCGCGCGTCCGCGCCGCACCTCGCCGACAGCCACGATCTGATCCGTGTGCACGGCGCGCGCGAGAACAACCTCAAGGACGTCCACATCGAGATTCCGAAGCGCCGGCTGACGGTGTTCACCGGTGTCTCCGGCTCGGGCAAGAGTTCTCTGGTGTTCGGCACGATCGCCGCGGAGTCGCAGCGGCTGATCAACGAGACCTACAGCGCCTTCGTCCAGGGGTTCATGCCGACGCTGGCGCGGCCCGAGGTCGATGTGCTCGACGGGCTGACGACCGCGATCATCGTCGACCAGCAGCGGATGGGCAGCGACCCCCGCTCCACGGTCGGCACCGCCACCGACGCGGGTGTGATGCTGCGTATCCTCTTCAGCCGGCTCGGGCAGCCGCACTTCGGCTCGCCCCAGGCGTTCTCCTTCAACGTCGCCTCGATGAGCGGGGCGGGCGCGGTCACCGTGGAGCGCGCCGGGCAGACGGTGAAGGAGCGGCGCAGCTTCAGTGTCACCGGCGGTATGTGTCCGCGGTGCGAGGGCCGGGGCGCGGTCTCCGATGTCGATCTGACGCAGCTGTACGACGACTCCAAGTCGCTGGCCGAGGGCGCGATGAACGTCCCCGGCTACAAGACGGGCGGCTGGAGCTACCGGATGTACAGCGAGTCGGGCTTCTTCGATCCGGAGAAACCGATCCGTGAGTTCACCGAGCAGGAGCTGGCCGACTTTCTGCACCGCCCGCCGACCAGGATGAAGATCGCGGGCATCAACATGACGTACGAGGGGCTGATCCCGCGGATCCAGAAGTCGATGCTCGCCAAGGACAAGGAGGCGATGCAGCCGCACATCCGGGCGTTCGTGGACCGGGCGATCACCTTCACCACCTGTCCCGGGTGCGACGGCACCCGGCTCAGCGAGGGGGCGAGGTCGTCGAGGATCGGGGGGATCAGCATCGCCGACGCCTGCGCCATGCAGATCAGCGATCTGGCCGGCTGGGTCCGCGGCCTGGACGAGCCCTCGGTGGCGCCGCTGCTCGCCTCGTTGCGGGGGACGCTCGACTCGTTCGTGGAGATCGGCCTCGGCTATCTCGCGCTGGAGCGGCCCTCGGGCACGCTGTCGGGCGGCGAGGCGCAGCGCGTCAAGATGATCCGGCATCTCGGCTCCTCGCTCACCGACACCACGTATGTCTTCGACGAGCCCACCACGGGGCTGCACCCGCATGACATCAGCCGGATGAACGATCTGCTGCTGCGGCTGCGGGACAAGGGCAACACGGTGCTCGTCGTGGAGCACAAGCCGGAGACGATCGCGATCGCGGACCATGTCGTGGACCTCGGCCCGGGCGCCGGTACGGCGGGCGGCACCGTCTGCTTCGAGGGCACGGTGGAGGGTCTGCGGGCCGGCGGCACCGTCACCGGCCGCCACTTCGACGACCGGGCGGCCCTCAAGGAGGAGGTACGGAAGCCCACCGGCGCCCTGGAGATCCGCGGCGCGCGTACGAACAATCTGCGCGATGTCGATGTCGACATCCCGCTGGGGGTACTGGTCGTCGTCACGGGTGTCGCCGGCTCCGGCAAGAGTTCGCTCGTGCACGGGTCGCTGGGCCGGGGGCCGGCCGCCGGGGGCGCGGAGGTGGTGTCGATCGGCCAGGGCGCGATCCGCGGCTCGCGGCGGAGCAACCCGGCGACGTACACGGGGCTCCTGGACCCGATCCGCAAGGCGTTCGCGAAGGCCAACGGGGTGAAGCCGGCGCTGTTCAGCGCCAACTCCGAGGGCGCCTGCCCCACGTGCAACGGCGCCGGTGTCGTCTACACCGATCTGGCGATGATGGCCGGGGTGGCCGTCACCTGCGAGGAGTGCGAGGGGAAGCGGTTCCACGCCTCGGTGCTCGATCACCACCTCGGGGGCCGGGACATCAGCGAGGTGCTGGCGATGCCGGTGACCGAGGCGCGGGAGTTCTTCGGTCCGGGCGAGGCGCACACCCCGGCCGCGCGGCGGATCCTCGACCGGCTCGCCGATGTCGGGCTCGGCTATCTCAGCCTCGGACAGCCGCTCACCACCCTGTCCGGCGGCGAGCGGCAGCGGCTGAAACTCGCCACCCACCTGGGGGAGAAGGGCGGGGTGTACGTGCTCGACGAGCCGACCGCCGGTCTCCATCTCGCCGATGTGGAGCAGCTGCTCGGGCTGCTCGACCGGATCGTGGACGCGGGCAGGTCGGTGATCGTGGTCGAGCACCATCAGGCGGTCATGGCGCACGCGGACTGGATCATCGATCTCGGGCCCGGGGCCGGCCACGACGGCGGATCGGTCGTCTTCGAGGGCACCCCGGCCGATCTGGTCGCCGCGCGCTCCACCCTCACCGGCGAGCACTTGGCGGCCTATGTCGGCGGCTGACCGGGCCGCGGGCGCCGGGACCGGCCGGCGGGGGCCCTGGCCCCCGCCGGGTCAGTGTGCCGTATCGGTCTGCCAGAGGTCCTGGCCGTCCTTGGTGATGACCATGTTCCCGTCGGCGCGCAGTTCGAGCACGGCGCCCTCGGCGCCATCGGTCCGGCTGGCCCATCTGGCCTGGTGCGCGGCGTCGTAGACGACCAGATTGCCGTCCGTCTGGAAGGTCGTGATGAAGTCGGGGCCCGGCTGCTGGTTCGACCAGCGGGCCTCGCCGTTCTCATCGAGGAGAACCAGGTTGCCGTCCTGGTCCATGATCAGCTTCGCGCGTGCCGCTTGGATGAACTCGCCTATTTTCAGGGTGAGTCCGGCCGGGACGACCAGTGATTCCGGTGGCGCCTCGGGGGCGTCCTGGACCGGTTCGTCCGGCGCCGCCGGGTTGTCCGAGCCGGCCTCGCCGGGCTGCTCCGAGGGCGGGTCCCCGCCGTCCTCCGGCGGCAGGGGCCGGCCCTCGCTCCGGCTCTGGTTCGAGGAAGGACGCTCACCCGCCTCGCTCTCCTTGCCGTCGCCGGAGCCCCAGAACCCGAACACCGTCGCGGTCACGGCCCCGGCCGTCAGCACGGCGCCGAGCGCGAGCCGCCGGGGGTCGCGCCATCCGGACTTCGCCGCGGCGGTCGCGGCCGTGACGGGCTCGGCGGTGACGGAAGCGGCCGACCCGGCCGACGCGACCGTCCCCGCGGGGGCCGGCCCGGCGGAGTCGAGCATGGTGGCCGGCGGCGCCTGCGCCGCGCCCGGCGCGAACACGGTCGCGGCGGCCGTGGGGGCCGGCGCGGCGACCAACGCGGTGGCCGCCTGGGAGACGGCCGTCGCCTGCTCGGCCGCCGGCGCGGTGGCCTCGGGTGCGGCGGCCGCGGGCGGGGCGGCGACGGGGGCCGTCGTCGCGGCGGCCCGCCGGTAGGCCGGGAGCTGGACGAGGTCGGTGCCGGTCCCGCAGAGGTCCACGATCCGCTGCGGGTCGGGCCGCCGGCCGGGGTCGCGGTGGGTGCACGAGGCGACCAGCTCCGCGATGTCGGCGGGGACCCCGCGCAGATCGACCTCCTCGTGCACCGTGCGGTAGGCGACGGTCATCATGGAGCCCTCGCCGTACGGCGGGCGGCCGGTGAGGGCGTGGGCGAGGGTGGCGCCGAGCGCGAAGACATCGGCCGCCGGACCGGTCACGCTCTCCGTGATCGTCTCGGGCGCGATGAATCCGGGCGTGCCGATGGCGACCCCGGCCTGGGTGAGATCGGAGGGCTCGAAGCCGCGCGCGATACCGAAGTCGATGAGCTGGGGGCCGGTGGCGGAGAGGATCACGTTCTGCGGCTTGATGTCGCGGTGCAGCACCCCCCGGACATGGATGTCGGTGAGGCCCTCGGCCAGCGCGGCCAGCAGCGCCCGGCACAGCTGCGGCGGCAGGGGTCCGGTGTTCCGGACCGCGTCGGCCAGGGTCGGCCCCGGTATGTACTCGGTGGCCATCCAGTACGGCGGTGTCGTCACCTCCGCGTCGATGAGTGCGGCCGTGTACGCGCTGTGGACCGTCCTGAGCGTCTCCACCTCACGGCGGAAACGGCTCAACGCCTGCGGATCCGACTGGAACTGAGCGCTGATGACCTTGACGGCGGCGGGCCGGCCGCCCGGGGTGCGCCCCAGGTAGACATCGCCCATGCCGCCCGCCCCGAGCCGGCCCGCCAGACGGTAGCGGCCCATGTCCGTCGGATCGGTCTCATGCAGCGGATGCACCGAACACGCCCTCCCAGAAAACCGGCAACAGATGTACGCTCCGGGGGCGTCGGCTCGGCATTCCGCCAACCCGCTTGCCACGGAAGGGACATCAGCCCCTCGACTCCGCCGGAGATCTCATAGTAGGGGCAGCCACCGACACTCCCTCGCGCCCCGTCTCCTATCCTCATGCGGACGCATCACCGGGGGCACAGGGAGCACACGTATGGATGGGTTGGACCCGAATGATCCGAGCTGGATCGGCGGCTACCGGCTGCTCGGCAGGCTCGGCGAGGGCGGCATGGGGCGGGTGTACCTGGCCCGTTCCGACCGCGGCCGTACGGTCGCGGTCAAGGTCGTCAAGGAGGAACTGGCCCGCAGGTCCGACTTCCGGCAGCGCTTCGCGCAGGAGGTACGGGCGGCCCGGCGGGTCGGCGGCGAGTGGACGGCGCCGGTGCTGGACGCCGACACCGAAGCGGCGACGCCCTGGGTCGCCACCGGCTATGTCGCCGGACCCTCGCTCTCCCAGGTGGTGGAGAAGCAGTACGGCCCGCTGCCCGCGAAGTCCGTGCACGCGCTGGCGACCGGGCTCGTCCACGCGCTCCGGGCCATCCACGGCGCGGGGCTCGTACACCGCGATCTCAAGCCGTCCAATGTGCTGGTGACGATCGACGGGCCCCGGGTCATCGACTTCGGCATCGCGCGCGCCCTCGACGCGGCCACGCAGTCCGGCGGCGGTCTCACCGGCACGGGCGCCCTCCTGGGCTCGCCCGGCTTCATGTCGCCCGAGCAAGTCCGCGGGGAGCAGGTGACGTTCGCCAGTGACATCTTCTGCCTCGGCGCCGTGCTCGCGTACACCGCGACGGGACAGCAGCCCTTCGGGAGCGGCGAGGGCGGGGTGCACTCCCTGCTCTTCCGGATCGCGGAGGGGGAGGCCGATCTCACCGGGGTGCCCGAGCAGTGGCAGGGGCTGATAGCCGACTGTCTGACGAAGGATCCCGCGGGGCGGCCCACCCTGGACACACTGCTGACGCGGATCGAGGAGATGGAGAGCGGCACCGACACCGCGCGGAGCGGCGCGTGGCTGCCGGGCGAGGTGCTGGCGGAGCTGGGCAGGCACGCCGTACGGCTGCTGGACAGCGAGGACCCGGAGGGCCGCACCCTGCCCGGCGGTGCGACGGGCAGTCAGCCGCAGTGGGCCGGCCAGGCGCCGACCGTCGTGCCCGGCTTCGGCCCGCCGCTCACGTACGCGCCCGCGGCGCCCGTGTGGTCCACCCCGCATCCGGGCAGCCTGCCCCAGGTGACCGCTCACTCCGGCGGTTTCCCGGCCCCGGCCTTCACCCCGTCGTTCGTCCCTCCCCCGCTGGTCCGGCCGGCCCGGGGCCTCTCCGCGGTCCTGGCCATTCTGCTCTGTCTGTACGTGCTGCCCCTGCTGCTCCGGACCGTCGTCCTGGAGATCGCGTTCTCCCAGCTCGACGCGGAGGACGACACGGCCCTCACCGCGGGCATCATGGACTACGACGCGCTGGTGTTCGCGACGGACGTGGCCGACACACTCAACGTGGTGGCACATCTCGGCGTGATCATCGCGTGGTCGTTCTGGTTCCACCGTATGCGGCTCAACGCCGAGGCGTTCGCCCCGGGCCGTATCCGGCACGGGATCGGGCTGGCGGTCGGCTCCTGGTTCATCCCCGTCGTCAACCTCTTCATGCCCAAGCGGATCGCCAACGACATCTGGACGGCGACGACCGCCGGCCGGGCGAGCGACTCGCGGTCGCTGCTGAACGCCTGGTGGTGGTGCTGGCTCGGCTACTTCGTCATGTACGTGAACGACGGGATGAGCACCTGGTACGAGGCGGACTTCGCCGCCGGCGCCAATGACGCCATCTTCCTCGCGCAGTTCACCAATGTCCTCGGCATCGGCGCCTCCGCGCTGGCCCTCGCCTTCGTGCTCCGGCTCACCTCCCTCCAGCGGATCCGGATGGGCGCCTGAAGACCCCGGGGCGGCCCGGCGCCCGGCCGGGCCCCTCGACGACGTGGAGAACACACTCCCGGCCACTGGACAGGGCTTGTCCCGGCGGCATTGAATCGTCTCAATGCACTTCCCGGGAGGACCCTTGCCGCACATCACCGCGCTGCGTTTCGAGCACCACCGCGAGCCCTTCGGCATC
This sequence comes from Streptomyces paludis, assembly GCF_003344965.1. Classification (NCBI taxonomy): domain Bacteria; kingdom Bacillati; phylum Actinomycetota; class Actinomycetes; order Kitasatosporales; family Streptomycetaceae; genus Streptomyces; species Streptomyces paludis. The sequence continues at coordinate 7,487,453 of NZ_CP031194.1, read as the reverse complement.
GGGGAGGCCGCTCCCCGGCTCTCCTGGCGGATCGGCGGCGGGGACGCGGACACCGCCGGCTGGTACCAGAGCGCGTACGAGGTCCGCACCTCGGACGGCTGGACCAGCGGGCGGATCGAGGGCGACGAGTCGAGCCTCGTCCCGTGGCCCGCGAGCCCGCTGGCCTCCCGGGAGCGGCGGACCGTACAGGTCAGGGCGTGGGACCGGGAGGGCCGCGCGACCGGGTGGAGCGTGCCGTACGGCGTCGAGGCCGGGCTGCTCTCGCCGGAGGAGTGGACGGCCGAGCTGATCACCACGGTGGAGCACCTGGGTGAGGGCGACCCGGTCCCGGCGTTCCGGCGCGAGTTCACCGTGGGGAAGGACATCGCGCGGGCGCGCCTGCGGGTGACCGCGCACGGTGTGTACGAGCTGTGGCTCAACGGCTCCGTCGTCGGCGACGAGGTGCTGGCCCCCGGCTGGACGAGCTACCACCACCGGCTGCGTTACCGGACGCATGACGTCACGGACTCGCTCACCGAGGGGCCCAACGCGCTCGGCGCGCTGGTCGCGGAGGGCTGGTTCCGCGGCCGGCTCGGCTTCGACGGCGGGAAGCGCGACATCTGGGGCGACCGCGGCGGGCTCTTCCTCCAGCTGGAGATCGGGTACGCGGACGGCACCACGCAGATCGTCCGGACGGACGGGCAGTGGTGTACGGCGCCGAGTGCGGTGCGCGGTGCGAGCATCTACGACGGTGAGGTCTTCGACGCGCGGCTGAGCCGTCCTGGCTGGTCGGCGCCCGGCTTCGACGACTCCGGCTGGGGGCCCGTGCGGGTGGCCGCCCTCGACCGGACCCGGCTGGTCGCCCCGGACGGCCCGCCCGTCCGCCGTACGCAGCTCGTCGAGCCCGTCGAGATCCTCACCTCGCCGAGCGGGCGGACGCTGGTCGACTTCGGGCAGAACCTGGTGGGGCGGATCAGGATCCGGCCGAAGGGGCCCGCCGGGACCGAGATCGTGCTGCGCCACGCCGAGGTGCTGGAGAACGGTGAGCTGGGGGTGCGTCCGCTGCGGCTGGTGAAGGCCGAGGACCGCTACATCTGCGACGGCTCGGAGGAGCGGCGGGATCCGGCGGGCGGGCGTGCGGAGTGGGAGCCGTCGTTCACGTTCCACGGCTTCCGGTACGCGGAGATCGGCGGCTGGCCCGGGACCCTGGAGAAGGGCGATCTGACGGCCGTCGTCGTGCACAGCGACATGGAGCGCACCGGCTGGTTCGACAGCTCCCATCCGCTGCTGGACCGGCTCCACGAGAACGTCGTCTGGGGGATGCGCGGCAACTTCCTGGATGTGCCGACCGACTGTCCGCAGCGCGACGAGCGTCTCGGCTGGACCGGTGATCTCCAGGTGTTCGCGCCGACGGCCTCCTATCTGTACGACTGCTCGGGGACGCTGGCGTCCTGGCTGCGGGATGTGTCGGCCGAGCAGCTCGCCTCCCCCGGGCGCACCCCGCCGCTGACCGTGCCCGACCCGGCGATGGGCTGGAACATGGCGAACGCCGCCTGGGGCGATGTCGTCACTCTCGCGCCCTGGGCGCTCTACCAGCGGTTCGGGGATCTGGAGCTGCTGGCCCGGCAGTACGAGGGGATGACCGCGTGGGTCGACCGGGTCCATGAGCTGGCCGGGGACGATCTGCTGTGGACGGACCGCTGGCAGTTGGGCGACTGGCTGGATCCGAGCGCTCCCCCGGACCGCCCCGGCGACGCGAAGACGGACGGTCATCTGGTGGCCACCGCGCACTTCGCGCGCTCCGCCCGGGTCACCGCGCTCGTGGCCGGGCTGATCGGCCGGCCCGAGGACGCCGAGAGATACGGGAAGCTCGCCGATGAGGTACGCGCGGCGTTCGCCGCCGAGTATGTGTCGCCCAACGGCCGGATCAGCAGCGACGCGCAGACCGCGTACGCGCTGGGGCTGCGGTTCGAGCTGCTGGACGACGCCCAGCGGGCCCGGGCCGGGTCCCGGCTGGCGGAGCTGGTGCACATGGGCGGCTACCACATCGGTACCGGCTTCGTCGGCACCCCGCTGGTCAATGACGCGCTGACCGATGCCGGTGAGGTCCAGCTCGCGTACCGGCTGCTGCTGGAGACGACCTGCCCGTCGTTCCTCTACCCGGTGACGATGGGCGCGACGACGGTGTGGGAGCGCTGGGACAGCATGCTGCCGGACGGCAGTGTGAACCCGGGTGAGATGACCTCGTTCAACCACTACGCCCTGGGGGCGGTGGCCGACTGGCTGCACCGGGTGGTCGCCGGTCTGGCCCCGGCCGCCCCGGGCTACCGCCGTATCACCGTACGGCCGCGCCCCGGCGGGGAGTTGACCCGGGCGCGGTCCGCGCACGAGACGCCGTACGGCCGGGCGTCGGTGGGGTGGACGCTGAGGGACGGGATGTTCGCGCTCCGGGTGGAGGTGCCGCCGAACACCACGGCGGAGGTCTTCCTGCCCGACGGCTCCGCGCCGGTGACCGTGGGCTCCGGCACGCATGAGTACCGGGTGCCGTTCACCCCCGCCGCCTATCCGCCGCCCGTACCCGCCGGTCTGGTCTTCCCCGGCCCGCCGCCGGCCGCCGTTTGATGTCCGACGGCCGGTGGCGGGGCGGCGGTCAGGTCCGGGCGAGGTTCTTCTCGAACGCGGCCAGGTAGTTGCTCAGATGGTGGTCCTTGATCGCGTCCGTCTCCGGGGCGAACAGATCGGCGCTCACCCCTTTGGCCCGGTCCGCCAGCCTCGCCAGCAGCGGCATGGAGTCGTGGAGCTTGCCGTCGGCGTCGAAGTAGTGTGCCGCGTCGACATGGGTGTAGACCGGCTCGGGAGGGAGCTGGGGGACGATGTCGTTGTTGTTGACGAAGCGGTGACAGCGGTTCCTGAAGGCCGTGTTGTGCGCGGCGGCGAGCAGCCGTTCGCAGGTGCGCGGCTGGCCGAAGGTGTACACACCGTCGGCCAGCAGGCGCGGCTCCTCGAAGTGGAAGCGGGCGCCGGCCAGCATCGCGAGGGCTCCGCCGAGGCTGTGTCCGGTGAACCAGACGCTCTGCCCGCCGGTGCGCAGCTTCAGGACGGTGTCGCGGATCTCGGGGTAGACGGACGCCAGGGCCCGGTGGAAGCCGTAGTGGACGAAGCCCTTGTTCGCCGGTCCGGGCACGGGCGGTGTGTTGACGTCGGTGAGCCAGTCGTAGATCTTCAGGACCTCGGTGCCCCGGAAACCGATGACGATCATACGGTCGCCGGCCATGACGTACGCCTGGGTGTCCTCGATCGGGAACGGCATACGGTGGGACGACTCGAAGTGCCGTACCTCGTCGAAGCCCCAGGCGGTGGCCTCGGCCTCGATGCCGGCGGGGTCCAGCACGGCGAGTCCGGCCGCTCTGGCCATCCAGTAGGCGTGGGCGAGGGAGTGACGGGTGGTCGCGTGGTCCAGGGCGGGGATGGCCATCGGTGTCCTCGGGGCGGGGCGGGATCGGGTCGCCCCGCAACCTAGTGCCGGCCGGGAACGCGACGGAACAGCCTGCGCCGATGACCACCCGTTCGGGCGCAGGCCGCTTCGGAGGAGAGCAGACAGCGGTTGGCGCTGTCGCAGATCGCCCACATGTCGACCCCGTACCCGAACACCTGTGGCGCGGCCCGGTATCCGGTGCCGATGGCGCCGCGGTCCAGGTAGTGGTGGGTGACGGAGCCGGCCCGGTACCAGTCGGTGCGGTGTGCTTCCGGTGCGGCTCACGGTCCCAGGACCCCGGCCAGCCAGTCGAGTTGGCGCCTCACGTGTACGGCGTCGCCGCCCTCGTGCTGGTTGAACGGGTAGGCGTGGATCTCCCGGCGCGGGTCGTGTCCGCCGAGTTCGCCGTAGCGGTTGTACGCGGCGTAGGCGCCGCTGGGCGGGCAGACCGTGTCGCGCAGTCCGACCCCGAAGTGGGCGGGGGCGGTGGCCCGGCGGGCGAAGGAGATGCCCTCGACATAGCCGAGGGTACGGCGGGCGGCGGCGACGGCGTCCCGGTGGACGGCGAGATAGCCGGCGATCTCGCCGTACGGGCCGGCGTCGGTGAGGTCGAGGGCGCGCCGGATGCCGCACAGCAGGGGCGCGCTGACCAGGACCGCCGCGAGGCCGGGGACGAGTCCGGCGACGGCGAGGGCCAGTCCGCCGCCCTGGCTGTTGCCGACGGCCGCCACCCGGGCGCGGTCCACCCCGGGCAGCGCGCGCAGGGCGGCGACCGCGCGTACGGCGTCGGTGATCAGCCGCCGGTAGTGGTAGTCGTGCGGGTCCAGCAGCCCGCGGACGGCCGGTCCGGGACCGCCCGGCGCCGTGGCGTGCGGGTCGGGGGTGTCGCCGCCGCTCCCGTACTGGTCGCCCTGGCCCCGGTTGTCCATGAGCAGATGGGCGTAGCCGGCGCAGGCCCAGGTCAGCCGCTCGTGCGGCAGGCCGCGGCCGCGGCCGTACCCCGCGTACTCGACGACGGCCGGGCGGGCCAGCGGGTCGCGGGCGGGCCGGGTGTACCAGGCGCGCACCGGCTCGCCCGCGAAGCCGCGGAAGGTCACGTCCCAGGTCTCGACCAGGCGCAGCCCGCTGTCGACCGGCCGCGCGGACAGCACCGGGGCGGTCCGGCCGGCCTCCTTGAGGGTGGCCCGCCAGAAGGTGTCGAAATCCGCGGGTTCCTCAAGGTCGGGGCGGTGTTTCTCCAGTGCGTCGAGCGGCAGGTCGAACGCGGGCATGACACCTCACAGCGGGCCGGGGACGATCGAAACCGTCCGGTTATTACGCTTGAGTGACGGAAACTTTCGAGGATCGACAGCGGGCCGACAGCAGAACAACTCCCCCGGTTCCCGGGGAGATATACCGACTCACACCGAGTCTGACGCACCACGGCTTCCTACAGAACCCATTGACATCGGATTCACCCACCCATATGTTGCCGCTTCATTACCGAAATATTCGGAGAACTTCCCGACCCCCACACCCTGTTGACGGGCCGTTCGGAAGGGCGCCGCCCTTCCCCCGTCATTCGCCACGGGAGGCCCGATCATGACGACCGCCACCGCCGGCCGCTCCTGGCGACGGGCGCTGCGCCGGGACTGGCAGCTGTACTCGCTGGTGGTGCTGCCGCTGCTGTTCTTCCTGGTGTTCCGCTATCTGCCGATGATCGGCAATGTGATCGCCTTCCGCCGGTTCGAGCCGGGCGGTTCCCTTCTGGGCGAACGGTGGGTGGGACTGCGCTATGTGCGGATGTTCCTGGCCGATCCCACGTTCTGGCAGGTGTTCACGAACACACTGTGGCTGGGCACCCTGATCCTGGTGTTCTGCTTCCCGGTGCCGATCGTGCTGGCGCTGCTGTTCAACGAGTTCCGCGGCCGGGCGCTGAAGCGCTTCGTGCAGTCGGTGTCGTACCTTCCGCACTTCCTGTCCATCGTGATCGTCGCGGGTATCACCATGCAGCTGCTCGCCACGGACGGGCCGGTCAACCAGGCGCTCAGGGCCTTCGGCGGGGAGCCGGTCGCCTTCCTCCAGGAGCCCGGCTGGTTCCGTACCGTCTTCGTGGGTTCGGAGATCTGGCAGACCGCGGGCTGGGGCACCATCCTCTACCTCGCCGCGCTGACCACCATCGACGAGGATCTGTACGAGGCGGCCCGGATCGACGGCGCGAACCGGTGGCGCCAGATCTGGCACGTCACCCTGCCGGGCATCCGGCCGACCATGATCACCCTGCTGATCCTCAACATCGGGACGTTCATGGCCGTCGGCTTCGAGAAGGTCATGCTGCTCTACAACCCGCTGACGTACCCGACCGCCGATGTGATCTCCACGTATCTGTACCGGACGGGTGTGGAGTCCAACAACTTCAGCTACGCGGCGGCCATCGGTCTCTTCGAGGCGGTCATCGGCCTGATCCTGATCCTCTCCGCCAACCAGCTGTCCCGCCGCGCGGTGGGGACGAGCCTGTGGTGACGGCGGGCCGGCCGACGCGCGGCCTGCGGGTGTTCCGGGGGGTCAACGCGCTGATCATGACCGGTGTGGTGGTGGTGACCCTCTACCCGTTCCTCACCATCATCGCGCGGTCGTTCAGCTCCGAGTCCAGGATCCGGGCCGGCGAGGTGAGTCTGTGGCCCCGGGGCTTCGACCTCACCACGTACCGGATCGTCCTCGGCGACGGGATGTTCTGGCGGAACTACGGCAACACCGTGCTCTACACGGTCGTCGCCACCGCCGTCGCCATGGCCCTGACCACCTGTTACGCCTATGTCCTGTCGAAGAAGGAGCTGAAGGGGCGCGGGGTCCTGGTCGGGGTCGCCGTGTTCACGATGTTCTTCTCCGGCGGGCTGATTCCCCACTACGTACTGATCACCAGCCTCGGTATGAAGAACACGCTCTGGGCGGTGGTGATCCCGAACGCGATCAGTGTGTTCAACCTGCTGGTGATGAAGGCGTTCTTCGAGAGTCTGCCGGACGAGCTGGAGGAGGCCGCGCAGATCGACGGCCTCAGCACGTACGGCATTCTGCTGCGGATCGTGCTGCCGCTGTCCAAGGCGGTCATCGCGACGATGGTGCTCTTCTACTCGGTGTCCTTCTGGAACTCCTGGTTCTCCGCGTTCCTCTACATGGACCGGACGGAGCTGATGCCGGTCACCGTGTATCTGCGCAACCTCATCGTGGGCGCCACGGGCGGGACGAACGCGGGGGCGAGTACGGAGCAGCTCACCCAGGTCGCCTCGAACATCCAGTCGGTCACCATCGTGCTCACGGCGCTGCCCATTCTCTGTGTGTACCCGTTCGTCCAGCGCTACTTCGTCTCCGGCGTCATGCTCGGCGCCGTCAAGGGCTGACCGCTCCGTCCCGTACCCCCACCTCCAGGACAAGGGAGTATCCGTGAAGAACTCCGGACAGCTGTCGCGCCGCGGTCTGCTCGCCGCGGCGGGCTTCGCCGGGCTCGCCGCCCTCACCGGCTGCGGCGGCGGGACCGAGGACGACAAGGGCCCCGCCGACCTGTCGAAGAAGCGGGCGGGGGCGATGGAGAAGTACGGCGTGGGCGACCAGTTCCTGGCGGCCTCGGCGCTGACCTTCCCGGTCCTGCACAACAGCATGCCGCACTATCCGATGAAGGACTCGTGGCTCTTCTGGCAGGAGGTCACCAAGCGGACGAATGTCACCTTCAAGCCGACCGCGGTGCCGAACAGCGACTACGAGAAGAAGCGCGGCCTGATGATCGGCGCCGGTGACGCGCCCTGGATCATCCCCAAGACGTACCACCCCCAGGAGGCCGCGTTCGTCTCCTCGGGCGCGATCCTGCCGGTCAGTGAATACACCCATCTCATGCCGAACTTCACGGCGAAGGTGAAGGCATGGGGCCTGGCCGGCGAGCTGGACTCCATCCGCCAGTCCGACGGCAGGTTCTATCTGCTGCCCGGTCTGCACGAGAAGCCCAAACCCGGCTACTCGCTGGCGCTGCGCACCGATGTGCTGGAACGGCTCGGTCTGCCGCTGCCGGGCACCTGGGAGGAGGTGCGCGAGGTGCTCCGGGCCATCAAGCGGGAGTACCCGGACCGCTATCCGTTCTCGGACCGCTGGAGCGTCCCCACCTACCCGGCCGGCTCGCTGCTCAAGTATCTCTCCCGGGCGTACGGCACCAAGGGCGGCTGGGACTACGAGAACGTCACCTTCGACGCCGGCGCGGACAGATTCGTCTTCACCGGGGCCATGGACGCGTACCGGGAGATGCTCGACTTCCTGCACTCGCTCTGCGCGGAGAAGCTGCTGGACCCGGAGAGCTTCACCCAGACCGACGACGAGGCGGTGCAGAAGCTGCTCTCCGAGAAGTCGTTCGTGATCAGCTCCAACCCGCAGGAGCTGGTGCAGAACTACCGCTACAACCTCGGCCGCCAGGTCAGGGGCGCCACCGTCGAGATGATCCCGATGCCGGTCGGCCCGGCCGGTGAGGTGGTGGCCGACGGCCGGCTGGAGAACGGTGTGATGATCTCCAGCGCGGCGCTCAAGAGCGACCACTTCGTCGCGCTGATGCAGTTCGTGGACTGGCTCTGGTACTCCGACGCCGGACAGGAGTTCAGCAAGTACGGTGTCGAGGGCGTCACCTACACCCGTACGGGACCGGGCCGGTATCAAGTCGCCGACGGGATCGGCCTCATGGGCACTCCGGCGGACGCCCCCAAGGACCTCCAGAAGGACTTCGGCTTCTCCAACGGTGTGTTCGCGTACGGCGGCAGCCGGGCGCTGGTCTCCTCGTCCTTCGCGGCGGACGAACGGAAGTTCCAGGAGGCCATCGCGGGGTGGCGGTTGCTTCCCGTCGAGCCCGCGCATCCGCTGCGGGCGGAGGAGCAGGAGCAGGCGGTCCTCTGGGAGACCCCGCTGAAGGACCATGTGGCCCAGAACACCATGAAGTTCGCCCTCGGGAAGCGGCCCCTGTCCGAATGGGACGCCTATCTGGGCGAGTTGAAGAGCAAGAACATGGACCGGTACGTCGATCTGCACAACAAGGCGTACGAGCGCTTCCAGCAGAAGAAGGGCTGACCCGGCGTGTCCCCCGCGTCCGGTGTGTCTCCCGCGTCCAGTGTGTCCCCGGCGGACCGGTCCGCGGGCCGTCTCTTCGGGGACGGTCCGCTCTCCCGGGCCGCCGCCCTGGTCCACACCCTGCTCACCGTGGAGGCGATGCTGCTCGTCGCGGCGGCGCCGGGCCTGCTTCTCCTGCCCGGGCTCGGCCGTACCCCCGCCGATCTGCCGCTCGCCGCGCTCTGTCTGCTGCCGCTCGGCCCCGCGCTCGCCGCCGCCGTGTACGCGCTGCATCACCGCGGCCGTGATCTCACCGATCTGCACCCGGCCCGCGACTACTGGCGCGGCTGGCGGCTGAACGCCCGGCCCGCTCTGCGGATCTGGGCACCGATGACCGGCTGGCTCACCGTCATCGCGCTCTCCCTGAGCCACTTCACGGTCACCGGGCTGCCCGGCTGGTGGGCCGTGCTGCTGGCCGTGCTGGGCCTCGGCGGGCTGCTCTGGGGCGCCCACGCGCTGGTCCTCGTCTCGCTCTTCGACTTCCGGACGGCGGACATCTGCCGGCTCGCCGCGTACTTCCTGTTCCGGCACGGCCGCAGCACACTCGGCGCCGCCTCGCTGACCGTCCTCGCCGCCGGTCTCGCGCTGACCGTCACCGAGGCGCTGCCCGCCCTGCTCGCCCCGCTTCTGCTGCTGTCCCTGCTGCACGCCGGCCGCCCGGTGATCACCGAGACCGAGGAGAGATTCACCGTATGACTCCGCCCCCCACCGGCAGGATCCGCTACGGCGGCGACTACAACCCCGAGCAGTGGCCCGAGCCAGTCCGGGACGAGGACCACCGGCTGTTCACCCTGGCCCGTATCGACACCCTCACCGTCGGTGTGTTCAGCTGGTCCCTCACCCAGCCCGCCGAGGACGTGTACGACTTCACCGTGCTCGACGGCATCCTGGAGCGCGCCGCCGCCGAGGGCCGCCGGGTGTGTCTGGCCACCGGCACCGCCGCCCTCCCGCCGTGGCTGGCCCGGGCCCGTCCCGAGGTCAACCGCACCGACTTCGAGGGCCGCCGCCACCGCTACGGGCAGCGGCACAACTTCTGCCCCAGCTCACCGGTCTACCGGGCCGCGGCCGGCGCGCTGGCCGGCCGGCTCGCCGAGCGGTACGCCGCCCATCCGGCCCTGCTGGCCTGGCACATCGGCAACGAGTACGGCGGCGCCTGCTACTGCGAGCGGTGCGCCGCCGCCTTCCGCGTCTGGCTGCGTACGGCCCACGGCACCCTCGACGCGCTCAACGACGCCTGGTGCACCACCTTCTGGTCGCACCGCTACACCGACTGGGACGAGATCGAACCGCCCAGCGCCCTCACCGAGCACTGGCGCGGCCCCGACCACACCGCGTTCCAGGGCATCACGCTGGACTATCTGCGGTTCACCACCGACGCGCTCCTGGAGTGTTTTCTCACGGAGAAGGCGGCGATCCGCGAGCACAGCGCCGGCACCCCCGTCACCACCAATCTCATGGGCATGTACCGGCCGCTGGACTACCACCGCTGGGCGCCCCACCTCGACTTCGCCTCCTGGGACAGCTATCCCCCGCTGGACGCCCCGCCGACCTGGGCCGCGCTCGGCCATGACCTGATGCGCGGGCTCAAGGACGGCGCCCCGTTCTGGCTGATGGAGCAGACCCCCTCCACCACGGCCTGCCGGGACGTCAACCCGCTGCGCCGCCCCGGTGAGCTGCGGCTGGCGAGCTGGCAGGCGGTGGCCCACGGCGCCGACGCCGTCCTCTACTTCCAGCTGCGCGCCTCGCGCGGCGCCTGCGAGAAGTACCACGGTGCCGTCATCGGCCACGTGGGCCGCGACGACACCCGGGTCTTCGGCGAAGTGAGCGCGCTGGGAAAGGAGTTGGAGCTGCTCGGGGACAGCACACTGGGGGCCCGGACACCCGCCCGGGTCGCGCTCCTCTTCGACTGGGACAGCTGGTGGGCGCTGGAGATCTCCGACGGCCCCTCCCGGCTCGTCCGCTACCAGGAGCAGGTGCACGGCTACTACCGGGCCGCCCGGGAGGCGGGGGCCGATGTGGACGTCGTCCCGGTGACCGCCGCGCTCGACGCGTACGACGTGGTCCTCGCGCCCACACTGCACATGGTCAAGGGCGACCTCGCCGCCCGGCTGGAGGCGGTGGCCGCGCGCGGTGGCACGGTCCTCGCCACCTTCCTCTCCGGCCGGGTCGACACACACGACCGGGCCTTCCTCACCGATGTCCCCGGCCCGCTGGCCCCGCTGATGGGCATCCGGATCGACGAGTGGGACGCCCGCCCGGCGGACACCGCCCACCCCGTCGAGCTGGGCGGCGGCGGAGCGGACACGGCGGACACCGAAACCGTCGGGGCGCGCCTGGTCTTCGAGATCGTCCTGCCCCGGGGCGCCGAACCGGTCGGCAGCTACGGCACCGGGGACGGGGCCGACTTCTACGCGGGCACCCCGGCCGTCACCCGTCACCGCTTCGGCGCGGGCGAGGGCTGGTACGTCGCCACGGCGCTGGACCGGCCCGGTGTGGACCGGGTGGTCCGCCGTGTCCTCGGCCGGCACGGCCTGATCGGCCCGTACGCCGGCCATCCGGCCGTGGAGAGCGCCACCCGGGTCGCCCCCGACGGCACACATCTGCACTTCCTCCTCAACCACGCTTCGGAACCTGCCCTGTTGACCGCCCATGTCACCGCCACCGACCTGCTCACGGGCAAACACATCGAGCGGGGCGAGCCCCTCACCCTCGATCCGCGCGGGGTGGCGGTGCTGCGGGCCGGCTCAGTGGATCGGGCGGCCCCGCGCGTCCGGCACCCCTGACTTCCGGAAGAAGTAGCTGTTGATGTGGTCGCGCCACTCGCGGGCGCCGCGGAGCTGCTCCTCGTAGCGCTCCGCCACCCGCGCGTGGCGCGCGCCGTCCATCAGCCCGGCGAGCGAGGTCCAGATGTCGCGCGCCGCCGCGGCCTCCGCCACGCCCTCGAAGTGGGTGTCGTAGATGTGCTGGACGACCGTGGTGCCGCTGTGCAGCACATGGCCGTAGGGCACATGGTGGAAGAACAGCAGCAGTTCGTCCGGGCAGGTGGCGGGCGACTCGTACAGCGTCGCCCACGGCTCCGCGTACTGCCCCGCGTACCCGGTGCCGGTCGCACGGCTGCGGTCGACACCGACACCGTCCCGGTCGGCGAAGTGGTAGGTGCCCCAGGGGCTGTACTCGTAGCCGTCCGCGCTGGGCCCGTAGTGGTGGCCCGGCTGGACCATGAAGCCCACACCGAGCGGCGCGGTGTACTTCTCGTACGTACGCCACGAGCCGCGCAGCACGGCGCGGAGTCCGGCGCGCAGCCGCTCCGGGTCGGGGCAGGTGTCCGGGGTGAAGGTCAGCTCGATCCACTCGTCGAGGACCGCGTGGGGGTCCGCGCCGGGCCGCGCGCCGAGGCGGCCGGCCGCGTACAGATTGGCCTGGGCGAGCGGATGCCCCGTCCAGTACGGGTCGTCACCGGCGTTGGACACGGCCACGAGCCCGCCCCGGGCCAGCTCACCGACGGTGGGCGACGCGCCCGCCCCGGGGCGGAAGCCCAGCACCTCGCTCCACATCGGCGCGAGCGCGCACACGTGCCGCTGCTGGCCGGTGTACTCCTGGGTGGCCTGCACCTCGACCGCGATCCGGGTGCGCGGCAGGGCGCCGATGACCGGGGAGACCGGCTCGCGCGGCTGGAAGTCCACCGGGCCGTGCTTGACCTGGAGGACGGCGTTGTCCCGGAAGGCGCCGTCGAGCGGGACGAAGTGGTCGTACGCGGCGCGCGCCCGGTCCGTCGTGCGGTCGCGCCAGTCCTGGCGGTGGTTGTAGACAAAGGCCCGCCAGTACACGGTGCCGCCGTGGGGGGCGAGCGCGTCGGCGAGCAGGTTCGCGCCGTCCGCGTGGCTGCGGCCGTAGGCGAAGGGGCCCGGCTGTCCCTCGGAGTCCGCCTTCACCACGTATCCGCCGAAGTCCGGGATCGCCGCGTACACCCGTGCGGTGGCCGCCGCCCACCAGGCGCGCACCGACGCGTCCAGCGGATCGGCCGTGCCGAGTCCGCCGAGCACGAGGGGCGCGGCGAAGGTGACCGAAAGGTGGGCGCGGATCCCGTAGGGGCGCAGGGCGTCCGCGAGAGCGGCGACCTCCCCGATCCGGTCGGTCAGCAGGTGCGCCTCGGTGGTGTGCACATTGACGTTGTTGACGCAGACGGCGTTGATGCCGCAGGCGGCGAGCAGCCGTCCGTACGCGCGGACCCGGTCCAGGTCGCCGCGCGCCCGGCCGTCGCGCCAGAACAGCGAACCGCCCGCGTAGCCGCGCTCCACCTGGCCCATCACCGGGTGGACGGCCACGTTGTCCCAGTGGTTCAGCATGCGGGTGGCCAGCGCGGGACGGTGGGTGACGGGCGGCCGGTCGGCGCCGAACGCCGCCTCGCCGAGGCGGACCACGTGGAACAGCCCGTGGAGCAGCCCTCGCCCGCCCGCGCCGCTCACCGTGGTCCGGCCCCGCTCCCGTACGAGGGTGAACGCCTCGTCGTCGGCCCGGTGCTCCGCGCCGCCGGCCGTCCCGTCGGCCGTCCCGTCGAGGCGGAGCACCAGGTCGTAGGGCCGGTCGTACGGACGATGGTCCGCCACCGCCGCCCGTACCGCCGTACCGCCGAACTCCGCGCAGGCCGCGTCGACTTCACCGTGCACGGTGTCGGTCAGGTCGCCCGTCCCGCACACGAGGACCCGCCGGGAGCCCAGCGCCCGGAACGCCTCGGGCGGCAGCCACGCGGGGTCGGCGTCGGTGCGCGGGACGGGACGGGCGGCGGGAGCGGTCACGGATTCCCCTCTCAGGACCAGGCGGCGACGGCCGTGAAGGAGCTGTCGGCGAGGAAGGTGGAGGTGGCCTGGTAGGGGTCCACTCTCAGCTCGTAGTTGTAGTGGCGAAGATAGCGGCCCGGGTAGTTGTACGACTCCAGCCGGACCGATCCGGTGGCCGATCCCGGCCGGGCGCAGTAGGTCGCGTCCTTGCCGAACACGGCCGTGCCATCGGTGGTGTCGAAGCGGATCCGGAAGTCCCAGTGCCGCAGATAGCGACCGGTGCTGTCGCGGAACGAGTAGCAGTTCGCGTCGGCCAGGCCGGGGACAACGGTGAGGGTCGCGCTCTGTTTCACCGCGGTGGTGCTGGCCGAGGTCACCGGGTCCACATAGCCGAGGCTGTCCGACCGTACGACGGCGTAGCGTTCGGGGTAGTTGACCGAGCGGAGCGAGCGGGTGGTGTTCAGCGGCAGGGTGACACCGCCGGCGACCGTCTCCTTGAGCACGGTGAGATGGCGGACGGTCCCGGTCAGACCGGGCAGTTCGGTGGGGGCGGACCAGGTGGCGAAGTTGTCGTAGCTGTCGCTGAAGTAGTACTTCCCCGCGCCGTAGCCGTCGAAGTAGATCCGCCAGCCGCCGTTGCCGAGCTGCACCAGCGCCGGGCCCTCGCGGTACGAGCCCCAGCCGGCCCAGTCGCCCGTCCTGCGCAGCGTGTAGGGGCCGGTGAGGCTGGAGGCGGTGGCGTACTCGATGTACTTGGTCGTCTCGTTCTTGGTGAACGCGTGGTAGGTGCTGCCGGTCTTGACGATGAAGGTGTCGATGTAGTTGGGGCTGATGCCGCTCAATACGGTGGGGGAACTCCAGGCGGTCAGGGCGGAGTTGGTGGCGGTGAGCTTGTAGGGCGTGAAGATGTACTCGCCGCCGGCGGTGGTGGACGCGGAGAGGATGATATTGACACTGCCGTCGGTGTCGACGAACCACTCCGGCGCCCAGGTGCGGGCCAGACCGCTGATGGGGATCGCGTAGTCGTACAGGAAGGTCCAGTTGAGGCGGTCGGCGGAGCGGGCGAAGCCGATGGTGGTGCTCAGCGCGGACCAGGTGCGGGTGGTGTAGGTCAGGTAGTAGTAGCCGTCGGTGTGTCTGAAGACGCTGGGGTCACGGATCAGCCCGGACGGCGGGGTGTAGGCCGGGCCGCTGCGCAGGGTGAAGCCGGTGGCGTCCGGCGAGTCGTATACGTACATGTTCGACTCGTTGGCGTTGGTGAACGCGGTCATCGTGTACCGCGTCGCCTGCCCGGCGGGCGGCTCCGCCGCCGAGGCGCTGCCCGTGGCGGGCAGGCCCAGCAGGGCGATCGCCATCACCAGCAGGGTGAGCAGGGGTCTTACGGATCTCTTCAACACGTCCTCCGCTTGCTTTGTGCGGTATTTCGAACGGCGTGCGCAGCTTCGACCAGAAGATAGGTAAGCGTTATGTACACGTCAATCGTTCGGACGTATTTCGTTCCGGCGTCGCCCGGCTTTCCGGCGTCACCCTGCCTTCAGTCGCGCGGAGCCCCGGTGGTCCCCCGGACCTCCAGCACCGGTGCCGCGAGATGGACACCGCCGGGCCGGGACGGGTCCGCGAAGCGGTCGAGCAGACAGCGGGCGGCGCGGCGGCCGACCTCGTGGCCCGCGCCGTCGACGGTGGTGAGCCAGAGGTGACGCAGCCGGGAGACGCTCGTGTTGTCGTACCCGACCACGGAGAGGTCCTGGGGCACCCGCAGCCCCAGTTCCTCGGCGGCGGAGAGCGCGCCGACCGAGGCGGTGTCGTTGATGGCGAAGACGGCGGTGGGGCGGGGGGTGCGGCCGATCAGCCGGACCGTGGTGCGGTAGCCGCCCTCCTCGGTCATGTCGCTGGGCTCGACGGTCATGCCGTCCGCGAGGCCGTGGGCGCGCATCGTGGCCTCGAAGCTGCGCCGGCGCAGCTCGCCGACGGCGCCGTACCCGGCGATATGGGCGATCCGGCGGTGGCCGAGGGCGATGAGGTGCTCGGTGGCGAGCCGTGCGCCGTACTCGTCGTCGTTGGCGACGATGTCCACCCCGGGCAGCGCCGGTTCGCGGGTGCCCGCGACGACGACCGGTATCCGCTCGGCGGCCGAGCCGAGCGCGGCGGGATCGGGCAGGGTGCCGACCGCCACCAGACCGTCGACCTGGAGGTCGAGGAAGGGGCGGGTGAGGTCCTGGCCCGCGCGGCGGTGCAGCCGGGCGTCGGCCAGGAGCATGTGCAGCCCGTTGTCGTTGAGCAGGGAGTTCAGACCGTCGAGCAGATCCACGAACCAGGGGTTGCGCAGGTCGTGCAGGAGGACGCCGACCGTACGGGTGCGCCGCTCGCTGAGGCTGCGCGCCGCGGCGTTCGGCCGGTAGCCCAGCTCCCGCATGGCGTCCAGCACGGCCTGCCGCTTCTCCGGCCGCACCTGGTCGGAGCCGCGCAGCACCAGCGAGACCAGCGACTTGGAGACCCCGGCGCGCTCCGCGACCGTACGGATCGTCGGCCGTCCGGACGGCGTCTCAGCCACGTGCTGAACCTCTGGGGCTTCTTCGGCTTCTTCGGCTTCTCAAATTTCTGGCGCTTCCCGGGCTTCTTGGACCGTTCCACATAGTTCTCCAGACTCTCTCAGCGCGTCCACGATGTTGTCAAAGGTGTTGACAGCGGCTCCATGGGGATTCAGGGTGAGGCCCAGAACATTTGGACCGGTCCAAAAAGGTGGAGTCATGGACAACGACGTCAAGGACGACGAGGCCAGGGAATCCGATCGGCGGCCGCTCGGCGTCGCGGTGGTCGGCTTCGGCTGGATGGGCCGGGTGCACACCCAGGCGTACGCCCGGGTGCTGCACCACTTCCCGGGGCTCGGTGTACGGCCCCGGCTGGTGACGGTCGCCGAGGAGGTGCCGGGCCGGGCCGAGGAGGCCGCCGCGCAGTACGGGTTCGCCGGCACGGCGCGCGACTGGCGGGAGGTGGCCGCCGATCCCCGGGTGGAGGCGGTGAGCATCACCGCGCCGAACTTCCTGCACCGCGAGATCGGTGTGGCGATGGCCGAGGCCGGCAAGCACATCTGGATCGAGAAGCCGGTCGGCCTCACGGCGGCGGACGCCCGCGCGGTCGCCGACGCGGCGGCCAAGGCCGGTGTGCAGACCGCGGTCGGCTTCAACTACCGCAACGCGCCCGCCGTCGAGACCGCCCGCGCGATGATCGCCGCCGGTGAGATCGGCACCGTCACCCATGTCCGTATCCGGCTGTTCAGCGACTACGCGGCCCATCCGGAAGGCGCCCTGACCTGGCGGTACGAGCGCGAGCGCGGCGGCAGCGGGGTGCTCGGTGACCTGGCCTCGCACGGTGTGGACCTCGCCCGCTTCCTGCTCGGCGACATCGCGTCGCTGACCGCCGACACGGCCGTGTTCGTCCCCGAGCGGGCCCGCCCGACCGGTGCCACCGCCGGTCATACCCGCGCCGCCGGCGGCGAGTTGGCGCCGGTGGAGAACGAGGACTACGTCTCCTGCCTGCTGCGCTTCGCCTCCGGCGCCCGGGGTGTCCTGGAGGCGTGCCGGGTCTCGGTGGGCGAGCAGAACAACTACGGGTTCGAGGTGCACGGCACCAAGGGCGCGGTGTTCTGGGACTTCCGCCGTATGGGCGAGCTGGGCGTCAGCCGCGGCACCGCCTTCCAGGACCAGCCCGTCAGCACCGTGTACGTCGGCCCGGGCGACGGGGAGTACGCGGCCTTCCAGCCCGGCGCCGCGAGCAGCATGGGCTACGACGATCTGAAGGTCGTCGAGGCGTACCGCTTCCTGCGCTCCGTCGCGGAGCGGACCCCGTACGGCGCCACGCTCCAGGACGCCGTGCACAGCGCCGTCGCGCTGGACGCCATGACGCGGTCCGCCGAGAGCGGCGCGTGGGTCACCCTGGACGGCACGTCATGACCGTACGGATCGGTGTGATCGGCGCCGGGGTGATGGGCGCCGACCATGTGAACACACTGCACCGGTATGTCCCGGCGGCCGAGGTCGTGCTCGTGGCGGACACCGACCCGGCGCGGGCGCGGGCCGCGGCGGACTCCGTGCCGGGGGCGCGCACCGCCGACGACGCGCGAGCGGTCATCGCGGATCCCTCGGTGGACGCGGTGATCATCGCCTCGCACGACTCCACCCACGCGGACCTGGCCGTCGCCGCCGTCGAGGCGGGCAAACCGGTGCTGTGCGAGAAGCCGCTGGCGCCGACCGTCGCCGAGTGCGTCCGGGTGGTACGGGCGGAGCGGGCGGCCGGCGGCGGGCTGATCTCGCTGGGGTTCATGCGCCGCTTCGACCCCGGCCATGTGGAGCTGCGGGAGGCACTCGGCGAGGGGCGGTGCGGGAACGCGCGCCTGGTGCACTGTGTCAGCCGCGGTGTGTCCGCCGCGCCGGGGGCGATCACCGAGTTCAGTGTGACCGGCTCCGCGATCCACGAGTTCGACACCGTGCCCTGGCTGCTGGGCAGTCCGGTCGAGGCGGTCTCCTGGCACGCGCCGGACGGCGAGTCCGCGCCGGGCCTGCGCGATCCGCAGCTGATGCTGCTGCACACCGCGGACGGTGTCCTGACCACCGTCGAGGTGTTCCTCAACGCCCGTTACGGCTACGAGGTCCGCTGCGAGATCGTGGCCGAGCGGGGCGCGCTCACACTCGCCGCCCCCGCCCCGCGCGTCGTGACCGATCTGGCCGGGACCCGGTCCACCGGCCATCCCGCCGACTGGCGGCCCCGGTTCGCCGACGCCTACCGGCTGGAGCTGCTGGCGTGGACCGACGCGGTCGCCGCCGGCCGGCCCTCCCCGCTGGCCACCGCGTACGACGGACTGACCGCGTCCGTGGTCGCCGAAGCGGTGATCGCCTCGATGAAGGACGGCGGGCGCACCGTACCCGTCACCGTCCCGGAACTCTGACCCGGAGCGCGGGCCGGTGGGCCGGACCGGGCCGGTGGCCCGGGCCGCTCGCCGGTCCGGGCCCCGTCCGGTCCGGGCCGCCCACGGCCCACCAGTCCGCGTCTCCGATCCCGTCCGCCCCGCCCGCCCCGCCCGCTGGGAGTCCCCGTGTCCCCGTTCCCCTCCGCGCTGCCCGCCCCGCGTACCCCCGACCCGGCGACCGCGCCCGCCCTGCGCTGGGGCGTCCTCGGCACCGGCTGGATCGCGGAGCGGTTCATCGGCTCCGTACGCCGCCACACCCGTCAGCGCTTCACCGCGGTCGCCTCGCGCGACGGCGGCCACGCCGCGGAGTTCGCCGCGCGCCACGACATCCCGCGCGCCCACGGCTCGTACGAGAGCCTGGTGGCCGACCCCGAGGTCGACGTGGTGTACGTGGCGACGCCGCACACCGCCCATCTCTCCGGCGCGCGGCTCGCGTTGGAGGGCGGAAAGCATGTCCTGGTCGAGAAGCCGCTCGCGCCGAGCGAGGCCGAGGCGGCGCTGACCGCGCGACTCGCCGCCGAGCGGGGGCTGTTCTGCGCGGAGGCCCTGTGGACGCTGTTCCTGCCCCGCTTCGACGTGGTCCGCAGGCTCCTCGAATCCGGCGACCTCGGTGAGATCCGTACCGTACTGGCCGACATCGGCGAGTACTTCGATCCGGCCGGTGGCCACCGTATCTTCCGCCCCGAGCTGGCCGGCGGCCCGCTGCTCGACCTCGGCACCTACCCCGTCGCGCTCGCGACCTGGGTGCTCGGCGCGCCCGACACCGTCCTGGCCACGGGGCAGCCGCATCCGGCGGGTGTCAACGGACAGTTGTCCGCCGTCCTGCGCACCGCGCGCGGGGACCAGGCCGTCCTGCACACCACCCTGTTCAGCGACACACCGACCACGGCGGTCATCGCGGGCACCCGGGCCACACTGACCCTGCCGGGCCCCTTCTACCAGCCCGGGGACCTCGTGCTCACCCCGGCCGGCGGCGGCACACCCCTCACGTACACCGAGCCGCGCACCGCCCACGACGCCCTGTGCCACGAGGCGGCGGAGGTCGCCCGCTGTATCGCGGAGGGGCGCACCCAGACCCCGCTCCGGCCGCTCGCCGACTCGCTCACCACGCTCCGGGTGATGGACGGGATACGGCGGCAGTGCGGCATCGTCTTCCCGGGGGAGTCGCCGGACGCCGCCTGATGGCCGGGCTCCGCGGGTCAGCGCGGCGGCCGCGGGTCAGCCGGCGGACGCCACCGGTCAGCCGGCCGGTGCCTCGGGAGGCATGTTGTAGGGCGTGACCACCTGGATCGCGGACGGCAGGGCCGGGCCCGCGGCCGGCAGCGCGCCGTGGGCCCGCATGACGGTCCCGCAGACATGCCGCATGTCCTGGCGCAGATCGTGGTGGAGCACCGCGGAGAGCCGGTGGTCGCGCAGCAGCCCGGTGTTCTCGTGGTCGAGGTCGTGCGCGATGAACACCGCGCACTCGCGGCCCAGGGCCTCGAAGGCCGCCAGGGTGGCGGCGTTGCCACCGCCCATCGAGTAGACCGCGCGGATCTCCGGATCGCGCTCCAGCGCGGCGTGGACCAGCCGGTACTGGGTCTCGTCCAGCCCCTGTCCCTCGGTGATCTCGACCAGGGTGCGCCCCGGGTACAGCGCCCGCATCGCGCCGCGGAAGCCCATCTCGCGCTCCTCCTCGTTACGGAAGAAGCCGCTGCTGAGGCTGGTGAGGACATTGCCGGGGCGGTCGCCCAGCCACTGGCCCATGAGGTACGCGGCGGTGGCGCCCGCCGCCCGGTTGTCGATCCCGACATAGGCGAGCCGGCCGCTGGCCGGGAGGTCGGTCACCAGGGTGACGACGGGGATGCCCGCCGCGACGAGCCGGCCGACGGCCGCGGTCACCTCGGGGACGTCGGGGGCCTTGAGGATCACGCCCTGGGTGCCGCGGCGGGCGATCCGGTCCAGGGTCGCGACCAGCCCGTCCACCGGGCCGGTCTCGCGGAAGTGGAACCTCGATCGCACCACGGCCGGGTGGAGCGAGGGCAGCTCGGCCTCCAGGGCGGCCCGTACGGCGGTGGAGAACCGGTCGGGCGACTGCATCACGATGTCGATCATGAAGGTGCGGCCGACCAGCCGGACCTGGGTCCGCTGCCGGTCCAGTTCGGCGATGGCCCGGTGCACCTCGGCCGCCGTACTGCCGCGGACCCCGCCCCGCCCGTTCAGGACGCGGTCGACGGTGGCCTCGCTCAGGCCCGCCTGCCAGGCTATCTCCCGGAGCGGATAGGGGTGGCCCATCGGAATGACTCCCTTGAGGGGTTTTTGACGGTCGGCTGCTGGTTGTTTGATGTGTGTGCGTTCATCAGAATGACAGCACAAACTCGCTCCAGTCCCCCGAAAGGACGATGATGTCCTTCACCACAGCAGAACGCCGAGCGTGGCTGTCCGAGCAGGACTGCGACCTCGACACCTTCCGCGCCCTGGTCGAGCGGACGACCGACCTCGCCGACCACCCGCACGCCGTCTCGGTGGAGCGGGGCGTCCCGATCTACGACAGCGACACACTGCGGGCCGCGGCGGCCACGCCCGAGGGCCGCCGCGCGGCCGGCGCCGAGCTGATCGGCGCGCTGACCGACGGACCGGGCGTCGTCGTCCTGCGGCGGGCCTTCCCGGACGCCGGGATCGTCGACCGGGCGACCGCCGCGTTCGACGCGCTGATCGACGCGCAGCGGGCCTCCGGCGCCGTCGCCGG
This sequence comes from Streptomyces paludis, assembly GCF_003344965.1. Classification (NCBI taxonomy): domain Bacteria; kingdom Bacillati; phylum Actinomycetota; class Actinomycetes; order Kitasatosporales; family Streptomycetaceae; genus Streptomyces; species Streptomyces paludis. Next base: position 7,466,415 of record NZ_CP031194.1, on the reverse strand, counting down.
TGACCACTTCGCCGCGCCCGGCGCGAACGACCGGGTCTGGAACGCGCTCGAGAAGACGGCCCTCCACGCCCCGGAGGTGTTCGCCGACTACTACGCCAACGACATCGTCGCGCTGGTCTCGGCGGCATGGCTCGGCCCGGGCTATCAGATCACCTCGCAGATCAACGTGGTCAACCCGGGCGGCACCGCCCAGAACGTGCACCGCGACTACCACCTGGGCTTCCTCTCCAACGAGGTGGCCGCCGCGTACCCGGCGCACGTCCACCGGCTCTCCCCCGTACTGACGCTCCAGGGCGCGGTCGCCCACTGCGACATGCCCGTCGAGTCGGGCCCGACCATGTACCTGCCGTACTCGCAGGCGTACGAGCCCGGCTATCTGGCCTGGCGGCTGCCGCGCTTCCAGGAGTACTTCGAGACCGCGCACGTGCAGCTGGCGCTGGCCAAGGGGGACGCGGTGTTCTTCAACCCGGCGCTCTTCCACGCGGCCGGCACCAACCGCTCGGCCGGTATCCGGCGCATGGCCAATCTGCTCCAGATCTCCTCCGCCTTCGGGCGCGCCATGGAGAGCGTCGACCGCGAGGCCATGGTGAACGCGGTCTACCCCGTGCTCCGGCGGCGCCGGGCCGAGGGCGCGGACGCGGCGTGGCTGGACACGGTGATCGCGGCCTGCGCCGAGGGCTACCCCTTCCCCACCAACCTCGACGCCGATCCGCCGGTCGAGGGCCTGGCACCGCCGTCCCAGGCGGATCTCGTACGCCGTGCCCTGGCCGAGGACCGGTCGCCGGAATCGCTCCGCGACGCGCTGCGGGCCGGCGCCGAGCGCCGTAAAAGCTAGCGCCGTAAAAGCCAAAGCTAGCGCCGCAGAAGCCGGCACCGTAAAAGCTGAGGAGTTGCAGGACTTATGGGATTGCTTCAGGACAAGGTCGTCCTCGTCAACGGCGGCAGTCAGGGGGTCGGCGCGGCCGTCGCCCGGGCCGCCGCGCGCGAGGGCGCGATTGTGGCCGTCACCGGGCGGCGCCCGGAGACCGGCGAGGCGCTGGTGGCCGAGCTGACCGCGGCCGGCGCCAAGGCGCTGTACGTACGGGCCGACCTCTCCGACGCCGAGCAGGCGCTCAGCAGTGTGGCGGAGGTCGTCGCCGCGCTCGGCCGGGTGGACTGCCTGGTCAACTCGGCGGGTCTCACCTCGCGCGGCTCGCTGCTGAACACGACGCCCGAGCTGTTCGACGCGCATATCGCGATCAACCTCAAGGGCCCGTTCTTCGCCATGCAGGCCGTCGTGACCGACATGCTGGCCAGGAAGGCGCCCGGCACGATCGTCAACATCGGCTCCAACTGCGCGCACGGCGGACCGCCGCACCTGGCCCCGTACTCGACCGCCAAGGCCGGGCTCGCGGGGCTCACGCGGAACGCCGCCCACGCCCACCGGTGGGACCGGATCCGGATCAACGGCCTGAACATCGGCTGGACCGCCACCGAGGGGGAGGACGCGACACAGCGGACCTTCCACGGCGCGGGCGACGACTGGCGCGAGGAGGCCGCGCGCCGGCTGCCCATGGGCCGGCTCGGACAGCCGGACGAGATCGCCGACTTCGTGGTGCTGCTGCTCTCCGACCGCAGCGGTGTGGTCACCGGGTCGGTCATCGACTGGGACCAGAACGTCGTCGGCGCGCAGGACTGACGCGGGCGCCTCCGCCCCTCCCCCGTAACCCCGTACAACCCCCGTACCCCGTACCTTCCGCACCCCGTACCCCCGTACCCCCACAGCAAGGAGCACCAGGAACCATGCGTATCGGCATCCTCGGCCTCGGCCGTATCGGGGCGTTCCACGCCGAGACCCTCGCGGGCCTCGACGCGGTCGACAGCCTCGTCGTCAGTGACCCCTACGCCGCCGCGGCGACGGCCGCCGCCGAGCGCTTCGGCGCCGAGGTGGCCGACTCGCCCGAGGCGGTACTCGCCGCGGGGGTGGACGGTGTCGTCGTCGCCGCCGCGACCGACGCGCACCCCGCGCTGATCCTCGCCGCGGTCAAGGCGGGCATCCCCGTCTTCTGCGAGAAGCCCGTGGCCCGCACCATGGCGGAGGGCCTCGAAGTCCTCGACGCCGTGGGCGGCAGCGGTGTCGCCATCCAGATCGGCTACAACCGGCGCTTCGACGCGGGCTTCGTGGCCGCCCGCGAGGCGGTGCGCGGCGACGAGCTGGGCCCGCTGCACACCGTACGGTCCACCACACTGGACCCGGCGCCGCCGCCGCCCGCGTATGTCGCCGCCTCCGGCGGGATCTTCCGCGACTGCGCCGTGCACGACTTCGACATCATCCGCTGGGTGACCGGCCGCGAGGTCACCGAGGTGTACGCGACCGGGGGCAACCGCGGCGCCGCGTACATCGCCGAGGCCGGCGACGCCGACACCACCTCCGCGATCCTCACCCTCGACGACGGCACCCTCGCCGTCGTCTCCAACAGCCGTCACAACGCGCGCGGTTACGACGTCCGGATGGAGCTGCACGGCTTCAAGGACAGCATCGCCGTCGGGCTGGAGGACCGGCTGCCGCTGCGCTCCGTCGAGCCGGGTACGCGCTTCCCCGCCGGCACTCCGCACGACTTCTTCATGGACCGCTTCGCCGCCGCCTACCGGGCCGAACTCGCGGCGTTCACCGAGGTCGTGGCGGGCGGTCGGCCCTCACCCTGCACCGTCTCCGACGCTCTGGAGGCGGGCTGGATCGCCGAGGCGTGCGCGCTGTCGCTGAGCGAGCACCGGCCGGTGCTCCTCGAAGAGGTACGCCGGGGCTGACCCGTCACGCCGGTGCCCCGGGGCCCGCCGTCAGGGGCGGATCCCGGGGCACCGGTATCGGGTCGGTCAGGAGCAGGGCCGGTCAGGACACCTTCTCGGAGGAGGCCGCAGAGGAGGCCGCCGCGGAGACATGCAGGTCGGACTCCTCGGGGAGCCCTTCGACGTCCACACCGCGCACCTGCGCCAACTCGTGCTTGAGCGCGGCGAGTTCGGCACCGCCGGCCATGTGGTTGGTCAGCTCCTCCAGGCTGATCTCGCTGCGGGCGGCGTTCAGGTCCATCGTGCCGAGCCGGAGCACACCGAAGTGGTCACCGACCATATAGGCGTGGTGGGGGTTGTGCGTGATGAAGATGACGCCGAGACCGCGGTCGCGGGCGGCGGCGATGTACTTCAGCACCACACCCGACTGCTTGACACCGAGCGCGGCGGTGGGTTCGTCCAGGATGAGCACACGCGCGCCGAAGTACACGGCGCGCGCGATGGCCACGGACTGGCGCTGGCCGCCGGAGAGTGTGCCGATGGGCTGGTCCAGATCGTCGAGGACGATGCCCATCTCGCGCAGTTCGTCATCGGCGGTCCGCTTCATCCGCGCGATGTCGAGATGGCGCAGCGGCCAGCGGCCCCGTGTCATCTCGGAGCCCAGGAAGAAGTTCCGCCACACCGGCATCAGCGGCACGGTGGCGAGGTCCTGGTAGACGGTGGCGATACCGCTGTCGAGGGCCTCGCGCGGGGTGGTGAAGCGCACCGGCTCGCCGTCGACGAGGAACTCGCCCTCGGTGTGCTGGTGCAGCCCGGAGATGATCTTGATGAGGGTCGACTTGCCGGCGCCGTTGTCGCCCAGGACACAGGTCACCCGGCCCTGACGGACCGCAAGGTCGACACCGTGCAGGGCGCGTACGTTGCCGTACGACTTGCCCGCGCCGCGCAGTTCGACGATGGGTGTGCCGGAGGCGGTGGACGAGGAGGGGCCGGTGGGCGAGGGCGGATCGGCGGGCGTGGAGGTTCCGTTGGCTGTTGTCATGGGGCGGTTCACCTCCGGGTCGCCTGGCGGCGGACCCACAGATTGACGAGGGCGGCGAGCAGGAGCATCACACCGAGGAATGCCTTGAACCAGTCCGGGTTCCAGTTGGCGTAGACGATGCCCTGGGAGACCATGCCGAAGATGAAGGCGCCGATGACCGGGCCGACGGCCGAACCGTACCCGCCGGTGAGCAGACAGCCGCCGATGACCGCGGCGATGATGTACAGGAACTCGTTGCCCACACCCTCGCCGGACTGGACGGTGTTGAACGAGAACAGCAGGTGCATGCCGACGAACCAGGCGCCGAAGCCCACCCCCATGAACAGGGCGATCTTCGTGAAGTTGACGGGCACACCGACGGCGCGGGCGCTCTCCTTGTTGCCGCCGACCGCGAGGATCCAGTTGCCGAACTTGGTGCGCAGCAGGAGCCAGGTGGCGATTCCGGCGAAGATCAGCCAGTAGAAGATGGTGATCTTGAAGTCGACACCGCCGATGCCGATCTCGGAGCCGAACACCTTCTTCGCCTGGTCGAAGCCCTGCATGTCGCTGATCGAGTCGGTGGCGACATTGCCGGTGAAGATCTTTGTGACGGCGAGGTTGGCGCCCTGGAGGATCAGGAAGGTGCCCAGGGTGATCAGGAAGCTGGGCAGTCCGGTCCGTACCAGCAGCCAGCCGTTGAACGCGCCGACGGCGAGCGCCACGACCAGCGCCACGACGACACCGGTCCACACGTTCATCGAGAGCTGGAAGCTGATCATGCTGGCGGTGAGCGCCGAGGTGGTCACCGCGACACCGGCGGAGAGGTCGAACTCTCCGCCGATCATCAGCAGGGCCACCGGAATCGCCATGATGCCCATGACGGACGCCTGGTAGAGGACCGTGGAGAGCGCGCCCACATCACGGAAGGCGGGGGCCACCGCGAAGAAGAAGACATACACCGCGACCGCCGCGATGAGCGCGCCGATCTCGGGTCGGGCGAGCAGCCTGCGGCCCAGGGAGCGCTGTGCGGTGCGTCCGTCCTTCTGGGTGGCCGGCGGCGACGTCGGCTCACGGCGCGCCGCCGGTGCCGTTGCCTGGCTCATCGCCATCACCGGGTGCCCTTCGCCGCGAACTTGGCGATGTTCTCGACATTGGACTTGTCGACGAACGCCGGCCCGGTCAGCACCGGTTCCACACCGCCGCCGCTGAAGTTGCCGTTGGTCTTGTAGAGCCACAGGGAGTCGACGGAGAGATAGCCCTGGAGGTAGGGCTGCTGGTCGACCGCGAACTGGATGCTGCCGTCCTTGACGGCGTTGACCAGCTCCTTGTTGAGGTCGAAGGTGGCGACCTTGGCCTTGCTGCCCGCGTCGGCGACCGACTGCACGGAGGTCAGCGCGAAGGGGGCGCCGAGGGTGACGACGTAGTCGATCGAGGGGTCCTGCTTGAGCTTGGCGGTGATCGTGGACTTCACGGACGGCATGTCGGTGCCGTTGACGTAGAGGTTCTCGGTCTTGCCCTTGAAGGTCGCCTTCACACCGGCGCAGCGGGCCTCCAGGCCGGTGTGGCCCTGGTCCTGGATCACACAGATGTTGTGTTTGGCGCCCAGGTCGTTGAGCTTGTTGCCGAACGCCTCACCGGCGACGCGCTCGTCCTGGCCGAAGTACGCCAGCAGCCCCTGCTTCTTCCAGTCCTCGAGCCCGGAGTTGAAGGCGACGACGGGTATGCCCGCCTGCTTCGCCTTGGCGACGACGTCCTTCATCGCGTCCGGCTTGGCCATCGTAATCGCGATTCCGTCGACCTTCTGGTCGATGGCGTTCTGGATCAGGTTGGCCTGGTTGCCCGCGATGGGGTCGCCCGAGTAGATCAGCTTGACGTTGTCCTTGAGGGCCGCCGCCTCGGCGCCCTTGCGGATGGTGTCCCAGAAGGTGTCGCCGGGAGGCGCGTGGGTGACCATCGCGATGGTCATCCTCGGTGTGTTGGCCTTGCCGGCCGAGGCGTTGGAGTCGCTTTCCTCCGACTTCTTGCCACCGGAGCTGCTGGCACAGCCCGCGGCGAGAAGGGCGGACGCCGCGGCGAGGGCGACGACCGGAGCGACTCTGCTGAAACGAGGGTGAAACATGCGGTCCAACTTTCCTGCACTTCACTGTGCGACAAGGGGGAAAGGGAACGGAAACGGGCGGACGGCTTCCGGGCGCGGCACCCTCGCAGGGCTTGGACGAGATGTCCTGTCCTGCGCCGGTGGCGCGGCCGGGTCGCTTGGGAAGGGATACAAGCCCCTGCCGCACCCACCTGTCAATACTTTGTTAAGACATCATTTCAGAAGCAGGTCCGAATGTCTGTACAAACCATTGACAGTGGCGGCGCCGGGATCTACACCTGAGAGGCACCGGACGCCGCTCGTTCGCGACCGACCGCCGCACCCCTGAACGGAGCCCGTCTCTTGAGTGTCAACATCTCCGATCTCGTCACCGTACGCGCCCGGCACCCGGAGGCCATCGCCGAAGCGGCCGCGCGCAGGGTCCGCCGGCCGCTGATCGGCGACAGCGGGCGCCTGATGATCGTGGCCGCCGACCATCCGGCGCGCGGCTCCCTCGCGGTCGGCGACCGGCGCCTGGCCATGGCGAACCGTGCCGACCTGCTGGAACGCCTCTGTGTCGCGCTCTCCCGGCCCGGGGTGGACGGGGTGCTCGCCACCGCCGACATCCTGGAGGACCTGCTGCTCCTCGGCGTCCTGGAGAACAAGGTCGTCATGGGCTCCATGAACCGCGGCGGGCTCGCCGGGGCCTCCTTCGAGCTGGACGACCGCTTCACCGGCCACCGCGCCGAGGACATCGAGCGGCTCCGCTTCGACGCCGGGAAGCTGCTGCTGCGCATCGACTACGAGGACCGCGGCTCGCTGGACACACTGCACACGGCGGCCCGCGCCGTGGACGACATGGCGGCGCGCCGGCTGCCGCTGTTCATCGAGCCGTTCCTGTCGCGCCGGACGGACGGTGCCGTACGCAACGATCTGAGCGCCGAGGCCGTCACGCGCTCCATCGCCATCGCCTCCGGTCTCGGCGGCACCTCCGCGTACACCTGGCTCAAGCTGCCCGTCACCCGCGACCCCGACGACATGGCCGGGGCCCTGGCGGCCTCCACCCTGCCCGCCGTGCTGCTGGGCGGCGAGGTGGGCGCGGACCAGGAGGGCGCGTACGAGAAATGGCGCAAGGCGCTGCGGCTGCCCACCGTCCAGGGCCTGGTCGTCGGCCGGTCCCTGCTCTACCCCGCCACGGGCGATGTCGCGACCGCGGTGGACACCGCCGTCTCGCTGCTCTGAACAAGCGGATACGGGAGCGGAGTTCAGCCCGTGGCGGCCGTCGTGCCCCGTACCACCAGCCGGGGCGCGAGGACGATCTCGCGCGGCTCCGTCCGGCCCTCGTCCAGCCGCTCGACGGCGGCCGTGACGGCGTGGCGTGCCTGGTCGGCGGCGTTCTGGCTCACCGTGGTGAGGTCGAAGCAGGCCAGCCGGGACAGCGCGCTGTCGTCGTAGCCGACGACGGAGACCGCGCCCGGGACGTCCACGCCCGCGCGGCTCAGGGTGGCCAGGACACCGACCGCGCACCGGTCGTTGGACGCGACCACGGCGGTGGGCGGGCCGCCGTCCGCCAGCAGCCGCCGGGCCGCCCGCTCGCCCGACTCCTCGGTGTGATCGCCGGGCACGATCCGGATGTGCTCATCCAGGTGGTGGCGGCGCATGGCGCCCCGGTACCCCCGGCGGCGGTCGGCGGCGATCACGCCCTTGCCGCCGTCGACAAAGGCGATGGAGCGGTGCCCCAGACCGGCCAGATGGCCGACGGTCTGCGCCACCCCGTCCTCGTCCGCCGTGCGGACGACATCGAGGTCCGCCCCGCCGACCCGGCGCCCCACCACGACGACGGGCAGCCGCTGCCCCAGGGCGGCCAGCCGGGCGGCGGGCGCCTCCGCGCCCAGCAGGATCAGCGCCTCGCAGCGGAAGTCGAGCAGCGTCTCCACCGCCTTGGCCTCGTCACGGGTGCGGGTCACCGTGCTCAGGACGAGGTCGTAGCCGATCGCCTCGGCGGACACGTACAGATCCTCCACCAGCTCCGCGTGGAAGGCGCTGCGCATGTCGACCAGGACGCCGAGCAGCCGGCTGCGACGGCGGGCCAGGAGGCTCGCGTTGCGGTCCGGGCGGTACCCCAGGTCGGCGGCGGCCTGAAGGACCCGCTTCCGGGTGCGCTCGCTGGGCCCCGGCGCGCCGCGCAGCACGAGGGAGACGGAGGCCGTCGACAGACCGGCCCGCGCCGCCACCTCCTCCAGCCGCGGCCGGGTCCCCCCGGCCGGGCGCGGCGGGCCTGCGGCCGCCCGCCCCGCCCCGGCCGTATCTGAACCGTCCACCCGCTCCGCCATCGTCTCCCCGGACTCCTCGGCACCACACCTCTTGACAGACCCTCGCTGCCGGACTCATATTACCGGTGATTTAAAGCGCTTTAAAAAGTCCTGTCGACCGGACATTCCAGGGCGGCGCGCAGGCACCCGCAGACACCGGGCAGCACACACAGGCACCCACCTCAAGGAAGAGGAAACGCGATGACCCAGAAGTCGATCGGCGTGGCCGTCATCGGAGCCGGCATGGCGGGCCGTGCCCATCTCAACGGCTACCGGACGGCCTCCACCCTGTACGAGGCCGGTCTGCCGGAGATCCGGCTGGTCGCCGTGGCCGACGCGTACGAGCCGTTCGCCCGCGACGCCGCCCGCCGCTACGGATTCGAGCGCGCCGAGACCGACTGGCGGGCGATCGCGGCGGCCCCCGACATCGACGCGGTCAGTGTCGTCGTCGCCAACCATCTGCACCGCGAGATCGTCGAGGGCCTGCTCGCGGCGGGCAAGCACGTGCTCTGCGAGAAGCCGCTCGCCCCCGGCGTCGCGGACGCCCAGGCGATGACGGACGCCGCCGCCGGCACCGGTCTGGTGGCCGCGACCGGCTTCACCTGCCGCCGCTCCCCGTCGGTCAACGCCATCCGCCGGGAGGTGACGGACGGGACGCTCGGCCGCGTACAACACTTCAACGGGCACTACTGGTGCGACTACGGGCACAACCCGGACGCGCCGATGAGCTGGCGCTACAAGGGCGGTATCGGCTCCGGGGCGCTCTCCGACATCGGCAGCCACCTCATCGACCTCGGCGAGTACTTCTGCGGCCCGGTCGAGAGTGTGCGCGGCGCGGTGCTCTCGACCCAGGTGCCGGACCGTCCCGTACCGCTGGGCACCGCCGTCGGGCACTCGGCCGACGTGGCGGTCGGCGACCGGCGCGAAGCCGTCGAGAACGAGGACATCGCGACCTTCACGGCGCTCTTCCGGAACGGCGCGGTGGGCACCTTCTCGGTCTCCCGGGTCGCCTTCGGACTGGCCAACGCGCTCGGCTTTGAAGTCTTCTCGGAGGGCGGCGCCGCGCTCTTCGACCTGTCCCGCCCCGCCGAGTTCACCCTCGCCGACACCTCGGCGCCCGACCGGGTCAACGGCTACCGCCGGGTCGTCGTCGGCCCCGAGCACCCGTACATCGCCGGCGGACTGCCGATGGACTTCCCCAGCGTGGGCCACGGACAGCACGAGTTCTTCGTCTGGCAGGCGCGCTCCTTCCTGGAGGAGATCGCGGGCCTGGACCGGCTGCCGCGCTGCGCCACGTTCGCCGAGGGGCTGCACAACCTGCGGGTGATCGAGGCGATCACGGCCTCCGCCCATGCCGGCGGCAAGAGCGTCACCGTCCAGTGACCGCGCCCGGCCCGGCCCGGCGCGCGGGCCGGCCCCGTACCGCTCAGCCCCGGACAGCCCTGCTCCGTACCGCTCCGTACCGCCCCCGCACTCACCCCGTGAAGTGAAGGAACACCCCCATGAAACTCGGTGCCTACACCGCCGTCCTGCACGACAAGTCCCTGGACGAGACCCTGCGTGTCCTGCGCGAACTCGGCCTGGACAGCGCGGAGATCAACTCCGGCGGCTTCCTGCCCGCGCCGCATCTGCCGATCGACGCGATCCGCTCCGGCCAGGACGCGCGCGACGCCTACCTCGCGCGGTTCGCGGCGGCCGGGATCACCCTCACCGCGCTCAACTGCAACGGCAATCCGCTGCACCCCGACCCCGAGGTGCGCGCCAAGCACGCGCAGGACGTGCGCGACGCGATCGAACTGGCCGCGCTCCTCGGCGTCAAGCGCGTCGTCACGATGTCCGGGCTGCCCGCCTCCGACCCGGGCGGCCGGCTGCCCTCCTGGTCGGTGCTGCCCTGGGACAGCGCCTATCTCGACGCCCTGGACTACCAGTGGGACGAGGTGGCGATCCCGTTCTGGCGGGACATCCAGGCGCGCGCCGCCGCGGCCGATGTGAAGGTCTGCATCGAGATGCACCCCCACAACCTCGTCTACAACGTCGGCACGATGGAGCGCCTGGCCACCGAGATCGACGCGACCCACGTCGGCGCCGAGATGGACCCCAGCCATCTGTTCTGGCAGGGCATCGACCCCGTCGCCGCGGTGAACCGGCTCGGCGGCCTCGTGTACAACGCCGCCGCCAAGGACACCCGTATCAACGAGGAGGCCAAGCTCAACGGTGTCCTCGACCACCGCCACGGACGGGTACGCGCCGACGAGCCGGGCGCCGTCTCCCTCGGCGGCCGGTACACGCTCAGCCGCTGGCCCGAGAACGCCTCCTGGGACTTCGTCGCCGTCGGGCGCGGGCACGACCACGCCTTCTGGACCGAGTTCCTCCGGGCCCTGCACAAGGTGGACCCGGAGATGGCGGTCAACATCGAGCACGAGGACCAGGAGCTGGACCAGATCGAGGGCCTGAGCCTCGCCGCCGAGAACCTCAGGGCCGCCGCGGCCGGCATCTGACCGGCCGTCCGCCACCCCAGGCCGGCCCCGCGCGTTCGTCCGTACCGCGAGCGGCTACGAGCGGCGCCGGGGCCGGCCGCTCTTGCCGCCCTGTCCGCTCTTGCCGCTCCTGCTTCCCTGTCCGCCCTTGCCGCCCTGACCGCCCTTGCCGCTCCTGGCACCGCCGGAAGCGGAACCGGAACCGGCGCGGGCGGCGCGCTTCGCCTTCGGCTGGGGCGGTGTCGGCGGGCGGCCCCGGGTGCTGTTGACCGTACGGCCCCGGACGATGCCGATGAACTCCTCCACCAGATCGGTGGTGGCGTCCCGCGGCCACGACAGCGCGACACGCGACTCGGGCGCGTCCGTCAGCGGCCGGTAGGTGAGGTCCTTGCGGTGGTGGAGCCGGGCGAGCGACTGCGGGACGACGAGCAGACCGATGCCCGCCGCCACCAGCTCGACGGCGTCCGCCGTGGTGGCGGGGCGCTCCTTCGCGGGCACACCCGGCGGGCTCTCCCAGCCGAGGGTGTCGAGGGTGTCGTCCAGGGGATGCAGTACGGTCTCGCCGGCCAGGTCCGCCGCACTGACCTCGTCCACCGCCGCCACGACATGGTCCTTGGGCACCACGACGACCGTGGTCTCGGCGTAGAGCGGAATCGCGCTGAGGTCCTCGCCGTCGGCCGGCAGCCGTACGAACCCGGCGTCGGCGCCGGCGCTCCGCAGCACCCCGAACGCCTCGGCGGCCGGGACCGGTACGAGGGTCAGCGGGACGCCGGGCAGCCGCTCGGCCCAGATCCGCACCCACTTCGTGGGCGTCACGCCGGGGACGTACGCGAGCCGGAACGAGGAAGGTGTTTCCGAGCCTGTCACCGGGCCAGGGTATCGGGCGGTGGTCGGAGGTGGCACACCTGCTCGCTTACCCTGGCCCCATGACCTCGCACAAGACCGCCCAGACGATGAAGCCCGCGACCGCGGCGAAGAAGCTGGGTGTGTACCTCCAGGCCACACCCGCAGAGTTCCAGGAGGGTGTCGTCTCGCGCGGCGAGCTGACCGCCCTCCAGGCCGATCCGCCCGCGTGGCTGCTGGAGCTGCGCCGCGACGGCCCGCACCCCCGGCCCGTGGTAGCGGCGAAGCTGGGCGTCTCCATCGCCGGTCTCGCGCGGGGCGGAGTCACGGACGCGCTCACCACCGCCGAGATCGACGCCCTCAAGGAGGACCGGCCCGAGTGGCTGGAGAAGGAGCGCGCCACCCAGGCCGAGGTGCGCAAGGAGTCCGTACGTATCAAGGAGCGGAACGCGGAGCGGGCCGCACGCCCCCGCTCCTGACCTCCCTCGTCCGGCGCGCCCCAGGTCATGCCCACGGCTGACCGGGGCGCGTCGTGTACTGCGTTCTCAGTAGTGCGGAGTGACGGCAGGCGCACGACGACGGGAGGGGTTGCTCCGGGACAGCCTGGTGGGGTTCCCGAGCAATCAGATGTGGAGACCCGTCCCGTGGCTACTTTTCTCTATCGACTGGGCAGGCTGGCCTTCCGGCGCCGCCGGTATGTCGTCCTGCTGTGGGTGGCGATCCTGGCCGTCGTCGGCTTCGGCGCCGTCAGCGCGCCCGCGGCCCCCGACCCCGGGTCCTCCATGCCGGGCATCGAGTCCCAGAAGGCGTTCGACCTGATGGAGGAGCGCTTCCCCGGCGCCTCGGCCGACGGGGCCAACGCCCGGGTCGTCTTCGTCGCTCCCGACGGCCAGAAGATCACCGCGAGCGCGCACCGCGCGGCCGTCGACCGGGCCGTCGAGGAGATGGGCCACGGATCGCAGGTCGCCGGCGCGGTGGGCCCGTTCCAGGCGAAGGCGGTGAGCGAGGACGCCTCGACCGCGTACGCGACCGTCACCTACAAGGTGAAGGCCGCCGATCTGACCGACGGCACCAAGACCGTCCTTGAGGACGCCGTCCAGCAGGCCCGGGACTCGGGGCTGACCGTGGAGGTCGGCGGGTCCGCCCTGGCCACCCAGCCCGCGGCGGGCGGCGCGGCCGAGGGCATCGGTATCGCCATCGCGGCCGTCGTGCTGCTGATGACCTTCGGTTCGCTGGCCGCCGCCGGGCTGCCGCTGCTGACCGCGATCATCGGCGTCGGTGTCAGCATGGCCTCGATCCTGACCCTGGGCAGCACCCTCGGACTGTCCACGACATCCGGCACCCTGGCCATGATGCTCGGTCTCGCGTGCGGCATCGACTACGCGCTCTTCATCGTCTCCCGCTACCGCGAGGAGCGGGCCAAGGGGCACACTCCTCAGGAGGCGGCGGGGCGGGCGGTCGGCACGGCCGGCTCGGCGGTCGTCTTCGCCGGGCTCACCGTCGTCATCGCGCTGGCCGGGCTCTCGGTGGTCGGTGTGCCCACGCTCACCAAGATGGGTCTGGCCGCCGCCGGCGCGGTCGTCGTCGCCGTCATCGTCGCGCTGACCCTGGTCCCGGCCGTCCTCGCCTTCTGGCCGAACGCCGTGCTGTCGCGCTCCTCCCGGCGGCGCGGCCGGATCAAGGAGTCCGGCGAGAACAACGGAGGCAGCCGCTGGGCCCGGTTCGTACTGCGCCGCCCGCTGCCCGTACTCCTCCTCTCGGTCGCGGGCCTGGGCGTGCTGGCGGTCCCGGTGACGGGGCTTCAGCTCGGGACGAGCGGCGACGAGGCCAAGCCCACCTCCACCACCGAGCGGCGCGCCTACGACGATCTCGCCAAGGGGTTCGGGCCTGGCTTCAACGGGCCGCTGACGATCGTGGTGGACGCCAGGAAGGCCGACGACCCGAAGGCCGCGGTGAAGACGATCGAGGAGAAGATCGGCGCCACGAAGGGGGTCGTCTCGGTCTCCGCCGCCCGGTTCAACCCGGCGGGTGACACCGCGATGTTCTCCGCGGTGCCGGCCGACGCGCCCACCAGCGAGAAGACCAAGGACCTCGTCCACACCATCCGTTCCGAGCGGCCCGCGACGGAGTCCGCCACCGGGGCGGAGTTCGAGGTCACCGGCACCACCGCGGTGAACATCGACGTCGCGCAGAAGATGCAGGACGCGCTGATCCCGTATCTGGTGGTCGTGGTGGGCCTGGCGATCCTGTTGCTGATGGTGGTCTTCCGTTCCCTCCTCGTACCGGTCAAGGCGGCGCTCGGCTTCCTCCTGTCGGTGCTGGCCGCGCTCGGCTCGGTCGTGGCGGTCTTCCAGTGGGGCTGGGGCGCCGGGCTCCTCGGTGTGGAGCAGACCGGCCCGATCATGAGCATGATGCCGATCTTCCTGGTGGGCATCGTCTTCGGACTCGCCATGGACTACGAGGTCTTCCTGGTCGCCCGGATGCGGGAGGCGTACGTGCACGGGGACGGGCCGGGCGAGGCCGTGGTCAGCGGCTTCCGGCACAGCGCCCGGGTGGTCGTCGCGGCGGCGCTCATCATGATGGCGGTGTTCTCCGGGTTCGTCGGCGCCGGCGAGTCCATGATCAAGATGATTGGGTTCGGGCTCGCCATCGCGGTCATGTTCGACGCGTTCGTCGTCCGCATGGCGTTCGTACCCGCCGTACTGGCCCTGCTCGGCAGGAGGGCGTGGTGGATGCCGCGCTGGCTGGACAGGCTGCTGCCCCGGGTCGATGTGGAGGGCGAGGCGCTCAGCGGGCTGCCTTCCTCCGCCGCCCCCGACCGGGACGGCGCGGCCGACCGGGAGACCGCCCGGGTCTGACCGGCCCTCCGGTCCCCCTCGTCGTGACCCCGTCCTGACACCCCGTCCTGACCCCGGAGGGCCGCTCGTGCGGGACACGAGCGGCCCTCACCGGCCGTTTTCCCGCCATGTCGCGCACCATGGTCCCAGCCGAGCCCGACCGGAGAACCCGATGACCGTCAGATGGCAGCAGTACGCGAAGGACCGTCCCCGCGTCGTCGACGCGCTGGTCATCACGCTGCTGTTCGGGCTCGGCTTCCTGGGCTGCTGGGTGGGCGGCATCGGGCCCTCGGGCGAGCGGATCGCCCGGTGGCCGGGCGCGCTCCTGGAGGGCGCCGCCTGTCTCGCCCTGTGGTGGCACCGCCGGCTGCCGCGGACCGTCGTGGCCGCCACCGTGATCTGTGCCAACACCGCGGGCGCGCTGGGCTATCTGCTCACCCCGCTGCTGCTGGCGCCGGTGATCGCCGCGCTGTACTGGCTGGCCGTCCGCACCGACCGGCGGACGGCGCACATCGGTCTGGTCGTCGTCGTGGCGCTGCTGGTGCCCACGGCGCTGGTCTCCGACCCCTTCCACCATCCGCTGGTGCTCAAGACGCTCGGCCCCGCCTTCTGGGTGCTGCTGCCGGTCGCCGCGGGCACGGCCGTACGGCTGCGGCGCCTGTATCGGGAGGCCGTACGGGAGGAGACCCGGCACCGGATCGCCGAGGAGCGGGTACGGATCGCCCGCGAACTGCACGACATCGTCGCCCACCACCTCGCCGTGGCCCACGCCCAGGCGGGCACGGCCGCGCATCTCGTCCGTACGCACCCCGACCGCAGCGGGCAGATCCTCACCGACCTCGCGGGCACCACCTCCTCGGCGCTGCGCGAACTCCGGGCCGGCGCCGGGCTGCTGCGTCAGGCCGGCGAGAGCGACGCTCCGCTGGAGCCGGCCCCGGGCCTCGGTCAACTCCCGGGCCTGACCGCCGCGTTCGCCGCCGCGGGCCTCACGGTCACCGTCACCACCGAGGGCGAGGCAAGGCCGCTCTCGCCGGGGGTGGATCTGACCGCGTACCGGATCGTGCAGGAGGCGCTCACCAATGTCACCCGGCACACCGCAGCGGTGTCGGCGCGGGTGCGGCTCGCGTACGCCCACAACCGGCTGACGATCACGGTCAGCGACGACGGCGGGGGCGCCGCGCCCGGCCGCGCGCCGGGTCGCCTCCCCAGCCGCGTCCCCAGCCGCGTCCCCAGCCGTGCGCCCGGTCGGGTCCCCGGCCGCGTCCCCGCCCAGGGCGGCGGTTTCGGCCTCATCGGCATCCAGGAACGCGCCCGCTCGGTCGGTGGCAGTCTGGAGGTGGGGCCCCGGCCCGAAGGCGGCTTCCGGGTGACGACGGCGCTGCCCATTCTCCCGTGACACCGACACCCCCCGCCCCCGTATCTCCCCCGGAAGTTGACGGAACACATGACCATCCGCGTCCTGCTCGCCGACGATCAAGCCCTCCTGCGGGCGACCTTCCGTATCCTCATCGACTCCTGCGACGACATGGAGGTCGTGGCCGAGGCCATGGACGGAAAGGAGGCGATCGCGCTCACCCGCGCCCACCACCCGGACATCGTCGTGATGGACATCCGAATGCCCGGCACCGACGGGCTGACCGCCACCACCGCCGTCTGCGCGGATCCGGACCTCGCCGCCACCCGTGTACTGATCCTCACCACCTTCGAGACCGACGAGTACGTGGCCCAGGCGGTGCGCGCCGGCGCGAGCGGCTTCCTCGGCAAGGACGTCAGCGCCGATGTGCTGCTCGACGGCATCCGTACGGTGGCCGCGGGCGAGGCGCTGCTCTCGCCCGTGGCCACGCGCGCCCTCATCTCCCGCTTTCTCGCCGCCCCCGACCACGCCACCCCGGCGGCTCCGCCGACCCGGCTGGCCTCCCTCACCGCACGCGAACTGGAGGTGACGGCGCTGGCCGCCGAGGGCATGTCCAACCACGAGATCGCCGAGCGGCTCTTCGTCAGCCCCCTGACCGTACGCACCCACGTCCACCGCGCCATGACCAAACTGCACGCCCGCGACCGCGCCCAACTCGTTGTGATCGCCTACCGTTCCGGACTCGTACGGCCCGCCCCGCCGGCCACCGGCTGAGCACGGGATCCGGCCGGGTCAGGAGCCGGCCGGGACCACTCGTGTCACCCTGCCGCCGCTGTCGGCCTCCAGATAGCCGGTGCCGTAGTCGTCGGTGAGATACACGGTCAGTCCGGCGGCGGAGCCGAAGAGTTCGTTCGGTGGGCGGATGAGCAGATAGCGGGAGGTGGGCCGGTCCACCTTCAGGTCCCGGTCCGCCCGGCGCAGCAGCTCGGGCACGGCGTCCCAGTCGAACGTGTCCATTTCGACGGGGAGTTGACCGTCCATGAGGGTTCCGCCGATGGGCGCGCGGGAGACCCCCTGGCCGACGCGGTAGGTGTAGGTGTCGTACCGCTTCTCGCTGCCCTTGACCATGGCCTGAGCGGAGATGTGAGCGGGGTACACGACGAAGCCGCCGACCCGGGCGGTGCCCGTCTCGGCCTTCAGCGCCGTGACGGCCTGCCGGATGCCGTCGGGAGTCAGCAGATCGGCGGGCTCCCGCGCCTTCTTCGCCTTCTGCGGCTCCCTCGCCTCTGGTGTCTGTCTCCCGGGGACACCGGCGGAGGGTGCCGCCACTCCGGTGTCCGCGTCCCCGGTGCTGTCCGCCCCCGGGAGCAGCGCCCACACCAGCGCGGCCGTCAGTGCCGCGACGACGAGCGAGAGGCCGATCACGAGGCGGCGGGGTGCCGCGCCCCGGCGCGTCGGTGGCAGTGTGGGTGCCGGTTCCGATGCCTGTGTCGGTGTCGGTGTTGGTGTTGGTACGGCGGTACGCGGCGGTGGGGCGGCCACGGCGGCGGCCAGCATCGCGTCCACCGTCTCCGCGTCCGGGCGCGCGGCCGGGTCCTTGACCAGCAGCGCGGTGAGTACACCGGTCAGCGGCCCCGCCCGCCGCGGCGGTGGCAGCTCCTCCTTGAGGACGGCGGCGAGGGTCGCCATCGTCGTCCGCCGGCGCAGCGGATGACGGCCCTCGACGGCCACGTACAGCATCATCGCGAGCGACCAGAGATCGGACTCCGGTCCGCCGTCGGCCCCGGCGATCCGCTCGGGCGCCATGTACTCGGGGGTGCCCATGAGGGCGCCGGTCACGGTCAGCGCGGCCGACTCGTGGAGCGCGGCGACGCCGAAGTCGGTGAGGACGGGGCGGCCGTCGGGCCGCAGCAGGACGTTGCCGGGCTTCACGTCCCGGTGCTGGATCCCGGCGCCGTGCGCGGCGCGCAGCCCGGCCAGTACATCCCGGCCGAGCCGCGCCACCGCCGCCGGCTCCATCGGTCCCTCGGCGAGCCGCTCCCGGAGCGACCCGCCCGTCACCAGCTCCATCACGAGCCACGGATAGCCGGTGTCCCCAGCGCCATCGACGTCCGTATCGCCGTCGCCGTCGCCCTCGCCGTTCACGACATGGTAGATGGTCACGACATGGGGATGGTCGACCCGCGCGAGCGCCCGCGCCTCCCGGAGCACCCGGGCTCGCAGCGCCCGCGCGGCCTCCGGGTGGTGCTCCGCGAGCCCCGGATCGGGCGGTCGTACTTCTTTGAGCGCGACAGGGCGGTCCAGCACCAGATCGTGTGCCCGCCACACCGTGCCCATGCTGCCGTCGCCGAGCCGCGCCTCCAGGGCGAACCGCCCGTCGACGACCCGTCCTTCCGTATCCCCGCTGTTCATGGCCCGGAGCATACGAGACGGCCGGGAGAGCGGCGGAGATACGGGGAGAGACAGGGTCTACGGCTCGTCGGCCGGCGCTCCGTCAGGGCTCAGCAGAGCTTGTATTCGACCTTGGGGTTTTTGTACGAGCAGGTGTCGACCTTCGTGCCGGACGCCTTGCGCAGCGTCGCGGTGTCCTTGTCGTTGTTCCACACGTAGGCACCGCGGTTCTGGTACACGTTGGCCGCCGTGTCCTTGCCCTTGCCGGTGCGCACCTTCACCGACTTGCCCTTGCCGAGGGTGAAGGCGCCGAAGGTGTACTCGTGCCTCGACGCGTCGGTCAGCGTCCAGCCCTTGAGGCTCACGGCCTTGGAGGTGGTGTTTCTGATCTGCACCCACTCGGCGTTGAGGCTGGCGTTGGAACGGTTGTCCGGTCCCGGGCTGTTGTAGTAGATCTTGTACAGGTGTACGGAGCCGGGGGCGGCCTGCGCCTGGGCGGGCAGCAGGACCGAGCCGGCGAACGCCGCCACGAGGGTGGCGGCGGTGGCTATGCGGGTGTGACGCATGGGACATCCTCGCGTTCGGGCCGGGCACCCCCCAATGGCAGCCCGGCAGACGCACAGGATAGGGACAATGAGCGGGCGAATGGGCGCGGGTTGCGAAACGCGGCATTCTGTGATTAGTCGCCTCCGGGCCCAACGCGCGCTCCAGCGTCAGGGATTGAGGCCGCTGACCACCCCGGCCGTCGCCGAAATACCGTTCGCGATGGACGGTGCCATGCTCGTGCCCGCGAGCAGGAAACCGAGCAGGACACAGACCACCGCGTGGAAGAGTTTCAGCCCGCCGCTGCGCAGGAACACCACCGCGAGAATCATCAGAAGCAGCAGCACGGAAATGGAAATGGCCACGGACAACCTCCTCCGCCGCACCGGTTTGCGGCATTTGGCCGCCAGTGTGGCGGAGGAGACGGTCCGTACAGCCGACTGGCGTGTCCGCCGTACGGGTGGTTCGGAACGGGGGCGTTCCGCTACCGGGGTCCGGGCAGGTCCCCGAGGGCGGCCAGGGTCTCCCGGTGGCGGCCCGGCGAACCGAGGGTGATGCGGTCCGCCATGGCGCGTTTCAGATACAGATGCGCGGGGTGTTCCCAGGTCATTCCCGTACCGCCGTGCAACTGGACACACTCCTCGGCCGCGTGGACGGCGACCGGGCCGCAGTACGCCTGGGCGAGCGCGACCGCGAGCGGGGCGTCGGGGGCCCCGGTGGCCAGCGCGTCCGCCGCGGCGCGCGCGGCGGCGCGGGCGGAGACGACCTCCAGCCACAGCTGTGCCATCCGGTGCTTGAGCGCCTGGAAGGAGCCGATGGGGCGGTTGAACTGGTGCCGCTCCTTGGTGTGCCGGACGCTCTCCTCAAGACACCATTGCGCGATACCGAGTTGCTCGGAGGCGAGCAGCCCCGCCCCGGCGAGCAGCCCGCGCCGTACGGCGGCCTCGGCGGCGGGCCCCTCGGCGATCCGCGTTCCGGCGCCGGGCGCGAGGGTGACGGCGGCGACCGGCCGGGTCAGATCGAGCGGGGTGAGGGGCACGACGGTGACGGCGGGCGAGGCCGTCTCCACCACGTACAGCCCGTCCTCGCGCAGTACGAGCAGCACATCGGCCCGTACGGCGTCGGCGACACCCGGCACTGTGTCCGCGCCGGTCACCGTGTCCGCGCTGGTCACCGCCTCCGCGCCTGCGGGCAGGACGGGCAGCGGCGCGTCCGGGGCGGTGGCCGCCGGTACGGCGAGCACCGCGACACGGTGGCCGCCCGCGAGCGCGGTGAGCAGCGCGGCGATGTCCGCGCGGTCGGTGTCGCAGCCCAGCAGCGTCTCGGTCGCCACCACCGAACTGGTCAGATACGGCGCGGGGGTGACGACCCGGCCCAGCTCCTCCAGGACCACGGCGGCCTCGCGGTGGCTCGCGCCCTGCCCGCCGAGCTTCTCCGGAATCAGCAGCCCGGCCGCGCCGATACCGGCGGTCAGCGCGGTCCACAGCGCGGGGTCGTACGGGTCGCCCGCCTCGGCGCGGGCGAGCGTGGCCGGGAGGTCGGCGCGGTCGGTGAGCAGCGCGCGCACGGCCGCCCGCAGATCGTCCTCGGGCTCGGAGTAGAGCAGATCGGGCGGGGTCTCCCGCGACGGGGTCGGCGGCACGCTCATCGGGAGAGGTCCTTCCAGGCGACGTCCTTGTCGTCGCGCGGCTCGGAGGGCAGTCCGAGGACGCGTTCGGCGACGATGTTCAGCAGTACCTCGCTGGTGCCGCCCTCGATCGAGTTGCCCTTCGAGCGCAGATAGCGGTAGCCGGCGTCCCGGCCGGTGAAGTCGACCAGTTCGGGCCGGCGCATGGTCCAGTCCGAATACAGAAGCCCTTCGTCCGCGAGGAGTTCGACCTCAAGGGCGCTGATCTCCTGGTTGAGCCGGGCGAAGGAGAGTTTGAGCCCGCTGCCTTCGGGTCCCGGCTGTCCGGCGACGAGCTGCTGGCGTACCCGCTCGGCGGTGAGCCGGGCGACCTCGGCCTCGGTCCAGAGGGTGAGCAGGCGCTGATGGGTGTCGTGGGTACGCAGCTCGGGCCGTTCGCGCCAGGTGCGGGCGACCGGGCCGATCATGCCGCCCTCGCGCGGCAGCGAGGCGCCGCCGATGGAGACGCGTTCGTTCATCAGTGTGGTGCGGGCGACCTGCCAGCCCGCGCCGACCTCGCCAAGGCGGTGGGCGTCGGGGATCCGTACGCCGGTGAGGAAGACCTCGTTGAACTCGGCCTCGCCGGTGATCTGGCGCAGCGGCCGGACCTCGACACCGGGGTCGGTCATGTCGCAGAGGAAGTAGGTGATGCCCTGGTGCTTGGGGAGTCCGGGGTCGGTGCGGGCGATGAGGATGGCCCAGCGGGCGAGGTGTGCGCTGGATGTCCACACCTTCTGTCCGTCGACGATCCAGTCGCCGGAGCCCGCTCCGTCCGCGCCGTCCTCGCGTACGGCGCGGGTGGCGAGGGCCGCGAGGTCGGAGCCGGCGCCCGGCTCGCTGAAGAGCTGGCACCACACCTCGTCGCCGACCCAGAGGGGCCGCAGGAAGCGCTCCTTCTGCTCCGCCGTGCCGTAGCGGAGGATGGTGGGCGCGGCCATGCCGAGGCCGATGCCGATCCGGCGCGGGTCGTTGTCGGGGGCTCCCGCCGCCGCCAGGCCGTCGTCCACGACGGCCTGGAGGGAGCGGGGCGCGTCGAGTCCGCCGAGTCCGGCCGGGTAGTGCACCCAGGCCAGTCCGGCGTCGAAGCGGGCCCGGAGGAAGTCGGTGCGGCCGGTGGTGGCCGGCGGGTGGGCGGCCAGCAACGCGGCGGTACGGGCGCGCAGTTCGGCGGCGTCGGTCATCGGGGCTCTCCCTCCGGCGCCGGGAGCACGACCACCCGGCCGGTGGTGGTGCCGTCACCGACGCGCCGCATGGCGTCGGCGGCGTCCTTCAGCGGCACCCGTTCGCTGATCAGCGGCCTGATGTCGCCCCGGTCCGCGAGCGCGGTCAGCTCCTCGTGGCAACGCGCCACCGCCGCCGGGTCCTTGGTGCGGTAGAGCCCCCAATGCAGGCCGAGGACCGCGTAGTTCTTCACCATGGCGTGGTTGAGGGCGGGGGCGGGGATCGTGCCGCTCGCGAAGCCCACGACCACGATGCGGCCCTCGAAGGCGACACACTTCGCGGACTGCTGGTAGGCGTCGCCGCCCACCGGGTCGTAGACGACGTCCGCGCCCCGGCCGCCGGTGGCCTCCTTGACGGCGGCGACGACATCGTCCGTACGGCGGTCGATCACCGTGTCGCAGCCCAGTTCGCGGGCGACACGGGCCTTGTCAGGGCCGCCGGCGACCCCGATGACGGTGGCGCCCGCGGCCTTGCCGAGCTGTACGGCGGCGCTGCCGACCCCGCCGGCCGCCGCGTGGACGAGCAGGGTCTCGCCCGGCTGGAGGCGGGCCCGCCGGTGCAGGGCGAACCAGCCCGTCTGGTAGCCGACGAGCAGGGCGGCGGCCTCGGCGTCGTCGAGCGCGTCGGGGGCGGGCAGCAGCGCCGCCGCGTCGGCGACGGCGTACTCGGCGAGTCCGCCGTCGGGCAGCGCGGGGGTGGCGATGACCCGCCGGCCGTCCTCGGTCTCCCCGCAGATCTCGACGCCCGGGGTGAACGGGAGCGGCGGCCTGACCTGGTACTGGCCGCGGCAGAGCAGCACATCCGGGAAGTTGATGTTCGCGGCCCTGACCCGCAGCAGGAGCTGCCCCTCGCCGGGCACCGGGGGCGCCGTCTCCGTCAGTCGCATCACCTCGTCCGGCTCGCCGTTCCGGTGCACTCGCCATGCCAGCATTCGGGCCTCCACGCGATCGGCAGTAGGCGCATACTAAGCGGTCGCTTGTCTCTCTGGGAACAGCTCGGCGCCGAACACCGGGCTGGAGCCCGCGCGGCTCGCGCGGGCTCCAGCGGTGGTGCGGGGTACGGGAGTCGGCCGCGGTGCCGCGGCCCGGATGACGGGTCAGTCGCGGACCGCCGGTACGGCGGCCGTCTTCGGTACGTCCGGGAAGATCGGTACGGGCCGGATCCTGCGCAGATACGCCTCGGCCTGCCAGATCGCCTCACGCGCCGTACGCTGCCCCATCAGCACGCACAGCGTGTACGCGACATCCTCGAAGCGGCCCCGGACGGTGTCGTCGAGCGGGTCGGCGAGCACCAGCCGCTCCCATGCCCGGTACCGGGCCAGCAGATCCGTGACCAAATGCCTGTTCGGCAGCAGCATGTCCCACCACCTCCGCTCGGAAACACGCAGAAACGCGCAGAAACGGCCCGTGCGCCACCCGCTTCCTCGCGCGCGGCCGGGCCACGATCCCCCGGCGTTCATTGTCCCCCCGCCGCCCGGAATCCGCGCGGTGAGGAGCGCGGGCGAGGCGGCAGGGGAAGGGAGGCGAGAAAGAGAAAGAGAAAAAGGGAAGGGGGAGGAAACGATCCTGCTCAGTTCTCGCCGCGCGCGAGCATCAGCAGCCGGTCCAGGACGCGCGGCCCGCCGGCCCGCACCCCGTCGTGCTCGAACTCGTCCGTCACCCAGGTGCGCAGCCCCCGGATCGTCCGCGCGGTGCGCAGCGAATGGTCCCGGTCGACGTACATGTCGTCGTGGTAGACGGCCGCGGCGACCGGTACCTCGTTGGCGGCGAGCCGGACCGGGTCGTACAGCGCGGGCCAGTCGCGGTGGGCGGCGAGCAGCTCGGCCGTCTCGCGCAGCGGGCGCAGCGCCGGGTCGCAGTCGAAGTGCCAGGGGTGTATGGACTCGCCGCTGAAGTACAGCGGTGTCTCCCCGGCGAGGGTCGTGGCCGCGTCGAACCGGGCGAACTCGCCGCGTACCCGCTCGGCGGCCCACTCGGTGGGCCGGCCGTCCTGGGCGTAGATCGGCTCGTGGTGCAGGGCGTACAGCGGGTGTCCGGCGAACGACAGGGCGGCCGTCACGTCCTCCTGGAAGGCGTCGGAGAGGGCCGGGCCCGCCGGGGTGCGCACAAAGGCGTTCTCCAGCAGGTGGTTGAGCCGGTGGCTGCCGTCCGAGCCGCCGAGCAGGATGCCCAGCGACTGGAACGCCTCGGGGGTCAGGGTGTATCCGGTGGGCAGTACGGGGCGGTGCTCGGCCAGGTGCTCCGCGATCCGGCGGGCCCGCGCGATGTCCTGCGGATAGCGGGCGTAGTGCGCCTCGACCTTGCGGGCGACGCGCGGGTAGGCGGCGCGGTAGACCTCGTCCGCCGTGGCGTCCAGGGAGGGCAGCCCGCCGGTGATCAGTACGGTGTCGAGTCCCTCGGGGGCGGCGCAGAGGTAGTGGGTGGCGCAGAAGCCGCCGAAGCTCTGGCCGAGCACGGTCCAGGGGGCGCCGCCGGTCAGCTGCGGTCTGATCGTCTCGCAGTCGCGCACGATGGAGTCGGCGCGGAAGTGGGTGAGGTACGCGGCCTGCCGCTCCGGGCCGCCGCGCGTCGGAAGGGTCTGCCGGTTGGCCGGGGTGGACAGGCCGGTGCCGCGCTGGTCGAGGAGGAGCACCCGGAACTCCTGGAGGGCGCGGCCGAGCCACGCCTGCCGGCCGATGAACCGGCGCGCGCCGAAGCCGGGGCCGCCCTCCAGATACAGGAGCCAGGGCAGGTTCTCGCCGGCGCGGGCGCTCGCGACGGCCTCGCGCGCGTACAGCTCGATCCGCTCCCCCGCCGGATCGGCGTGGTCCAGCGGGACCGTGAAGCGGTGATCGGTGAGGACGACGCCGGGGTGGCGGTAACTGGTGGTCAAGAGGGCTCCTGTTGCTCGATCGCCCCGGGTCGGGGACGCGCACGCCGGACAGTTCAGCACATGGGCGGGCGGGCCGCTGCCCGACGGCCTCTTCTGCGGGCGTCCCTCCGCACGTACGGTGTGATCATTCGCGCGTTCCGCCGTGTGAGCGGCCGACTTCCACCGAGGTGGTTCCTTCATGTCCCTGTCCGATCTGCCCCTCGACGAACTCCGCGGCTACCGCAGCCTGTCCGTCGAGCCCGCGGACTTCGACCAGTTCTGGGCCAAGACCCTCACCGAGGCGCGCGGCCACGATCTCGCCGCCCGCTTCGAGCCCGTGGCGACGGCGCTGTCGACGCTGGAGGTCCTCGACGTGACCTTCGCCGGCTTCGGCGGTCACCCCGTCAAGGGCTGGCTGGTGCTGCCGGCCGGCGCCCGGGAGCCGCTGCCGGTGGTGGTGGAGTACATCGGTTACGGGGGCGGCCGCGGGCTGCCGCACAGCCATCTGCTCTGGGCGTCCGCCGGGTTCGCGCACTTCGTGATGGACACCCGGGGGCAGGGCGCCGGGTGGAACGGCGGGGACACCCCCGACCCGGTGGGCAGCGCCTCCTCGTTCCCGGGCTTCATGACCCGGGGCGTCGAGGACCCGGAGACGTACTACTACCGGCGGCTGTTCACCGACGCGGTCCGCGCCGTGGAGGCGGCCCGCGCCCACCCGCTGGTCGACGCGTCGCGCACGGCGGTCCTCGGGGCGAGCCAGGGCGGCGGGATCACGCTGGCGGTGGCCGGGCTCGTGCCGGACCTGGTGGCGGCGGCGCCGGATGTGCCGTTCCTCTGCGACTTCCCGCGCGCGACGACGATCACCGACCGCCATCCGTACCGGGAGATCGGCAACTACCTCAAGACGTTCCGCGGCCGGACGGAGACGGTCACGCGCACCCTCGGCTACTTCGACGGTGTGCACTTCGCGGCGCGCGCGCTGGCCCCGGCGCTGTTCTCGGTGGCGCTGGAGGACCAGACGTGCCCGCCGTCGACGGTCTTCGCGGCCTTCAACGCCTACGCGCACGAGGACAAGGCGATCGAGGTGTACGACTTCAACGACCACGAGGGCGGCGGGGCGTACCAGCAGGCCGCCCAACTGGCCTGGCTGCCCGCGCGGCTGACGGCCTGACAGCTTTTACGGACACCGGTCCGTCCTGATCGCGGCCCGCTCCCTCCGGCCCCGCCGTGTCCGGTAAGGGCCGGTCAGGGCGGGGCCGGGGAGACGCGGGGCGCCGCCGTACGCCATCCTGGGCCGGACGGACGGAACCCGATGGGGGCCTCGGGGCCCTCCGGGTGACTTGCACGAAGGACCGGACCCTGATGAAGAACCCCAACGCCCCTCTGGTGGCATTCGTACGCGCGCGGCTCGCCGAGGAGGAGGCGCTCGCCCGGGCCGCCGGCGGTGACTCCTGGCGCTGCCCGCCCGATCTGCCGGGCGAGGTGCACGACGCCAACGGCGCGGTCGCGTTCACCCTGAAGGGCTTCGGCTACGACCGGCACACCGCGTTCCAGGACCCGGCCCGTACCGTCCGCCGCGTCGAGACCAGCCTTGTGCTGCTCGACGAGTACGAGGAGGTGGCGGAGCTGGACGTGGACCGCCCGGAACAGACCTTCCGGGCGGGCCGCGCGGTCGGACTCGGCTTTGTCGTACGGCAGTTGGCGGCGGAGCACGCGGGCCATCCGGAGTACAGGGCCGGGTGGCTGCCGAGGTTCTTCCAGTAACGCCGGAAATCCGGGCGTCACGCCGGGAATCCGGCGGTCATGCCGGGGTCCCGGTGTCGCGGACACCGATCGTGAGAAGCAGATTGGCGTACGTGCGGATGTCGGCCGTGACGATCGCCAGCGCCAGGTCGGGGGTGCGGGCGGCCTCGTAGAACGCGAAGCGGTCCAGTGTGCCGACCGGGACGGGGGCCAGCCGGGAGCGGTACTCGGCGATGGCCGGCGGCTCCGGCTCGCCCTCGGGCGGCACCATCACCTGGGCCGACTCGACGGGAACGGTGCGCAGCAGGACATCGAGCACGGTGGTCACATCGAGGAGGCCCGGCGCCAGATTGAGGTGCACCGTCCTGGCGCGCTCGCCGGTGGCGGTGCTCGCGGGATAGTGGCCGTCCGCGAGCAGGACGCGTGCGCCATGGCCGGCACCGGCCAGCGCCTCAAGAATGCCGGGGTGCAGCAGATGGGTCAGGAGCACGGCGGTTCCTTCTTTCCCTCGGGGGATTACGGGGAATTGCGGGGATGACGGGCGGTGGAGGCCGGTCAGGGCGCGCCCGGTTCGTCCGGAGGAGCGGAGGACGCGCGGGCGCGGTCGCGGCGCAGGAGATGCCTCGCCAGCAGCGTCACCCAGGCCGCCAGAGCAAGCAGCGCGACAACCCTTGACCAGGTCGGGGTGGCGCTGCTGGCCGCAGTCCATCCCCAGAACAGGATGCTCAGGCCCATGAACCCCGGACTGTCGACAAAGCGCCCCGCGTTCCCTGACATTTCCAGTCCCCCCTTGATCTCCCTTTCTCATATTTCCAGACGCCGGTGCCCCCTCCCCTTCCGGCTGTGGAGCGCTAGGAGAAGCGGGTGACGAAGCGGCGCTGCCAGGGGGTCTCCACGGCACGCCGGTTGTAGTGCGTACGGACATAGGCGACGGCCTCGCCGCCGGGGACCCCGTCCAGGACGGCGAGGCAGGCCAGCGCCGTACCCGTGCGGCCGAAGCCGCCGCCGCAGGCGACCTCGACGCGCTCGGTCTCCGCGCGCTCCCAGACCGCGCGCAGCGCCACGCCCGCGTCCGCGCGGTCGGCGGGCAGCCGGAAGTCCGGCCAGCGCAGCCAGCGGGACTCCCAGTCGACGGCGGGCGGCTCGTGCCCCAGCAGATAGAGGCCGAAGGCGGGCGGCCGGCCGTCCGGAAGTGGGTGGCGCAGGCCCCGTCCCCGGACGAGCCGGCCCGAGGGCAGCCGCAGTATGCCCGGTGTTCCGGGTTCCCAAGTAGCGTTCATCGGGGGATGATAGCCCGCCCGCCCGTGGTGAACCTGACGGTGTGTCCGGTCACTCCCAGACGACGATGTTGCGCCGGACCGGCACGGCTCCGGTGTCCGTGGCGAACAGCTCCGGCGAGCGCTGTCTGATCCGCTCGACATCGTCGAAGACGGCCCGGAGATGGGTGCGCATGGCGGTCCGGGCCAGGGAGACATCACCGGCGAGGACCGCGTCGAGGATCTCGACGTGCTGCGCGGCGAACCCGGCCGACGAGGCCGTGTCGTAGAGGCCGAGCCGGCGCGCGCGGTCGAGATGGCCCTTGGCCGAGACGACGGTGGCCCAGGCGCTGCCGTGGCCGCTGAGCCGCAGCAGGCCCTGGTGGAACGCCTCGTCCAGCTCGAAGAAGTCCTCCAGTCCGAGGCCCGGCCGCCGCTGCTCCGTCAGGTTCTGCCGGAGTTCGCCGACGAGCGCGGGGTCCAGCTCGGCGGGGAGGTCGTCGAGGGAGGCGAGTTCCACGGCCTCCCGGAGGAACTGCGCGTCGGCGACGCGGGCCGGGTCCACCCGTGAGACAAAGGATCCCACCTGGGGAAAGACCTGTACGAGGCCCTCCTCGGACAGCAGGATCAGGCTCTCGCGGACCGGGGTGCGGCTCACCCCGAGCGCCGCCGCGAGTTCGTTCTCGGACAGCGCCGCGCCCGGGGGGAACTCCAGGGTCAGAACCTTGCGGCGCAGCGTCGCGTAGACGGCGCGGCGGCTGGTCCGCCGCCGGTTCGAGTGAGCCATGCGGTCATCGTATCGGGGTGGCGTCACCACTGCCGCACTCCTGTCCGATCGGCGTCCGGCCACCCGCCGGACCAGGGCACACTCACCCCTCCGAAAGTATTGCATCGCTGCACGACCAGTGCTTGTATACCAGCGATGTCGACCAGTGGCGCGCCGGCCGCGTCCGAAGGAGTGGGACCTGTGAGCACCATCGAACGCGTGGAGGTGTTCGTCGCCTCCCCCGGGCGGACGTTCGTTACCCTGCGGATCACCACGTC
This sequence comes from Streptomyces paludis, assembly GCF_003344965.1. Lineage (NCBI taxonomy): Bacteria > Bacillati > Actinomycetota > Actinomycetes > Kitasatosporales > Streptomycetaceae > Streptomyces > Streptomyces paludis. Next base: position 7,438,014 of record NZ_CP031194.1, on the reverse strand, counting down.
GGACGGGGTGACCGGCCTCGGCGACGCCACCCTCAACGGCCGTGAGCTGGCCGTCGCGAGCTATCTGCGGGACCATCTCGTCCCGCTGCTGATCGGCAAGGACCCGGCGCGCATCGAGGACATGTGGCAGTACCTGTACCGGGGCGCGTACTGGCGGCGCGGTCCGGTCACGATGACCGCGATCGCCGCCGTCGACACGGCGCTGTGGGACATCAAGGGCAAGGTCGCCGGCCTCCCGGTCTACCAGCTGCTCGGCGGCCGGTCCCGGGACGGCGTCATGGTCTACTCGCACGCCAGCGGTACGGACGTACCGTCGCTGCTGGACGATGTCGAGCGGTTCCTCTCCCTCGGGTACAAGGCCGTCCGCGCCCAGGCCGCCGTCCCGGACGTCGGCGGCAGCTACGGGGTGCGCAAGGGCAAGGTGTACGAGCCGGCCGCGACCGCGCTCCCCGACGAGCAGCCCTGGGACACCGAGGCGTATCTGCGGTTCGCGCCGACGTATCTGGAGGCCGTGCGCGAGCGCTTCGGCTTCGGCTTCCATCTGCTGCACGACGTGCACCACCGGCTCACCCCGATCGAGGCGGCCCGCTTCGGCAAGCGTGTCGAGGACGCCCAGCTGTTCTGGATGGAGGACCCGACCCCGGCCGAGAACCAGGAGGCGTTCCGGCTCATCCGGCAGCACACGACGACACCGATCGCGGTGGGCGAGGTGCTGACCTCGATCTGGGACGTGCAGCACCTGATCACCGAGCAGCTCATCGACTACGTACGCACCACCGTCGTGCACGCCGGCGGGATCACGCATCTGCGCCGGATCTTCGACCTGGCCGCGCTCTACCAGGTGCGGACCGGCTCGCACGGGGCGACGGACCTCTCGCCGGTCTCCCTGGCCGCCGCCGTGCACGTGGACATCACCGTGCCCAACTTCGGCATCCAGGAGTACATGGGACACGCGGACGAGACCGCCGAGGTGTTCCGGAGCGGGGTGACCTTCGCGGACGGCATGCTCCACCCGTCGGAGGAGCCCGGGCTCGGGGTCGCGTACGACGAGAAGGCGGCCGAGCGGTTCCCGTACCAGGCCCGCTATCTGCCCGTCGCGCGGCGGCTCGACGGGTCGGTGCACGACTGGTGAACGCCATGAGCGCCATGCCTCCGCACTCCGCCGGGCCCGCGTCGGGGCCCGCTTCCGGGCCCGACGCGACGCTGGCATTCGGCACGCTCGACCGGCTCGCGCCCGAGCTGCGCCCGGCCGTCGATCCGCGTGAACTGCGGTCCCGTATCGTCCACTTCGGCCTCGGCGCGTTCCACCGGGCGCACCAGGCCGTCTACACCGAGCATGCCGCGGCCCGCTCCGGCGAGCCGTGGGGCATCGCCGCCGTCGCGCCGCGCTCGGCGGACACGGTGGCGGCGCTGCGCGCGCAGGACGGTCTCTACTCGGTGACCGGCCTGCACGGGGACGGTCCGGTCACCCGGGTCGTCGGATCGGTGACCGAGGCACTGCGCATGGGGTCCGACGCCGCGCGGATCGACACGCTGCTGGCCTCCCCGGACGTGACGGTGGTGACCCTGACGATCAGCGAGAAGGGGTACCACCGCCGCCCCGGCTCCGGCGTGCTCGACGCCCAGGCTCTCGACACCGGGGCGCCGGGGATCGCGGCCGATCTCGCCGCGCCGGACACCGCCGGTCTCGCCACGGTCGTCGGGCGGCTCGCCGCCGGGCTCGCCGCGCGGCAGCGGGCCGGCGGCGCCCCGGTCACGGTCGTCTCCTGCGACAACATGGCCGCGAACGGCCCGGCGCTCGCCGGGGTCCTCCGCGGTTTCGTGGAGGCGTCGTCCTGGCCCGGCCGGCGCGCGCTCCTCGACTGGCTGGAGACCTCGGTCGCCTTCCCCTCGACGGTCGTCGACCGCATCGTGCCCGCGACGGCCGAGGCGGACCGGGCGGCGGCCCATCGCGCCCTCGGGGTGCGCGACGGGGTGCCGGTGGTGGCCGAACCGTACCGGCAGTGGGTGCTGGAGGACGCCTTCGCGGGCGCCCGGCCGCCGTGGGAACGGGACGGCGCGCTCTTCGTCCCGGACGTCGTGCCGTATCAGCTCACGAAGTTGCGGCTGCTCAACGGATCACACTCCGCGCTGGCCCATATCGGCGCCGCCGCCGGGTGCGGATCCGTCGCCGAGGCGCTGGCGACGGAGTGGGGCGAGCGGCTGGTACGGGCGTTCTGCGCCGAGGTCGGACCGACACTGCCGGCGGGCGGCCCCGATCCGGCGGCCTACGCGGACGATCTCGTCGCGCGGTTCCGCAACCCCGGAATGCGGCATCTGCTCCAGCAGATCGGCTCCGACGGGTCGCTGAAACTCCCGGAGCGGTGGTTCGGGGCGCTGCGCGCGCTGCGTGCCGCCTCGGCGCCCACCCCGGTGCTCGAACTCGCCCTGGCCGCCTGGGTGAACGCCACCCGCCCGGCCCCCGACGGCGGCGGCCGTCAGGTGTACGGGACGACGGACCCCGCCGCCGCCGGGCTGGCCGCCTGCCGGCGCGACGGTCCGGACACCCCGGACACGGCGGACACCGTACGGCGGCTGCTCGGTGCGGTCGGCGCCGCCGATCTGGCCGGTGACCCCGCGCTGGTCTCCGCCGTCACCGCGCGGCTCCCCGCGCTGCGGGCTGGCCGGGTCGAGATCTGACCCGTACGGCCGCCCCTACCGTCCGTTCCGTCCAGTCCCCGCGCTCCATCCGTTCCGCCTTCCCGTCCCCGCTCACCACCGTCCCCTCTCACCAGCCGTCCCCCCACCCGTCCCCCGCACCGCTCACGTACGGCCCTGAACAACGGAGTTCGCCATGACCGACACCACCAGAACGGCGCCCCCGGGCGCCGCCACGCGCACCACGCGCGACCTCACCAGAGCCGCCGTCTCCGGCTGGCTCGGCACCGCCATGGAGTTCATGGACTTCCAGCTCTACTCGCTGGCCGCCGCCATCGTCTTCAACAAGATCTTCTTCCCCGATGTCAGCCCCGCCATCGGGCTCATCGCCGCCATGGCCACCTACGGCGTCGGGTATGTCGCCCGGCTCGCCGGGGCCGTCTACTTCGGGCGGATGGGCGACCGGATCGGCCGCAAGCGGGTGCTGTTCCTGACCATCCTGCTGATGGGCGCCTCGACCACCCTGATCGGCGCGCTGCCCACCTACGCCACGATCGGTATCCTCGCCCCGATCCTGCTGGTCGTCCTGCGGCTCGTCCAGGGCTTCGGCGCGGGAGCCGAGATCGCCGGGGCCACCGTCATGCTCGCCGAGTACGCGCCCGTGAAACGACGCGGCCTCGTCGCGTCGCTGGTGTCGCTCGGCACCAACTCCGGCACCCTGGCGGCGTCGGGGCTGTGGGCGATCCTGCTCGCCGTGCTCAGCGAGGAACAACTGCTCTCGTGGGGCTGGCGGCTGCCGTTCCTGCTGAGCTTCGGGCTCATGATCTTCGCGGTCTGGCTGCGCCGCAATCTGAAGGAGAGCCCGGTCTTCGAGGGACGGGCGGATGTCGTCGACGGCGTCGCGCTCTCCCGTACGGAGGTCGAATCGGTCATCGCCGAGTCCGCCGCGACCGAACCCGCCGCCAAGTCCTCCTCCGCCGGCTCCGCCGGGTCCTCGCCCGTCACCCCGCCGGCGAGCGTCCTGGAGGCCGGGATCCGGCAGCGCAAGGGCAAGGCGTTCTTCCTCGCCCTCGGGCTGCGGTTCGGCCAGGCGGGCAACTCGGGGCTCATCCAGACCTTCCTCGTCGGCTACATCGCCACGAACCTGCACGCCGACCGGGCGGTCCCGACCGACGCGATCGTCTACGGCTCGCTGCTGGGCTTTGTCACCGTGCCGCTGGTCGGGCTGCTCGGGGACCGGTTCGGGCGCCGTCCGATGTATATCGCGCTCACCCTGATCACCATGGCGTTCGCGTTCCCGATGATGCTGCTGATCACCTCGGGCAGCACATCCGCGCTGATGCTCGGCATGGTCCTGGGGCTCAATGTCGGTGTCCTCGGCCTGTTCTCGCTGGAGAGCGTCACGATGGCCGAACTCTTCGGCTCCCGGACCCGCTTCACCCAGCTCGCCCTGTCGAAGGAGATCGGCGGCATCCTCGCCACCGCCATAGGGCCGGTCGTCGCGGCGACCCTGACCGCGGTCACCGGCAGCTGGTGGCCGATCGCCGCGATGCTCGTCGTCTACTCGCTCATCACCCTCGTGTCGGCCGTCCTCGCGCCCGAGACGCGCGGGCGCGATCTGGTCCGGATGGAGGACGCCGTATGAAGGCCGTCGTCGTGCACGGTCCGCGCGATCTGCGGATAGACGAGCGCCCCCGGCCGGAGCCGGGCCCCGGCGAGGTCCTCGTCGCCATGGAGTGGGGCGGGATCTGCGGCTCGGACGTCGCCTACTGGAAGCACGGCGCCTCCGGGACCGCCACCCTGCGTCATCCGCTGGTGCTCGGCCATGAGGTCGCCGGTCGGATCGCCGCTGTCGGAACGGGAGTTGACGGGCTGACGGACGGCCAGCCGGTGACCGTGCACCCGGCCGAGCCGGTCGGGGACGACCCGCTGCCGGAGCGGATCGCCGGCCGGACGAATCTGTACCCGCGGGTCCGGTACTTCGGCTCGGCCGCCTTCGACCCGCACACCGACGGCGGGTTCAGCGAGTACCGTACGGTCCGCGCGGAGCTGATCCGGCCGCTGCCCGCAGGGGTGAGCACCGAGCACGGCGCGCTCGCCGAACCGCTCGCCGTGGCGCTGCACGCCGTGCACCGCGCCGGTGACGTACGGGGCAAGGCGGTGCTCGTCAACGGCGCGGGACCGATCGGCGCGCTGGTGGTGGCCGCGGCGAAGCACCGCGGCGCCGCGACCGTGATCGCCTCCGACATCTCGGCGGCCCCGCTCGCCGTGGCCCGTGCCATGGGCGCGGACCGTACGGTCGACCTCGCGGCCGGCGAGGAACTGCCCGCGGACATCGAGCTGTCCTTCGACGCCTCGGGCGCCCCGGCGGCGCTCGGCCCCGTCCTGGCGGCGACCGCGCGCGGCGGCACCCTCGTCCAGGTCGGCAATCTGCCCGGTACGGCCGTACCCGCCGTGCTCGGCTCCCTGGTGACCCGGGAGATCAGCTGGATCGGCTCGTACCGGTTCGTGGACGAGATCGACGAGGCGCTGCGCGCGCTGCGGGACGGGCTCGACGTCTCCCCCGTCATCAGCCACCGCTTCGGTATCGAGCGGGCGGACGAGGCGCTGACCGTGGCGGCCGGGAGCGGCAGCGGCAAGGTCATGCTGCGCCTGGGCGGCTGCTGAGGAGCGAGGGGCAGGAGTGAACGGATGTCGGCCGTCCCGGCGGCCGACATCCGTCACCACCCTTGACGTGCCTTCGACAACAGTGGGTTGATGTGGCCAGGCCGCGCACACGGACCGTTCTCGCCCAGAAGTGGGAGCGCTCCCACTTCTTCTCGAACCTCCGCATACACGAGAAGGGACCTTGGATATGCGGAACGACCCCTCACCCCGCACGACCTCGTACCCGACCGCGCACACCCCCACGCGATCACCGGGCAGCACCGCGCTGCGGGCGGTCCTGGCCGTCCTCGCGCTCACCGCGCTCACCCTCGGCGCGCTTGTAGCGCACCCCGGCGGCACCGCCTCGGCGGCGGCCGACCCCGTACGGATCATGCCGCTGGGCGACTCGATCACCGGCTCGCCGGGCTGCTGGCGGGCCGTGCTCAAGAACCGTCTCCTGAACGCCGGTTACACCTCGGCCGACTTCGTCGGCACGCTCGGCCCGCAGGGCTGCGCGCAGGGCAGCGACGGCAACAACGAAGGCCACGGCGGGTATCTCGCCACCAATGTCGCCGCGCAGAACCTGCTGCCGGGCTGGCTGTCCGCCACGCGACCCGACATCGTTGTCATGCACTTCGGCACGAATGATGTGTGGAGCAACATCGCCCCGGACCGGATCCTCGCCGCCTTCGACACACTGGTCGACCAGATGCGGGCGAGCAATCCGGACATGAAGATCCTGGTCGCCCAGATCATCCCGATGAATCCGAGCAGCTGCGGCGAGTGCGCCCAGCGCGTGGTGGCGTTCAACGCCCGGATCCCCGCCTGGGCGGCGGGCCGCAGCACCGCCCGGTCGCCGGTGACCGCCGTCGACCAGTGGACCGGGTTCAGCACGGCCGCCGACACCTACGACGGTGTCCACCCCAACAGCGCGGGCGACGACAAGATCGCGGGCCGATGGTTCCCCGCGCTCACCCCGCTGCTGACCCCCGGCACCTCGACCCCGACACCCACCCCGACGCCGACCCCGACGGCCCCGGGCACCACCGGCTGCGCCGCGTCGCTCCGTACCGTCTCGTCCTGGCAGGGCGGCTACCAGGCGGAGGTGACCGTCAGCAACAACGGCACGGCGCCACTGAACGGCTGGACGGTACGGCTCACCGTACCGACGGGTGAGGCGATCACCCAGATCTGGAACGGCACCCTCACCACCGGCCAGGGCACCGCGAGCGTCGCCGACGCGTCCTGGAACGGCCCGCTCGCCGCCGGGGCCAGCACCGCCTTCGGCTTCATCGCGTCCCGGACCGCCTCCGGGAATCCGGCGACCACCGTCGCGGGCTGCACCGCCCGCTGAGACCCCTCGTCCGTTCTCCCGCTCACACCGACATCCCGGAACAACGACGTCCCAGGAGACCCCCCATGAGCGTCGCACCACCCCACACCACCGCCCGGCCCCGAAGGGGGCGACTCCCCCTGCTCGGCCTGCTCCTCCCCCTGCTCGCCCTGGCCGGCCTGCTCGCCGTCTCGCTGCCCGCCCCGGCCGCGCAGGCGCGGGAGGCCGCCGCCACCGGTCTGCGGGTCAGCAACGGCAGACTGCTGGAGGCGAACGGCAACGAGTTCGTCATGCGCGGCGTCAACCACGCCCACACCTGGTACACCGGCCGGACCACGGCCGCCCTCAGCGACATCAAGGCGCTCGGCGCCAACACCGTGCGCGTGGTGCTGAGCACCGGCGACCAGTGGACGCGCAACGACACCGCGGATGTGGCGAACATCGTCGCGCAGTGCAAGCAGAACAAGCTGATCTGTGTGCTGGAGGCACATGACACCACCGGCTACGGCGAGCAGAGCGCCGCGGTCACCCTCTCCCGCGCGGCGGACTACTGGATCAGCGTCCAGTCCGCGCTGACCGGCCAGGAGAGCTATGTCATCGTCAACATCGGCAACGAGCCCTACGGCAACACCAATTACGCGGGCTGGACGGCCGACACCAAGGCGGCCATCGTCAAGCTGCGCAACGCCGGGTTCGGCCACACCCTGATGGTCGACGCGCCCAACTGGGGCCAGGACTGGTCCTTCACCATGCGGGACAACGCCGCGTCCGTCTTCGCCGCCGACCCGGACCGCAACACCATGTTCTCCATCCACATGTACGGCGTCTTCAACACGGCGGCGAAGGTCAGCGCGTATCTCAACACCTTCGTCAACGCCGGACTGCCCATCCTGGTCGGCGAGTTCGGGGACATGCACTCGGACGGCGACCCGGACGAGGACGCCATCATGGCCACCACGCAGTCCCTGCGCCTCGGCTATCTCGGCTGGTCGTGGAGCGGCAACAGCGGCGGTGTGGAGTACCTCGACATGGCGACCGGCTTCAACCCGAACGCGCTCAGCTCCTGGGGACAGCGCATCTTCAAGGGCGCCAACGGCATCGGCAGCACCTCCCAGCAGGCCACGGTGTACGGAACGTCCGGCGGCGGCGGTGGGGGCGGCGGGACGACCTCCGCCTGCTCGGTCGCCTACACCGTCAGCGGGCAGTGGAGCGGCGGCTTCCAGGGCGAGATCGCGATCCGCAACACCGGGACGGCCGCGGTCAACGGCTGGACGCTGGCCTGGGCCTTCCCGAACGGCCAGCGGATCACCAACATGTGGGGGGCCACCGCGACCCAGAGCGGCTCCTCGGTCAGCGCCGCCGCGGCCTCGTACACGGCGGTCATCGCCCCGGGGGCCACCGTCTCCGTCGGCTTCACCGCGTCATGGACGAGCGCCAACAACCGGCCGTCCGCGTTCACCCTCAACTCCACGCCCTGCACGGTCGTCTGAACGCGTTCCGTCCGGCGCGCCGCCGCAACGCGGAAGCGGGCGAATTGCCGCGCCGGGCGGGGCGGAACGGGTAGTTTGGTCGGCCGGACGCCGAGGCCGCGGCACTCGGGGTCCGGTGCGACACCGCACGGAACGGGACAGCGCAACCGGAAAGGAGACGGCATGTCATCGAAGCGACGCCGTAAGAAGAAGGCACGTCGGAAGAACGGCGCCAACCACGGCAGCCGCCCCCAGTCCTGAACTCGGGATACGACAGGGCCCCTTCCCCGGCGGGAAGGGGCCTCCGTCGTCTTTGCTCGGCGGCTCGGCGGCTCAGGGGCTCAGGGGGAGACGTCCTCCATGGGTTTCCACGCGGCCAGGCCGCGCTCGACGCAGTCAGTGACGGCCGGCGCCACCGCCGTCATCTCCGGGCGCCATCCCGGCACGGAGTTGACCTCGCAGACGGTGTAGCCGTCCGGGGACGTGAACAGCAGATCCACGCCCGCGACCGTGAGTCCCACCGCGCGGGCCGCCCGGACCGCCAGGGCCTCCGCGTGCGGATGGTCGCCCAGGCACCGCGCGGCGGAGCCGCCCTGGGCGATGTTCGAGGCGAGGCCGCCGTCCCGGGAGGTACGGACCGCCGCGGCCACGGTCTCGCCGTCGACCACGATCAGCCGCAGGTCCCGGCCGTGCGAGTGCGCCACATACTCCTGGAAGAGATACGGCGTCTCCTGCGCGAGGGCACCCGACACCTCCTGGAGCAGCCGGACATCGGGGGCCAGGAAGACCTGTCTGCCCTTGTGGCCGCCGACGGACTTCACCACGCACGGCGCGTCGAGACCGGGGGTACGGACGACACCGGCCAGCGGGGCGGTCGCGTACGAGAGAGTGTCGGGCACCGGCAGCCCGGCCAGGGCCAGTTCCTGGAGCTGCCACATCTTGTTCCGGCAGATCAGCTGGCCCGCCAGCGGGTTGATCAGGGTGGCCCCCATGCGCTCCAGCTGGCGCAGCAGGGTCACCTCGCGGTCGTGCCGCATCGAGCCGGGGATCTGCCGTACGCACACCACCTTCGGGGCGGGCACGTCCAGCCCGGCGAGGGTGCGCAGGACCGGCCGCCCGTCCCGGACGCCGAACACGAACTCGTCGGTGTGCCAGACCGCGAACCGGTCTCCGAAGCGCGCGGTGAACGCGTCGGCCAGCTCACGGGTCGAGCCCTGGAGCGGAACGGGGTGCTCCCGCACCAGCATCCACACCTCGGCCGGTGCCAACAGCTCCGCGCGTGCCATACGCACCCTTTTCCCACCTCGGCGTCAGGACCGGGGAGCAGCCTATCCCCGGACCGGCGGCGGCCACCGCCGGTCCGGAGGACAGGTCCGTCAGCCGCCGACGCGCAGCGAGATCGAGATCCGGGGGTCGGTGAGCGAGTGCGACGCGGCGAGGTGGTAGACACCGGGGACGGTGCTCCAGTCGCCGGCGGTCTCGTCCCAGATCTGGAAGGCGCGCTCCGGCAGCTCCAGGGTGACATCGACCGTCTCGCCGGGCCCGGCCTCGGCCGAGCCGAACGCGGCCAGCCAGCGCGCCGGGCGCTCCGGGGCCTCGGGCGTCCCCGGCGTCCCGGCCGTCTCCGGGGCCTCGGGGCTCACGTACAGCTGGACGACCTCGCGGCCGGGCCGGGAACCGGTGTTGCGGAGGCGGACCTTGGCGGTGCGGCCGGTCAGTTCGATGGTCTTGTACGACCAGGTGGTGTAGCCGAGGCCGTGGCCGAAGGGGTACGCGGGGACGGTGCCGGCGCGCTCCCAGGCGCGGTAGCCGATCAGCACGCCCTCGTCGTAGCGGAGGACCCCGTCGTCCGGCACGACCTGGGTGACCGGGACGTCGGCCAGGGCCACCGGCCAGGTGGTGGGGAGCCGGCCGCCCGGTTCGGCGGCGCCGAGCAGCACATCGGCGAGCGCGGCGCCGGCCTCCTGGCCCGGGAACCAGCCGAGCAGCACCGCCGCGACGTCCTCACGCCAGGGCAGCTCCACCGGGGAGCCGGAGTTGACGATGACGACGGTACGGGGGTTGACGGCGGCGACGCGGGCGACGAGTTCGTCCTGCCGGCCGGGGAGGGCCAGCGAGGTGCGGTCGAAGCCCTCGCTCTCGACGCGGTCGGTGGTGGCCACCACGACGATCGCGGTGCCGGCGGCAGCGGCGGCGGCCACCGCCTCCTCGATCATCTCGTCGGCGTCGCGCTCGGGAGCGCGGTGCGCGAGGGAGAAGCCGATCGACTGGATCGGCGCGTCCGCGGGCTTCGTGGCGATGTGGAAGAGGCTGACCTCGACGCTCCGGCCGGCGGTGAGGTCGACCTGTCCGCGCGGGACCGGCTCGCCGAAGAACGCCTCGAACGGGTCGTCCTTCGTGGCGCTCGCCACTCCGTCGAAGAGCACCCGGCCGTCGACGGCCAGCTTGAAGCCGCCGAGGCCCTTGGTGCCGAAGGTGTGCGGGCCGCTCTCGCGCGGGGTGAAGGTGCCGGTCACCTCCACGCTGTGCAGGGCCTCGTAGGTGACGCCGTCGGGGAGGTCGCTGCCGAACCACTGGATCTGGCCGCTGGGCAGCGGACCGGAGCCCAGGATCTCGCCGGCCGCGTCCCGTACGACGGCCCGCAGGGTGAAGCCCGCGCCCGCGGCGGCGAGTTCGTCGGTGGGGTCGGCGCCGGTGGCGTAGGTGAGGGTCGCCCCGGCGGGCAGGGCGGCGGTGAGGCCCTCCAGCGGGGAGACGACATGGGCGGGGAAGACCTGGGCCGAGCCGCCGCCGAGGACGCGGGCCTCGCGGGCGGCGGCGCCGATCAGGGCGATGGTGGCGTCCGCGCCGGGGGCGAGCGGCAGGGTGCCGTTCTCGTTGCGGACGAGGACGAAGGAGCGGCGGGCGATCTCGCGGGCGAGCGCCGGGCCGTCGGTGTGCGCGGGGAGTTCGGTGACGGCGGGCGGGGTGCCGTCGAGGATGCCGACGCGGGCGGCCAGCCGCAGGACGTTGCGTACGGCGCCGTCGACGACCGCCTCCGCCACCTCTCCGCTCCGTACGGCCGCGGCGAGGGCCTCGCCGTAGACCGTACGGGGGCCGGGCATGGCCACGTCGAGGCCGCCGTTGACGGCGGCGGCGGTGGAGCGGGTGGCCATCCAGTCGGAGACGATGTAGCCGTCGAAGCCCCACTCGCCGCGCAGCACCTCGTTCTGGAGGTAGCGGTGTTCGGTCATGGTGGAGCCGTTGACCTGGTTGTAGGCGGCCATGATGCCCCAGGGGTGGGCGTTCTTGACGATGGCTTCGAAGGGGGCGAGGTACAGCTCGCGCAGGGGGCGGGGGGCGACGATGTTGTCGACGGTGAAGCGGTCGGTCTCGGCGTCGTTGGCGACGAAGTGCTTGACGGTCGTGCCGACGCCGCCGTCCTGGACGCCCAGCACGTATCCCGTGCCGATCTCGCCCGTGAGGTACGGGTCCTCGCTGTACGCCTCGAAGTGCCGCCCGCCCAGCGGCGACCGGTGCAGATTCACCGTCGGAGCCAGCAGCACATGCACACCCTTGCGGCGCGCCTCCTGCGCCAGCAGCCGCCCCGCCCGCCGCGCCAGCCCCGGATCCCAGCTCGCCGCCAGCGCGGTCGGCGACGGCAGCGCGACCGAGGGATCATCCGCCGTCCAGCGCACCCCCCGGACCCCCACCGGACCGTCCGACATCACCAGCGAACCGAGCCCGATCCCCGGAAACGCCGGCAGCGACCACATGTCCTGCCCGGCCAGCAGCCGCGCCTTGTCGTCCAGATCGAGCTTGCCGAGCGCGGTCTCGACGGCGTCCTCGACAGTCTTGGCGTAGTCGGTCATGAGGAGTTCACTCCTTGTGGGTCGTGGTGGCGCGTGGTGGGTCGTTGAGCCGGGCGGCAGTCGGAAGTGGTGTCTGCATAGTGACCCCGCGGACCTCATTTCCGGTAGGTGTCGTTATACATTCGTAATTCTTACGTCACGAGAGGCTCCTCCGGCGCGTTAGGCTCACGCCATGGCAGGCAACTCCCCGGGACGACAGGGCGGCCGGGCACTCCGGGCCTCGAACCGGCGCGCGGAGATCATCCAGGCCGCTCTGGAGATCATCTCCGAGCGCGGCTACCGGGGTACGTCGATCGCGGCCGTGGCCGAGCGGGCGGGGCTGACCCAGCAGGGTCTGCTGCACCACTTCCCCGGCAAGGAGGCGCTGATGGTCGCGGTCCTGGAGGCCCGCGACGAATGGGACATGGCCTCCGCCGCGACCAAGGGCGAGCCCTGGCCGCTGGAGACCCTGGCGCGGCTGGTGGAGTACAACGCGGACCGGCCCGGTGTCGTACAGACCTTCACGGTGCTGGCCGGTGACAGTGTCACCGAGGACCATCCGGCCCGGGAGTTCTTCGAGCACCGCTACGCGCAGGTCCGTGCGTCACTGGTCGAGGTGCTGCGCAGGGAGTACGGCGACCGGCTGCCGGGCGGGCTCACCCCCGAGCGCGCCGCTCCCCTGCTCGTCGCGGTGATGGACGGGCTCCAGCTCCAGTGGCTGCTGGACCCGGGAGCGGTCGACATGCCCACGGCGTTCCGGGACTTCCTGGCGCTGCTCGGCCCGGAGTCCGGCGATCCGGCAGCGGACACCTCGGACGCCTGACGGTCCTGGGGCCCAACTCCCCTACGGGAGAGGTCTGTTGATCCGCCGGCCCGTCACCGCCGCGGCGGTTGGCCCGGAGGCGTCCGGGGGGACGGCACCGTGCCGGAGCCGTCGAGCCCCTCGCGGATGGCCGCGTCCTCGGCGACGACATCGCGCAGCGCGGCGTTCGGGGCGGCGTGCGCGACGAAGTCGTCGACCAGCCGGTCGAACAGCCCGGCGATCCGCCGCAGATCCTCGGGCGACCAGTCCGACAGCGCCACCTCGATGCCCCGGCGGCCCACCGCGCGGATCCGGTCGATCGCGTCCCGGCCTGCGTCGGTGAGGCGGACCCGCCGGGCGCGCCGGTCGTCCGGGTCGGGCACCCGGACGACATAGCCGCCGGCCTCCAACTGCCGCAGCTGGCGGGTGATGTGGGACGCCTCCACGGAGAGCCGGGCCGCCAGCTCCCCCGGGCGCAGCGGCTCGCTGTCGGCGACGTGGCGCAGGAGTGCCACGGCGGCCCGGTCGAGCGACAGCCCGGCCTCGGCCGCGAGTTGCCCGTGCTGCCGGACACCGCCGGCCAGATAGGCGATACGGGTGAGAAGCCGTTCGACCTCGATCACATCAGCGGAGACGGGGTCCGCGCCGGGGGACTGTGGGGACATGCCGCCACCCTAACCGATAGTTGCGTAACTTAAGCAACGCATAAGAAGCTTGCTTGACTCAAGTAACTCATTTATGCTTGCCTAACTCAAGCAACTGGGTCCCGGTCCGGGTGCGCACCCGGCCGGTTTTCCTGTTTTTTCCGTACCTCCGAGGAGAAGAGAGCCCCCATGGCCACGATGAAGTCCGTCCAGACCGGCACCGCGCCGAACACCGTCGACGTGGTGGAGATCGAGCGGCCCGTCCCCGGCCCCCGGGATGTGGTGGTACGGGTCCGCGCCTGCGGCATCTGTGGCACCGATGTGAGCTTCCTGCACATGGGCGGCGCCCCCTTCGGCCCCGGCGGGTCGATGATCCCGCTGCCCCTCGGGCACGAGCCGGCCGGTGAGATCGTCGAGGCGGGCGCCGAGGTCACCGGGCTGAAGGCCGGGGACCGTGTGGTCGTCAACCCGCAGGGCGTGCCCTCCGGCATCATCGGCTGCGGCGGCGAGCTGGGCGGGATGCGCGAGTATCTGCTCATCGAGGGCGCCGCCGTGGGCAAGAACGTCGCGGTCTTCCCCGACACCGTCCCCTTCGACGTCGCCGCGCTCAACGAGCCCATGGCCGTCGCCCGTCACTGCGTCAACCGCTCCGGGGCGCGCCCCGCCGACAAGGTCGTCGTCTTCGGCGCCGGGCCGATCGGGCTGGGCGCCGCCATCTGGCTGAAGCTGCGCGGAGTCGAGCATGTGACCGTCGCCGACGTCATCCCCGAGCGGCTGGAGACGGCCCTCGCCATCGGCGCGGACGCCGTCATCAACTCCGCCACCGAGGACGTCACCGCCCGCCTCACCGAGCTGCACGGCGAGGCCGTCAACGCCCTCGGCCAGCCCAGGGCCGGCACCGACATCTACATCGACGCCGCCGGCGCGCCCGCCGTCTTCGACGCGACCGTGGCGTCCGCCAAGTGGGGGGCGAAGATGGTGATGGTCGCCGTCCAGAAGAAGTCCGCCGCCATCGATCTCGGCGGCATGCTCCGCAGCGAGCTGACCCTCATCGCCTCCCAGGGCTACCCCACGGAGATCTTCGAGGTCACCCCGGAGATCGTCGAGCACCAGGAGCGGTTCGCCCGGCTCATCAGCCACCGCGTCCCGTTCTCCGAGGTCGGGCGCGCCTTCGACCTCACCCTCACGCCGGGAGCGGCGGAGAAGGTCGTCGTCACCTTCGACGGCCCGGCGGCGTAACACCGACGGCCTCCGGGTTCCCGCCGACCGGGACCGGTCGGCGGGAACCGGCGCGCCGCCCGGCTCCGGTACGGCGCCCCGCCGCCCGGCCTCAGCCGCCCCCGTACGTACCGGCCATGCCCACGGCGGCACCTCTCCGGCCGCGGCACCAGCACCGGCGCCGCCCGGACAGGACGCCGGACAGGACCCGACCTCATGATCGACAGCTTGCGGCGGCGTCTGCGCGGCCATCCCCGTACCGTCGACGCGGCCTTGGCCCTGGCGCTCTTCGCCTGTTCCTTCCCCGGCAGCATGATCACCCTGCCGGGCCGCTCCCCCGGACCCCCGTGGTGGCCCGGGGTGCTGCCAGGCCCTGTCCGGCAAATCCCGCCTGGCTCACGACGCCTGGCACGCACGCTCGCCGCGTTGTCGGGCCCGTCCAAGTACGTCCAGTACGAGGACGACCCTCCGCCTTGCGATCGCACGCACCAGACGCCGCGAGCCCCGCCCTACGGGCGGACGGCGCTATTTGCCGGACAGGGCCTGGCGGGGGTCTCCTGCGCCACCCTGCTGTGGCGCCGCGACCGGCCCCGTACCACGGTGGCGGTGGCCGCGGTCTGCGCCGTCGCCATCACCGCGCTCGGCTATGTCGTCACCGTCCTGCTGCTGGGAGCGCTCCTGGTGGCGCTCTACTCGCTGGCCGGGCGGACCGGCCGCGGGACCGCGAACCTCTGCACCGCCGTCGTCATCGCGCTGCTGGCGGGTACGGCGCTGCTCGCGGGCCCCGCCGGGGAACCGCTGGTCCTCAAGCTGGTCGGCCCGGCGGCCTGGCTGCTGCTGCCGACCTCCCTGGGCACCGTGGGCCGGATCCACGCGGCCTATCTGGACGCGGTACGGGCCAGGGCCGAGCACGCGGAACGCACCCGGGAGGAGGAGACCCGGCGCCGGGTCACCGAGGAGCGCATGCGGATCGCGCGCGAACTGCACGATGTCGTCGCCCACCATCTCGTCCTCGCCCACATCCAGGCGGGCGCCGCCGCGCGGTCGCTGCGTACCCGGCCCGGCGAGGCCGAGCGGATCGTCGGCGAACTCGCCGACAGCACCTCCTCGGCCATCCGCGAACTCAAGGCCGTCGTCGGCCTGTTGCGCCACACGGACGATCCGGAGCGGTCCCCGGAGCCGGCCCCCGGGCTGGACCGGCTGCCCGGCCTGGCCGCCTCGTTCCGCGGCGCGGGACTCGCCGTCACCGTCGTCGTCGAGGGGCCCCCGGCGCCGCTGACCCCCGGCGCGGATCTCACGGCGTACCGCATCGTGCAGGAGGCGCTGACCAATGTCACCAAGCACGCCGCCACCGGCGCCGCCGAGGTGCGGCTCGCCTACACGCGGGACCTGCTGGAGATCACCGTCTCCGACGACGGAGGTACGGCGTCCCCCTCCCCCGGCTCGTCCCCCTCCCCCGGCTCGCCCTCCGCCCCCGGCGCCCCGCCGCCGGGCGACGGTTTCGGGCTCCTCGGTATGCGCGAGCGCGCCCTCTCGGCCGGCGGCCGGCTCCACGCGGGCCGCCGGCCCGGGGGCGGCTTCGAAGTCGTCGCCGAACTGCCGCTGCGCCGATGACGGCCGCCGAGCGGACTACCCGGTCCCACGCCCCCCACCAGCATCATTTGCTTAACTCAATCAAGCGTATTATGTTGCGTGAGTCAAGCAATCCGTTTCATCCCTGTTCCCCCCTGCTCACCCCCTGACGGAGGCAGTCCCATGTCCGAAGCCCCTGCCCGGGCCACCGAGGCCCGAGGTTCCACCCCGCCGAGGCCGAACGCCGTGGTGGCGGTTCTGGCCTTCGCGGGCATCGTGGTCTCGCTGATGCAGACCCTGGTCATCCCGATCGTCCCCGAGCTGCCCCGGCTGCTGGACGCCTCGCCGTCCAACGCCATCTGGGCGGTCACCGCCACCCTGCTCGCCGCCGCCGTGGCCACCCCGGTGGCCGGACGCCTCGGCGACATGTTCGGCAAGCGCCGGCTGCTGCTGGTCAGCCTCGGTCTGCTGGTGGCCGGGTCGGTCGTCGCCGCGCTGAGCGACTCCCTGATCCCGATGATCGCCGGACGGGTCATGCAGGGCCTGGCCGCCGCCGTCGTACCGCTGGGCATCAGCATCATGCGCGACGAGCTGCCCGCCGAGCGCCTCACCGGGTCGACCGCGCTGATGAGCGCGTCCCTGGGCGTCGGTGGCGCGCTCGGACTGCCGTCGGCCGCGCTGATCGCCGACAACTTCGACTGGCACGTCCTGTTCTGGACCTCGGCCGCCCTCGGCGCCGTCGCCATCGCGCTCGTCCTGGCGTTCGTGCCCGAGTCGAAGGTGCGCACCGGCGGACGCTTCGACCTGGTCGGCTCCCTCGGTATGGCCGTGGGACTGGTGTCCCTGCTGCTGGCCGTCTCGAAGGGCGGCGACTGGGGCTGGACCAGCGGTACGGTCCTCGGCCTGCTGGCCACCGCGGTCGTCGTCCTGCTGGCCTGGGGCGCGTACGAGCTGCGCACCGCCCAGCCCCTGGTGGACCTGCGCACCACGGCCCGCCGCCAGGTGCTCTTCACCAACCTCGCCTCGGTGGCGTTCGGCTTCTCGATGTTCGCGATGTCCCTGGTCCTGCCGCAGCTGCTCCAGCTGCCCTCGGCCACCGGCTACGGGCTGGGCAAGTCGATGCTCGCCGTCGGTCTGGTGATGGCGCCGCAGGGCCTGGTGATGATGGCCATGGCGCCGCTGTCCGCCGCCATCTCCAGGGCCCGGGGGCCCAAGATCACCCTGATGGCCGGTGCCCTCATCGTCGCCGCGGGCTACGGCCTGAACATGCTGCTGATGTCCGAGGTCTGGCACCTGGTGCTGGTGTCCTGCGTCATCGGCGCCGGTGTCGGCTTCGCGTACGGGGCCATGCCCGCGCTGATCATGGGCGCCGTGCCGGCGTCCGAGACGGCCGCGGCGAACAGTCTGAACACCCTGATGCGCTCCATCGGCACCTCGGTCGCCAGCGCGGTCGCGGGCGTCGTCCTGGCGCAGATGACCACCACCTTCGGCACCAGCGTCCTGCCCTCCGAGAACGGCTTCCGGACGGTCATGGCCATCGGCGCCGGCGCGGCCCTCCTCGCCTTCGGCCTCGCCGTCTTCCTCCCCCGCCACCGCCCCGCGCACGCCGCGGCCTCCGCCACCGCCGACGAGGCCGAGCCCGCGCGGGCCGTCACCGCGAAGCCGTGAGAGAAGAGCCGTAAGAGGAGAGCCGTAAAAAGAAGTCGTAAAAAAATCGGGTGGCGATGTCGAGAACCCGCGTCCCGCTCCGTCCCCGGAGTGAACGCGGCCACAATGGGCCGCACCCGCACCGAGGAGAACGACCATGGCCAAGTACCTGCTGCTGAAGCACTACCGCGGCGCCCCGGCGGCGGTCAACGACGTACCGATGGACCGGTGGAGCCCGGAGGAGATCACCGCCCACATGGGGTACATGAACGACTTCGCGGCCCGGCTGGAGAAGACGGGCGAGTTCGTCGAGGGGCAGGCGCTCGCGCCCGAGGGCGCGTGGGTCCGCTACGACGGCGAGGGGCGTCCGCCGGTCACCGACGGGCCGTTCGCGGAGACCAAGGACCTCATCGCCGGCTGGATGATCATCGACGTCGACAGCTACGAACGCGCCGTCGAGCTGGCCGGGGAGCTGTCGGCCGCCCCCGGGGCGGGCGGCAGGCCGATCCACGAGTGGCTGGAGGTACGCCCGTTCCTCACCGCGCCGCCCACCATCACGGAGTGACCTGTGACGTCACCGATGGACGAGACCCTGCTCAGGAGCCTCACACCGGGCGTGCTCGCCGTCCTCGTCCGCCGCGGAGCCGATTTCGCGGCGGCCGAGGACGCGGTGCAGGACGCGCTGGTCGAGGCGCTGCGGGTCTGGCCGGCCGACCCGCCGCGGGATCCCCGGGGCTGGCTGACCACCGTGGCCTGGCGCAAGTTCCTCGACACGACGCGCGCCGCCGCCTCCCGGCGCCGGCGGGAGTACCGCGTCGAGGAGGAGCCGGCGCCCGGTCCGGCGCCCGCGGTGGACGACACGCTCCAGCTCTACTTCCTCTGCGCCCACCCGTCGCTGACCCCGGCGTCGGCGGTCGCGCTCACGCTGCGCGCCGTGGGCGGGCTGACCACCCGCCAGATCGCCGCGGCCTATCTGGTGCCCGAGGCCACCATGGCGCAGCGGATCAGCCGGGCCAAACGCACCGTCTCGGGCGTACGGTTCGACCGGCCCGGCGAGGTCGCCACCGTGCTGCGCGTCCTCTACCTCGTCTTCAACGAGGGGTACTCCGGCGATGTCGACCTCGCCGCCGAGGCGATCCGGCTCACCCGGCGGCTCGCGGCCCGTATCGACCACCCGGAGGTGGCCGGGCTGCTCGCCCTCATGCTGCTCCACCACGCCCGGCGGGCCGCCAGGACCGCGGCCGACGGCAGTCTGGTGCCGCTCACCGAGCAGGACCGCGGCCGGTGGGACACCACGCTGATCGCCGAGGGCGTCGGGATCCTCCAGGCGGCCCTGGCCCGTGACCGGCTGGGCGAGTTCCAGGCCCAGGCCGCCATCGCGGCGCTGCACGCCGACGCGCCCACGGCCGGGGAGACCGACTGGCCGCAGATCGTCGAGTGGTACGACGAACTCGCGCGGCTGACCGACGACAGCCCGGTCGTCCGGCTCAACCGCGCGGTCGCCGTCGGGGAGGCCGACGGGCCGCGCGCCGGTCTGGCGGCGCTCGCGGCGCTGGACGCCTCGCTGCCCCGCCACACCGCGGTCGCGGCGTATCTGCACGAGCGCGACGGCGACCTGGCGACGGCGGCGCGGCTGTACGCCGAGGCGGCCCACCGGGCCCCCAATCTCGCCGAGCGCGACCATCTGACGCGCCGGGCCGCCCGGCTCAACGCCCGCCGGGACCGCTGACCGTGCCCAGACAGGGAGTTCGGCCCGGCGGGGCGCTCAGCTCTCTCTCGGGGCCGGCTGGTACGCCCCCGGCACCATACGGGTCGCGATCGCGATCCGGTTGTACGCGTTGATGACGGTGGCCGCCCAGATCACCGCGGCGAGCTGTGCCTCGTCGAAGACCTCCGCGGCCCGCGCGTAGACCTCGTCGGGGACCCGGCCGTCGTGGACGAGGGTGACCGCCTCGGTCAGCGCGAGGGCGGCGCGCTCCCGTTCGGTGAAGAAGGGCGTCTCCTGCCAGGCGTTCAGCGCGTGGACACGCTGCTCGCTCTCGCCCTGGGCACGGGCGTCCTTCGTGTGCATGTCGAGGCAGAACGCGCAGCCGTTGATCTGCGAGGCGCGGATCCTGATGAGTTCCAGCAGCTCCGGTTCCACCTTGGCGTCCCGCGCGGCGGAGACGGCGGCGCCGTGCAGCGCGCCCATCGCGCCGGACACCTCGGGGGTTGTCTTCTTGAGCGCCACACGCGGCGTGCTGTCGTTCTTGATCATGGTCGGACTCTCTCTTTCAGTAGGTGCGGCCGGCGCTCGCGGGTGAGCCGGTGCGCGGCCCGTAGGGCGCGTGCTCCAGCCAGGCGCCGCACCGCGGCAGTACGGGTGCGAGCGCGGCGGCGGCCCGTTGTCTGGCCCGGACGATCCGGCGCCGGGGCCGCAGATGGTCCAGGGCCGTGCCGGCCGCCGCGCTGTTGAACAGGGCCGCCGCCCGGCGGGCGGCGGCGAACTCCGCGACGGCCTCCTCGGTGCCCGCGGCGACGGCCGCCGCCGCTGCCGCCGCGTCCGCGATACCGCTGTTCATGCCGCGGGCGCCGAAGGGCGGGAAGAGATGGGCGGCCTCGCCGACGAGCAGCACCCGGTGGCGGGGGTCGGTGAACGAGGCCGCCACCTTGCGCAGGAAGCGGTACGTCGACACCCAGAGGACGCGCTCGGCGTATCTCTCCCCCACGATCCCCGGCAGCCACCGGCGCGCCGCCTCCTCGCTCCCGTAGGACTCCTCCGGATCGTCCTCCCGGCACTGGAGATCCACCTGGAAGCCCCCGGTGAAGGGCACCCGCATCACCGTGCGTCCGCCGGCCCCGGGGTGTTCGTAGTGGAAGACCCGCTCCAGCGGGAGTTCGGCCCCCGGGATGTCGGCGATGTCCGCGACCACGTGGAATCCGTCCGCGTGGCTGCCCTCCATGGGGATGTCCAGCAGGCGCCGGACCGCCGAGCGGGCGCCGTCGGCGGCGATGACATGGCTGCCCGTCCAGCCGCGCCCGTCCTCGCCGGTGAGGGCGACGCCGGTGGGGGTGACCCGTACATCGGTCACCCGGGCGTCCCAGACGATGTCCACCCCGGCGTCCTCGCAGGCGGCGAGGAGGAACCGTTCGGTGTCGACCTGGCGCAGGCTGGTGAAGGGCGGCGGGCCCTCGGGCGCCGGGAAGGTACGGGCGTACACCTCGCGGCCCCGGTAGAGCGTGCGCCGGGTGTGCCAGGTGCTGCCGTACGAGGTGATCGTGCCGGCCAGTCCCGGCCGCATCCCGTCGAGCAGCGCCAGACTCTCCCGGTGGACGAACAGGGCGCGGCTGCCCGGCCGTTGGCGGCCCTGGGGATCCGCCTCCAGAAGGGTGACCGGCAGTCCGTGCGCCCGCAGGCCGAGCGCCGCCGACAGGCCCACGGGGCCGGCGCCCACCACGACGACATGCGCCATGTCAGCCGCCACTGCCGGGCCGGACGGCGGTGGCGACGGCGCCGGCCGGGGTGGCGCTCTCGGTGAGCATGCGGGTGATCTCCACCCGCTTGACCTTCCAGGTGGCGGTCATCGGCAGTTCGTCGAACCGCCACTGCCGGGGCTCCGCCATCGGCGGCAGATCGGCGGTGGCCTCCCGCCAGCGCCCCGGGTCCAGGGGCTGTTCGCCCCGGACACACACCACCGGCACGGGCTCGTGGTCGGCGCCGCGGACGATGACGACCTCGCGCAGTTCGTCGAGCCGGGACATCAGTGTGTCCTCGATCTCCAGATTGCTGTGCACGGAGTCGATCCGGTCAATCTCACGGTCGATCAGATACAGCGCGCCCCACCGGCTCCGATATCCCATGTCGCCCATCTGCCACCATTCGCCGTCGAGTTGGCGGTCGTAGGTGTCGCGGGCGCCGAGGTACGTCAGGATCCGGCCCCGGGTGCGGGCCTCGATCCGGCCCGGTGTCCCGGGCTCGGCGCGCCGGCCGTCGTCGCCCGCGATCCGTATCCGGGTGAAGCCGGGGATCGGGATCCCGACGCGGCGGCCGTCGGCGCGCGCGGCGCCGCGCCGGGTGTACCACTGGAACGCGACCGGGCCCGTCTCGCTCTGTCCGTACAGCTGCATCAGCCAGGGGGAGCGCCGCCGCGAGGCCCCGAGCAGCCGTTGCACGGTGCGCGGGTGGATGGCGTCGAAGGTGGAGCCGTACGAGCGGACGCGGGACAGCGGCGCGCCGGGCGCGTCCGCCAGCTCCTCCCACAGGACGAAGGTGTTGGGGTGGGTCTCGACGATGCCGGGGCGGTGCCGGGCGAGCAGGGGGCCGGCCGCGGCGGGTTCCGGGTCGGTGAGGAGCAGCAGCGGGCTGCCGAAGTGCAGCAGTACGCCGAGCAGATGGTAGAAGCGGGAGTGGGCGAAGGACATGTGCAGCGCGGCGTTCTCGCCCCGGGTGGGCCAGCCCATGGCCTTCTGCGGGACGAGCCGGTTCCACATGGTGGCGGCGCAGTGCACGGCGAGCTTGGGGACGCCCGTGGTGCCCGAGCTGTGGGTGATCAGCGCGGGTTCGCGGGGGTGCAGCCGGACCGCCGCGTGGGGCGCGGCTCCGGCGTACTTGTCCAGCGGTACGGCGCCGGGTCCGTCGTCCACGGTGAGGGTCCGCCGTACGGGCGCGGCGCCGCCGGCGTCCGCGAGCGGGCCGGTCAGCTTGGCGCGGTCGGTGATCAGCCAGGGGTCGTGCAGGCGGGCCAGCAGCTGGCCGACGACGGGGCCGTCGAGGCCCGGGGAGAGGAGTACGGGGACGGCGCCGATCCGGGAGACCGCGCAGGCCAGCAGGGCGATGTCGGCGTTGTCCGTCTTGTGGACGGCGACCTGCTCGGACGGCCGGACGCCGGCCTCCCACAGCCGGCCGGACAGCTCCTCGACCAGGCCGGCCAGCACCGGATAGCTGAGGTCGAGCCCGAGTCCGGGGCTGATGTCGAGCGGACGGTCCAGGGTGACCGGGACGGCTCCGTGCCGGGCGGCCGCCTGCTCGAAGAGGGGACCCAGGTAGAAACCACGATCGGAGAGCATGGGCTGCGGCTGTCGCACGGGCCTGTTCCTTTCTGCGGTGTTCATGGTCGCGGCCACCGTCACCACGCGCCGTGGCGGGCGAGGTGGCGGCGGAGTTTTCCGGTGGGGGTGCGGGGCAGCGACGCCACGACGTGGACGGCTCTGGGCACCTTGAAGGCGGCCAGGGCGCCGCGGGCGAGCGTGATGAGTTCGGCCTCCAGGCCCGGTGGGGCCGTGGTGGCGGTGACGACGTACGCGCGCAGTCCGGTGGCGCCGCGCTCGTCGGGCACGGCGACGACGACGGCTTCCCGTACCGCCGGATGGGTGCGCAGTACGGCCTCCACCTCCAGGGGCGAGACGGTGATGCCGCCGACCATCTCCATGTCGTCGGCCCGGCCCAGATGGCGGTAGGTGCCGTCCGGTTCGCGCCGGGCCAGGTCCCGGGTGGCGAGCCAGCCGTCCACGAGGGTGCGCGCCGTCTCCTCGGGACGGTTCAGATAGCCGCTGGTCACCGTCGGTCCGCGGAGCCAGAGTTCGCCCTCGGCGCCGTCCGGTACGGGGCGCCCCGCGCGGTCGCGCAGCTCCACTTCGAAGCCGGGGACGGGGCGGCCGACGGTGCCCGGGGTGTTGTGGGCGGGGCTGTTGGCGCAGAAGGCGTGCCCGGCCTCGGTGGAGCCGATCTGTTCCAGCACGGGGGCGCCGAGCAGTTCGGTGACGCGCTCGCCGAGTTCGGCGGGCATCGCCTCGCCGGCCGAGACGGCCGCCCGTACGGAGGCGAAGCATCTTCCGTGTCCGGACGCGCGGTCGGTGACGAGCGCGGCGTACGCGGAGGGTACGGAGTACAGCAGGGTGACCCGGTGGCGGGCGACGAGTTCGTCGACGGCGGCGGGGTTCGGCCGGTGGTCCACCAGGACGGCGGAGGAGCCGGAGAAGAGCGGGAAGACGAAGGCGTTGCCGAAGCCGTAGGCGTAGAACAGCTTGGAGACCGAGAGGGTGACGTCGTCCTCGGTGATCCGCAGCAGCCGGTCGCCGATGAGTGTGTGATAAGTCTCCGGGTCGCCGTGGCCGTGCACCACTCCCTTGGGCGGGCCGGTGGTGCCGGAGGTGTACTGGATGTAGAGGGGCGTGCGGGGTCCTGCCGGGTGCGCGTCGGTGGCGGGCGGCGCGTCCGGGGTGAGGGCGACGAGCTGGTCGCCGCCCAGCCGGGCGCGTCCGGCGAACCGCTCGGCCGGGCCAGGTCCGGTCACACAGAGCGCGGCGTCGGCGTCCTTGGCCATGAAGTCGATCTCGTCCGGGGGCAGTTCCGGATTGACCAGCACCGCGACCGCGCCGAGCCGGGCGACGGCGAGAAAGGCCGTCACCCAGGCGAGGGAGTCGGGCAGGGCGAGCAGGACCCGGTCGCCGGGGCGCACTCCGTGGCCGGCCAGGACGCTCGCGGCGCGGGCCGCGAGGCCGTGCACCTCGCCGTGGGTCCAGGTGCGGTGGTCCTGGTGGAAGGCGGGGCGGGACGTCCAGCCGCGGTGTTCGGCCAGCGCGGCGAGCCGGGCCGCCAGGTTCCCGGCGGCGGTGGGCGGGGGCGTCACCGGACCGGCTCCTGTACGGGCGCGGGCCCGGCGGCCAGGACGTCGTGGTGGGCGCGCATCTGGGCGGCGGTCTTCAGGAGCATCTCGTCGTACTCGGCGACGGGGTCCGAGCCGAGCACGATGGCGCCGCCGGCGCCCAGGTGGGTCTGTCCGCCGGTGAGGACGGCGGTGCGGATCACGATGTTGAGGTCGGCGCCGCCGCCGCAGCCGAGGTAGCCGAGGGAGCCGGAGTACACCCCGCGGGCCTCGGTCTCCAGGGAGTCGATGATCTCCATGGTGCGGAGCTTCGGCGCTCCGGTCATCGAGCCGCCGGGGAAGCAGGCGCGGACGCAGTCCACCGCGTCCGTGCCGGCGCGGAGCCGGCCTTCGACGGTGGAGACCAGCTGGTGCACGGTGGCGTAGGTTTCGGTGGTCATCAGGCCGGTCACCCGTACGGTGCCGGTCTCGCTGACCCGGCCCAGGTCGTTGCGGAGGAGGTCGACGATCATCAGGTTCTCGGCGCGGGTCTTGGGGTCCGCGGCGAGCGAGTCGCGGAGCCGGGCGTCCTCCTCGGGCCGGCTGTCGCGGGGCGCGGTGCCCTTGATGGGCCGGGCCTCGGCGAGCCCGTCCCGGGTGATCCGGAGGAACCGTTCGGGGGACGAGCCGGCCACGTCCAGCTCGCCGAACCTCAGGAAGGCCCCGTACGGCGCGGGGTTGAGCCGGCGGAGTACCCGGTAGAAGGCGTAGGAATCGTCGGGCGCGGGCAGCCGGGCGGCGTTGGTCAGACAGATCTCGTAGCTCGTGCCGGCGTTCAGCTCACGGTGGCATGCCTCGATGTCGGCGAGATAGGCCGTACGGTCCCGGACCAGCCAGGGTTCGGCGGCGCCGGGGTCCGGTGCGGACGGCGGCGGGGGCGCGGCGGGTTCGGCCGCCGCCACGAAGCTCAGCTGGGCGAGGGTGCTGTCGAGCCAGTCGGTGGCGGCGCGGGTGCCTCGGGGGGTGTTCTCGGCGAGGCAGACGGCGTAGGTGTGGCCGTCGCGGTGGTCCACGGCGATCAGCCGGTCGGCGAAGAGCCAGCAGGCGTCCGGGGTGGTGGCCCGGTGCCGGTTCGGGGAGCCGCAGTCGGCCTTCAGCTCGTAGCCGAAGTAGCCGACATAGCCGCCGGTGAAGTCGAAGGGCAGCTCGCCGGGGTCGACATGACGGGCCGTCAGCTGCTGCTTGAGGTAGTCGAAGACGCTCGTCCGGACGGTGCGCGGGGGCCGTCCTTCGCGTTCGATCTCGCAGACGCCGGTCTCGACGTCGTACCGGACGAACTCGGCCAGCGGGCCGCTGCCGTCGCCGAGGAAGGAGAAGCGCGACCGTCCCTCCTCGACCTGGGAGCTGTCCAGCCAGAACGCCTTCGGGGCGTCGGCGTACAGCCGGGTGAAGGCGGCCTCGGTGTCGACGGCGGTGGCGATCCGGCGGGTGTGCAGCCGGTAGCCGGCCGCGGGGGCCGGGCGCCGGGGGCCGGGGAGGACCGCCGCCGTCAGGGGGGCGGACGCGGTCGCCCGCGCGGTCACCGGCGCGGCCTCGGACCCGGTCCGCGCGGTGGGGGAACCTCCCTCGCGGGTACGGGGATTCGCGGGGCGGGGCCGGGTCTCGGTGAGGTTCCGGAAGTTCAGGAGCAGCCGGTGGCCGAACTCCGTGAGGATGGACTCCGGGTGGAACTGCACGCCCCACAGCGGCCGGGTGCGGTGCCGCAGTCCCATCAGCACACCGTCCTCGGCCCAGGCCGTGGCCTGGAGGCTCGCGGGCAGCGGCTCGCGCACGGACAGCGAGTGGTAGCGGACGGCGGTGAAGTCCTGCGGCAGTCCGCGGAACAGGTCCTCGCCGTTGTGCCGGATCCGGGAGAGATGTCCGTGCCGGGGTCGGGGCGCGGGCGCCACCCGGGCGCGCTCCCCCGCCGCGATGCCCTGGTGGCCGAGGCAGACGCCCAGGACGGGAAGGGGCGACCGGGCCAGCAGGATCGCGCTGATCCCGAAGTCACGGGGCTTTCCGGGGTGTCCGGGTCCCGGTGACACCACCACATTGTCGAAGTCGCGGAGATCCGGGACCTCGCCGGCCGGGGTGTCATTGAGGACGACCACCGGCTCCTCGCCGTTGACCTCGGCGATCAGCTGGAACAGGTTGTACGTGTACGAGTCGTAGTTGTCGACGAGCAGGGTTTTCACCCGCTCACCTCCCTATTTCGTTCTCAGCCTGGCGCAGCCCGTCGTTTATGACGGCCACGGAGGGCCTGCAACGGCGGGTACAGCCATTTCTTGAAGAATCGCTGAAGTCGCGGCATGAGGATCCACGTGACAATGGCCGTGACCGCCAGGCACAACAGCAGAGTGCGGACCAGCGGGTTAAGGCTGCCGAGATACGGAAGCACGGAGAGATTGAACAGGAGCACCGGCGGGAAGACCGCACTCATATTCACGAACCATAGCTTCCATTTCGGCGGCGGACTGGGTGCCGACACGGTCGGGGACTGCGAATCGAACCACATCTTCGAATCCCGCACCGATCTTCGGCCGGTCTCGTGGGCAAACCTCACCCCCCGGTCCGACCAGCGCGCCAGCTCTTCCGACTCCTCCCAGATCCGGGCCGACGCCTCACTTCCGAAGCGGTATATCACATGCGACTCCATCTCTCCGCCGACCAGTACGCCGCCGCCCAGAAAGCCCGACT
This sequence comes from Streptomyces paludis, assembly GCF_003344965.1. Lineage (NCBI taxonomy): Bacteria > Bacillati > Actinomycetota > Actinomycetes > Kitasatosporales > Streptomycetaceae > Streptomyces > Streptomyces paludis. Next base: position 7,410,917 of record NZ_CP031194.1, on the reverse strand, counting down.
GCCGCGCACTCGCACCCAGCACACCCCACGCCCAGGAGTGAAAAGCCGCCTCACTGCCCGGCACCACCTGATAGGCGATGGTGACGGTTACAGAATTGCTGGTCACGCCCCTTATTACGGGAAGAGGGACCATTCTGTTCAACTCTCAACGGATTTTTTTCGGCCACCCGACACATGGCTTCTTATCAACCTTTGTCCGTTTACAAGAAGTTTGTCGCAGAAAATGGACTGCCATCTTCCGCAAATTCCGAGAATCGCTTGCCGGGCACTCGGGGAAGCGGCAACATCGGCCCCGGCGGCAACTTCGGGGGCAATGCGAACTGCCGCGTCAGCCGGATCCGGGGCCGGATCCGAAAGAGCAAGAAGGAGACCCATGTCCAGGTATGACTGGGGTATTGCCCACGAGGGAATCGACAGGACACGAGCCGCGATCGAGCCGGCACGGAAAGAAGTCACCACGCATCCGATTTACCGGCGGATGAACACGCGGGAAGACCTGGCGGCCTTCATGGAGCACCATGTCTTCGCCGTGTGGGACTTCATGTCGCTGCTGAAGTCCCTCCAGCGGGAGCTGACCTGTGTGGAGGTCCCGTGGGTGCCGCGGGGCTCGGCGGTCGCCCGGCGGCTGATCAACGACATCGTGCTGGTGGAGGAGAGCGACGAGCTGGGCTCCGGCTTCACCAGCCACTTCGAGCTGTACCGCGCCGGGATGGCCGAGGCCGGCGCCGACACCACCCGGCTGGACACCTTCCTGGCCCTGCTGGTGGAGGGCCACGAGGTCACCGCCGCGCTGCGCGTCGCCCAGGTCCCCCGCCCGGCGGCCGAGTTCGTCACCACCACCTTCGGGTTCATCACCGAAGGACCGCTCCACTCCCGCGCGGCGGCCTTCGCCTTCGCCCGGGAGGACCTCATCCCGGACATGTTCGACCAGGTGATCAAGAGGGAGGGCGCCGACCGGTTCCCCCTCTTCCGCGACTATCTCGCGCGCCATATCGAGGTGGACGGCGAGGAACACACTCCCATGGCCATGGCGATGGTCGCCGATCTCTGCGGCGACGACGACACCCGCTGGCAGGAGGCCGCGGAGACGGCGAATTTGGCTCTTCGGGCCAGGTCCCGGTTCTGGGACGCGATCGTGGCGGCCATCGACGACCCGGGCCGGTAGGAGACCGCCGGCCGGCCCGGCACACGCCCGGAGGACACAACACCTGGAGCACAACACCCGGGACACAACACCTGAGCCACCGTCGGCGGGACGGTGGCTCAGGGTCCGGACGGTGCCGGGGGGGCTCAGGACGGGTCGACGGTGACGAGCACCTTGACATGCCGGGGATCGTCGGACGCGTGGAAGGCGTCGGCGGCGTCCTCGATGTCGTACGTCGCCGTGACGATGTCGGTCAGCGCGAACGTACCGTCGCGCAGCAGCTCGATGGCGCGGTCGACGTCCTGACGGGTGTACATGAGATTGCCCATGATGGTGAGTTCGCGGTCCTGCACCAGATCGAGATCGATCGAGGTGGGGCCGCTGGGCACACCGACGGTCATCAGCAGACCGCCCTTGTCCAGGACGTTGATCGCCAGCCGTACGGTCGACTCCCGGGACACGCAGTCGAACACGACGTCCGCCCTGCCGTCCAGCGCCGTGACGGTGTGGTCGGCGGCGCCGGGGTCCGCCGGGTCGAGGACGGAGTCGGCGCCGAGCCGCAGCGCGAGATCCCGCTTGCTGTCGAGGAGGTCGGCGACGGCGATGTGCGCGGCCCCGGCCGCGCGCGCGGCGAGGAGGACGAACAGGCCGATGGGACCGGCGCCGATCACCACGACCCGCCGGCCGGTGAGGTCACCGGCCCGGCGGACGGCGTGCACCGGGGTGGCCGCCGGTTCGACCAGGGCGGCCCGCAGGTCGTCGAGGTCGTCGGGGAGGGGCACGGCCCGGTCGGCGGCGATGGTGAAGTAGTCGGTCATACCGCCGGGGGTCTGGCAGCCGAAGACATCGAGGGTGGCGCAGATGTTGTATCGGCCCTGGGCGCACTGCGCGCAGCTGCCGCAGGCGAGGTTGGGCTCGATGACGACCCGGCCGCCGGTGAGCGCGGGGTCCACCCCGGGGCCCGCCGCGGCGACGACTCCGACCACCTCGTGGCCGGGGCGCATGGGCAGGCTGACGAAGGGGTGACGGCCGTGGACGGCGTGCATGTCGGAGCCGCAGATGCCCACGACGGTGGAGCGGACGAGGACCTGGCCGGGCCCGGGTTCGGGGCGCGGGATCCGCTCGATCCGGATGTCGTCGGCGGAGTTGACGACGACCTGACGGTTGGTGGCGGGGGTGCTCATGGGGGTGTCTCCTGTTCAGACCGCGGTGTAGCCGCCGTCGGCGACCAGGATGGATCCGGTGATGAAACTGGCGGCGTCGCCGGCGAGGAAGACCACACTGGGCGCGATCTCCTCGGGGAGCGCGGCGCGCTGCTGGGGGCAGTCGTCGATCCAGTGGCGGCGCAGGTCGGGGCGGTCGACCGGGGCCATCTCGGTCTTGGTGTAGCCGGGGGCCAGCGCGTTGACCCGTACGCCGTGGGGCGCCCATTCGACCGCGAGGGACTTGGTCAGATGGTGGACGGCGGCCTTGGAGGCGTTGTAGGCGGGCTGCCACTGGGGGCGGTTGACGATGAGCCCGGACATGCTGCCGATATTGACGATCGAGCCGGAGCCCCGCCGGCACATGCCCGCGCCGACGGCCAGGGAGGTCTTCCACAGGGCGCGTACGTTCAGGTCGAACACCGAGGACCACTGGTCGTCGGTGACCTCGAAGGACGGTGCGTGGTAACACGTACCGGCGTTGTTGACGAGGATGTCGATATGTCCGCCGAGAGCCGCCTCGGCCTCCTCCGTCATGGCCGTGACCTGGGCGTCGTCGGTGATGTCGGCGGTAATGGCCACGAACTCGTGGCCGGCCGCGGCGGCCTCGTCGGCGGCGGCGCGGTTGGCCTCGGCCCGCCGGCCGGAGATGGCGACACGGGCACCGGCCTCCGCGAGGGCGAACGCGAAGGCTTTGCCGAGCCCCTGGTTGCCGCCGGTGACAAGCGCGGTACGGCCTTCCAGGCTGAAGGGAGATGACATGTGCGGGTGACCTTTCGGTGAGTACGGGAGCGGACCCGGCCCCGGGCGGCGGCGCGAACCGCCTTCCGTGACCGCGGAGTCGCTACGAAGCGGAGGCGGGGGCGGAGACGGAGGCAGGGGCGGACACGGGGTAGACGACGGACTTGAGGCCGGCCGGGTCGAGGTCGCTCTCCAGCGCCTCGGGGGCGTGTTCGAGGTCGAACCTGCCGGTGACCAGGGCATCGAGGTCGACCTGCCCGGTCGCGGCCAGATGGATGGCGGCGGGCCAGGTGTCCGTGTAGCGGAAGATGCCGGTGACGGTGATCTCGCGGTTCTGGATGTGCTCGACGGGCAGCGGCATCTCCGAGGAGCCGAGCCCGACGAGCACCGCCCGCCCGGCCGGCCCGACGGCCTTGATCCCGGCCATGACGGCCGCCGGGGCGCCGCTGGCGTCGACGAAGGCGTCGACGTCCAGGCCGGCGGTGGCGATATCGGTGTCCAGCGGGTCGATCACCTCGGTGGCGCCGAAGCGCAGGGCGCGCTCGCGGCGCTCCGCCACGGGGTCGGAGACGACGATCCGCGCGGCACCGAACGCCCGCGCCGTCTGGGCGCAGATGATGCCGATGGGCCCGGCACCGGCGATGAGGATGCTGGATCCGGGGACGACACCGGCCTTGCGCATGGTGGTGATGGCCACCGACAGCGGCTCCAGCAGGGCCGCCGCCTCGTCGGAGAGCGTGTCGGGCACGGTGTGCGCGAACTCGGTACGGATGACGCAGTACTCGGCGAAGGCGCCGTCCACCGGCGGGGTGGCGTAGAACTCCATGTCGGGGCAGAGGTTGTAACGGCCCGCGCGGCACTGCCGGCAGCGGCGGCACGGCCGTTGGGGCTCGACGGCGACGCGTTCACCGACGCGGGTGGCGGGGACCTCCGTACCCACGGCCACGATACGGCCGGATAGTTCGTGCCCGAGGATGAGGGGCGCGTCCACGACGAAGTCACCGATGCGGCCGTGCCGGAAGTAGTGGGTGTCGGAGCCGCACACACCGACCGCGGCGACACGGATCACGACCTCGTCGGAGGCGCACTCCGGGACCGGGACCTCCTGGACGGTCAGGGTGCGCGGACCGGTGAGCACACTGGCCCTCATGGTGGACGGGACGGCGCCGGTGCCGGTGCTGGTCATGGCAGATCCTCTCGGTGGTTCTCGGTGCGAGGTGCGGGTGCGGGTGCGGATACGGATGCGGGCGCCGGTACGGACGCGGGTACCGACGCCGGTGCCGGGGCCGGAGCGGAGGGAACGGCCGCCGTGAGCAGACTGCGGCCCGCGACGATGTACGCGGCGCCCCGTTCCGCGCACCGCGCGGCGACCGGTGCCGTGATGCCTCCGTCGACGGCGGTCGGCAGGGTGGCGGCCAGCCGGCCGACCTCGGTGAGCATCGACGGGTCGGCGCTCTGCTTGGTGCCCGGCGGGATGAACATGACGAGCGCGCCGTCGACGCCGGGCGGAACCTCCAGCACCCGGGCGCGCGGCGTGTGTTCCAGCCAGAGCGCGACCCCGCCGCGGTGGAGCGCCTCGACCGCGGCCGGGTGCCGGCCGATCCGGGCGAGGTCCATGGTGACGGCCTCCGCCCCGGTCCGGAGGGCGGTCGCGACCGTCTCCCCGACGACCTCGGCGGCCAGGGCGGCGGGCAGGGTGTCCGCGACGATGAGGTGCAGGTCGATCCTGGCGTACGGAGCGGCGGCGCGCGCCTCGGCCAGCTCCCGCGCGCTGACACCGAGGCCGCGCCCGGTGGCGTCGACGATGATGTCGATGTGCACCCGGCAGTCGCGCGCGGCCAGCGCCGCCGCGGTGGCGGCGCGGTGCGCGGGCGGTACGGCGTACAGGCTGCCGCCGACGGTGAACGGCGGGAACTGCCGGTACCAGTCGCGCAGCGGATCGCGAGGAGCGCGGAGGGGGTCGTGCGCGGTCTCGCTCATGCCGGGTCCAGTCCGGTCACCGCGGCGGTGGCCCGGTAGTCGTCCCAGGCGCGCGCCGGGAACGTACCGGGTTCGGCCGCGACCCGGGTGGGCGGAGCCCAGGCGTCGCGTACGGAGACGACCGGGGTGCCGGTGGCGACGGCCGCGGCCTGGACGGCGGCGCCGCGCGCGGTCGCCTCGGCGGCGTCGGCCAGCAGGACCGGGCGCCGTACGGTGTCGGCCAGCAGCTGGGTGTAGGCGGCCGAGCGGGCGCCGCCGCCCACCGCGAGCACCCGTCCGGAGGTGGGCACGGCGCTGCGCTCCAGGTGTCCCTGGCCCGCGTAGAGCCCGAAGACGACTCCTTCGTAGGCGGCGCGGGCCAGTTGTTCCCGGGTGGTGTGGGACGTGATGCCGCTCAGCAGCCCGCGGGCGGCCGGGCGGTTGGGTTTGCGCTCCCCGTCGAGGTACGCGGCCATGACCGGGCGGCGCTCCAGGGCCGGGGCCCGCAGGGCGAGCCGGGACAGCTCCTCGTGTCCGACGCCCAGGAGCCGGGCGAAGGTGTCGGTGACCTTGGCCGCGTTGAGCGTGCTGACCAGGGGGACATAGCCGTCGGCCATGTCGGCGACGCCGTCGACGAAGCCCTCCGGGTCGTGGACGGGCTGCTCGCTGACCCCCATGACGACTCCTGAGGTGCCGAAGGAGTACATGAGGTCGCCCGGGACCATGCCGAGCCCCAGGGCGGCGGCGTGCTGGTCGCCGCCGCCGGCGCCGACCAGGACCGGACCGCGCAGGCCCAGGGCGTCCAGCGCGGCCGGCGTGACCTCGCCCGCGGGTTCGTCGGGTCCGAGGACGGCCGGGAGCATGGGCAGCCAGTCGGCGTCCGCGACCAGGTCCAGATGCTCGGTGAGGTAACGATTCTCCGCCGCGTCGTAGTAGGCGGTGCCCGATGCCTCGGAGCGGTCGGTCACCGCGCGGCCGGTGAGCCGGAAGGTGAGGTAGTCGTGCGGCAGCAGGATGCGGCGCACCCGGGCGAAGGCGTGCGGTTCGTGCCGGGCCAGCCAGGCGATCTTGCTCAGGGTGAAGGCCGCCGTGGGCAGGGATCCGGTGCGCCGGATGAGGGCCGCGTCGCCGATCCGGGCGCGCAGTTCGAGGAGTTCGGGGGTGGAGGTGGTGTCGTTCCAGAGTTTGGCCGGCCGGATCACCTCGTCGTGGGCGTCGAGCACGACCAGTCCGTGGCACTGCGCCGCGACACTGATCGCGGACACGTCGCCGGGCGCCGCGCCGGCGTCGCGCACGGCGGCGGAGAAGGCCAGGACGAACGCGTCCCACCAGGCCCCCGGGTCCTGTTCGCTGGCCGGCGGGGTGGCCGGCGGGTGCGGGGCCGAGCCGCTGCCCATGAGACGGCCGTCGTCCCGGGCGCGCAGCTCGACCTTGCACGACTGTGTGGAGGAGTCCACACCTGCGACGAGCGTGCCGGTCACGGGGCCTCCTCGGCGACAGCGGGTCCGGTGTGCGGGTCCAGACGCATCCGGGCGGGGAGGGTGTCCTGCTGACCGACGATACCGCCGGGGTGGGTGGAGATGACCTCTTCCCAGCTGTACTGGCGCGCGCTCATCAGTACGGCGACGAGCGCGTCGCCCCAGGCGCCCGCCACCAGGGTGGATCCGGTGGCGACAAGGCCGCCGAGGTCCGCCTCCGCCGGGTCCGTGGTGATCGTGACAACATGGCTGGCGGCGGCGGCGAATTCGGAGGCCGGGCTCTCGGTGACGGCGACGACCCGGATGCCGCGCTCCTCCAGCCGGGTGACCAGCTGGGTCAGCTCGGCGGATTTGCCGCCCTTGGAGAAGGCGATGACGAGGTCGGAGGGGGCGATCGAGCCCATTCCGCCGTGCAGGGCGTCCAGGCAGGGGAGGTAGAACGCCGGGGTGCCCGTGACGGCGAGCAGATGGGACAGGCGCTCGGCCATGATGCCGGAGGTGCCGGTGCCCGTCGTGATCACCTTGCCGGTTCCGGCGAGAATCATGCCGACGACCTGGGCGGTGCTCTGGTCGACCTGGTCCACCAGGTTGGTCAGGGCGGCCGCTTCCAGCCGGATCAGGTCGCGAGCGGCGTCGAGTATGGTCTGGACGGACGCGTCGGGCGTGCCGTTCATGGGCGCCTCGTGGGGGTGTAGGAGCGTGGGGGGAAGCAGCCGGGGCTCCCTGGCGGGCCGGGGTTCCGGGCCGGAGCGGTCGCGCCCGGTCTGCTTCCCGGGGGGAATCACTGCTGCTTCTGGCCGGGGATGCCCTCGTAGGCGATGTCGCCCGTCTTGAGGTTCTCCTCCGTCATCTTCGGCAGCTTGGCCAGGAAGTCCGCGCGCCCGGTGACCACGTGCTCGATGGCGACGCCGACGTTGTCCTTCGTGATGGCGGGCATGATGTAGACGGGCTCGGTGGCGACCTTCTCGTTACGGGCGATCTTGTCCGCGACGGCGAGTCCGGCGGACAGCTCGACGGTGCCGTTCTGGAGCGACGTACCGATGAAGCTGCCGTCCTTGACCGCGTTCAGGCCGTCCTGGATGCCGTCGATACCGACGATCGGGACGGTCCGGCCGGCTTCCTTGAGGGCCTGGAGGGCGCCCAGGCCCATGTCGTCGTTCTGGGAGACGACGCCGTCGATCTTGCCGCCGAAGGCGGAGATCCAGTTCTTCATCTTGTTGACGGCCTCGTCCCGCTTCCAGTTCGCGGTGTCCTTGGCCAGGACCTTGATGTCCGGGTACTTGGCGAGGACCTGGTCGATGCCCTTGCCGCGGTTGATCTCGCCCGAGCCGCCGAGCGGGCCCTGGAGGATGACGATATTGCCCTTGCCGCCCAGCTTCTTCGCCATCATCTCCATTTCCTGGGCGCCCGCGGCGACATCGTCCGGCTGCACGCTCGCGGCCAGGTCGGAGCTGTTGAGTTCGGCGTTGACGGCGAGGACGGGGATCTTCTTCTTCTTGGCCTCGGCGATCTGCGGGGCCAGGGAGTCGGCCTGCACGGGGACGACGATGATGGCGTCGACGCCGGCGTTGATCAGCTGGTCGACCTGGTTGGCCTGGGTGGAGACGTCGTTGTTGGCCGAGTTCCAGACCAGCTCGATGTTGTTGGCCTTGGCGTAGGTCTCCATGCCCTCCTTGCCCTCGGTGATGAAGGAGGACATGTTGTAGACGGTGACGCCGACGCGCAGACGGCGGTCCGCGTCATTGCCGCCGGAGTCCTTGGCCGGGTCCCCGGCGCCGCAGGCCGCGAGGCCGACGGCCATGCCCGAGACGGCGATACAGGTGATGATTCTGTTGCTGACGGAACGGCGCATGTCTCTTTTTTCCTTTGCTGGTACGGGCGTGCGGGCACACGGGCAGCACGGAGGAGGAAGGGGCGGGGGTGTGGGGTGCGGGTGCGCGGGAGTGCGCGGGGGTGCGGGGGTTCGGGGCGTACGGGCGTACGCGGCGGGGCGTACCGCTAGGTGACGCGGCGGCGGGCCGACCAGGTGTCGACGGCGACCGCCGCGACGATCAGGACGCCCTTGATCACGTTCTGCCAGTAGGCGGGGACGGTCAGGATGTCCAGGCCGTTGTTGAGCGTCTGGATGAGCAGCAGGCCCAGGACGGTGCCGAAGACCGTGCCGCGGCCTCCCATCAGGCTGGCCCCGCCGATGACGACCGCCGCGATGGCGTCGAGTTCGTACCCCCGGCCGAGGTCGGGGGCGCCGGAGATCACCCGGGAGGCGAGCATGACCCCGGAGAGGCCGGCCAGCATCCCGGAGACCGCGTAGACGCTGAAGAGCACGTTGCGGGCGTTGACACCGGCGATCTCGGAGGCCACCCGGTTGCCGCCGACGGCGTAGACGCGCAGGCCGTAGGCCGTCCTGCGCATGATCGCCGCCAGGACGACAATGCCGACGATCATGACGATCACCGGGACCTTGAGGCCCAGGAAGCTGGAGTTGGCGATCTTCCCGAAGTCGGACGACAGCCCGCTGATGGGCGCGCCGCCGCCGATGACATAGGCGATTCCGCTGCCGGCCGTGAGCATGCCCAGGGTGGCGATGAACGGGGGCACGTTGAGCCGGGAGACCAGGAATCCGTTGACGGCCCCGGCGGCCAGCCCGACCAGCATCGCGGCCACGATGGGCAGGAGGAGATTGCCCGGGTAGTTCTTCGCGGTCCAGGCGGCGGTCATCCCCGAGGCGGCGATGACCGAGCCGACGGACAGGTCGATGCCCCCGGTGAGGATCACCAGCGTCTGGCCGAGGGCGATCAGCGCGAACGGCGCGGCGGCGATCAGGATGGTCTGGAGGTTGTCCACCGTGCCGAACCGGGCGCTGCGGTACGAGAAGTAGCCGATCACCAGCAGCAGTACGAGGAACATCGAGTACCGCAGCGCCATGGCCTTGAGCCAGGCGGCGCTGACGCGGCTGCCCTGTCCGTCCGGCGCCGAGGGGCCCGGGGAGGTGTCGTGGGTGGAGAGTGCGGTCATGAGGCGTCGTCCTTGCCCGGTGAGGGGGATGGTGTGTCCGCCGCTGGTGGGGCGGGCGGGTCGTCCGGGGCGGCGGTCGTCCCGCTGTCCGCCAGCCCCGCGGCGATCCGGAAGATGGTGGCCTGCGCGTCGGCGCGGTCGAGTTGTGCCCGGTCCAGCTCCGCGGCGACGGCGCCGCCGCGCAGGACCAGCGCCCGGTGGGAGAGCCCGAGGATCTCCGGCATGTCGGACGAGGCCATCACCACGGCCATGCCCTCGGCGGCCAGGTCGGCGATGATCCGGTAGATCTCCGACCGCGCGCCGACGTCGACGCCCCGGGTGGGCTCGTCCAGCAGCAGGACGCGTACGTCGCTGGTGAGCCAGCGGGCGATCACGACCTTCTGCTGGTTGCCGCCGGACAGGGTGCCCACCGACTGGCCGGTGCCGCGGCTGCGCAGCCGTACCGACTCCATGGCGGTGTCGATCCTGCTGGTACGGGCGGAGTTACGGAGCCAGCCGGCGATGCTGAAGTCCGCGAGGCGGGGCAGCGTGGCGTTGTCGAGGATGCTCATGGTGAGTACGGCCCCGGCGCCCTTGCGGTCCTCCGGGACGAACGCGATCCCGCTGCGGATCGAGCCGGCCGGGGTGCGCCGGGCCACCGGGCGGCCGTCGACGCTGACCGTGCCGCCGTCGTCGGGGCGCGCTCCGAAGATGCTCTCCAGCAGCTCCGTGCGCCCGGCGCCGACGAGTCCGGCGAGGCCGAGGATCTCGCCCGCGCGGACGGTGAGCGTGGTGGGCTCCGGGCTGCCCGTGACCCGCAGGTCGCGGACCTCCAGGACCGGTTCGGCCGCGGGGGGCCGTACCGCCGGGAAGAGGCTCTCCAGGTCGCGGCCGATCATGGCGGTCACGATGTCGTCGTCGCTGACCTCGGCCATGCTCCGGTCGGCGACGAGGACGCCGTCGCGGAGCACCACCACCCGGTCGGCGAGCGCCCGCATCTCCTCCATCTTGTGGGTCGTGTACATCACGGCCACACCGGTCGACCGGAGGCGTCTGACCAGGGTGTACAGGCTGTCGACCTCGTGCTTGGCGATGGCCGAGGTCGGCTCGTCGAGCAGCAGGACCTTGGCACCGCGGTGGGTGCACTTGACGATCTCCACGATCTGGCGCAGTCCCACGGGCAGCCGGGACATCCGCGTGGTCGGTTCGATGCCGACCTCGAAGACGTCCAGGGCGCGGCGGGCCGCGGCGATCATGGCCTGCCGGTCCAGCAGCCCGAGGCGGGTGCGGGTCTCGTGGCCGACGAAGAGGTTCTCGTAGACGGTCATGTCGTCGATGGAGGCCAGCTCCTGCGGCACGATCGCGACCCCGAGCCGGTGGGCGGCCTTGGGGTCGCCCGGTGTCAGCTGCTCCCCGCGGACGTGTACGACGCCGCGGTCGGCCCTGAGCTGGCCCGAGGCGATCTTCATCATGGTCGACTTGCCGGCGCCGTTCTCCCCGGCGAGGGCGGTGACCGTACCGGGCCGCAGGGTGAGACCCGCTCCCTTGAGGACCGGCACGCCGCCGAAGGACTTGTACAACTCCCGGCATTCCAGCATGGCGGGCTCGGCCGCTATTGATCCGTCGCTGTCCATCACGGCTCCTTCCCCGAGGCAACGATGGCTGGGGCGTTTTTTCCCCGCCTCCCGTGGCGAGTGGTGCCATGCTGACCCCGGATTGCTCACACGTCAATGCATTGCTCACATGAGCACTCGTTTGCGAGTCTCGCCCACATTAGGGCAGGATGACGGCATGACCGGGACAAGAGATGTGGAACTCATGGGGCGCGTCGCGCGCCTCTACTACCTGGGCGGGCTGACCCGGGTTCAGATCGCGGAGCGCCTCGGCATCTCCCGGTTCAAGACGGGCCGGCTGCTGGACGCCGCTCTGGAGTCCGGCCTGGTCACCATCACCATCAAGCCCAGCGCCCTGATCGCGCCGGAGGTCTCCGACGCCCTCGCCGGGCGGTTCGGGCTGCGCCACGCGTACGCGGTGCGGGTCGACGAGACGGCCGACGAGGAGGCCGACCGCGCGCAGATCCACGACCGTCTCGGCCGGGTGGCAGCCGGAGTTCTCTCCGAGACGGTCACCAAGGACGATGTGCTCGGGCTGGACAGCGGACGGACCGTCAGCCATATCGCGGACCATCTGAACCGGCTTCCGCCGTGCGATGTCGTGCAGCTCACCGGGCTGACCGGCACGGTCCAGCAGACGGGCCTGGAGATACTCGGCCGCATCACCTCGGTCAGCGGCGGCCGGGCCCATCCCATCTACGCCCCGATGATCACCCCCGACCCCGAGTCCGCCGACTCCCTGCGCCGCCAGCCCGGCGTCAAGGCGACCATCGCCCAGTACCGCAAGGTGACCCGCGCCGTCGTCTCGGTCGGCTCGTGGACACCGCCCGAGTCCCAGGTGTACGACCGGCTCGCGCCGGCCGAGCGGGACGCGCTGCTGGCCTCCGGTGTGGCGGCCGAGACCTGCGCCCTCATGTTCGACGCCGAGGGGCAGGCGCTGCGCGGTCTGGACGACCGCCGGATCGGGATCTCGCTCCAGGATCTCCGCGCCATCGACAACGTGATGGGCGTGGCGGGGGGACCGACCAAGCGCGACGCCATCTCGGCGCTGCTCCGCTCGGGGATCCTGCACACCCTGGTCGTCGACGAGCCCACCGCCCGCGCGCTGCTCACCTGGCCGTAGGTCACCCGGCCGCGGCTCAGCCGGCCGTGGGCACGCTCCGGCACCGCCCGTCCGCCACCCGGACCACCCGGTGGGCGCGGGCCGCGATGTGCGGGTCGTGGGTGATCAGGACCAGCGACAGCCCGTCGTACGTCTCCGGCAGAGCGGTGAGGAGCGCCAGCAGCGCGCGGCGGGTGACGGTGTCGAGCCCGGAGGTGATCTCGTCGCAGATCAGCACCCGGGGGCGGGCCAGCAGCGCGCGGGCCAGGGCGGCGCGCTGGAGTTCACCGCCGGACAGCGCGGCGGGGCGCCGCCGTACCGTGTCGTCGCCGAGGCCCAGCGCGTTCAGCGTGGTCAGGGCCTCGGCCAGGGCCTCGGGCGCGGGGGTGTTCCGGAGCCGTACGGCCGTACGGGCCACCTGGTCGAGGACCGGGCGGTACTCGTCGAACGCCGCTCGTACGTCCTGGAACACGTACTGCACCGCCGCCAGTTGCTCCCGGCTCCTGCCCCGCACACTGCGCGGCAGCGGGACACCGTCGAGCAGTACCTCCCCCTCGTGGTCCCGGTGCAGCCCGGCCAGACAGCGAGCCAGGGTGGTCTTCCCGCTGCCGGAGCGGCCCACCACCGCCAGGAACTCGCCCTCGCGCACCGTCAGCGCGGCATCGCTCAGGACCGGCGCGGTGTGCCGCACCCGGAGGTGGCGCACCGTGATGCCCCGGGCCTCCAGGACCGTCCGGCCCGACCGCGCGGGCGCGTTCGCCCGCGCGCCCGCCGCCGCCGTGGCCATCGCCTCGTCGTCGCCCGACAGCAGCTCCTTCGTCCACGGGTCCCTCGGCCGCTCCCACAGCCGCCGCGGCGGTCCTGACTCCACCACCGCGCCGCCGCGCATCACCAGCACCTCGTCCGCCAGCTCCCGGACGATCCCCAGGTCATGGCTGAGCAGCACGATCGCCATCCCCCGTCGGGCCACCGCGGCCAGCTGCTCCGCGATCAGCCTCTTCGTCAGCGGGTCCTGACCCGTCGTCGGCTCGTCCGCCACCAGCACCCGGGCGCCCAGCAGCAGGGCCTGCGCCAGCACCACCCGCTGCTGCTGGCCGCCCGACAGCTCATGCGGATAGCGCCTCAACATCGCTTCGTCCGGTTCGAGTTGGGCGTCCCGGAGCGCCCGGCGCACCCGGTCCCGGGCCGCCGCCCGCCGCTCGCCGCGCGACAGCCCGCCGCGCGGAAGCCCGCCGGGCGACAGCCCACTGAGCCCGCCCCGCGCGATGTCCCGCAGCAGCGCGTCCACCCGGCGCGCCGGGTTCAGCACCGCGGCGGGGTGCTGCGGTACGTAACCGACCAGGCCCTCCGGCACCCGTACGGTGCCCGTCACCCGCGCCCCCGCCGGGAACTCGCCCAGCAGGGCCAGGCCCGTCGTCGTCTTTCCGCTGCCGGAGGCGCCGACCAGCGCGGTGATCCCGCCGGGCTCGACGCGCAGGCTCACCCCGTCGACGATCGCGCGGCCCGCCCGTCCCGCGCCGCCGCCGATCTCCACGCGCAGGTCCCTGATCTCGGCGATCGTGTTCAACGGTGCCTCCCGTCCTTGGCCGGCCGCCGGTCCCGTACGGCGTCGAAGAGCACATTGCCGCCCATCGTCAGGGCGACGATCAGCAGGGCGGGCACCACCACGGCCCAGGGCTGGAGGAAGAGTCCCGTGCGGTTGCGGTCGACCATCACCGCCCAGTCGGCCGCGTCCGGGGCGACTCCCACCCCCAGGAAGGCCGCCGTCGACACCAGATACAGCACCCCCGTCAGCCGCACCCCCATGTCCGCCGCCAGGGTGCGGGCGCTCGCCCTGCCGACATAGCCGACCGCCGTACGCCACCAGGTCTCCCCCTGCATCCGCAGCGCCTCGACCGCCGGGCGCGACGCCGCCTCCGCCGCCGCGGCCCGGACGATCCTGGCCGCGTCCGGGATGTTGACGAGCGCCACCAGCAGCGCGAGGCCCACCGGACCCGGCGCCGTCACGGCCGAGACCAGCAGGATCAGCAGCAGCGACGGTACGGCGAGCAGCACGTCCAGCGGTCGCATCAGCAGCTCTTCGAGCCAGGTCCGGTGGGTGAGCGCGGCGGCCAGGGCCAGGGGCAGCGCCACCGCGTAGGTGAGCGCCGTCGCCGCCAGCGCGGTCAGCAGTACGGGGCGGCCCCCCAGCAGCACCAGGCGCCACACATCACGCCCCACGAAGTCCGTGCCCAGCCAGTGGCCGCCGCCCAGGGTGAAGGACGTGCCGCGCGGGCCCGGCTCCCCCGCCCACAGCGGACCGCACAGGGCCAGTACGGCGGGTACGGCGAACAGGACGGCCGCCGCCACCCGCACCGCGCCCCCGCCGGTGTCCGGTCCCGCTCTCATGCCGCCGCCCCCGCCCTCGGCGCCAGTCTGCGCGCCACCAGATCCGCCCCCAGGTTGAGCACCACGGTGGTGACCCCGAAGACCACCGCCAGCCCCTGCACCACCGGCACATCGCGCTCCGCCACCGCGTTGATCAGGACCGTCCCCAGCCCCGGGATCACATACAGCGCCTCCACCACGATCACCCCGCAGAGCAGCCAGTCGACCGTCCGCGCCAGCTGCTGCGCGGCCGGCGCCATCGCGTTCGGCAGCGCGTGCGCGTAGCGGATCCGGGCCCCGGCGATCCCGTACCGCCGGGCCTGCGCGGCATACGGGGACGCCAGCGCGTCGATCATGCCCGCCCGCACCAGCCGGGTCAGGGAGCACACCGGCCGCGACAGCAGGATCAGCACGGGCAGGACCAGCGCCGCCGGATGCGCGAGCAGATCCGTGCCGTACCCCACCGCGGTCGGCGGCAGCCACCCCAGCCGCAGCGCGAAGACCGTGATCAGCAGGGTGCCGAGGGCGAACTCCGGTACGGCGTAGATCCCCAGCGTCACGGAGCTGACCAGCCGGTCCAGCGGCCGTCCCGCGAAACGCGCGGCCAGCACCCCCAGGCCGACACCGAGCGGCACCAGCGGTGTCACGGTGACGGCGGCGAGCAGCAGGGTCGGTCCGTACCCGTCGGCGAGGTACGTGGAGACGGGCCGGCCCGAGGCCAGCGAGGTGCCCAGATCGCCGTGCGCCAGCCCAGCCACCCAGTCCAGCAGCCGTACGTACGCGGGCCGGTCCAGCCCCATCGCCTCGCGGATCGCGGCGATACGCGCCGGATCGGGCTGGTCGCCGGCGAGCGCCACGGCGGCGTCGCCCGGCAGCGCCTCGGTGAGGACGAAGACCAGCAGCACCACGGCCGCGGTCTGCGCCACCCCGAGGAGCAGCCGCCGCGCCGCCCAGCTCCGGAGCGGTGCGGCGGCCGGACCGGCCCGTCTCACGCCAGCCACACCGTGTCGAAGCGGGCCCAGTCCAGTGTGTTGGCCGGCGCGTCCGGGGCAACTCCCTTCACCTTGAGGGAGGTTCCCAGGATCCAGTCGGCGAACCCCCAGATCAGAAAACCGCCCTCGGCGTGCAGCCGGCGCTGCATCCGGGTGTAGACGGCGGCGCGGCGGACGGGGTCGCCGGTGGACTGCGCCTGCTGGTAGAGGTCGTCGAAGTCCTTGTGGTGCCACTTGGTCGCGTTCGTCGTCGAATCGGTCAGCAGGCGCTGGGAGATGTGCGACTCGATGGGCATGGCCCCGGAGCGGTAGCTGCACAGCGTCCCGGAGTCGAGGATGTCCTTCCAGTAGCTGTCCTTGCTGCCCGTGCGCACCGTGATCGTCACGCCGGCCTTCGCCGCCTGGTCCCGGAAGACCGTGGCGGCCTCGGTGAATCCGGCGGCCACGGGCGAGGTGTCGAGGGTGACCCGCAGTCCCTCGGCGCCCGCCTTCTTCAGCAGGGCACGGGCGCGGCCGAGATCCTGGGCGCGCTGGGGCAGCTCACCGGCGTAGTACTCGTACCCCTTGCCGAACAGGTCGTTGCCGATCTCGCCCGCGCCGGAGAGCGCGCCCGCCACCAGCTCCTCGCGGTCGGCGATCAGGAAGAACGCCTCGCGGACGCGCGGGTCGTCGAACGGCGGCCGGTCGGTCTTCATGGCGAACGCCTGCATGGCGCTGTTGCGCAGCCGCACGATCCCGATCCGCCCCTTGTCCTCATGGGCGCGGGCGGTGGCGGGGTTGAGTTCGTGCGCGTACTCGATCTGGCCGCCGAGGAGCGCGTTGACGCGCGCGGACTCCTCGTTGGCGACGACGATCTCCAGCTCGTCGAGGTGTGGCGGGCCGTCCCAGTAGGCGTCGTTGCGCCGGAAGACCGCGGAGCGGCCGGGGGCGAAGGAGACGAAGCGGAAGGGGCCGCTGCCGACGGGGTTCTTGTCGAAGTCCACCGGACCGGAGGCCGCCGGGACGATGTACGCGCCGAACGCCGCGAGCACATTGGGGAATTCGGCCGTCGGCCGCTTCAGGACGAACTCGACGGTACGGGGGGCCGGCGCCCTGCTGGCGGACAGGTCGATGGGCTCCAGCGAGGCCCGGGCGCGGAACGCCTGCTTCGGGTCGGCGATCCGGCGGTAGCTGTACAGGACGTCGGCGGCGGTCACCGGCTTGCCGTCGTGGAAGGCCGCCTCGCGCAGGGTGACCTTCCACCGGTCGAGACGGGCGTTCGGCTCCCATGCCGCGGCCAGGCGCGGGCGCGCGGCGAGATCGGGGCCGTAGTCCGCGAGCTTGTCGAAGAGCGCCTTGGCGCGGGCGGCGTCGGCGAAGAGGTTGCTCAGATGCGGGTCGAGTGTCTCGCCGGCGCCGCCGCCGGCGAACGCGGCGCGCAGCCGGCCGCCGCGTCTCGGCTTGCCGTCGCCGCTCCCGCTCCCGCCGCCGTCGCCGGCGCCGGCGCGGGGCGTTTCCGTGCCCGAGCAGCCGGTGAGCGCGAGCGCGCCGAGTCCGGCGGCGAGACCGCCGGCCGCGGTGAGCAGCCCTCGGCGGTGCGGGCCGGGGAGGTGTGCGTGCTGGGTCATGTCCGCTTCCTTAGTTGGTGGTTGATGCCGTGCGGCGCGCTGTCACATGCAGCCGGTCGCCGTCCGCCGTCCCGGGCCGGCCTGCGCCCTCGTGCCACGGCGGCTCGGTGCGCGGCCCCGGCCCGTCGTCCAGGCCGAGCACCTCGAAGCCGTGCCGGGCGAGCACGTACCGCAGCTCCTGGGGGAAGAGCAGGCGCCAGGCGGAGCACTGCTCGACCGGGGGCGAGCCGTCGTCGGCGCGCCAGATCCGGCGGCGGCGCAGGAGTTGCGCGGCCCGGTCGATCCAGAGGGTGGTGGTGGATCGGTGGACGGTGCCCCGCCAGGTGAAGGTGTGCTGGACGGGGGTGCCGAGCAGGTCCGTACGCCCCAGGTGGTACGCGCCGTTGCGCATCTCGGCGACGAGCAGACCGCCGGGGGCGAGCGCGCGCCGGCAGGAGGCGAGGAGCCCGTCGAGTTCGTCGTTGGTACGGCAGTACAGCAGCGCGCTGTCCAGGCACACCACCGCGTCGAAGGTCCCCTCCCCCAGGTCGAAGGAGCGCAGGTCCGCGCGGACGTACCGCGGTCCCGGATGGTGGGCGCGGGCGTACTCCAGCATGGCGTCGGACAGGTCGGCGCCGGTGACCGCGCGGCCGGCGCGGTGCAGATGGGCGGCGTCGCGGCCGGTGCCGCAGCCGAGGTCGAGGACGCGCGGCCCGGCTCCGTACCGGCGCAGGCTGTCCTCGGCCCAGCGTCCGGCGAGGCGTTCGGGATCGGGGAAGCGCGCCTCGTACAGGGCGGGTTGGTCGGTGAGGAGGTTGTGGGACACGGTGGTGCCGGTGTGCCGGGCCGGGGTGGGCCCGGTGGGAGCCTGCCCGGTCGGAGTGTGTCCGGTCGGAGTGTGTCCGGTCGGAGTGTGTCCGGTCGGAGTGTGCCGTGCTCCGGTGGTGTGTTCCGGTGTCATCCCGTCCCCCCTACACCGTCGCCGGTACGGCCGCGGTGCCGGTGGGCAGCGCCCTCAGCCGGTGCAGTCCGCCGATGCCCGCCGCCGAGACCAGGCCGAAGAAAAGACAGCACGCCCAGGGCAGCCAGTGCGCCGCCGCGCTCTCGCCGGTGTCCATCGCCCAGCCGACGAGGGTGTTGCCCAGCGCCGCCGCGACGCCCGAGACCACGTAGAAGAGGCCGAAGTACGTGCCGGTCAGCTCGGGCCTGCCGAAGTCGGGTATCAGCTCCATCACGAAGGGCCCCGCGACCATGATCCCCACGTACAGCAGCAGCGCCCCCGCGAGTACGGGCAGCAGGGCGAGCACCCGTGGCGCGGCGCCCGGCCCGTCCGCCGCTCCCCCGGCGACACCGCCGCCCGCGGCCAGCATCGGCGGTACGAAGGCGAGCCCCATCAGCAGCAGCCCCGCGCCGATCCACCTGCCGCGCGCGCCGCGGGTCTTCAGCGTCCGGGTGATACGGAGCTGGAGCCAGAGGTTGGCGAGGGTGCCGACGAGGAAGACGGCCCCGGCCGCGCCGTCCCAGCCGGTGGCGTCGCGCGCTCCGGCGGGCAGCAGCAGATAGAGCTGGTTCTCCATGGTGAACATGCCGACCATGGCCAGGGAGAAGGCCAGGAAGGCCCGGTTGCGGACGGCTTCGCGCCAGTCGCCGAGGACGCTGTTCGTGGACGGAGTGGCCGGGCGCGCCGGGAGGACCAGCGCCTGGGCGAGGGTCAGCAGCGCGAAGATACCGGCCGCCGTGAGCGCGGACGTACGGAAGTCGACCAGCAGCAGGGCGCTGCCGAGCAGCGGTCCGATCAGGGCGCCGGTGGTGGCGAAGACACCGAAGAGCGCGAACGCCTCGGCCTTGCGCTCCCCCGCCTCCCGCGCGAGGTAGGCGCGGACGGCCGGGTTGAAGAGCGCCCCGGCGAGCCCGCTGATCACGGACGCGGCGAGCAGGACGGGCAGCCCGTCGCCGAGCGCGAAGAGGCCGAAGCCCACGGTGCGCAGGGCGCAGCCGGCGATGATGACACCGCGCGCGCCCAGCCGGTCCGCGGCAGAGCCGCCGATGAGGAACAGGCCCTGCTGGCTGAGGTTGCGTACGCCCAGGACGATGCCGACGAGGGCGGCCGACATCCCGAGATCGTCGCTCAGGTGCAGCGCGAGATAGGGGATGAGGAGGTAGAAGCCGATGTTGACGCCGAGCTGGTTGACCAGGAGGAGCCGGATCGCGAGCGGGAAAGCGCGTATCTCGCGCCAGGTCTTCACGGTTGGTCCTTCATGAGGTGGTGGGCGTCGTGTGCGGGGTGGGTGGCGTGTGTCCGGTGCGCGGAGAGGTCCGAGGCCGGTTCGCCGGGGGCGGTGTGCCGTGTCGCGCGCGGCCGTACGCCCAGACCGGGGTGCCCGCTCGCCGCCACGGTGCCGTCGCCGCCGCCGATGCCGCACCACGGGTCCCGGGCCAGCAGCAGATGTCCGTCCAGATCGATCCAGCGGGCGCGCCCGGCGAGGTGGACGGCCGGGGCGATGCCGAGGGTGCTGGCCGTCAGACAGCCGAGCATCAGCTCCGTGCCGCTGCCGGCGATCAGCCCGGCGATACGCAGGGCGGCGGTGACGCCCCCGCACTTGGCGAGCTTGACGTTGATGCCCTGCACCCGCCCCGCGAGCCGGCGGGCGTCGTCGAGATCGACGGCGTCCTCGTCGGCGATGACGGGCAGGGGCGCGCGTTCGGCGAGCCGGGCCAGTGCCTCGGGGTCGCCGGGGGCGATGGGCTGTTCGACCGCCTCGACGCCGAGTTCGGCGCAGCGGCCCAGCAGGACGCCGGCCTCCTCGGCGCGCCAGCCGCCGTTGGGGTCGAGCAGCAGCCGCGCGTGGGGCGCGGCGGCGCGGACGGCCCGTACGCGGGCGAGATCGTCCTCGGGGTCGGCCGAGCCGGCCTTGAGCTTGATGACGGAGAATCCGGCGTGCGCGAGGCGGACGGCGCGGGCCGCGGCGCCGCCGGGCGAGGTGATGCCGATGGTACGGGCGGTGGCCGCGCGGGGCGGGGTAGGGATGCCGAGGAGCCGGTGCACGGGTATCCCGGCCCGTTTGCCGACGAGGTCGAGCAGCGCGGACTCGACGGCGGCGGTGACCGCCGGGGGCAGGAGTGGTGGCGCCGGTGTGCCCCGGGCCGCGGTGTGCTGCCGTACGGTGGTGTCCGCCGCGGGCGCCTGCCGGGCGCGCAGCGCGTCCAGTGCGCTCTCGGGGTCGCTGAACGCGCTTGTTTCCGGGGCTGCTTGGTGTGCCAGCAGCCGTTCGATGGTGGGCGCGTCCAGGCCCTGGTACACGCTGGCGACGGCTTCGCCCCGGCCGCACCGTCCTTCGTGCTCGATGAAGACCCAGACCGCGTCACGGGCCGCCATGGTGGAGCGGGATATCCGCAGGGGCTCGGCGAGTTGGAGCCGTACGGTGCGCTGGGAGAGCTTCACCTGACCTCCTCCGTGACGGGGTCCCGCGCCGGGTCGCTCACCTGTCCGCACCGCGCCCATCCGGTGGCCACCGCGGCCCTCGGGTGCGGGATCTCCACGGGGCGGGTGGCCGCGCCTGCGGGGTCGAGTCCGTGCGCGGCGACGAAGTCGTCGTCGTACACACTGCGGAGATAGCGGTGCGGGCCGTCGGGGAAGACGGTGGCGACGACCGCCCCCGGGTGGACCCGGGCGGCCCACGCCGAGACGAGCGCGACCGCGCCGGTGCTCCAGCCGCCGCTGACGAAGTTGCCCCGCGCCAGCCGCCGGCAGCCGTCCGCCGCCTCGGCCGGACCGACCCAGTGGACCTCGTCGAACGCCTCGTAGGCGACATTGCGCGGATGGATGCTGCTGCCGAGGCCGCGCATCAGACGGGGCCCGGCGGGCTGGCCGAAGATCGTTGAGCCGGTGGCGTCCACTCCGATCAGCCGCAGGGCGGGCCAGTACCGGCGCAGCGGTCCCACGATGCCGGCGCTGTGGCCGCCGGTGCCCACACTGCACACGAGGATGTCGAGATGGTCGAGACGCGCGGTCAGTTCGGCGGCGAGGGAGGCGTAACCCGCTTTGTTGTCGGGGTTGTTGTACTGGTCGGGCCAGTACGCGCCGGGCAGCCGCGCCAGCACCTCGCGCAGCCGGTCCAGCCGGGCGGCCTGCCAGCCGCCGCGCGCGGACGGCCGGTCGACGAGTTCGAGGCGCGCGCCGTGGGCGCGCAGCAACTGCCGCATGGACGGTTCGAGTTCGGCGTCCCCGATGAGGACGACCGGGTGGCCGAGTGCCTGGCCGGCGTAGGCGAGGCCGAGGCCCATCGTGCCGGAGGTGGACTCCACCACGGGTGCTCCCGGGCGCAGTTCACCGCGCTCCTCGGCGCCGAGGAGCATGGAGACGGCGGCGCGGGCCTTCATGCCGCCCGCCCCGAGCCCTTCGAGCTTGGCCCAGAAGCCGGGGTGCGGGTACGGCAGATCGACGGTGACCCGGGCGAGCGGGGTCCGGCCGAGGAGCGCGAGCAGCTCCCGGTTGCCTGCGGGGCGCAGTACGGCGGTGGTCACAGGGCGGCCCCGGCGGTGTCCGCTCCGTACAGATGGATCGTGCCGGGTCCGCCGTCCAGCCAGAAGAACGGGTACGGCTCGGCGCACACCGCGCCGACCCCCGCGCCGATCAGCCGCGGCAGGATCGCGCTGCCCGTCTGGGCGAACATGACCAGCGGCTTTCCGTGGCGCAGGGCGTGGGCGCGCAGCGGTTCGAAGGTGCCGTTGCCGAGGGTCATGCCCGAGGCCAGCACGGCGTCGCAGCGCTCCAGTTCGGCGAGCGCGTCGGTCCGTACCGGCTCGCCCCACTCGGTCGTACCGCCCTTGAGGTCGCACGGCACACAGCCGAAGCCGCGCTCCCGCACCGCCGCCAGCAGGGAGTTGACCACTCCCACGACCAGGACCGTCGTACGTCCCGGAGCCGCCGCGCCGAGCAGTCCGGCGACGGCGGCGGCGCGCGAGCGGGACTTCTCCAGCGAGCCGCCGGCCGGCAGCGGGACGGGGCGGGCCCCGGCGGCCGGGGTGTGCGGGCGGACATGCATCAGATACGCGTCGAGCGCGGCGACCCGTACCGGCCGCAGCTCGTGCGCCAGCAGCCGGGCGATATCGGCCCCGACGCAGTCGTCGAGCGCGCCGTCCGGCAGGGAACCGGGCTCGACGGCGCAGGAGCCGACGGCCTCGGCGAGGCGCAGGCTGAGCACTTCGTTGCGGTAGCCGGTGGCGCGGCCCTCGTGCCGTACGGCCTGCCGGGTGGTGAACGCGACGGAGACACGGCGGGTGCGCGGGTCGGGGCCGAGTTCACCGGCGAGGACACGGGCGTGGAGGTCGTCGTACGAGGTGGCGGCGGGCGCGGGGGCCGCTGTGGCCGCCGTCGCCGACGCGGATGTCAGGGGCGGCCGAGGGGGCGGAGGGGTCATCGGGTCGCCACCCGCGGCCGGAGTCCCGAGAGCAGCGCGGCCACCCGGTCGCGGGCGCCGGGGCCGTCGGGGTCGCCGGCCATGAGGTGCCCGAGGTAGTCGTTGTTGCTGTCCGCCGCCTTCACCACCCTTCCGGGATCGGCGAGTTGGACCTCCAGCAGTCCTGGTTCCGTGCGCAGGGCGTCGGCGCCGTCGATGGACTCCAGCTCCCCTTCGGTGTCCGGCAGCAGGAAGCCGATGGCGGCGCTGCGCAGTCCGGTGGAGCGGGGCCGCAGATCGGGCGCGCGGCCGAGGGCGACCTCCACGGCGGCGGCGGCGAGGTCGATCCCGGTGACATGGCGGACCAGTTCGGTGATGCGGTTGCCGGCCGGGCGGGGGTTGATCTCGACCACGCGGGGTCCCCGGGAGGTCAGTTTGATCTCGGTGTGCGCGACGACGTTGTCCAGGCCGAGGGCCTTCAGCGCGTACAGCGCGGTGTCCCGGGCGGCGGCCCCGTCCGCCGGGGTGAGCGCGGCGGGGAACATATGGCCGGTCTCAACAAAGGCCGGTGCCGCGCCGACGCTCTTGTCGGTCACCCCGACGATGTGCGCGGTGCCGCCGAACGACACGGTCTCGACGCTGACTTCGGGCCCGTCGAGCAGCTCCTCCAGCAGCACCACGGGTGCCCGGCGCCGGCCGCGCGCGTTGACGGGGAAGCCGGCCAGCGCGTGGTACGCGACCGCCAGCGCGGCTTCGTCGTCGACGCGCCGTACATACATGCCGGCGCAGAGGTCGACGGGTTTGAGGACCAGCGGATAGCCGATCTCCCGGGCCGCGGCGGCGGTCTCGGCCCACTCCTCGCAGACCGCGAACTCCGGCCCCGGCAGCCCGGCTTCGGCCAGGATCCGGCGGGTCGCGTCCTTGCGGCAGGCGTTCTCGACGGCCTCGGCGGAGGGGCCGGGCAGTCCGAGCCGGGCGGCGATCCGGGCCGCCGCCGGCAGGTAGTAGTCGCAGGAGGTGATCACTCCGGTGAACCGGAGGGTCTCGTGGGCGCGGGCGGCGAAGTCGGTCAGCGCGTCGGTCTCGTTGGTCTCCGCCGTCAGCACATGGCGGGCGCCGAGCAGCGGATGCGCGGTGCCCTCCGGGGCCGCGCGCAGATAGTGGTGGAGATCGCGGGTGAGGAAGGTGAACTCGTGTCCGCCCTCCCTGATCGCCCGGGGCAACAGCCGGCTCATCGACCCGACCCAGCTCTCGACCATCAGCAGGTGAGACACAACTACCCCTCTTCACGGACTGGTTGAGAACGCACGACGGGACGGCGGCCCCCTCCCGGAAGGCCGCGCGCCGTGACAGGACGCCACGCTATCGACAATCGTTTTCATTGTCATCCGATTCGGCACCCTTCTTTCCGGCCGCGTTTTCCCGGCCCGCGCACCACGACAAAAGCGCCGCGACCCGGACGGGCGCGGCGCGCAGATGGTGATCACATGGTGAACGAGCAGGGCGTCGCAGGAGTCACCGACGAGCGGTGACCCCTACGACGCCTCCCCTGGCAGGACGGAGCCCGGCCCGAGGGCGGGGGTGACCTCGGACCAGGCGTTCAGTGGGCGGCGCGAGGGCCGTTCGCCGCGTCTTTGCGCGCCTGCTCCTCGATATGCCGCTTGGCATCCTTCCAGTCGATCGGCAGCTGCTCGACCGGCACCTCCCAGAAGGTGAAGGTCGAGTCGCGCATCGTGGCGCGCAGGCCGATCATGATGCTCTTGTGGGGTTCCGCCCTGGCGTAGGCGTAGAGCGCGTCCCGGCTCTCCCACGCGGACAGGGTGTAGAAGACCCCGCCGATCAGCTGGGCCTCCAGGGAGGCCCCGAGGGCCCCCGGCGCCTTGCGGACCTGGCCCCACGCGGAGAGGGACTTCAGGAAGAAGCGGGGGACGTCCTTCTTGGAGCGCACCTCAAGCCGGGAGGCCATGACGAAGGCGCTGGTGTCGGGGCGGGCCGGGTTCGGTTTGACCCAAGGAAGAGTTGGCACGGTAGTCTCGCCTCCACGATTGGTGAGTGGCACTGTCTATATTAGACAGTGCCACTCACCAATTGCAATCGCCAGCAGAGCGGAGAAGCATGTGAGGATCTCGGAACTCAGCCGCCTCAGCGGTGTACCCAACGCGACGATCAAGTACTACCTGCGCGAGGGACTGCTGCCCGCCGGCCGCGCCACGGGGGCCACCCAGGCGGAGTACGACGAGTCGCACCTCAAACGGCTGCGGCTGATCCGCGCGCTCATCGGGGTCCGCGGGCTGTCCGTCGCCGCGACCAAGCAGCTCCTGGACACCCTCGCCGAGGGCCACACCGACACCCACCATGTGCTCGGGCTGGTCTTCGGCATCTGGCCCTCGGACACCGTGAAGCCCGAGAAGGCGGACGGGGAGAAGCCCGCCGGGGCCGGTCAGAAAGCCGGTCCGGTAGCCGGCCCGGAAATCGGCCCGAAAGCCGGTCCGGAAGCCTCTGCCGAGGCCGCTCCGGAGGACGGTCCCAAGACCGGCACCGAGGCCGGCGCGCTGGTCGACGCGATGGGCTGGACGGTCTCGGACTACAACCCGGCCCGGCAGATCATCGACCAGACCGTACGGACCCTGCGCTCGCTCGGCATGGACTACGACTGGCGCTCCCTCCTCCCGTACGCCCGGCTGGCGGAGGAGACGGCGCGGCACGACCTGGACCAGCTCCAGCTCTTCACGGACCCGCTGGAGAAGGCCGAGCGGGCGGTGCTGCTGACGTTCCTGCTGGAGCCCGCGCTGATGGCGCTGCGCCGGCTCGCCCAGGAGGACGAGTCCATCGTCCGCTACGGCGACGGCACCGCTCCCGCCACTGCCCAACCCGGTCCGGTACCCGCGGCGGATCATGAGTGACCGCTACTCACGTCCACCCGGCGACGGGCCCCCGGCCCGGGGCGGGACGCGCCGCCCCGGGCGGCGAAGGTGAGTACCCGCGACTCAGGCCGGGCCGCCGCCCCGCGTGGTCTCCTCATGTGCGCACCGCAGTACGGCGCACGCCGTGCGTCCACCGCACCGGGGAGGCAAGAGGATGCAGTTCCGGATTCTGGGCCCGCCCGAGCTGTACGACGAGACCCGCGACCGGTCGCTCCCGATCGGCGCCCCGCGACCGCGGCGGCTGCTCGGCACCCTGCTCACCCGGCCGGACTCCCCCGTGGCCGGGGAGACACTCGTCCGGGAGCTGTGGGGCGTCACACCCCCGCGCGGGGCGCTCCACTCACTCGGTGTCCAGGTGGCGGCTCTCCGAAGGGCACTGCGGCGTCTGGAGCCCGGGACGACGCCCGGCTCCTCGCGTCTGGTCGCCCGCGGGGCCGGATACGCCCTCCGGGTCCGTCCGGCGGAGACCGACTTCGGGGTCTTCGGCCAGACGCTGGCGCGGGCGCGCCGTACGGCCGCGCTCGATCCCGAGGGCACTTACGCGTCGCTGCGCCGGGGCCTGGCGCTGTGGCGCGGCCCCGTGCTGGGCGGCGGCGCGCTCGGCCCGCGCTGCGCCGGGCTGGCGGCCGGTCTGGAACGGGAGCGCCGGCTCGCCCTGGAGATCTACTTCGACTGCGCGCTGCGCACCGGGCGGCATGAGCGCGTCGTCCCCGAACTGCGCGACGCCGTCGCCGCCGATCCGCTGCGTGAGCGCCTGCACGACCAGCTGATGCTGGCCCTGTGCCGCTGCGGGCGGGGCCCCGAGGCGATCGGTGTCTACCGGCGGGCCCGCGCCCGGCTGGTGGACGCGGCCGGCGGCACCCCGCTGCTGACGGCCCGGCTGGAGCAGATCAGCGTCTGCTCCCCCGTGCTGGCCGACCCCGCCGCCGAACCCGGACCGGCCGCCGCGTCCCTCCCCGGACCGGTCCCCGGCGAGACGGTCGCGGACCCGCCGCCGCTCTCGGTCACCGGGTATCTGGCCGAACTGCTCAGTGGCCGCGTGCTCTCCTCCTGACGCGGGAAGCCGGCCGCACGCGCGCGCACGCGCGAGGAACACCACAGCCGAAGGCGCGCCCTCCACTTCGTGGAGGGCGCGCCTCGTGTCCGTCCGTCCGGACCCGTCCGTCACAGCTCACCGAGAAGCTGTCGGGCCGCCTCCATTCCGGAGGAGTAGCCGGCCTCGTGCGAACCGATCTGGTCGACGCCGTGCCGCTTGGCGTGGAAGTACGAGCCGCAGAGCTTCACCCGTGTCCCGGCGTTGACGTCGTAGATGTCCTTCTGCATCTCCCGCACATGGATGTCGATGACCGGGTGGGTGTACGGGAAGGAGGCGATGACCTTGGCCGGGTCGACCTCGCGCGGGTAGTCCAGCGTGACGAAGTAGTCCGTCTCCGAGGTGAATCCGTGCAGCTTGTTCATGTAGTACGCGACATAGGTGCGGTCCTCGCCGCCGGCCTCGGCCTTGCCGTAGTTCCACGCCTGCCAGCGCTCGCGCTCGGGGGGCATCACCGAGCTGTCGGTGTGCAGAATGACCGAGGAGGCGTTGTAGCGGACCTTGGAGAGGACCTCCCGCTGCCGCTCGCCGGGGTTGTCGAGGAGCGCGAGCGCCTCGTCCGCGTGCGCGCCGATCACCACGTAGTCGTAGCGCTCCGTACCCCGGGCGGTGGTGACGGTGGCTCCGTCGGCGTCCTGGTGGATCGCGGTGACGGGCTCGCCGGAGCGGATCTCGGGGCCGATGGCGGCGAGCGCCTTGCGGACGTAGGAGATGGAGCCGCCGCCGACGGTGCGCCAGTCCACGTGCTGGCCGCCGAGGCCGCCCTCGTCGTGGCCCATGAAGAAGGCGATGGCGGTGCTGGCCGGCATCTCCCAGATCAGTTCGGCCGGGATGGACCAGACCGCGGAACAGAGCAGGATGACGTAGGAGCTGCGGAACGCCTGGCTGTAGCCGCCCCGGTCGAGATACTCGCCGAGCGGGATGTCGGCCTTCTTGCGGACGAAGTCCTTGCGGCCCTCGGTGTGGAAGCGGCGGGCCTCGCGCCAGATGGTGAGGAACTCCTCGGAGTAGCGGCCGGCCACCTCCTCCTCGGACAGGCCCAGCTCCTCGGTGCCGTACTCCAGACCGGAGTCCAGATCGAAGAAGTTGAAGGCGCCCTGGTGCTCGACCGCCTCGACCCCCAGCTCGTCGAAGAACTCGCACAGGTTCGTGTAGGCGGGCCGGTTGAAGACGACGAACGCGGTGTCGATGCCGAGGATCCGGCCGTCGTCCTCGACCTCGACGGTGTTGGCGTGCCCGCCGAGCCGGTCCTCCCGCTCGTAGACGGTGATACGGGCGCGGTCGCGCAGGTGGTAGGCGGCGGAGAGGCCGGAGACACCGGCACCGACGACGGCGACACGGGGGATGGAGGGCTGCGACATGGTCAGGTCCTTAGCAGTCGGTGTCCTGGGCGGGCCAGGGCGGTGTCGTACGGGATCGGGCGGCCGGACGGGCCGGGGAGGGGGAGACCGGACAGGCCGGACAGGTGATACGGGTCGGACAGGTGTGACAGGTCGGACAGGTCGGTGCGGCGCAGCGGTCCCGGCCGGCCGGCCTCGGTGGCGACCGCGAGGACGTGCCGCGGGCCGGGGCGGATCACGTCGAACCGCCAGCGGGCCTCCGCGCCGGGCCGCGCCGGGTCCCGTACGGCGATCCGGCCGCCGGGCCGCCGTACGAAGGCGATGCGGTCCGGACCGCCGGTCAGTCCGGTGCCGAGCGCCTTGAGATACGCCTCCTTGAGCACCCACAGCTCGCCCGCCAGGGCGGCCCGGGCGCCGGGCGCGGTGCGGTCCAGTTCGGCGCGTTCGCCGGGTGCGAGCCAGCGGTCCGGGTGGGCGGTGAGCGCCGCCGGGGCCGGGGTGGGGCCCACGTCGACCCCGCAGCCGCGCCCCCGGGTGACGACGCAGGCGAGGAGGCCGTCGCTGTGCGAGAGGTTGAACCGCGGCCCGGGGCCGGCGCCGCCGGCCGGTGCGGGCTCGGGCCGGCCGTGGGCGCCGCGGGTGAAGCGCCAGTGGTCCAGGGGGCGGCCGGTGCGCGCCGAGAGCGCGTAGCGGCAGAGCAGCCGCCCGCCGAGGTAGCGGCGCCGGGCGCCCGGGGTGAGCCGCCGGTCCAGGCTCGCGCGCTCCTCGGCGGTGAGCAGCCGGGTGCCGCCGAGCGCGGTGGCGAAGCCGTCCACGGCGCCTTCGGCCAGGAGCCAGAGAAACGTCGGATCGCTCCGGTGCACGCGGGTCCCTCCTCCGGGTCCGGGCCTGTGGTGCGCGGGGTGGTTCAGCGGCGGGCGGCGGACTCGTCCGTGACCCGCTTCGCCAGCGGGAACTGCCAGTGCGAGAAGAGACGGTTCTCCTGGTGGAGGTGGCGCAGCGTCTCCATCACCTCGTCCACCACCGCCTGGGAGGTGACCGGCTCGTGCGGGTGCCACTGCCTGCGCAGCCGCTCCAGCTGGAGGAGGAGCAGCGCCGGGCCGGGCAGTGGCGCGTCCATGGCCTCGCGGGAGTGGACGTAGGTCAGCACGCAGGCCGCGACCGCGTGCAGCAGGCAGTACTCCTTGGCCAGTTCGAACAGCTCCGGCGACTGCGGGTAGTCCTTGCCGAGCGCCGTCTTGAGTGCGGCGGCGCGCTCGCGCAGCGGGGCGGTGCGGCCGAGCAGTTCCTCCGCGAGGTCGGCCGCGCACCGCAGCCGTTCGGCCTCGGTGTCCGGCGCCCCGTCGGCGAGGGCCCGCAGCCGGCGCACCCCGTCGGGCGCGGCGAGGACGGCGTCGTCCAGGCCGCGGCTGAACAGCTCCTGGCGTACCGGCTCGTACACTGGCAGTTCGCGGTCCATGCCGAAGAGCGTGGCGGCGCGCTCGGCGGCGGCCGCGCGGATGTCGTCGCCGGCCCGGACGGCCTGGTCGAGCAGGCCGCCGAGCTGGTGGCCGAGGTTGCGGAGGTTGACCACCGTGTTGCCGTCGGCGATGTCCGTGATGAGGATGTCGCGCACCATCTTCTGGTGCATGCCGTAGTGCGGGTGGGCGCGCAGGAAGGTGCGCGCCCCGAGGACCACGGTCAGCTGAGCCATCGTCTGCTGGAGGAGGGTCGGTACGAGGTATTTGGTCACCGACGACCAGACGCTGATCTGTTCGGGGGCCGCCTGGAGGGCGCGGGCCGAGCCGAGGACCATGGCGTCGGCGATCATGAGGTCGGCGAACGCCTCCGTGAGCTGGCGCCGGGTGTAGGGCACATCGCTGATGGCGTCGTTGAACAGCACCCGGCGCTCGGCGAAGTCCAGGGCGAGCCGCAGACTGGTGTCGACGGCGGAGAGCGCCAGGTGCATCAGGACGACGCGGGCGGTCTGGCTGGTCTTGAGCGCGATCTCCAGGCCCTGGCCCTCGCGCCCGATCATCGCCGTGTCCGGGACGAACGCCTTGTCCATCCGGACACCGCTCAGGTCCAGGGCGCGGGTGCCGTACAGGTCCTCGAACGGCAGGTCCTCGACGGTGTCGGACCCGGCCCGCCACTTGTCGAGCACGAACAGCGAGTAGGCGGCCGGGCCGGGGCGCTTGCCGGTGCGGGCGAAGACGACCATCTTGTCGGCGACCGTGGCATTGCCGATGGGCCACTTCTCGCCGGTGAGCAGCCAGCCGCCGTCGGTCTTCTCGGCCAGTACCTCGTTCGCGACGAGGTCACTGCCGTGCACCCGCTCGGACAGGCCCCAGGCCACCGAACTGCCGCGCCGCATGTCGGAGATGAGCGCGCGCTTCTGCTCCTCGGTGCCGAGGATCCACGCGGGCATGAAGCCGAGGCTGTTCAGGGCGAGGGCGACCGCCGTGGACGGGTCGCGCCGGGCCACCAGCCGCATCAGCGCGATGCCCGTCTCGACGTTGCCGGCCCGGCCGCCCTGGGCCTCGGGCAGGCAGTGGTCGAGCACGCCCCAGCGGCGCAGCAGGGCGACGAACTGGTGGGGGTACTCGCCGCGTACGTCGTGGTCGAGTATCTGGGCGAAGGGCATCCGGCTGTCCGCGTCGTGCGGGTCGCCGAGGAAGTCCTCCAGCCGGGCGGCCAGTTTCGTCACATCGGACATGGACATCTCAGGCTCCTCTCGGGGTGGCCGGCCCGGTGGGCGGGGCCAGCCGTACGGGCAGGGCGGTGAACAGCCGGTGGGAGTCCCGCAGTTCGAGGACGGCGTCGAGCGCGGGGGTCAGCAGCTCCCCGTGGCGGCGCGGGTCCGTGCCGTCGGCGCGGGCGAGCAGATAGCCGAGGACGGCGCCGAGCCAGCCGGTGGAGCCGGGCTCCGTGCCGTACAGGGACCGGTCCCGGTTGGCGGACCACAGATGCAGACAGCAGGCGGCGGCGTGCAGCCAGGCGTACCGCTCGGCCGCGTCCACCAGGGCGTTGGGGTCGGCGCCGGGCTCCCGCGCGGCCCGGGTCAGCTCCCCGAGGCCGGCCACCGCCTCCGTCAGCCGCCGTACGGGGGGACCGGCCGCGCCGAGCGCGCCGGCCGCCTCGGCGGCGGCGTCCGGGAGCCCGGCGAGCACCGGGTCGGCGCCGCGGGCGAACATGTCGAGCCGGGCGGGGTCGTACTCCGGCAGTCCGGCGTCCAGGGTGAAGACCGCCTCCAGCGCCGCGGGGTCGGGCCGGCCGGCGCCCTCGGTGAGCGTCGGCAGCTGTCCCGCGTACGACCGCAGATTGGCCAGGGTGCTGGCGTCGATCACCCGGATCACCGCCGAGTCGCGCCGGAGCTTCTGGAACAGCCCGGCGCCGGGGGCGCGTTCACGGAGCACCGACCGGGTGGCCAGGACCGTGCCGCAGCGCCGGATCAGGTCGTCGGTGGCCTCGGCCACGACATGCTTCGCCGCGAGCGCCCACACGCTGAACGACTCCGGGACCACATGCACCCCGCGCGCCGCGCTCAGCGCGACGGCGTCCGCGGCGAGCAGGGCCGCCGCGCCGACGGCCAGCTCGCGCCGCGGATGGGGGGACGCGGCGAGTGTCGTACGGCCGGTGCGGCGGGTGGCGGCGAAGTCCAGGGCGATACGGACGGCGCTGTCGGCGACGCCGAGGCTGCCGGCCATGCTCATCAGCCGTACCGCCTGCTGGGCCTTGACGGCGGCCTCCAGGGCCTCACCCGCCCGGCCGACCAGCGCCCCGGACGGCACCGGGGTGCCGTGGAAGCGCAGGGTGGCCAGGTCGATACCGCGCATGCCGTCGGTGCGGGGCGCGGGCACCCGCTCCAGCAGGCCGGCGGGCACCCCGGCCGTCTCCAGCAGGACCGCGGTGAAGGCGCCGGGGCCGCGTTCCCCCGTCCGCGCGACGACATAGACGGCGTCGCAGCGCAGCCCGAGGCCGACCATCCACTTCTCGCCGGTCAGGACGCCGTCGGTCAGCCGCACCTCGTTGGCGAGCAGTTCGCTGCCGTGGCCGGCCTCGGTCAGTGCGAAGGCCACGGCTCCGCCCGCGCACAGGATCTCCGCGGCCCGCCGCTGCTGCGCCGCGCTGCCGTGCAGTTGCAGACAGGTGGCGGCGATGATGCTGAACATGGTGGCGGGCATGACGTTGACGTCCCGGCGGGCGGCCGACCGTACGAGCGTGAGGCTGCGGTCGAAGGACTCCAGCGTGCCGCCCCATGACTTGGGCAGATAGTTGAGGTGGAATCCGGCCGCGACCAGCTCCGCGTGGAGCGCCTCGGGGAACTCGTCGCGCTCGTCGCGCGCGACGGCCGCGGCGAAACCGTACGGGTTGGCGTCGTCGGCGGGGTCGCCGAGCCGTTCCTCCAGCTCCTCGGGGGTCAGCGTGCTCATCGTGCCCCCGCCGAGGAGTCGTGCGCCGGGGTCTCCAGCGGGACGGGCCGGTAGTCCGCGGCGGTCGGCGGGATGTGCACACCCGCGGTACGCAGCTGGGCGAGCCGGGTGTGGAAGGCGGCGCCGCGCATCAGGTGGTGGGCGACGTCCGCGACCCGGCGGTTGCCCGGGGTCTTCAGATAGCTGCCGGTCACCCAGTCGTTGAAGCTGCCCATCGCCGGTCCGCACCAGACCTGGTAGTCCATGGTCCGGTCCGCGTCACCGGTGACGGCCCAGCGCGAGGACATGCCGAGATACCAGCGGAAGACCAGGGCCATCCGGCGCTTGGGGCTGCCGGCGGCGCGCTCCAGCTGCTCGGCGTCGCGGCGGCCGAAGTACGCGACGCACTCCTGCCAGACGTCCTCCAGGGAGCGGCGGAAGATCTGCTGCTCCAGCCGGGCCCGGTCGGCCGGCGGGATCGACTCCAGCCCGTCGTAGGTCTGGTACAGCTCGTACAGGCGCTTGGCCCGCATGGGGAACAGGGTGCCCTTCTTCAGCACCTGGAGCTCCACGCCCATCTCGAACATGTCGGCGGCCGGGGCCATTTCGCAGTCCGCGATACCGGCCTCGGCGAGCATCGCCTTGGAGCGGGCGGAGGCGCCCGACTCCAGACAGGACTGGTTCACCGAGCCGGTGACCACGTAGGCGGCGCCCATCGCGAAGGCCGCCGCCACCGCGACCGGGGTGCCGAGGCCGCCGCCGGCGCCGACGCGCACCGGTACGGCGTACCGGAACTCGCGCTGCACGCTGTCGCGCAGGCGCAGGATGGACGGCAGCAGCGCGGGCAGCGGGCGCCGGTCGGTGTGGCCGCCGGAGTCGGCCTCCACGGTGATGTCGTCGGCCAGCGGCACATGGTGGGCGAGCGCGGCCTCCTCGGAGGTGATCAGGCCCTGTTCCAGCAGGGTGTTGACCAGCGCGGCCGGGGCCGGCCGCATGAACCGCTCGGCGGTCTCGGTGCGGGAGACCTTGGCGATCAGCCGGTTCCCCACGGCCACCCGGCCGTCCCGGTCCCGGCGCAGCCCGGCCAGCCGGTAGCGCACCACGTGCGGGGTGAGGTCCATGTACGCGGACGCCTCCACACAGCGCACCCCGTGCCGCAGGAACAGTTCGACGGCCTCCCGCTCCAGCCGGTCCTCGCTGGGGCTGTGGATCAGGTTGACGGCGTACGGCAGTCCGGGGATCTCGGTGGCGAACCGGGAGAGCGTGCGCTCGATGTGCTCGGGCAGCAGCCCGGCCGCGCCGAAGGAGGCGAGGAAGCCCTCCCTCGCCAGCGCGATCACCATATCGGCGGAGGCGATGCCGCCGGCCATCGCACCGGCCATGTACGGCTGGGCGACGCCGTGCGCGGCGCGGAACGCGGCCGAGCCGAGGCGCTCCGGCGGCAGCGGCTGGACGGCGGCGAGCAGCGGCAGACCGTCGCCCTCGGGGGAGGCGAAGCCGCCGGCGACCGCGCCGATGCCCTCGGGGGTGACGGCGATGAAGCAGGGCTGGTCCAGTTCGGCGAGCGCGCGGTAGATGTCGCCGGGGTCGGTGCTGGGGTACCGCTCCCCGTACCAGCGCAGGGGGGTGTCGCGAATATTCATGGGAAACGAAGCTCCTTGGCTGAGCTGCGGCGGGTGCGGACGGGCCGTCACGCCTCGGCGGAACGGACCTCGATGGCCAGGTCGGTCAGTTCGTAGATGCGCAGACCCGGCTTCCACAGATCGGCGTCCGCGATCACCAGCAGACGGCCCTCCTCCCGCCGGACCTCCTTGATGTGCGCGTCGAAGAAGAGTTCCTTGTCGTGGCGGAGGATCTGGCCGCGGTACTTCCACGCCGTCTCGACACCGGTGGCCATCGCGAAGCGGGGGCGGGCGATGCCGTCGGCGAGGTTCTGGTCCAGGACGAACAGGCGCAGCGCCTGGAGGACCGCCTCGACGCCGAGCGAGCCGGGCATCACGGGGTCGCGGTGGAAGTGGCAGTCGAAGTACCACTCGTCGGGCCGGATCGCGCGGTAGCCGTGCAGATAGCCGTGGCCGTGCCGGCCGCCGCCGGTCATCAGGTCGACATGGTCCACGAGGGCGAACTTGTCGCCGGGCAGACGCAGATGGCCGCCGGCCGGGTCGGTGAACGCCGGTGCGTCCGCGGGGAGTTCGATACGGCGGACCCGGGCCGGGTCGGGCTGCTCGGCCTCGATCCAGGGGACGACGTACTGGCCGCTGTCGAGGCCGACCTGGTTGGCGAGGGCCGCGGCGCTGAAGTAGCCGAAGAGCGACTCGCCGGTGTAGAAGACCTCGCCGTCGGCGGAGAGTTCGTAGCGGAAGTTCTGGAGCACGGCGCCCTGGACGGCGCTGGTCATCAGCAGGGTGGAGTGGTGGCGGACGGTTTTGCCGCGCAGGTCGATGTCCTTCACCAGGGTGGCGCGGCCGTCGAGGTTGCGGATCGCGTACTGCTCGTCGGTGTTCTTCAGTGTGGCGCCGAGGTAGTAGCCGAGGAAGATCGCCGCCTGGAGGGAGCTTTCCATGTAGACGGCGTTCGGCATGTGCGGGTGCGCGTTCTGCTCGTAGTACCAGGCGTCGGCCGGGGAGTCGTACTCGGTGACCATCTCGGAGCCGGGCGACAGTTCGCCGCGGACGCCCTTGAGGGACATGACGCGGTCGACGAACTGGAAGTCGCCGTTGGGGATGTAGGGCGCGCGGCTGTTGCGGTAGACCTCGAACTCCGGTCCCATCGCCACGTCGAGCAGGCCCTTGGCGGCGTGCGCCAGATGCATTTCGTTGATCATCGCGGCTTCGCCGGAGCGGTTGCGGCGGCCGAGGAACTGGGGGATGCCGCCGGCCTCGGGGCGGTAGGGCGTGCCTTCCTTCTCCCGGACCTGGAGGCCGAGGTTCTTCATCCGGATGACCGGCTTGTCGCCGAGGTAGATGAGGACGTCGGCGATCACGGTGGCGCGCGGCAGGAGCGTCAGCTCCATGACCTCGACCTCGTAGCGGATCTCCTCGTGGGCCTGGGTGATCTGGCCGCGGACCTGCACCTCGATGGGGGTGTCGGTGACGCACTGGAAGCGGGCGTCGGGGAGGGTCAGATGCATGCCCTGGTGCAGGAGGTAGATCTGGAGCAGCTGGACGGCGCCCTCGGCGACCAGCGAGCCGGCCAGCACATGGTCGTCGGGGAAGTGGCAGATGAAGTACCAGGCGTCGGGCGTCAGTTTCTTGACGGCGCTGAGTGTGCCGAGGCCGCGCGGGCCGCCCTTGCGGTCGATGACCACCTCGTCGACCATGCGGAGCTTCTCGTCCGGCAGCCGCAGTGCCGGGTTGACGCCGGGGTCCTGCGCGTGGTCCGGGCCGAAGACATCGCCGGGGCGGCCCTCGGCGAGGAGGGCGAGGTCGTCGCGGTCAAGGCGGTTCTTCTCGGTGTACGCGAGGGGCTTGAAGTAGCCCCGGGGCAGGGCGGCGCGGGCGGCCTTCTCCTTCTCCGTCATCACGACGCCGAGCGGGGTGTCCAGCTCCTGCTGACTGAAGAAACCGGCGCAGGCGTCGTGCAGTTCGAGGATCAGCTCGCCGTCGGCGTAGCACTTGTAGCTGAAGAAGAAGAGGGTGGTCTCGCCCTGGTGGACGAAGCGGTCGATGGAGATGTCGTAGCGCAGGGTCTGGCCGGTGCGGGGCAGGTTTCCGCGGAAGATCAGGGTGCTGTCGAGCAGGCGGTAGACCCGCTCGCCCTTGTTGCGGAAGTCGATGCCGAGGTAGCTGACCAGCAGGAGGTCGCACTGACCGGCCTCGACCGTGACGGCCGGCGGGACACCGCCGTCGACGGCGTACCAGGCGTCCTCGGGGACGTCGTACTCGGTGGTGATGGTCGAGGGCCTGAACTCCCCGGTCTTTCCCTCGATCGCCGTGACACGGGTGACGAAGTGGTACGGCGGTGCGGGCAGCCGGACGCGCTGGGCGTATCCGTCGATCACACCGAACTCGGGGCCGAACACCTTGGCGACGGAGCCGACGGCGAACTCCAGGAGGTCGGCCTCGTCCCAGACGACGCCTTCCTCGCGGGCGCGGGCGCGGTCGCCGGTGGTGGTGACGGCGGTGGGCCGGACCGGGGCCGGGGCGGCGGCCGGGGCCACCGGAACGGCGGGGGCCTCGGGGGCGGGCGGGAGCGCCGCGTACGCGGGCGCGTGGCCGACCGGGGCGGCCGGGACGGGCGCGGCGGGCGCGGCGCCGTCCAGGGCCGCTTCCATCCGGTTGAGCGTGGCCGACTGAAGGATGTGCTGGGTCTCCATCACCACCGAGTGGGTGGCGACCATCTGCTTGCGCATCTCCCGTACGAGGTCGGCCGCGACGGCGGCCGAGGACTCGCCGCGCCCGTACCCGGCCGGGCCCGCCGGGGCGGACGGTACGGACGGGCCGGACGGGGTCACGGGCGGTGCCGCGGGCGGCAGGGGGGCGGCGGAGGCGCCCGTGCCGTCCGGCGTGTGCTGGGACCAGGGCAGGTAAGGGATCGGGGTGCCGTCGAAGGCGATGACCTCGGCGTCGGCGAGGGTCGGGTCTGCTGGCATGAGAGCTGAGTCCTCCGGCGGTACGGACGGGACGGGGGCGGTGGCCGGCGCGGGAACGGGTTCCGCGGCGCGGGAGACGGGGCGGGGTACGCCCGTACCGGCGGCGGGAGCGGCCGGTAGGGAGGCCGCGGCGGCGGCCGGAGCGGCGGCCGGGCCGGTGACCGCGGCGCGGGCGGGCCCGGCGGCTCCCGCGACCGTGACCGCGGCCGTCGCCGCCGGGGCCGCGGCCGGGGCAGCGACGGGAGCCGCCGCCGGGGTTGTTGTCGGAGCCGCCACCGGGGTGCCGGGGTTCCCCACCGGCGCGCGGGACGTGGTCAGTTCACGCGCGATCCGCGCCGGGGCCGGGTCCGCGCCGCCCACCCGGAAGCGGGTGGGGCGGGCCCGGCGGGCCGGGACACGCTCGGCGGCCGACTCCAGCAGCGCGGTCAGATCCAGGTCGAGACCGTGGGCGGTCAGCCGGGCGGCGAGCTGGGCGACGGACTTGGCGGCGGGCACGCCCCGGCGGTCGACCGGCAGCGCCACATGCGCGTCGTTCCCGAGGGTCTCGCGGACCCAGCGGGAGCAGGTGGCGCCGGGCCCGACCTCGATGAAGTAGCGGAAGCCGCGCGCGTGAGCGCCGCGCACCAGCCGCGGGAAGTCGATCGGGGAGCGCAGGGTGTGGGCGATCCGGCGGGCGATCTCCTTGCGGTCCAGGGCGGGCAGCGCCTCGTAGTCGTAGGCGCTGAACAGTTCGAGACCGTCGGACGAGCCCGTGGGGTAGTCGTTCAGCCCGGCGAGTCCGTCCAGTTCGGCGTCGACCACCGGGCAGTGCATGACGGCGTTGACGGGCGACCGCGCGGCGGGGCAGCCGACCTCCTTGATCAGGGCCTTGCACTGGGCCGGATCGCCCGCGATGACCAGTTCGGCGGGGGTGTTGACATGGGTGAGGTGGACCCGGTCGTACCGGGGCAGCACCGCCCGTACGGACGCGGCGTCGGTGAGCAGCACATGGCTCGCCCAGACCGCCGCGTCCGGCGTCGCGTCGGGCAGCCGCCATGCCTCGCGCACCGTACGGCGCGGTCCGCACAGCCGGTCCTTGAAGATCGGCGTGTTGCTGATGAGGGCGTCGTCCCGGCCCTCCGGCCGCCAGCCGCCGGTGGCGAAGAGCATGCTCGACTCGCCGAGGCTGTAGCCGAATCCGCCGTGCGCGGTGATGCCGAGGACGTCCCGGACGAGGTCGGTGTAGAGGATCGCGAAGCTGGTGCCGGTGGCGAGCATGAACGGGATGTCCTCGCCGAGGGAGGTCTCCAGCTCCATCAGCTCGCGCCGCCCCGGGGCGGTGGTGGTCCGCGGGTACAGATCGGCGGCCCGCAGGTGCCGTTCCGGCGCGTCGGCCTGGCTCTCGAAGCGCTCCAGCAGTCCGGGGAAGGCGCGGAAGAGATCCTGGCCGAGCCCGGGATAGGAGTTGAACGCGCCCGGGTAGACCAGCGCGACCCTGCCGTCGGGTCCGATCGGGCGGGCGGCGAAGCAGCTGCCGGCCGGTGTGGTCCACTCGCCGCCGGAGGCGTACGTGGCGGGCAGGTCCCGGGCGGCGAGGTCGAGTTGGGCGCGGAGTTCGGCCCGGTGCCGTCCGACGAGCACGGCACGCACCGTCCGTCCTGACAGCCGCCGGGCCGCCTCGCGGGCCAGGTCGTACGGGTCGGCGTCGCCGGCGAGCAGCTCCCGGTGCCGTTCGATCACGGCGAGCAGCCCGTCGAACGAGTCGGCCGACAGCGGCAGGACGAGGGGCCCGTCCGCGCGCCGCCAGTCGCTGGGCACGACGGTGCCCCGGGTCGACTCGGCGGACAGGACGAGATGGCCGTGCGCGCCGGCCGCGCCGATGAAGCCCACGGTCGCGTGGCGGCGGGACGCGGCGGTCCGGCGCAGCCACGGGCGGGAGGCGTCCGGTACGTACAGCGCCGAGGCGGCGAAGCCGGCGGCGAGTTCGGCGGCGGGGCGGGTCCAGCCGGTGGTGCCCGGGACATAGCCGTGGTGCAGGCAGAGCACGGCCCGGATCAGTCCGGCCATGGTCGCGGCGCAGCCGGCGTCACCGATCTGCGCCTTGGCGCTGCCGAGCGCGACCCGGCCGGCGGGGCCGCCCGTACGGTCCGTACCGCCTGTGCCGGCTTCGCCGGCCGCCGCCGGGAACACCTGGGCCAGGCCCGCGATCTCGGCCAGGTCCTGGGCGGGGGTGCCGCCGGCGTGGGCCTCCACGTAGCCGACGTCCTCGGCGGTGATGCCCGCCGCGGTGAGCGCGGCCTCGGCCGCCGCCGCGTAGGTGCCGGCGTCGGCCTCGGGCACCCGGCCGCGCACCGGTGGGGCGTGCCGGATCGCGAGCGATTCCAGCCGGGCGTAGACGGGCGCCGCGGCCTCCCCGCGCCGGGTGACGACGACCGCGCCGGCGCCCTCGCCCGTACGGCGGCCCTCGGAGCCTTCGGCGAAGGTGAGTCCGGCCCCGGCGACCGCGTCGGACCGCAGCAGCAGGTTCTCGGCGGAGCCGGCGAGGTCGACGGCTCCGACCAGGACGGCTTCGATGCCCGGGTCGAGCAGCAGCAGCCGCGCGACCTGGAGGGCCTCGGCGGTGCCGGAGCCGTCGGAGGAGACGGTGAACGAGGGGCCGGTCAGGTTCCAGAGGGACGAGATACGGCTCGCCATCACATTGCCGATGTAGCTCAGCACCTCGTTGGCGACGATCGGGTCGACGACCGCGTCGCGGCCCGCGGCGGTGAGCCGGGCCAGCTCCGCCTCGTCGACCGGGACGCCGGCGCGCGCGAACTCCTCGCGGACGAAGGTGCCCAGTCCGTAGCGGGTGATCCGCAGATGAGTGGTGGGTTCGATCTCCATGCCGACGACGACGGCGATCCGGCGCTCGGGCGGCGCGCTCGCGCCCTTGGCCACGGCGCGGCTGTACCCGGCGTCGTGCAGGGCCTCGTCGGCGACCTTGATGGCGAGGGCGTGCTGAAGGTTGTAGGTGCGCAGGTCGGCGGGCGGGATCCGCAGGTCCATCGGGTCGATGCCGAGGCCGTCGACGAACGCGCCGTGCGGCAGGGCGTCGGGCGAGATGCCCGCGCCGTGCTCCAGGGAGCCGCCGCGGGTCTGGTCGAGGCCGCGCCAGCGCCGTTCGGGCAGCGGGCCCAGCGCGTCACGGCCGCCGTGGACGGCGCGCTCGTACGCGTCGAGGGAGTCGAACGCCCCGAAGTGCGCGCCAAGTCCGGCGATGTCGAGCGCGGGCACCGGGGTGGGGGCGGGACCGGCCGGCGCCGGCTCCGACGCCCGCTGGGACTCCGGCTGGGAGAGGACGACATGCGCGTTGGTGCCGCCGAAGCCGAACGCGGAGACCGCGGCCCGGCGGGGCCCGTCGTGCTCGGGCCAGGGGCGGCCGGTCCGTACGAGGGACTCCTCACCGACCCGGCCGTCCTTGGCGCGGATGGGCCGGTCGACACCGATGGTCGGCGGGAGGTGGCCGTGGTCCATGGCGAGGATGACCTTGAGCATGCTGCTGAAGCCGGCCACGGTGAGCAGATGGCCGATGTTGCCCTTGACGGAGCCGATCAGCGGGGGGCTGCCCGCCGCGCCGAAGAACTCGGCCACGGACTGGATCTCGGTGGCGTCACCGATGGGCGTGCCGGTGGCGTGGCACTCCAGGTAGTCGATGGTGGCGGGGTCGACCCCGGCCCGCTCGTAGGCGAGTTCGTACGAGCCGGTCTGTCCGGCGCCCTGCGGCACGAGGAGGTGGCGTCCGCTGCCGTCGTTGGTCAGTCCGATGCCGTCGACGACGGCGTGGATACGGTCGCCGTCGCGCACCGCGTCGGCCAGCCGTCTGACGGCCAGCATGCCGGCGCCCTGGCCGGTGAGGATGCCTCCGGAGCGGCTGTCGAAGGGCTGGCTGAACCCGTCGCGCGGGTATGCCTGGAGATCGCCGAAGGAGAGGTGGATCAGGGTCGGGTCGGGTGCGCAGACGCCTCCGGCCAGGACCAGGTCGGCCTGCCCGGCGGCGAGATGGTCGCAGGCGAGCTTGAGCGCGTACAGGGCGGACGAGCAGGCGGCGTCGAGCGCGTAGCGGGGGCCGCCGAGCCCGAGCGCGGCGGCGGCGACGGTGGCCGGGGAGCCGCTGACCCGCAGGTCCTCGGCGTTGATCAGGGCGGGGTCGATACGGTCGCCGTCGGGCGCGAGCGCGCCGAGCGCAGGATGACCGGCCCGCCGCAGCCCCTCCAGCACGGCTTCCTGGACGAGCGGCACGCTGACCCGGGCCGAAGCCGGCGTCGGGAAGGAGTAGTTGCCGAGGACGAGGCCGGTGCGGGCCAGGATGTCCGGGCGGCCGGCGTGTCCGCTGTCGCGCAGCGCCTCCCGGGCCACGTGCAGGGACCAGTGGAAGATCCGGTCGAGGCCGGAGAGACGGTCGGGGTCGAGGAGATAGCCCTCGGGGTCGAAGTCGAAGCCGGTGACGAAGCCGCCCCGGCGGCAGTAGATCTCGTGCTGCGGGTCCATGTCGCGAGGTCCGGGCGTGCGGCCGAAGACTTCCTCGCCTCCCTCCCGGCGGCTGTCGACGCCGGAGCGGAGGTTCTGCCAGAACTCGGCAGGCGTCTCCGCGCCCGGGAACAGGCAGGAGAGGCCGGTGATGGCGTACTTGCTCATGACAGCTCTCGGGTCCCTTCTGGAGCGACGGCCGGCCCGGACGGCGGCATGGTGAGGAGCCGTCCGGGCCGGCCGGATCGCCGGCGCTGGATACGGAAGCGGGATCAGCCGCTGATGAACTTGGCCGCCAGCTGCGGGGCCGAGACCACGCGGACGCCGTCGAACCGGGCCAGCACCTCGCCGTCGGGGGCGCAGGCGGTGAGGGTGAGCAGGGTGGTGGTGGAGCCGCCGTCCCCGGCGGGCTCGACTGTGATCAGGAAGGGCTCGCCGTCGGGCAGCGCGCGGTGCAGGTCGACCCGGGCGGCGCCGAGGGGCAGGGACGCGGTGCCCTTGAAGAGGCGGACCCAGACCAGACCGGCCTGGAGCAGCAGGTCGGCGGTGCCGGGCGCGAACCGGGAGCCGCCGAACGCGCCTCCCTCGGGGCTGAGTTCGGCCAGTTCGCACTGGAGGACCAGCCGCGCTTCGTCCTCGGCGAGGATCCGCCGCACTCCGCGCAGGGCCGGGCCGTGGAAGAGGGTTCCGTCCGTGTAGAGCCCCTCGGCGTCCCGTCCGCCGCCGAGCGCCGGCAGCCCGGTGACGGGGGCGGCGGTGGCCGGTGCGGTGCCGGGGACGGCCACGGCGGCGTAGTGCGGGCATACGGCGCCCTTGCCGTCCGTGGAGCGGATGGCGACCTGGACGGTGCCGTCCGCCGGGGTCATGGTCAGGGCGAGGCGGTCGGGCCGGCCGGCGTCGAGCACGATGCCCTTGTGGACGTCGAAGTCGCGGATCTGCCGCACTTCGGCGCCGTGGGCGCGCTCGACCGCGCCGATGGCCCAGCCGAGCGCGACGACCGCGGGCAGCACGGGCGCGTCGCCGATGACATGGTCGGTGACGAGCGGGTGCCCGGTCAGGCCGTCCAGTGTCCGTTCGACGGTGATCGTGCCGGGGGCCGGCCGCTCCGGCTCCGACAGGGGGGTGGTCGGGCCGAGGACGGTCACCACGTCGGCGGCCCGCCCGGTGTCGAACTGCTCGGTGAACAGCCGGGCGCCGGTCTCCACCGGGATCAGGGTGATGCCGCGCTCCCGGAAGACGGCCTTGATCTCCGGGGAGACCATGCCGCTGTCCCAGGCGCCCCAGTTGAGGGAGGTGACCCGGGCGGCGGGGTGGCGCAGCTTCCAGGAGGAGGCCCAGGCGTTGAGGACCTCGTTGGCCATGGCGTAGTCGGACTGGCCCCGGTTGCCGAAGAATCCGGCGACGGAGGAGAACAGCACGAGGTGGCGCAGCCGGTCGGCGTCCAGGGCGCCGGACACCACACGCAGTCCGGCCAGCTTCGGGGCGAAGACCCGCTCGATCTCGGATGCCTTCTTGTTGGCGATGAGCTGGTCGGCCAGGACCCCGGCGCCGTGCACCAGACCGGTCACACGCTCCCGGTACGGGGCGAGCGCGGCGGCCGTGGCGGCCGGGTCGGTGATGTCGACGGCCAGGTACTCGGCGGTGCTCCCGGCGGCGCGCAGGTCCGCCAGGGTCCCCCGGATCTCCCGGGCGCCGACCACGGCGCGGGCGAGCTGCTCGACGCGCTTGGGGGTGGGCTTCTCCCCCGATGCCTTCAGCTCCGCGGCGGCGGCGGCCTTCAGCGCGCCCTCCTCGACGCCCTGGGCCCAGGCGGGTTCGTCCTCGGGCGCGGTGCGGCCGAGCAGCAGCAGGCCGGGGCGGTGGCGGCGGGCCAGTTCGGTGACGCAGGCGGCGGTGATGCCGCGCCCGCCGCCGGTGACGACGATGAGGTCGTCGGAGGTGAGCGCGGGGACGTCGGCCGACGCCGGGCCGGCCGGCCGCTCGGCGAGTCCGAGTCCGACGCGGCGGGTGCCGTCGTGGCCGGCCTGGGTGATGTCCGGGACGGCGTCGTGGACCTCGCCCAGGACGAGGGCGGCGCCGGCCTCTGCGGTGAGCGCCGGGGCGAGGTCGACGGTCCGGCAGAACAGCCGGGGCGCCTCCACGGCCAGCGTCTTGACCAGACCGGCCACACCGGCGGCGGGGGCCAGCTCCTCGTCCACGCCGCCGAGGCCGAAGGAGCCGTCGAGCCGGGTCACGGCGACGAAGGCGGCGCGCCCCGCGTCGACGGCGGCGGTCAGCGGCTCGACGGCGTGCTTGGCGACGAGCAGGGTGTGCGCGAGCCGGCGGGTGCCGTCGGACCAGTCCGGGTAGTGGGCGGCGGAGAGGTCGACGACGAGGCTGATCCGGTCGGCGAGTACCAGCTCCATCCGCTCGGCCAGCTCCGTCACACCCCAGCCGGTCAGGGAGTGGTCCTTGACGCCGGTGATGCGCTGGGGCACCCCGGGCAGCCGCAGGACGTGCACATGGCGTCCGGCGCCGATGAGCCGGGCCGCCAGCGCGGGGGCCAGCTCCGAGCCGTCGTCGACGACGAGCGCGCCGGAGCCCTTGGGGTAGGCGTCGACCAGCAGGTCGGGGACGGGCAGTTCGACGAGCGCGGCCTGCGCGCGGCCGATGCCGCCCTCCGGCCGGTCGGCCGGTGCGGCGGCGGCCGGGGGCCGCGTGGCGGAGGCCGCCGCGCCGGGCCCGGACTCGGCGGGGCCGCCGGCCATGAAGTCCACGATGTGACGGAGCGTGCGCAGCTCGGCGAGCTGCTCAGGACCGGCCGCGACACCGCTGCCGAAGCGCTCCTGCATCACCCCCATGATCTCCACACGCTTGATCGAGTCGATCCCCAAATCCGCCTCGACATCCATGTCCAGATCCAACATGTCCGCCGGATAACCCGTCTTCTGACCCACCACCTCCAGCAGCGCAGCCTCCACAGAAGCAGCGTCCACCACAGGAGCCGAAGCCGACACCGGCACGGAAACCACACCACCCGACGCAGCGGAACCACCCGCCATGAACCCCACAATGTCACGCAACGTACGCAACTCCGCGAGCTGCTCAGGACCGGCCGCCACACCACCACCGAACCGCTCCTGCATCACCCCCATGATCTCCACACGCTTGATCGAGTCGATCCCCAAATCCGCCTCGACATCCATGTCCAGATCCAACATGTCCGCCGGATAACCCGTCTTCTGACCCACCACCTCCAGCAGCGCAGCCTCCACAGAAGCAGCGTCCACCACAGGAGCCGAAGCCGACACCGGCACGGAAACCACACCACCCGACGCAGCGGAACCACCCGCCATGAACCCCACAATGTCACGCAACGTACGCAACTCCGCGAGCTGCTCAGGACCGGCCGCCACACCACCACCGAACCGCTCCTGCATCACCCCCATGATCTCCACACGCTTGATCGAGTCGATCCCCAAATCCGCCTCGACATCCATGTCCAGATCCAACATGTCCGCCGGATAACCCGTCTTCTGACCCACCACCTCCAA
Organism: Streptomyces paludis; assembly: GCF_003344965.1. Lineage (NCBI taxonomy): Bacteria > Bacillati > Actinomycetota > Actinomycetes > Kitasatosporales > Streptomycetaceae > Streptomyces > Streptomyces paludis. The sequence goes on along the minus strand of NZ_CP031194.1, from coordinate 7,365,983 downwards.
CAACACCGACTCCACACCGGCGGTCTCCACCGCGGGAGCCGGAGCGGGCGCCGCGGGGGCCGGGGCGGGCGCGGGAGTCAGGGCCGCGGTCGAGGCCAGGGCCTGGGGGGCGGGTGCCAGGGCCGGGGCGAGGGCCGGGGTGGCGGGCGCGGCCGGGACCGGGGCCGGCAGTGCGGCCGGGGCGGTCCGGGGGGCGAGGGCGGGCGCCGGGGCGGCGGCGGGGGCGCGGGGCGCAGCGGGGGCCGCCGTGCCCAGCTCCAGGCCGGCGAGGTCGCGCAGGATCTCGTTGGCCCGCAGATGGCTGCGGCCGATGTCCAGCCCGTGTTCCTTCACGGCGTTGATCCCGGGCAGGACCTGGCCGAGCCGGTCCTGCTCGGCGGCACGCTCCAGCAGGCTCGTGAGGCGCTCGGCGCTCTGCAACTGGCTGGTCAGATAGTCGTCGTGCAGGGTGAGATGGTCGGCCACGAGATCGGCCAGGCGGTCACTGTCCACGTGAGCTGTCTCCATGACGGTGGGAGCCGGAGCGGGAGTCGGGGCGGATGCCACGGGAACGGGTGTCCGCGCGGCCACCGGTGCGGGCGCCGGTCCGGTGCCGGCCGGAGCGGAGGCCGGGGCCGGAGCCGCGGCATGCGCGAGCGCGGGAACCGGTACGGGCGCCGGGGCCGGTGCCGGGGCGACGGCAGGCGCGACAGGCGCGGCAGGCGCGCTCGCCGCGATCGCGGGCGCCGGCCGTACGGCACCCCCGCCGCCGGGCAGGGTGGGGACGGCCACGCGGTAGCCGTTCTCGATGGCGTCCCGGTAGGCCGCCCGGCGCTCGGGCGCGACGTAGTTGATGCCGTTCAGGAGGATCGACATGCCCTTGGCCCGGGTCGGCTCGACCGGCGGCGCGACATAGCGGTCGGCGGTGGCCAGTGGCAGTCCGAGGACGGCCAGTTGGGCGACGGCCTGCTTGAGGGCGGTGTCCGCGTCCTTGCCGGGTCCTGCGTCCAGCGCGAGCACGGTGTGTTCCCGGTCGCCCAGGACGCGCCGTACCAGCTGGGTGAGCACACTCTTGGGCCCGAACTCGACGAAGACCCGGTACCCGGCCGCGTACATCTCCTCCACGCGGGTGGAGAAGTCGACGGGGTTGATGAGCTGTTCGGCGAGGACCGTACGGTTGGCGTCGACGTCGTCGCCGTACGTGGCGCCCCTGGTGTTGGCGAAGACCGTGCCGTTCGGCGCGCCCACCTCGAACCGCGCGACGTCGGCGCGGAACGCCTCCACGGCGTGGCCGACGAGGGGAGTGTGGAAGGCGGCCGAGACGGGCAGCCGGCGGGCGCGCAGCCCGGCCGCCCCGGCGGCGGCGATCAGGCGCTCGATCTCCTCGGTGGGACCGCCGACCACGGTCTGGTCGGGCGCGTTGCGGTTGCAGACCAGCACACCGGTACGGTCGGCGAGCAGCTCGGCCACCCGCTCCTCGGTGGCGGAGACGGCGGCCATGGCGCCGGCGTCGAAGCCGGTGTCCGGGGGCGGTGACATCGCCTTGCCGCGGGCCCGGGCCAGGGCGTGGAAGGCGTCGTCGGTGAGGGCTCCGGCGGCCCACAGGGCGGTCAGCTCGCCGAAGCTGTGGCCGAGGAACCCCTCGGCCCGGAAGCCGAGTTCGGTGAGATAGCGGAACTGGCCGGCCGACAGCGCGCCGATGGCGGGCTGGGCGTACGCGGTGGCGCGCAGCGCGGTCTCCTGCCCGTCGGCCTCGGCGGCGCCGAAGGCGGGCGGCGGGAAGGCGAAGCGGGAGAGCGGCTCGGCGTCCTCGAAGTGCCGGTTGGCGGCGTCGAAGGCGGCGCGCAGCGGCGGCAGCGCCATCACGGCGCCCCGGCCGAGGTTGACGTACTGGCTGCCCTGCCCGGCGAACAGCGCGGCGACCTTGCCGGCCGGCGCTGCGGTGCGGCGGAAGTGGACGCCCTTGGGGTGGGACCAGGTGTCGGCGTCGGGGCGGGCGCGCAGTTCGGCGAGGGCGAGTTCCCGCAGCGCGGTGGCCTCGCGCCCGGTGCGGGCGGCGAAGGCGACGCGCGCGTGGCCGGCGGGGGCCGGGCCGCCGGTGGGGGCCGCGTCGGCGGCGAGCGCCTCGGCCAGCGCGGCGGTGTCGGGCGCGTGCCACAGGTGCACCGTGCTCACGGGGAAGGAGACGCGCAGGTCGTCGCCCTCGCCGTACTCCTCCATGACGACATGGAAGTTGGTGCCGCCGAAGCCGAACGAGGAGAGCGCGGCGCGCCGTTCGGGCCGCTCCGGGGTACGGATCCAGGGCCGGGCCTCGGTGTTGACATAGACCGGGCCCGAGGTGAAGTCGATGGCGGGGTTGGGCTCCGCCACGTTGATGGTCGGCGGCAGCACCTTGTGGTGCAGGGCGAGGGCGAGCTTGATCATGCCCGCCGCGCCGGCCGCGGCCTTGGTGTGCCCGATCTGCGACTTGATGCTGCCGAGGGCCGCGTAGCGGGTGCTGTCGGTGGCCTCGGAGACCACGGCGGCGAGCGCGCTGAGTTCGGTGGCGTCACCGACGGCGGTGCCGGTGCCGTGTGCCTCGAAGAGTTCGACGCTCGCCGGTGAGCAGTCGGCGTCCTCGTAGGCGCGGCGGAGGGCGACCATCTGGCCCTCCTTGCGCGGCGCGTAGATGGACTTGAAGCGGCCGTCGCTGGAGGTGCCGATGCCGCGCAGTACGGCGTAGATCTGGTTGCCGTCGCGCTCCGCGTCGGAGAGGCGGCGCAGGGCCAGCATGCCGATGCCCTCGCCGATGAGCGTGCCGTCGGCGTTCTTGTCGAACGGGCGGATGTGCCCGGACTTCGACAGGGCGGGTGTCTTGCTGAAGCACAGGTACATGAAGATCGTGTTCTCGGCGTCGCAGCCGCCGACCAGCATGGTGTCGGCGCGGTGTTCGACCAGTTCGCTGGCGGCGGCGCGGACCGCGCCGAGGGAGCTGGCGCAGGCGGCGTCGATCGTCATGTTGATGCCGCCGAGGTCGAACCGGTTGGCGATCCGGCCGGCGACGACGTTGCCGAGCATGCCGGGGAAGGAGTTCTCCTCCCAGGGCGCGTACGCGAGGCGGAACTTGGCGACGATCTCGTCGGCGTCCCGCTGGGAGAGGCCGCAGCTGCGGACGACCTCCTTGAGCACACCGCTCTGGAGGCGCGCGGTGAGCGGCTGGGTGAGCTGGTTGGCGCCGGTGATACCGAGGACGACACCGGTGCGTGACTTGTCGTACCAGGGCTGGTCGGCGCCGGCGTCCTTCAGCAGGTCGCGGGCGACGACCAGGCTGAGCAGCTGGAGGACGTCCGTGACCTCCAGGGTGTTGGGCGGCAGCCCGAACTCCAGTGGGTTGAACGGGGTGTCGGGGATGAATCCGCCGCGCTTGGCGTACGTCTTGTCCGGCACGGTGGGGTCGGGGTCGTAGTGCTCGTCGATGTCCCAGTGACCGGCGGGTACGTCGTCGATGCAGTCGGCGGCCGAGACGACGTTCGACCAGAACTCCCGCAGATTGCTGGACTTGGGAAAGAGCGCGGAGAGGCCGACGATGGCGATGGGGTCCCGGGCGAGCCGACGGTCGAGGTCGGATTCCTGCGAAGAGTTCACGGCGAGTCTCTCTGGATCTGGGGCGAACATGGAGGTCGGGGGCGGCTGGCCACCGGGCGGTACGGCGATGCGGCGGCCTTGCGGGGGCGGCGGCCGGGGACCGGTGGCCCCGGCTGGATACCGGTCCCGCGGCCGTGGCCTCGTGGGGTGCGCTCCCGGCAGGGGCGCGGTGGGCGTCGGGCCGGTGGTCGGGGGCACCGGCCCGGCGCCCACGGCGCTCACGCCGCGGTGATGTGCCGCTCGGACTCCTCGGCGATGTGCGCCGCGAGGGCCTCGATGGTCGGGTGGTACCAGAGCGCGGTGCTGCCCAGTTCAAAGCCCAGCCAGTTCTCCATCTCGCCCGCGATGATCAGTGCGGTGGTGCTGTCGAGGTCGAGTTCGTCGAAGTACTGGTCCGCGGGGACCTCGGACGGGTCAGTGCCCAGTCGCTGTGCGATCTCGTCGATCAGCCACTTCTGGGCCTCCTCGGCCGTGATTTTCGCCATTTCCGATCCTCTCCGAACGGCTTGTCGCGCATCTGCTGGGGCTCCTGTGGGATTCCCCGGAGAACTCCCCGCCGCCGGGGCGCGGGGGCATATCAGCAAAGAGGGCCACAACGGGCCGCGCGGCGGATACCGATCCGCGAGCGCGAACATAGGTCCGCGGGCGCGTCCGGGCAACCGAACTCAGCGCCGGAAAAAGACATTCGGGCCTCTTCGAAAGGGCCCCTTGACTGTCTTCCGTCAATATTCCCGGCGCTGAGCTGGGATGTTTTCAGCCGGAGCGGGGACGGCCGTCGGTGATGTCAGCTCGGGAGGGCGCTGTCAGCGTCCGTGTCAGCCTGCGGAGCAGCGCGGTCGGCGACGGCGGCGCGCAGGGGGACCGGTCCGTATCCGGCGATCCGGGCGGCGGCCGTGCGCAGGGGGACCGGCAGATTGCCGCAGAGCGCGATCAGCCGGGCGGTCGCGCCGGGGTCGGCGGCGGTGCGTGTCGCGCCCAGGTACGCCTCGACGAGGGCGTACGACTCCGCGGGCGAGAGCGCGCCGACGGGGACGGGGACGGCGTTCTCCCGGATGACCAGCTCCATCAGCGGGACCCGGCTGGTGACCAGCACCAGGCTGCCGGGGGTGCCGGGCAGCAGGGGGCGGACCTGTCCGGGGTCGGTGACATCGTCCAGCAGCACCAGGAAGCGGCGGCCGGCGGTGAGGCTGCGGAAGAGCACGGCCGCCTCGTCCGGGTCGTCCGGGAGCCAGGCGTCGTGCACGCCGAGGGAGCGCAGCATACGGGCGAGGACGGTGGCGACGGGTACCGGCCGGTCGGTGCTGCCCCGCAGGTCGGCGTAGAGCTGGCCGTCGGGGAAGTCGGCGCTCCGGCCGCGGGCCCAGCGTACGGCGAGCACGGTCTTGCCGGTCTCGGGCGGGCCGTGCACCACCGCGACGGCCACGGAGGCGCCGTCGCCGCGCAGCCGCCGTGTCAGCGTGTCCAGGGTGTCCAGTTGCCGCTCTCTTCCGACGAACGGGGTGGAGAGAGGGGGCAGTTGGGCCGGGGCGGTGGTGATCTGGAGGAACCGGGGCACCGGGAGACCGCCGCGCGGGGGCTTGTCCAGAAGGCGCCTGCCCGGCTCCCTGCCCGGCTCCCTGCCCGGCTCTCTGCCGGTCGGCGGCCGGTCGGCCGCGTTCGGCGGGAGGAAGGTGCCGGTGACCGGGCCGGCCGGCGGTGCCGGCTGCGCCCTGTCCGCCGTCAGGACGGTGTGGCAGGCCCGCCACAGCTCGTCGCTCGGCTCCACGCCCAGCTCCTGCCGCAGCCGCGCGCGCAGGTCGGAGAAGAGGTGCAGGGCGGCGGCGCGGCGGCCGGAGCCGGCCAGCGCGAGCATCATCCGGGCCTGGAGCGACTCGTGCAGCGGCTCGTCGTGCGCGGCGGCGGCGAGATGCTCCGCGGCCAGGGCGGGCCGGCCGAGTCCGAGGGCCAGATCGGCGCAGTCGATGGCGACGTCCACATGGTGCTGGGCGACCCGGACGGCGGCGGGATGCTGCCACAGCTGGGGTACGTCCTGGAGGAGCCTGCCCCGTCTGCCACGCAGCGCCTGGCCGTACAGCTCCAGCGCGCCCAGCGGGTCGGACGCCTCCGTCCGCTTGGCGCGGGCGACGCGTTCCTCGAAGTCGCGCAGGTCGAGCCAGGCGCCGGAGCTGTTGAAGACATAGCCGCCGCGGACGGTCCCGATCCGGTGTCCGCTCTCGCGGCGGCGGGTCTCGCGGTCGAAGATACGGCGCAGCCGGGCGGCGTAGGTGTGCAGGAGGTTGGCGTAGCCGGGGGGCACTTCGTCGGGCCACAGGACGTCGGCCATCTCGTCGTGCCGGACGATCTGGTCCGGCTGGACGGCCAGCAGGCCGAGCAGGGCGCGGAGTTTGGGCGGCATGGCCACCGGTGTCCCGGCGTACAGGACGGTCGGCGGGCCCAGCAGCCGTATCTCGCAGACGCGGGACCGGTCGGTGTGCGGGCCGGCGGTACGGGGGGCGCGCGCGGGGGGCAGTTCGTATCCGACGGCGCGGGCCACCCGGTTCAGGGATTCGTGGCGGGGGTTGCGTACGTGGCCGCGCTCGATGTGCCGGACCGTCCGTATGCTGATGCCGGCGCGGCGCGCCACCTCTTCCTGGGTCAAACCCGCTCTGATGCGAGCGGCTCTCAGTCCTTCTCCCTCGTACCCTTCAGTCATCCCCCACCCTTCACGCGCAGTTCGAGGAGAGCACTTCCGAATGACAGAAGTGTTGACCTGTCCGTGGAGCGAACGCCTGAATGTATACCATGCGGAGGGATTCGCCACCCGGAATCGAGTGGAACGGGCAGCGGATAAGCCCGGCAACTGATTTCCGCACGAATCCCTCCGAACGGCGTTCTGTCTCTTCCGGCTTATTCCTTATCGTTTCTCTCGGGTTAACCGGAGGCGCGCTCACCCGGCCCGGAGTTCGCCCTCCCTTACCGGAACGGACGTCTCGGTTCCGGGCTGCCGGACGGAGGGCCGGACCAGGAGCAGGACGAGGACGCCCGCGAGGACCGCGACCAGTCCCCCGGCCAGGAAGACCCGGTCGAGGCCGGCGGCGTAGGCGTCCTCGACAACCCGCTCGGCCGCGGCGCGGGACTCGGCGGGGAGTTCGGCGATCACGGCGGCGGACTGTCCGCCGGTGACCAGTGTGGCAGTGGTGTCCGTGTCGGTGAACAGGCCGCTGTCGGCCAGCTTGACCGCGACGGTTCCGGACAGCAGGGTGCCCACGGCCGGGATGCCGAGGGCGAAGCCCAGCTGGCGGAAGGTGTTGGCGGCGCCGCCGGCCATGCCCGCGCGGTCGGCCGGGGCGGCGGCGAGCGCGGCGGAGGCCAGGATGGGCGAGGCGATTCCGACGCCGACGCCCGCCACCAGGAAGCCGGCCAGCATCGCGGTCCAGCCGGAGGTGCCGGTGAGGAACATCTCCAGGAACGAGCCGATGCCGATCAGCAGCAGGCCGCCCCCGATCGGGTACTGCGGCGGCATGTTGGCGAGAAAACGACCGGCCAGACCGGCGGCGAGGAAGGACATACCGCTGAAGGGCATGAGGATCAGTCCGGCCTTCACGGGGCTGAAGTCGAGGACCGACTGCGCCCACACCGACACGAAGACCAGGTTGGCGAAGGCGGCGGCGCTGAAGACGACGGCGCCGGCCATGAGTGCGGCGAAGGACGGGGTACGCAGGAGCCCCAGGTCGAGCATCGGGTCGCGGCGGCCCCGTTCGACGAGGACGAAGGCCACCAGCGCGAGGGCCGAGCCGCCGAAGAGGGCGAGGGTGGTGCCGCCCGCCCAGCCCTCCTCGCCCGCGTGGATCAGGGCGAAGATGAGCAGCGTGGCGACGAGGGTGAAGCTGACCGTGCCGGGCAGGTCCACCCGGCGGTCGGCGCGGGTGGCCGACGCGGCGAGGTGGTTGGCGCCGATGTAGAGGGCGATCGCGGCGACCGGCAGGTTCACGTAGAAGATCCAGCGCCAGTCGAGGTGTTCGGTGAGCAGACCGCCGATGATCGGGCCGGCCGCGGCGGCGGCGCCGTTGACCGCGCCCCACATGCCGAACGCGACGCCGCGGTCACGGCCCTGGTAATTGCCCGCCAGGAGGGCGGTGTTGGTGGCGAACATGGCCGCCGCGCCGAGACCCTGCACACCGCGCGCGGCGATCAGGGTCTCGCTGCTGCCGGCCAGGCCGCAGGCGAGCGAGGCGAGCGCGAAGACGACGAGCCCGGCCAGATAGACGCGGCGGGCGCCCGCGAGGTCGGAGAGCGAGCCGAGCGCCATGAGCAGCGCGGCGAGCACGAGGACATAGATATCGACGACCCACTGCATGGCGGAGAACGACGCGCCGAGCGAGTCGGACATCTGGGGCAGCGCGACACTCACGATGGTCACGTCGATCAACAGCATGAAGGTGCCCAGGCACACGGCCAGTAGTGGCATCCATTTACGCACGGGGGTTGAGCCTTTCGGGACGGTTGGACGCGGGCGGGCAAGTGGCCCGCGACAGGACGGAGAAGGGAGGGGGGAGCGGCGCACCGGGCCGGACGGGAAGGGCGAGTGACGGTCGTCCGCCGGGCGGTACCTGCGTGGTGCGAGCCCCGTGCGCGGAACGCGCGAGCAGTCCCCGAGAGGCCGGGCAACAGCCTCTTGGACACTGGCTAAGAGCGTACAGCACTCTCTTAGACAGTGGCTAATAGGTTAGGGTGATTCTCCCGCGGCGAGCCGCCGACCACCGCCGCTTCCGCCCGACTCCTTGAGCGTGAGGTTCTTCGTCATGTCAGATTCAGCATCTCGCCGCCGGTCACGGGCGTCGGCGGGCCTGCCGCCGATCACGGCGGAGCAGATCATCGATGCGGCGGTCGAACTGACCGGTGAACGGGGGCTCGACGGCTGGTCGATCCGGCAGATCGCCACCCGGCTCGATGTGTGGCCCGGGGTGGTGGCCCACCATGTCGGGGACCGCGAGGCCGTCGTCATGGGCATCACCGACCGGGTGATCGCCCGGATCCCGGTGCCCGGCGAGGAGGGGCCCTGGCGGGAGTGGTTCGCCGCGATGATGATCAACGGCCGTACCGTACTGCGTGAGTTCCCCGGTGTGGCCCGGCGCCTGTGTGTGGTGGGACCGAACGTGCCCTCCGCGATGCCCACCATCGACACGGGCATCCGTGTGCTGATGAAAGCGGGCTTCGGCGCGCAGGCGCCCGTGGTGTACCGCTATCTCTTCAACACCGCCTTCACCCTTGTCGCGGTCGAGGACGACCGGGGCGGCTTCCCCACGGCCCGCGCCGACATGGGCCGCGCGATGGCCGCCTTCGCCGAGGACGAGTCCCGGCCCGGCCTCGCCGCCGCGGGCAGCAGCGCCCGGGTCCGCGGCACCGGTCCGGAGGACATCGCGGCCCAGGAGACGGAGTTCTTCCTCTTCACCGTCGAGCGTTCCCTCGACGGCGCGGAGGCCATGCTCGCCTCCCGGTGAGACACCGCAGGGGGCACGGCGCGTATCCGGCCGTCGCCGGTACGCGCCGTGCCCCCGTTGACGTCTACGCCGTCGGCTGTTCCTGCCCGGCGTGGTCGTCGGCGAGGACGGCGCTGAGATAGCCGGCGATCTCGCCGACGGTCGGGTAGTTCCACAGCAGCGTCGCCGGCAGGCCGATCCCGAGGTCGCGCTCCAGGGCCACCCGGACCGCCGCGGCGAGCAGGGAGTCCACCCCCGCCTCGGTGAGCGGGCGGTGCACACCGACGGCGGCGGGCCGGACCCCGAGCACGGACGCGACCCGGGCCCGGACGTCCTCCAGCAGGTACGCGGCGAGTTCGTCGCCGGTGAGCCCCACCCAGTCGGGCACTTCGGCCGGCTGGCCCGCGTCGCCCCGGGCGAGTTCGGCGAGCAGCGCGGGGCGCGGCCCGGTGTGCCCGTGCAGCAGCCCGAGGACGGCCACCAGTGCGCTCACCGGGTGCGCGAGCGTCTGGTCGAAGGCGCGCAGCGCCAGGTCCGGAGCGATGTCGGTGGTGCCGCGGGCGTGGAGTTCGACATCGGTCGCCTCGGCCGAGGTCGCCATGCCGAGCCCCCGCCAGCTGGTCCAGGCGAGGGACACCGACTCGGTGTGCCCGGTGGTGCGCCGGTGCGCCGCGAGTACGTCGAGAAACGTGTTGGCGGCGGCGTACGCGGCCTGGCCGGGCAGTCCGAGCAGCGGGCCGGCCGAGGAGAACAGGACGAAGAAGTCCGTCGTGCCGGGCGGGAACAGCTCGTGCAGGACCCGGGCGCCCTCGGTCTTGGGGCGCATCACCTCGCGCAGATCGCTCTCCCGGAGCCGGTGGACCAGCGCGCTGTGCACCGTGCCCGCCGCGTGCACGACCCCGCGCACCGGCGGGAGTTGGAGCGCGTCGAGCGCCGCCGCGGTGGCGGCCCGGTCGGTGATGTCCACCGCGACCGTACGGACGGTGACCCCGGCCGCCTCCAGCCGGCGCAGCGCCTGGACCCGGGGATCGCCGTCGGACCACGCGTCGCGCGGCGCCATCGGGGTGCGGCCCAGCAGGACGATCCGGCGCGCGCCGCGCTCGGCCAGATGGCCGGCGAGTTCCAGGCCGAGCACCCCGAGACCGCCGGTGATCAGATACGTGCCGTCGGGCCGGCAGGTGAACGGCGCCCCGTCCGGGGCGGCTTCGGCGGGGACGAGCCGCGGTACCCGTACGCCGTCGTCGGTGACGGCCAGCACCGGTTCCGCGGGCCTCAGATGGAGCAGGTTGAGCAGCAGCCGGGCGGGCAGCTCCGTGAGCCGGCCGGCCGGGACATCGACGACACCGCCCCAGAACTCGGGGTGCTCGCTCGCCACGACCCGGCCCATCCCCCACAGCGGGGACTGCGCGAGCGCCCCGGCGGACACCGCGTCCCGTACCCCGCCGGTCAGGCACCACAGCACCGGCCCGCGGCCCGGCAGCGCGGCGATCTCGGCCACCAGCCGGGCGAAGTCGGCGGCCACATCGGCCGGTTCGGCCCCGAACGCGCCGGGCACACCGGGCGCGAAGAGGACATGATCGGCCTCGGCCAGCGCCGCCCGGTCGGCGCTCACGGTCGCGCCGTGGGCCGCGGCCTCCGGCACCAGGGAGCGGGCGAGGCCGGGCGGCCCGAGCACCAGCACGGTACGGCCCGTCAGGGTGGTCCGCGCGGTGGTGTCGACGGGGAAGGGCCGCCAGACCGTTTCGAAGCGTCCGCCGGTGCCCTGCTCCTCGCCGGTGAGATCGCGGTCCAGTTCGCCGTAGTGCAGTCCGCGCAGCGAGAGCACCGACTCGGCGCCGTCCGCCTCGCCCCGGATGTCGACGTGCACGGTGGTCGGCCGGTCCGCGTCCAACCGTACCGAGATGGCCGCCCGGCGCGGCGGGCTTCCCGTACGGACGACCCGGTCGATGCCCGCGGGCATGCGCAGTGTCGCCGGGCCGGCGAAGACGACCGAGGCCATCGACAGCGCGGCGTCCAGCACCGCCGCCCAGCTGCGGTCCAGGGGCGCGCTCGCGACGGCGGTCAACGTGCCTTCGCCGCGCCGCAGTTCCTCGATGGTCCAGGGGTATCCCATGTCGGCGACGCCGAGTTCGGCGAGCCGCTCGACGACATACCCCGGGTCGAGCGCCTCGGGTGTCGCGGCGGGGACGACCGGCTCGACGGGGCCTGTGGTGCCGGGTACGGCGAGGGTGTGTGTGGTCCACGCGGTGTCGGGCGCGCCGAGCCGCCGGGAGACGAGCCGCAGCCCGTTGTCGTCGTGGACGATCTGTAGTTCGCGGGTCTCCCGCTCCGGCACCACCACCGGCTGGCGCAGCCGTACCTCGGTCAGCTCGTCGGTGCCGCCTGCGGTGAGGAACGTGTTGAGCAGCACGGCCGCGGGCACGATCTCCGTGCCCAGCACCGGGTGGCGGCGCGGGTACGGGCGGGTGCGCAGGTCGAGTGTGGTCCGCCAGAGGCGGGTGCGGGAGCCGTGGACGGCGGTCGGGGTGCCCAGCAGGGTGTCCACCGGTGGTTCGCCGTCGCCCGGGCGGGCCTCGACCCAGTGCCGCTCGTGCTGCCAGGCGGTCGTCGGGAGGTCGGTGTGGCGGCCGGCGGGCTGGAGCACCCGCCAGTCGACCGGGACGCCGTGGCAGTGCAGGGCGGCCAGCGAGGTCAGCAGGGTGGTGACCTCGGGCTGGTTGCGGCGCAGGGTGGGGGTGACGAGGGCGCCGGGCAGGGCGCCGGCCACCTCCGTGACGGAGTGGCTGACCACCGGGTGCGCGGAGATCTCCAGGAACAGGCGGTGGCCGTCCTCGACGGCGGCCTCGACGGCCTGGTGGAAGCGGACCGGCCGACGCAGGTTGTCCGCCCAGTAGTGGGCGTCCTGGCGGCGGCCGGAGCGCGGGTCCGTCACGGCGGTGAGGTAGAGCGGCACTTCGGGCTCGCGCGGCTGGAGATACGCGACGGCGTCGGCGAGATCGGCGGCGGGCTCGTCCATGTGCGCGCTGTGGAAGGCGACGTCGGAGTCGATCCGGCGGACGCTCCAGCCCTGGGCGGCCCAGTCCTCGGCGGCCCGGTCGACGGCCGGGACATCACCGGCGACGACGGTGGAGGAGGGGGCGGCGGCGATGGCCGCGCACAGCGTGCCGTTCGCGCCGATGTGCTCGCGCACCTCGTCGAAGGGACGGTCCACCATGATCATGGCGCCCTTGCCGGCCACCTTCCGCAGCAGCAGGGAGCGGCGGCAGATGAGCCGTGCGCCGTCCTCCTCCGTCAGCACTCCGGCGGTGACCGCCGCGGCGATCTCGCCGACCGAGTGCCCGATGATCGCGCCGGGCCGCACACCGTAGCGGCGCCACACCGCGGCGAGTCCGATCTGCATGGCGAACAGCATCGACTGGATGATGTCGACGGAGCCGAGATCGCCGCTGGTGAGCACCTCGCGGGGGGTGATGCCCATCTCCTCGGCGTAGACCGGCCCGAGCCGGTCGATCGCCGCGGCGAACACCGGCTCCGCCAGGAGCAGTTCGCGGCCCATGCCGGCCCACTGGGCGCCGTGGCCGGAGAAGACCCACACGGGGTGGCGCTCCGGGCCCGTGGGCTCGCCGGTGACCACGCGCCGGTCCGCCCGGCCCTCGGCCAACGCGGCGAGTCCCTCGGCGAGTTCGTCCCGCCCGGTGGCGAGTACGGCGGCGCGGGCGCCGAGGTGCGCGCGGCCGTGGGCGAGGGTGTGGCCGAGGTCGGCGAGGCCGGGCCCGCCGTCCGTACCGAGCGCGCCGAGGAGGCGCTCGGCCTGTCCGGCGATACCGGGGGCGGTGGCGGACGACAGCGGGTAGAGGGCCGGGGCGCCGGGAGCTGTGGTGGCGCCGTGCTCCGATACGGGATCGGGTGCGGACCCGGGGGCGGCCTCTGCCGTCCGGGGTGCCTGTTCCAGGACGACATGGGCGATCGTGCCGCCGTATCCGTAGCTCGCCACGCCCGCCAGCCGGGGCCGGCCGGTCTCGGGCCAGGGGGTGGTCTCCGTGACCAGGCCGAGGCCCGAGGTCTCCCAGGGGATGTCGGCGCGCGGGCCGCTGACGGACAGGGTCGGCGGGATGACCCCGTACCCCAGGGCGAGGACCGTCTTGATGAGCCCCGCGATACCGGCGGCGGCCTCGCAGTGCCCGATGTTGGTCTTCACGGACCCGATCAGGCACGGCCGCCCGCCCGCCGGCCGGTCGCCGACGACCTCGGCGAGGGCGGACGCCTCGATGGGGTCGCCGACCCTGGTGCCGGTGCCGTGCGCCTCCACGTAGTCGACCTCGCCCGGGACCACACCGGCCGCCTCGTACGCCTTGCGCAGCAGATGCGCCTGCGCGGTGGGGCTGGGCGCCATGATGCCGTCGGTGCGCCCGTCCTGGTGGACGGCGCTGCCGCGGATCAGGGCGAGGATCCGGTCGCCGTCGCGCCGCGCGTCGGAGAGCCGCTTGAGGACGACGACGCCGCAGCCCTCGCCGCGTCCGTAGCCGTTGGCCGCGTCGTCGAACGCCTTGGAGCGGCCGTCCGGCGAGATGGCGCCCGCGTGGTCCAGGACCGTGGTCAGACCGGGGCCGGCCATCAGCATGACTCCGCCGGCGAGCGCCACCGGCACCTCGCCGGCCCGCAGGCTCGCGCACGCCTGGTGCACGGCGACGAGCGAGGAGGAGCAGGCGGTGTCGACGGCGAGGGACGGTCCGCGCAGATCGAGGGTGTAGGAGATGCGGTTGGGCACCCCGCACAGCGAGGAGCCGATGCCGGTCCACGCCTCGACACCGGGCAGGTCCTCCAGGAGGCGGCGGCCGTAGTCGTCGGTTCCGACGCCGATGAAGACGCCGGTGTCGGTGCCGGCGAGGGAGGGCGCCGGGATTCCGGCGTGTTCCAGGGCCTCCCAGGCGACCTCCAGCGCGATGCGCTGCTGCGGGTCGAGCTGGCGGGCCTCGGTCGCCGAGATGCCGAAGAAGGAGGCGTCGAAGCCGGCGATGTCGTCGAGGAAGGAGCCGTTGGGGGTCACCCGGGTCAGCACGGCCGCGTTCTCCCGTGACTGGGCCCGCTGCGGTGCCCACCGCTCCTCGGGTATCGGTCCGGACGCGTCCACCGCGTCCATCAGCAGATCCCACAGCGCCCGCGGGGAGTCGGCGCCGCCGGGAAAGCGGCAGCCGATACCGACGACCGCGACCGGCTCCGCGGGGCTCGGGGGCAGGGAGGACAGCGCACTCATGGAGTCACCACTCACGATTCGATGCCGATTTCGGGGGACGTTGTGGGGACGGACAGGGAGAGGGGCGGACTGGGGGGAAGGGACACGTGAAGGGACACGCGGGAGGGGAAGGCGGGAGGAAACACCGCGACGGCCGCCCGGCGGCTCAGAAGTACATGACCGCCTTGTCCCAGTCCTCGCCCTCCGCGAAGAGGTAGCGGGCCTTGAGGATGTCGCGCTGGGCGGTGAGCGCCTCCGCCGGTACGAGTGTGCCGAGCGGCAGGCCCGTGACGCGGTGCGGGACGCCCAGTTCGCGGTCGAGGGCCTCGCCCAGCTCCTTGACCGCCTGCTCGCGCGTGGCGTCCGGGGCCTCGAACTCCAGCCGCAGTACGTCGGAGTGGGCCATCGCCCGCCAGAACATCACCTCGTACGACACGGGCAGGGAGAACACGATCTCCTCCAGCCGTTGCTGGGTCACGGTGGCGGCGCCGACGGTGTGCTCCGTACCGGCCCGGCCGAGCACGGTCACCGTGGGCAGCAGCCAGCCGCACGGGCACGGGTCCGTGGCGACCTCGACCTCGTCGGCGAGGTTGTAGCGCAGCAGCGGCATCGCGTCGCGGTAGAGCGGGGTGACGACCATCTGGCCGCGGCCCGCCGCCGACACCTCGCCGGTGGCCGGGTCGTACACCTCGAAGACCGCGCGGTCGGCCCACAGGTGCAGCCGGCCCTCGGGGCACTGCCCGGCGATGGTGCCGGTCTCGGTGGAGCCGTACTCCTCGACGACGGGGATGCCGCCCCAGATCTCGCTGAGCCGGCGCCGGCGCACCTCGGTGAGCGGCTCGGCCGCCGTGAACATGGCGCGCAGCGCGGGGAAGTCCCGGTCCGGGCGGAGTCCGGCGGCCTTCGCCGCCGCCGCGAGCATGGTGATCTCGGTCGGGTTGCACCAGGTGAGCGTCACGTCGAGGGACTTGAGGACGCGCACCATCCGGGCGAGCGGGGTGGCGAGCGAGCGGGCGTCGCCGGGGACGACGGTGGCGCCGCGCAGCCGGCCGGCGGCCTGCGCGAGATGCCCGGTGATGACGAGGCCGTAGGGGGTGCGCACCAGGAAGGTGTCGGAGCTGTCGATCCCGGTCCACTTGCGGGCGAAGCGTTCGGCGAGGTCCGTCCAGTCCTCGTCCGTGTAGTACGAGGCGGTGGGTTCGCCGGAGGTGCCGCTGGACTCGTGGTAGGTGGCGAGCCGTTCGCGCTCCACGGCGAGCATGCCGAAGGGGTACTGGTCGCGCAGGTCCTGTTTGGTCGTCAGCTCGATGCCGGCGAAGTCGTCGGCGGTGCTCGGCGGGGTGCGCCCCTCGTAGCGGGCCGCGTAGAAGGGCGAGCGCAGTGCCTGCGCGATCACCCGGGGCAGTTGGCGCCGCTGGAGTGCGGCCAGTTCGGCGGGGCTCGACCAGTCGCCCGGTTCCGGACGCGACCACGACATGAAGGATCTCCCTCGTGAGTGCCCTGGCCGCGTGGAGGACGTCACGCGGCGGTTGCGCAGCCTGAGCACACCACCGCGGGCCGGGCCACGACGCGAGTAGTCACCACTCAATACGGCCGCCGGAGCGGGGCACCCGGCCCCGGCACTCCCCCGCGCAACGCGGCACGTGGCGGGAGGCGGCGGCCCCGCCCCGGTTGAGTACCGCCTACTCATGAGGCCCGGCGTCCCCGGTGCTGTGCTCTTGCCGGGAGGTGCGCCGGCCTTCGGCGCATACCGCAGCCCGTCCCCGTCCGTCGCGCAGCAGAACGACGCGTCCCCGCACGGCACCGGACCACCTGCCGCGACAGGCATTCCCCGGACACGTACCAGGACATGAAGGAGTCGGCTCGATGAGGACCGCGAACCTGTATCTCGCCGGGATCGGCAGCCATCTGCCGCCCCTGTTCCCCGCCGAGCGGGCGGTGGCGGAAGGGCTGTACGACGAGGAGGCGCGGGTCGCCTCCGGTATGCGGTCGGCCGCCGTGAGCGCGTCCACCCCCGCGCCGCAGATGGCGATCGAGGCGGCGCGGACGGCGCTGGCCGGCTCCGGGCACGGCCCGGACGACATCGGCGTCCTGCTGCACAGCTACACCCACCACCAGGGCCCGGACGGCTGGTCGGCGGTGCACTACATCCTCCACAACACGATCGACCGGCCGGTCCCCGCGATGGAGGTACGGCAGGGCTGCCTGGGCATGCTGGCCTCGCTCGATGTGGCCGCGAACCGGCTGATCGCCCATCCGACGCACGAGGCCGCGCTGATCACCACGGGCGACAACTACTCCACCCCGGGCGTCGACCGCTGGCGGGCGTCCTCGCTGTTCGTGCTGGCCGACGCGGGCTGTGCCGTGGTGCTCTCGCGCCGCTCGGGCTTCGCCGAACTGCTCTCCCTGGACTCGCTCTCCGACTCCTCGATGGAGATCCTGCACCGGGCGGGCGAGGAGCTGTTCCCGCCGGGGGTCACCCGCGGCCGGGGGCTGAACTTCGCCGAGCGGGCCGAGAAGGTGCGTGAGCAGTGGGCGGCCGGGCAGGCGCCGCCGATCAAGAACTTCGGCGACCGGGTCTCCGAGATCGCCGAACGCGTGCTCAAGCAGGCGGGTCTGACGATCGATCAGGTAGCCAAGGTGTGCCATGTCGGCTTCAGCCGGCCCGCTCTGGAGGCGATGTTCCTGCTGCCGCTGGACGTCCCGGAGGAGAAGACGGTCTGGGACTACGTCAACACCATCGGCCACACCGGCGCGGCGGACCTCTTTCTGGCCCTGGAGCACGAGTGGCGCACCGGCGGGGTGCGGCCCGGCGACCATGTGCTGCTGATCGGCGCGAGCACCGGTATGGAGGCGGGCGCCGCCGTCGTACGGATCACCGAGGCGGCCCCCGAGCCGAACGTCGCCGGATCGTCCACCGCTGAGCCGGCCGCCGCCGGACCGTCCGCCGCAGAGTCGGAGTAGGGAGGTGTCCCGGATGCTCGAAGGATTCGTCCCCTGGCCCGAGGACATCGCCCGTCACTACCGCGAGCAGGGCATCTGGCGCGGCGAGACCCTCGGCACGGTGCTGCGCCGGGCCGCGCTCACGTACGGCGACAAGACCGTGCTGGTGCACGGCGAGCGGCGGATCGGCTACGCGGAGCTGGACCGGTGGGCCGACCGGCTCGCGGCCGGCTTCGCGGCCCACGGGCTGCGGGCCGGCGACCGGATCGTGGTCCAGCTGCCGAACGTGCCGGAGTTCGTGGCGATCGCGTTCGCGCTCATGCGGCTCGGCGCCAAGCTGGTCTTCTCGCTGCCCGCGCACCGCGCCACCGAGATCACGCATCTGGTGGAGCTGAGCGGCGCGGTCGCCTATCTGGTGCCCGAGACACACCGCGGCTACGACTACCGTGAACTGGCCCGGCAGGTACGGGACTCGACCGGCACGCTCGGTTCCCTCTTCGTGCTGGGCGCCAAGGCCGAGGGGTTCGTCTCGGTCGCCGAGCTGGAGTCGGCCGTGCCGGACCCCGTGCCCCGGCCCGAACCCGACCCGGCGGATGTCGCGTTCTTCCTGCTGTCCGGCGGGACCACGGCGCTGCCCAAGCTGATCCCGCGTACCCACGACGACTATGTGTACATGTCGGACCGGGCGGCCCAGGTCTGCGGGCTGACCGGGGACGATGTCTATCTCGCCGTGCTGCCCATCGAGTTCAACTTCGCTTTCGGCTGCCCCGGCGTGGTCGGCACCCTGCTCACGGGCGGCACCGTCGTGCTCGCCGACACCCCCAATCCTACGGACTGCTTCCCGCTGATCGAACGGCACGGGGCCACGGTCACCGCGATGGTCCCCTCGATCCTGACGCTCTGGCTGGAGGCGGCGGAGTGGGCCGAGGAGGACCTCTCCAGCCTGCGGCTGCTCCAGGTGGGCGGCGCGCGGATGCTGCGCGAGTTCACCGCCCGGATCGAACCGGCCCTGGGCGCCCGGCTCCAGCAGGTCTTCGGGATGGCGGAGGGCCTGCTCACCTTCAGCCGGCCGGACGACCCGGCCGAGGCGGTGCTCACCACCCAGGGCAGGCCGGTCTCCGCCGCCGACGAACTGCGGATCGTCGACGAGGAGGGCCGGGCGCTGCCGCCGGGCGAGGTCGGTGAGCTGCTCACCCGCGGTCCGTACACCCTGCGCGGCTACTACCGGGTGCCCGACTACAACCGCCGCGCGTTCACCCGGGACGGCTTCTTCCGCACCGGTGACCTGGCCCGGCTCACCGAGGACGGCGACCTGGTGATCGAGGGCCGGATCAAGGAGACGATCATCCGCGGCGGCGACAAGATCGCGGCCGGGGAGGTCGAGGATCTGCTGCTCGTCCACCCCGGTATCGCGGCGGCGGCGGTGATCGGGGTGCCCGACGCGTTCCTGGGCGAGCGGATCTGCGCCTTCCTCGTCGCCAAGGGCCCCGAGATCCCGCTCGCCGACCTCAAGCGGTCCGTGCACGCGCAGGGCGTCGCCGACTACAAGCTGCCCGACGTGGTGCGGTACGTGACCGAGCTTCCCCTGACCCCCATCGGCAAAGTCGACAAGAAGGCGCTGGCCGCACACGCCGCGTCCGACCAGGAAGGCTGACGTGGACATCTCTCCGCCCCCGACCGAACACGAGCTGCGCGCGGTCATCGCGCCGGCGCTGGGCATCGAGCCCGCGCTGATCGAGCCGGACGCCAACCTGGTGCTGCTCGGCCTGAGTTCGCTGGAGATCATGCGGCTGGTCAGCCGCTGGCGCAAGGCGCGGGTGCCGGTGCAGTTCGACGAGCTGGTCGCCGCGCCGACGCTCAACGGCTGGCTCGCGCACTTCGCGTCCCTGGCCCCGGCCGTACCGGGCGACGCGGGGGCCGTGTGATGGGGGCCCTGCTGATCACCGGTGGCACCGTCTACACCGCCGACGTGGACGAGTCCGTACACGCCCGGGGCGCCGTGCTGGTGCTGGACGACCGGATCGCCGCGGTCGGCCCCGCCGACGAGGTCGGCCGGGCGGCCGACGCGCTCGACCCGGCCGTGCGGGCCGGGCTGCGTACCGTCGACGCGAGCCGGATGATGGTCCTGCCCGGCTTTGTGAACGCCCACTGGCACGAGATGTTCGCGATGGGTTTCACCATGCGCGGCGCGCTGCGGCCGGTCTCCGACCGCGCGGACCAGGTCGCGTTCATGGGCGGCGGCGGTGACATGCACCAGATCTCGGCCACCTTCGACCGCTTCGACCAGCTGATCGAGGCCATGACGCCGGACGAGGCGCGGGCCATCGCCGAGTACTCGATGTGGACCCAGCTGCGCGGCGGGGTGACGACGCTCGGCGACATGGGCTCCCTCAACCGGCCGCGGTCCATGGTCGCCGCCGCCCTCTCACTGGGCATGCGTTTCTCGGCGAGCACCTGGGCGAGCGACGCGGTCTGCCCGCCGGACGGGTCCCGGTTCGTCCGTACCCGGGACGCGGACACGGTCCTGGCCGGCTTCGAGTCGCTGCTCGGCGAGGTCGCCGCGGACACCACCGGCCGGATCCGGTGCCGCCCGAACGTCTCCTACGTCACCAACATGACGGACGAGCTGGCGCGCGGTATGGCCGGTCTCGTCGCCCGGCACGACCTGCCGTTCGCCACGCATGTGGGCGCGCTGCGCAACGAGGCCGAGGTGATGCGCACGTACTACGGCGAGACCGGGCTGCGCCGGCTCGCCGAACACGGCCTGGTGGAGAGCCGGTTGATGGCCGGGCACGCCGCGTTCCTCGACGAGCGCGAGCAGAAGCTGATGCTCGCCGCGCAGGCGCACATCAGCCACTCCCCCGGCAAGTACGGTCCCTCGGGCGAGTCCGCGCTGACCGAGACCGGGGTGGTGCCGGCGCTGCGCCGGGCCGGGCTGGACGTGTCGCTGTCGACCGACGCGGCGGCGCTGCCGGGCGCGGGGATCGCCGAGACGATGCGCGCGGCCTGGCAGATGTACAACGAGATGAGCGCCGACCAGACGGAGGTGCTGCCCACCGACGCCCTCGCGATGGGCACCCGGATCGCGGCCAGGGGGCTGCGCTGGGACGACGCCGTCGGCAGCCTGGAGCCCGGCAAGCAGGCCGATCTGCTGCTGGTACGGACCGACGACTGGCGCTATCTGCTCAACCCCCGGCCGCTGGAGAGCTTCCTGTGGCTGGCCGGCTCCGCGGACGTGCACACCGTGATCGTCGGCGGCCGGGCGCTGGTGGAGGACGGCCGGGGCGTCGGGATCGACGAGACGGCGCTGCGCGGCCGCTATCTGGAGGCGCTGGCCGGCTTCACCCGGCGGGTCCTGCGGGTGCCCGCCGAGGCGGTCGACCGCGTACTGGGACAGGTGGCCCGATGAGCATCGAAGCGTCCCCGACGGCCACGGCGCTCGGCGCGGACCGGTCGGCGGTGGCCGTGGTGACCGGCGCGGCAGGCGGTATCGGCGCGGTGGTGGCCCGCGCGCTGGCCGCCACCGGGGTGCCGGTGGCGCTGCTGGACCGCGACATCATGCCGCTGTGGGAGCTGGCCGCCGAGCTGGACGGCTCCGCCGGCGGGGTGCTGGCGGTGGCCGCGGATGTGACGGACAGCGCGGACGTGGACAGCGCGATCGCCAAGGTCGAGGCCGAACTCGGGCCCGTCACCTACCTCGTGAACGGTGCGGGGGTGCTGCGCAGCGGCCCGGCGAGCGAGCTGACCGACGAGGAGTGGGACATCACGTTCGCGGTCAACACGAGCGGTGTGTTCCATGTCAGCCGGGCGGTGTCACGGGTGATGGTGCCGCGCGGCCGGGGATCGATCGTGACGATCGCGTCCAACGCCGCGATGACACCGCGGGCGTCGATGGCGGCGTACGCGGCGTCCAAGGCGGCCTCGTCGATGTTCACCAAGTGCCTCGGTCTGGAGCTGGCCCGGCACGGCATCCGGTGCAACGTGGTGGCGCCCGGCTCGACCCGTACCCCCATGCTGACCGCGTTGCAGGGCGACGCGGCCGAGCGCGCGTCGGTGGACGGCACACCGGACACCTACCGGGTCGGTATTCCGCTCGGCCGGATCGCCGAGCCGGCCCATATCGCGGAGGCCGTCCTGTTCCTGCTCTCCGACCGCTCCGCGCACATCACCATGCACGACCTGACCGTGGACGGCGGCGCCTCCCTGGGTGCCTGAGAGCCTGTCGGGTGACCTCTGAGCCCCGCACCGGCCCGCTCCGCGGAACACGGCCCCCCGCCGCCGTCCGACCTGGAAAGGAACCCGACGTGCCGATCGACCCGATCGACCCGTACCCGATGCCACGGCCCGCCGAGCTGCCCCCCAACAGCGTCTCCTGGCAGATCGATCCGCGCCGCGCGGTGCTGCTGGTGCACGACATGCAGCACTACTTCCTCGCGCCCTTCCCGCCCGGCGAGCAGCCCCGCACCGATCTGCTCGCGCACACCGCGGCGCTGCGCGAGCGGTGCGCCGGGCTCGGCGTACCGGTCGTCTACTCGGCGCAGCCCGGTGACATGACGCCCGAACAGCGCGGCCTGCTGGTGGACTTCTGGGGCCCCGGCATGTCGGCGGCGCCCGAGGACAGCGGGATCCCCGAGGCCCTGGCGCCCGGTGAGCACGACACCGTACTCACCAAGTGGCGGGCCAGCGCCTTCCACGCGACGCCCCTGCTCGAACTCCTCCGCGACCGGGGCCGGGACCAACTGATCATCTGCGGGGTCTACGCGCACGTGGGTGTCCTGCTCACCGCGTGCGACGCGTTCGCCCACTCCGTACAGCCGTTCGTCGTGGCCGACGCGGTCGCCGACTTCACCCCGGACCACCACCGGATGGCGCTCCAGTACGCGGCGTCCCGGTGCGCGGTGGTCCTGCCGACTTCGGCCGTGCTGGAAGCGCTGTCCGCGGCGGCCCCCGCGTCCGTGGCGTCGGCGGGAGGGCTGTCATGACCTCCCTGGAGGAACTGGCCGAGGGCGGGCGGGCGTTCGCCGTACTGCACCGGCCGGAGAGCGGACCGGGCGGCCATGTCGAGCTGCTGGAGGGCGAGTTCACCGCCGTCGCGAGTACGGACCGGCTGCCGGTGCCCGACTTCGGCACACCGGACACCCACGAGGTGCTCGCCCTGCTGCCGTACCGGGTGATCGGCGAGCGCGGGTACGACCATCACGACGACGGCGAGCCGCTCCTCGCGATGCCCGTGCGCGCGCAGACACTGCTGCCCGTCGAGGAGGTCCTCGATACGGTGCTGGGCTGGCCCGTCGTCACCGGCGAGGGCCGTTTCGACCTCTCCGACGAGGAGTACGGGGCCCTGGTGCGCCGTGTGCTCGCCGAGGAGATCGGCCATGGCTCGGGCGCCAACTTCGTCCTGAAACGCACCTTCGTCACCGAGATCCCCGACTGGTCGGCGCGGACGGCGCTGGCGTTCTGGGGACGGCTGCTGCGCGGCGAGCCCGGTGCCTACTGGACGTTCCTGATCCACACCGGGGAGCGCACCTTCATCGGCGCGAGCCCGGAGCGCCATGTCAGCCTCGACGACGGTGTCGCGGTGATGAACCCGATCAGCGGCACCTACCGCTATCCGGCGGGCGGTGCGACGGTCCCCTCCGTACTGGAGTTCCTCGCGGACGGCAAGGAGACCAACGAGCTGTACATGGTGCTCGACGAGGAG
Organism: Streptomyces paludis; assembly: GCF_003344965.1. Lineage (NCBI taxonomy): Bacteria > Bacillati > Actinomycetota > Actinomycetes > Kitasatosporales > Streptomycetaceae > Streptomyces > Streptomyces paludis. The sequence continues at coordinate 7,343,044 of NZ_CP031194.1, read as the reverse complement.
CTGAAGATGATGAGCCGCGTGTGCGACGACGCACACGTGGTCGGGCCGCGTCTGAAGGAGATGGCCCATCTCGCCCACACCGAGTACCGCATCGTCGGGCACAGCGCCCGGGACGTCCGCGAGATCCTGCGGGAGACACTGCTCGCCCCGACGGTGACCGGCAGCCCGGTGGAGAGCGCCTGCCGGGTGATCGCCAAGTTCGAGCCGGCCGGGCGGGGTTACTACGCCGGGGTGGCCGCGCTGATCGGCCGGGACGGCGCGGGACGCCGTCGTATGGACTCGGCGATCATGATCCGGACGGCGGATGTCGACGCGGCCGGCCGGGTCCGGATCGGGGTCGGCGCGACGCTGGTGCGCGACTCCGAACCCGCGAAGGAGACCGCCGAGACCGCGGCCAAGGCGGCCGGTCTGCTGGACGCGCTGAGCCGGGTGGCCGAGCGGCGCCGGCCCGCCGGTCTCGACGGGGAGCCGCGTGTCCGGGCGGCGCTCGCGGCCCGCAACACCCCGCTGTCGGAGTTCTGGCTCGCCCCGGTCCCGGTCCGTCCGGCGACCCGCGAGAAGGTGCTGATCATCGACGCGGAGGACACGTTCACCGCGATGGGAGCGCTGCAACTGCGCAGCGCGGGATACGACGTGACGGTCCGCCGGTACGACGAGCCGTACCGGCTCAGCGGCTACGACCTGGTCGTGCTCGGTCCGGGGCCCGGTGATCCGCGGGAGACCGGCCACCCCAAGATCGCGTATCTGCGGGCGGTCACCGGCAGTCTGCTCAATCTGCGCATTCCCTTCGTGTCGGTGTGCCTGAGCCATCAGATACTCTGCGCGCTGCTCGGTCTGGAGCTGCGCCGTCTGGACGCCCCGAACCAGGGGGTGCGGCGGACCGTCGATCTGTTCGGTGTGCCGGAGCAGGTGTACTTCTACAACACGTTCGCCGCGTACGGCGGCGAGACGCCGCAGACCCTCGTACGGCTGCCGGGCCCGGTGGAGATCGCCCGTGATCCGGTGACGGGCGAGGTGCACGCGCTGCGCGGCCCCGGCTTCACCTCCGCGCAGTTCCATCCCGAGTCCGTGATGACCCGGCACGGCGCGGCCATTCTGGAATCCCTGGTCACCGGCGCGCTGACGCCGGTGCCTCACCGAGCGGAGCTGACGGCGTGACTCCCCTGCTCGACCTCCCCTCCGCCCACGCGGTGCACACCGGCTGGCGGTCGCGGCCGGCCGCCCAGCAGCCCGCGTGGCCGGACCCGGCCGCGCTGGAGAGCGCCGTGGGCACGCTCACGGCGAGCGCGCCGCTGGTGCTGCCGCGCGCGTGCGATCTGCTCAAGAGCCGGCTGGCCGCGGTGGCGCGCGGCGAGGCGTTCCTGGTCCAGGGCGGTGACTGCGCGGAGAGCCTGGACTCGGCCGACACCGCCGCGGTCGGCCGTACCGCGAGCACGCTCCAGCAACTGGCCACCGTCTTCGGGTACATGATGTCGCTGCCCGTGGTCACGGTCGCGCGGATGGCCGGGCAGTACGCCAAGCCGCGCTCCGCCGGGACCGAGACCCGGCAGGGTGTCGAACTGCCGGTGTACCGGGGCGACGCGGTCAACGGCCATGCCTTCACGGCGGCGGCCCGCGCCCCCGACCCGCACCGGATGGTCCGGGTCCACCGCCGGTCCGGCGCCACCCTGCTCCTCGTCCGCGCCCACTGCGCCAGTGAGCAGGCCGGTCCCGGGTACGCGCTGGACGCCCTGCGGAAGTTCGCCGCGGGGGCGCCCGAGCGGGCCCGTTACGAGGCGCTCACCCAGGAGATCGAGCGGGCCGGCGGATTCATCGGCACCGGCGGCGGCTGGCACACCCCGGGCGAACTGTTCATGTCCCACGAGGGGTTGCTGCTGGACTACGAGTCCGCGCTGACCCGTGTCGACACCGCGACCGGCCGGCCGTACGCCACTTCGGGGCATCTGCTGTGGATCGGTGAGCGTACGCGGCTGCTGGGCGGCGCGCACGTGGAGTACTTCTCCCGGATCAGCAACCCCGTCGCGGTGAAGGTCGGGCCGGGTGCCGAGGCGGACGACCTGATGCGGCTGATCGACCGGCTGTCCCCGGGCGACGAGCCCGGCCGGCTCACGCTGGTGGCCCGGATGGGCGCCGGCCGGGTGCGGGAGGTGCTGCCGGGGCTGGTCGAGCGGGTCGCGGCCGAGGGCCGGACCGTGGCGTGGGTGTCCGATCCCATGCACGGCAACACGATCGGCTCGCCGTCCGGGCACAAGACCCGCCGGTTCGACGACATCCTCGACGAACTGGCGGGCTTCTTCGAGGTGCTCCTCGGGCTGGGCGCGCATCCGGGCGGCGTCCATCTGGAGATGACCGGCGACGACGTGACCGAGTGCGTCGGCGGCGGCGCGGGCATCGGCTTCGCCGATCTGCCCGAGCGCTACCGGTCCGTGTGCGACCCGCGGCTGAACCGGGACCAGTCGCTCGACCTGGCCTACCGGCTCGCGGACCTGCTCGACGCCGTACGCCCGCCGGGGGGCGTCGAGGAGGCCCGGCGGTGACGGACCGTCAGGTGGCACGGATTCCGTGAGCGCCGCGCGTGCTCACGGAACGTATACGAAAGGGCTCGGCACCGGCCGGGGGCCGGGCGTACGACGAAAACGGGAGTTCCCGCTGTGAGCCGAGATCCAGGGCGTGTTTCGAAGGTCCCGTCCGCCTGGCGGCGTCTGGCACGTACGCTCGCGGCGCTGCCGGGATCACCCCCGTACGTCCGGGCCGCCGGCGCGGGCGACGCGAGTGCGGCGCGCCGGACGCCGCCGGGCCCGCCCGCCGGCCGGACGGCGCTCCTTTCGGAACACGCCCTGGACCTGGGTGTCGCCCTGTTCCCCGGGCAGGGCGCCTACCGTCCCGGCGCCCTCGCCGCGTTCTGGGAGCGCGGCTCCCCGGCCGTACGGGACACGTTCGCGACGGTCGACGCGGTCGCCCGGGAGCGGCTCGGCCGGGAGGTGTCCCCGACGCTGTTCCGGCCTTCGCCGCCGAGCCCCGCGGCCCTTCTCGACCGGGCCCCGGACCTCCATCAGCTGGCGGTCCTCGCCGTCTCGGTGGCCACGTACCGGCTGCTCGCCGAGCGGGGCGCCCGGCCCGCGGTCCACCTGGGCCACAGCCTGGGCGAGATCGCCGCGCTGACCTGCGCGGGCGCCTACGGTCTGGCCGACGCCACCGCGCTGCTGTGCGAGCGGATCTCCGTCGTCCGCGCGCACGCGTCCGGCGCGGGCACGATGCTCGCGCTGCGCTGCGGGCGGGTACGGGCCGAGCGGCTGGTGGAGCTGATCGGCCATCCCTCGCTCGTGGTGGCCGTGGACAACGCGGCGGAGCAGACCGTGCTCTCCGGTCCGCCGGAGGCGATCGGCACCGCGGGGGCGATCGCCCGGCAGCTCGGGATCACCGCGACGCCGCTGCGCTTCCCGCACCCCTTCCACAACCCGCTGCTCGCCGGGGCCCGCCGCGAACTGGCTTCCCGTATCGGCGTGTTCAGCACCCGGCCGGTCAACGTCCCGGTGTACTCGGCGATCCTGGGCCGGTTCTACCGGGACGGCGACGATCTCGCCGGGCTGCTGGCCCTGCATCTGGTGGCCCCGGTCGAGTACCGTACGTCCGTGGCCGCTCTGTACGCCGCCGGTGCGCGGACGTTCGTCGAGGTGGGCGCCGGCCGGGTGCTGACCGGGCTGGCCGCCGAGGCGCATCCCGGCGTGTACACGGCGGCGCCGCTCGCCGGCCGTGACGAGGAGGCCGGGCTGACGAGGGCCGCCGCCGCGCTGAGCGCCCCGGACACCGGTCGGCTGCCCGGCGCCGAGGGGGCGGGGCAGCCCGTCCTGGCGGTCGTGGAGCGGAACGCCGCCGCATGAGCACGGCGCGCCGGGAGGCGACCCTGCCGCACACGGCGGACCCGGACCCGGACCCGAGTACGGACGCGGACTCGGGCGCGCGTACGGACGCGGGCGTGGGCGCGCCGGCCGGAGCGGATGTTCCGGACCGCCCCGCCGCCCCTGACGGCCCCCTGCTGGACCGCCATGTCCTGCTCCTCGCCCCGGCACCCGGGCCGGACGCAACCACCACCGCCGACGCCGGGCCACCGGACCTCTTCCCGCCCGGCACGGTGCTGCTGGCCAACACCACGGACCGGATGCCCGGTGTGGAGGTTCTCCCCGCCGACGCCCTTCCCGACGACACCTCCGGCGCCGCCTCCGACGACCCGCTCGAAGCCGCCGTCGCACAGATCCGGCCACGCCATGTCCGGGTCCTGGTCGACCTGTACGCCGAGCCCCCGACACCCTCCGAGGCCCTGCTCGCCCTGCACGACGCGCTGTTCCGTACGGCGAAGGCTTGCGCAGCGCCGGGGCTGCGCCCGGAGTCGTTCGTCGTGGTCGTGCTGGGCGGGGTCGACGGTGCCCGCGTCCCGCACGCGTGCGCCGGGCTGTTCACCGGGTTCGTGAAGAGCCTGGCGCGGGAGTGGCCGGACACCGCGGTGCTGGCCGTGGTGCACGAAGCCCGCGACCTCGTCACCGCGGAGCCGGACGCGGCCCGCGAGACCGTGGCCGGCCCGTTCCCGCCGGTCGTGTACTACGCGGGCGGCACCCGGCTGCTGTGGCGGGCGGTGGCCGATCCGGGCGCGCCCGCCGGGGTCGCGCCCGCCCCCGGGGAGCGCTGTGTGGTGGCGGCCGGCGGCGCCCACGGCATCGGCGCCGCGCTGCTGCTCGCGCTGGCCCGGCGCGACCGGCCCCGGCTGCACATCATCGGTTCCACCCCGCTCGACGGCGACGGCTACGAGGGCGAGGAGTCCGGGGAGGCCGACGTACGCCCGGAGCGCAAGGACTTCGTCCGGGCCCTGACCACCGGCCCGGAGCGGCTCACCGTGCGCGAGGCGACCATGGCGTACGACCGGCTGGGCACGGCCCGCCGGATCCGCGCGAACCTGGCCGAACTGCGCCGGCTGTGCGGGGCGCACCGGGTCACCTACCACGTGTGCGACCTGCGCGACCGGGCGGCGGTGGAGGCCGTCGTACGCCGGGTGACGGACGAGGAGGGCACCGTCGATCTGCTGCTCCATATCGCCGGCACCAACCGCGCCGCCTCGGTGGGCCGGAAACGGCCGCGGGACTTCCGGGCCGTCCGTGATCTGAAGGTACGGTCCTACGCGCATCTCAAGGCGGCGTTCGGCGACCGGCAGCCGCGTCTGTGGTGCAACTTCGGTTCGTTCGTGGGGTTCACGGGCCAGACCGGGGAGACCGACTACGCCGCCGCGAACGACTACCTCAACACCGCGGCCCTGTACCACTGCGCCCATGGGGCACGGGAGTTCACCCTCGGCTGGACCCTGTGGCGGGACATCGGGCTCGGCGCGACCCCGCTGATGCGGGCGCTGCTGGCCAAGAGCGGACGGTTCACCGCCATGCCCACGGCCGAGGGGGTGGACCACTTCCTGCGCGAACTCGATCTGCGCGAACCCGGCCCGCGCGAAACCGGCCACCCGGCGCAGCCGCCGCCCGTCACCGTCCTCTTCGGCGCGGCCGAGCGCGCCGCCCTCGGCACGGCCGCCCCCTGACCTCCGCGCGCCGCGCTCAGCCGCGCCGCCAGCCCACCACCACCGCGCGCAGCGTCCGCTCGTAGGAATCCGCGATCGAGAGCCCCGGCGGCTCGGTCCCCGACAGCTCCAGCGAGACCAGTCCGTGCGCCGTGGCCCAGCAGGAGAGCGCCACGACCTCCGGTTCCAGCTCGTCCGTGAACTGGCCGGCCTGCCGCCCCCGGCTGACCGCGTCGACGAGCGGCTGGTACATCTCGGCCACCTGGCGCCGCCCCTCCTCCTTGCTCTCGAACTGCGCCGCGCTCTCCACGAAGAGGATCGAGTAGAGGTGCGGGTTGGCGAGGGCGTACTCGCGGTAGGCGACGCCCAGGCGAACGACGTCGTTGGCTGGATCCGTGGTCGCGGAGACGGCCGCCAGACGTGCCACGAAGAGCCGTGCGGCCTCCTGGTAGAGGCTGGCCAGCAGACCGGCCTTGTTGCCGAACAGCGAGTAGACCGCCGTGGTCGAGGTCTTCACGTCCGCGGCGAGCTGACGCAGACTCAGCGCCGCCGTGCCCCGGTCGAACACCGTGGCGGCGGCGCGGTTGATGAGCCGCTGTCGGAGTGCTTCGTCATGTGTCTTGAGCCTGGCCATCCCCCCACACTATGACAACGGCGTTACGAATGGTTGCCGAACAGGGCGTCAGCGGGTGTCAGAGTCCCCGGTGATCCGCTCAACTCGCAGGCCAAGAAGTTTTTTCGTTGAATCCCCAGGTCATCAGGGGTCATCGGGCACCCTCCGGTTAGACAGTGTGCAAGAACTCCGTGAAAGTCATTCAAAACGCTGTTACGGTAATTCCGGCGCCGAACCCTGGCAGGCATGCGGCGCACGCCAACTACCTAGGGAGAACCATGTTCGAGGCGCTGGGACGCTTCCTGTTCCGCAGGCGCAACCCGCTGCTGGTCCTGACGTTGCTGTTCGCCGTCCTGTCCGGCGCCTATGGCGTCGGGGTCTTCGGCGACATGAAGCCCGGCGGGTTCGAGGACCCGGGCTCCGACAGCCGCAAGGCCGCCCAGCTGGCCGAGAAGGCGTTCCCCGACCGGGCACCCGACGCCGTGATCGTCTACCGCGACAAGGACCGCACCGTCGACGACGCGTCCTTCCAGGAGGCGGTCACCGGCACGGTCGAGAAGCTGCCGAAGTCGGCGGTGACCGGGTACTCCACGTTCTGGATGACACAGATGCCGGCGCAGGTCAGCCACGACCGGCACGCCACCTATGTCGGACTCAATCTGCGCGGCGACGACGACAACGCCAAGGAGGAGTCCTACAAGGCGGTCATGGACAAGCTGGCCGCGCCGGGGCTGGAGACCCTGCGCGGGGGCGCGGTGGCCACCGGCCACCAGGCCGGTGACGAGATCGGCAAGGACCTGGGCACCGCGGAGGGGCTCTCCTTCCCGCTGCTCTTCATCCTGCTGGTGATCGTCTTCGGCGGGCTGGCGGCGGCGAGTCTGCCGCTGCTCGTCGGCGGTCTGTCCATCCTGGGCTCCATGGCGGTACTGCGGCTGATCGCGCAGATCACCGACGTGTCGGTGTTCGCCATGAGCCTGGTGACGATTCTGGGCCTGGCGGTCGCCATCGACTACGGCCTGCTGATCGTCAGCCGCTACCGCGAGGAGCTGGAGCGCGGCCACACCGGCGAGGAGGCGCTCGCGCGTACCGTCGCCACCGCCGGCCGTACGATCGTGATCTCCGGCATCACCGTGGCGGTCGCCCTGTTCGGTATGACCTTCTTCCCCCTCGGCTTCCTGAAGTCGATGGCGTACGGCGGTATGGCCGCGGTCGTGCTCTCGGTCTTCTTCTCGCTGATCGCCCTGCCCGCCGCGCTGGGTGTGCTCGGCACGCGGGTCAACGCCCTGTCGCTGCGCAAGCGCAAGGCGCGGCAGGACGGCCAGGGCGCCTGGTACCGGCTGGCGCACGGTCTCATGCGCCGTCCGGTGCTGGTCACCGCGGGCGCGCTGGCGGTGCTGCTGGCGCTGGCCGTTCCGTTCCTGCGGATCGACTTCGGCGCCAACGACGCGCGGCAGCTGCCCGATTCGGCCGAGGGCCGGCAGGTGCACAACACGATGGAGCGCGATTTCGACAGCGACGCGGTGAAGTCCATCGACTCGCTGCTGGTGCTCAAGTCGGCGGCCACCTCGCCGGAGCAGGGCGCCGCGCTGGAGGAGTACGCCGAGCGGCTCGGCAGCACCAAGGGCGCCACCGGCGCGCAGGTCACCGGGGCGGCCGGCACCACCGCGCGGGTGTCGGTCACCTTCGACGGCGCCGCGGTCTCGGCCGACGCCCGCGCCCTGGTGAACCGGCTGAAGGACGTGGCACCGCCCGAGGGCGCCACGGCGTACTTCGGCGGTGAGACGGCGGTCTTCGACGACACCCTGGACGCGCTCGGCGCGACGCTGCCGTGGATGCTCCTGTACATCGCGGTGGCGACGTACATCCTGCTGTTCCTGGCGTTCGGCTCGGTGCTGCTGCCGCTGAAGGCGATCCTGATGAACCTCCTGTCGCTGTCGGCGACGTTCGGTGTGCTGGTGTGGATCTTCCAGGACGGCCATCTGGAGGGTGTGCTCAACTTCGATTCGACCGGGAACATCGAGCCGAACATGCCGATCATGCTGTTCGCGCTGATCTTCGGACTCTCCATGGACTACGAGGTGTTCCTCGTCTCCCGGATCCGTGAGCAGTACGACCTGCTGGGCGACAGCACGGCCGCCGTGGCGTCCGGGCTCCAGAACATCGGGCGCCTGATCGTGAACGCCGCGCTGCTGATGTGTGTCCCGCTGGCGGCGATGGCGACCAGTGGGGTGCTCACGATGAAGCTGTTCGGTGTCGGCATGGTGTTCGCGATCCTGGCGGACGTCGCCATCGTACGGATTCTGCTGGTGCCCGCCGCGCTGAAGCTGATGGGGCGGGCCGCCTGGTGGGCCCCGGGTCCGCTGGCCCGCTTCTACACCAGGTTCGGCATCAAGGAGTCCGACGCCGCGCCCGAGGTGAAGCAGCCCGCGAGCGTGACGGGCTGACACACCGGCGGTGCCGAAGTGTCCGGCAGGCAGCGGTACTTCGGCACCGCCGACAGTTCACCTTGTTTTCACACGTCCCGGTCCGGTGCGACTTGACGCGCAAGACCGAACAGGTACAGTCCTCTCGTTAGACACCGTCTAACAACCGTCCAATGAAGTGCTTGGAGGCCCTCATGGCCGCGGGAAAGACCGCACTCGGCACGATCCTGAGCCCGATCGGGGGAAGGCTGCGCTGGGCCATCGCCGCCCAGGCCGTCGCCGCGGCCGCGGGCGTGGTCCCGTTCATCGCCATCGCCGAGCTGGGGCGGGTGCTGCTCGACGACGGCCCCGACCGCACGAGCGACGCCTGGACCCTCGCCGGGATCGCCGCCGGCGCTCTGCTGGTCCGGCTGATCGTCATGCTCGTGGCGGGCGGGATCTCCCATCTCGCCGACAACGCCCTGCAGTTCCACATCCGGCGCTCGCTCGTCGACCGTCTCGGCCGGGTGCCGCTGGGCTGGTTCTCGTCCCGTAACTCCGGTCTGGTGAAGCAGGCCGTACAGGACGACGTCGACGCGATGCACCATCTGATCGCCCACTCGATGCTCGACATCACCACGGCGATCGTCGTACCCGCCACCTCCCTGGCCTATCTGTTCTGGGTCGACTGGCGGATGACACTGGTGGTGATCGCTCCCCTGCTCATCGGCCTGACGCTGTACAGCGCGACGATGGCCGGGATGTCCAAGAACCTGCCCCAGTACGACCGGGCCATGGGCCGGATCAACGGCAGCGCCGTGGAGTTCGTGCAGGGCATCGCCGTGGTCAAGACCTTCGGCCAGGCCCGCCGCGCGCACCGCGAGTTCGCCGAGGCGGCCGATGACTTCGCCACCTTCTTCCTGGGCTGGGTGCGGGCGACCCAGTACTCCAAGACCGCCGCCGAGATCGTCCTGTCGCCGGTCGCGGTGCTGCTGACCACGCTCACCGGGGGCGCGCTGTTCGTGACCCGGGGCTGGCTCGGCGCCGTGGACCTGCTGCCGTTCGCCCTGCTCGGCATCGGTCTGACCTCGCCCATCCTCTCGCTGTTCTACGCGAGTTACGAGCTGCGCATCGCGCGGACCGCGGCCGAGCGGGTCACCGGCATCCTCGACGCCGAGGAGCTTCCCGTGCCGGACGCCCCGAGCACCCCGGCCGACAACCGGGTCAGCTACCGCGACGTGAGCTTCTCCTACGACGGCGACCAGCCGGCCGTCACCGGGGTGGACCTGGAACTCGCGCCCGGCACGGTCACCGCCCTGGTGGGCCCGTCCGGCTCCGGCAAGAGCACACTGGCCGCGCTGCTGCCGAGGTTCTGGGATGTGACGGGCGGCTCGATCAGCATCGGCGGGACCGATGTCCGGGAGATGTCGCTCGAAGACCTCTACAGCCGGGTCGCGTTCGTCTTCCAGGACGTACGGCTGACCCGTGACACCATCGCCGGCAACATCCGGATGGCCCGGCCGGACGCGTCGCTGGACGAGGTGCGCGCCGCGGCCCGGGCCGCCTGTGTGGACGAGGTGATCCAGGCCCTGCCGCGCGGTTACGACTCGGTGATCGGCGAGGACGCCCGGCTCTCCGGCGGCCAGGCGCAGCGGGTCTCCATCGCGCGGGCCCTGCTGGCGGACACTCCGGTGGTGGTGCTCGACGAGGCCGCCGCCTACGCGGACCCGCACTCCGAGGCGGCCGTGCAGGACGCCCTGTCGGAGCTGACCCGGAGCAAGATCGTGCTGATGATCGCGCACCGGCTCTCCACCGTGGTCGACGCCGACCAGATCGTCGTGCTGGACGGGGGCCGGATCGTCGAGCGGGGCCGGCACGCCGAACTCGTCGCCGCGGACGGCCGGTTCGCCCGGATGTGGCACGCCCATGAACGTACAACGCGGTGGCAGCCGCACGGCGACGCGGCCGTGGTGTCACCGTCGAGCGCCGTCGCGGCGGGAGGAATCAGCTGATGATCCGTCGACTCATTGATGTGGTGGGCCCCGAACAGGCCCGGCCGGTACGCCGGATGATCGTCGCCCTGGTGGTGGGCGCGGTGCTCCAGGGCATCGCCTTCGCCCTGCTGGTGCCCGTACTGGAAGCGCTGTTCGGCTCCGACCCGGACGAGGTCTGGCCGTGGCTGTGGGCGCTGCTCGGTGTGTCGGTGCTCTACGGCGCGGCGTACTACTGGAGCCTGCTCATCGGGTTCGAGGCGGGGGCGACGCTCTCGCGGAGCCTGCACCACCGTATCGGCGACCGGGTGGCCGCGCTGCCGCTGGGCTGGTTCGCGCCGGAACGGGTGGGGCAGCTGGGCCAGTTGGCCACGAAGAGCGTGATGGACATCATGGGGGTGCCGGCGCATCTGCTCCGTCCCCTGGTGACCAGTTTCGTCACACCGGTGACGGTGATCGCCCTGATGTACGTCTTCGACTGGCGGCTGGCGCTCGCGGCCACGCTCACCGTGCCGCTGATCGTCCTGGTCTACCGGTGGAGCACCGGGCTGAGCCGGCTGGCCGATGTGGCCCGGTCCGCCGCCCATGCCGAGACCGGCGGCCGGGTGGTGGAGTTCGCCCAGGTCCAGCCGGTGCTGCGGGTGTTCGGCCGGGGTCCGGTCCGCTCCGGCGCGCGCCTCGACGACGCGCTGCGTACGCAGACCGACGCGTCCCGGCGGGTGCTGGTCACCGGAGTGCCGGGTCTGGTCGGCTTCGTCCTGGTGATCCAGGCCGCCTTCACCCTGATCCTGCTCACCGGCACCTATCTGGCGCTGGACGGCGGTCTGGGTGTGGCCAAGCTGCTGGCGCTGCTGGTGCTGGCGGTACGGTTCACCGAGCCGATCGCGGAGACCGCGGTGCTCGGCTCGACCCTGCGCACGGCCGGTGCCGCGCTGGACCGGGTGGCGGAGCTGCTGGCGCAGCCGACGCTTCCGCGGTCCGAGGACCCGAAGGTGCCGGACGGCAACGCGGTCCGGTTCGAGGACGTGAGCTTCGGTTACGACGGCAAGCCGGTGCTCTCGGGGGTGTCCCTGACCCTGGGCGAGGGGACCATGACGGCTCTCGTCGGGCCGTCGGGCTCGGGCAAGACCACGGTGAGCAAGCTCGTCCCGCGCTTCTGGGACGTGGACTCCGGGGTGGTGCGCGTGGGCGGTGTGGATGTGCGGGACATCGATCCCGAGGTGCTCATGTCCCGTATCTCCGTGGTGTTCCAGGACGTCTACCTCTTCCAGGGCACCATCCTGGAGAACATCCGGGTGGGGCGTCCCACGGCCACCGACGCCGAGGTCCGCGAGGCCGCGCGGCTGGCCAGGGTCGAGGAGATCGTGCACCGGCTGTCCGACGGCTGGGACGCGCAGGTGGGCGAGGGCGGCGCGCTGCTGTCCGGTGGCGAGCGGCAGCGGGTGTCGATCGCGCGGGCGATCCTGAAGAACGCGCCGATCGTGCTGCTCGACGAGGCGACGGCGTCGCTCGACCCGGAGAACGAGCAGGCCGTCCAGGACGCGCTGAGCGCGCTGACCGCGGGCCGTACGCTGCTTGTCATCGCCCACCGGCTCCAGACCGTGGCCGCCGCCGACCAGATCCTTTTCCTGGACGAGGGGCGGATCACCGAGCACGGTTCGCATGACGAACTCATCGCCGCGGGCGGCCGGTACGCGTCATTCTGGGCGGAACGCAGCAGAGCCCGCGACTGGAGTCTGACCGGACAGGTTTTTTGACAGGAAGTTAATTAAAGCGCGCGTCACAAAGGAACTGTTCAACCACGATCAACCATGAAGCAACATGAACGCACCGGCGGCTCCCTCGGTTTACCGAGGGAGCCGCCAAACGTCTTTGGTCCATGGAATAAATCACGCCGACCATGTACCCACGAACCGGTACAGCGAAACAGTTGGATTTGCCGGTCCAAGTTGCCGATTACCGATTGGTAACCCTTGTCACATCCCCCATGAGCAGGCACTTCGACTTCTCACCTCCGTGTCGCACGGAGTTCAGATTGCCTACCGACCTGCCGTTCTATACTCGCCAATATCCGACGAACAATCGAGTCCTGAACGGCATTACCAAACGGGGGATTCCGTTTTATCCGGTGGGGGCCGGAATCGTTGGCCGCAACTCCAGCGCCGTTAATCAACCCTTCAATCAAAATAGGGTCGGCGGACAACGAATCAGGACACTCTTCGCAAGATGGCCGAAATATTCGAGTGCGGGGGCACTAACAGATGGAAACGCGTGAGACCTACGATTGGCCGATAACGGCACGGGATACCGAGCTGCAAGTGATCAGGGCCGCCGTCCGGCGGCAGGGCGGCGCCCTGCTCGTCGGCGCCGCGGGAGTCGGCAAGAGCCTTCTGCTGTCCACCGCCCTGCGCCGGGCGGCCGCCGAGGGCCGTACGGTCCTGCATGTCGGCGGTGCGGGCTGGAGCGGCGACACGCGCGCGCGGGGCTTCGGCACCCTGGCCGAATGCCTGGAGACGATCCGTCCGTCCGCCCCGGACGGCTCCGCCGGCATCCCTCCCCTCGTCGGCATCGACGACGCCCACCTGGTCGACGCGGCGTCGAGCATCCGGCTCCACCGGCTCGTCGCGGTGGGACGGCTCAGTGTGCTCGCCGCCGCGCCGCAGGACGCGCCCGCCCCGGCCGGCATCGACAAGCTGTGGCTGGAACGGCTCGTGGAGCACATCGAGGTGGCGCCCTTCGACAGCATCGCCATGAGCCTGGTGCTGCGGGCCAGGCTGGGGGGCCACACCGACACCGCCACGCTGGAACGTCTGTGGGCGGCGACGCACGGCAACGCGCTGCTGCTGCGCGAACTCGTCGAGAACGCGCTGGAGGACGGCTCGCTGCACAGCGTTGACGGCGCCTGGCGCTGGTCGGGGCTGACCTCACGGCTGGGCAAACGGCTCTCGGACGTGATCCGCGTCGGGCTCCGCGACCTCAGCCCGCACGAGAACGAACTCGTCCACATGCTCGCCATAGCCGAGCCGCTGGAGGCCGAGATCGCCGCCGCGGCGGGCCTGGCGAAGGCCGCCGAGTCGCTCGACCTGCGCGGCATCGTCGGTGTGGAGCGCAGCGGGGCGCGCGTCCGGCTGCGGCTGGCCCTGCCGCTCAGCCGGGTGGTGGTGGCCGCCCGGATGTCCGATCTCACCAGGCAGCGGCTGTGCCGCGAGATCGCGGACGCCCTGGAGCGGACCGGGACCCGCCGGGACGAGGACGTCCTGCGCGTCGTCTCCCTGCGCATTCAGGCCGGACTCGTGCCCGGCCGGGAGCAGTTGCTCACCGCCGCCCGCATCGCGATCCGCCGCCGGGACCTCCCGCTGGCGGAGCGCATGTGCCTGCTCGCCCTCCAGGAGGCCCCGGACGACCGGGACAGCGCGCCGCTGGAGGGTCCGGTCCCGGACTCCGTGGAGTACGGCGCGGCTTTGCGACGTCTAGTGACGCGCATAGAAAACACTCCCGCGCAGGCCGTGGACCGGAGCCGGGCGGCCCTGCTGCTCGGTGAGGTCCTGGTGGGCAGGGGCCGCGCGGCCGAGGCCGAGACGGTCCTGTCCGCCGCGCTCGACGCCGGTGCGGGGGTGCCGGTGACCGAGCGCATCGCGGCGGTGCACACCCGGGTGATCAACATGGCCTGGAGCCTGCGCCGGGTCGAGGACGCCCGCGACCTGCTGGCCCGTACGGTCGCGGAGGTGGCGCCGGTCCACGCCGGGGTGCTCCACGGCACCCGGGCCGTGATGGCGGTGATGTCCGACCGGCTCCACGAGGCGGTCGCCATCGGGGAGACGGTGCTGCGCGACCGGATCGCGGACCGTCCGGTCGCCCAGGCGCTGGTGCCCACGGTGGCCTTCGCCCGCTGCGAACTGGGGGACCCGGCGGGCGCCCTGGAACTCCTCGGCCGCTACCGGGACTCCGCTCCCGACTGGGACGCCGACGCCGTACTGCTGGCCGACTCCGTCTCCGCCCGCTGCTCCTCGCTGCTGGGGAGTTTAAGGAGCGCCGCCGAGAAACTGGACGGCGCCCATCACTACGCGCCCGGCAACGGCCGGCCCGTACTCCTCCAGCCCCTGCTCGACCGCTGCCGGCTGCTGCGGCTGCGCGGGCGCTGCGAGGAGGCCGCCGGGCTGCTGCGCCGGGCGATCGCCTCGGACACGTCCCACGAGTACCCGGTGACCGACGCCTGGCCGCTGGCCCAGCTCGCCGGCGCGCTGGCCGAGTCCGGCGATCACACGGAGGCGCTGCGGGCCCTGGTCGAGGTCCGCTCGCTGCGCGGCGCGATGCCCAGATCGCCGATCGCCGAGGACGAGATCGCGTTCGAGAACGCGCTCGTCCTGGCCCACACCGGGGACCACTACAGCGCGGGCGTCCAGGCCACGGAGCTGGCCGAGCGGGCGTTCGGGGCCGGCCGTACGGTACGGGCGGTCACGGCGCTGCTGCTGGCGGCCCGGGTCACGGACGGGGCGGCGGTGCACTTCCGCCACCACGCGCTGCTGCGCGCGGCCCGTGCGTCCGGCGGGATGATCCGGCTGTACGCGGAGTACGCCCAGGCCCTCTCCGACGCCGACGGCGCCCTGCTGCTGGAGGTCTCCGGGCACTTCGGGCACATGGGCGCGCTGCCGCTGGCCACCGAGGCGGCGGCGCAGGCGGCCCGCGCGTTCCGGGCCGCCGGCCAGCACCGCAAGAGCCGGGAGGCCGCGGCGGCCGGCCGGGATCTCCAGCGCGAGTGCGGTATCCCGCTGCCGGCCTGGGTGGAGCGGGACAGCCAGGTGGAGAAGCCCTCCGCCTCGCTCACCCCGAGGGAGCGGGAAGTCGCCGCGCTCGCCTCGACCGGGATGTCCAACCGGGACATCGCGGACCGGCTCGTGGTCTCGGTGCGTACCGTCGAGAACCATCTGCACCGCATCTACCACAAGCTCGGCATCACGGCCCGCAACGACCTGAAGCAGAGCATGGACCGGCTGACCGGGCGCGCCCGGGAGCGGGAGCGAATACCTCCGCTCCGGCTCGTGGGCGCGCCCGGCTCGGAGCAGGTCGCCTGAGCGGCGGCCCGCCGAGCGGACCCGGGTAGGGCGGCGGCGGTGTCCCGCGAGGAGATTCCTCGCGGGACACCGCCGCCGTTGTCAGCCGTTGTCAGCCGATGTCAGTCCCTGTCAGTCCTTGTCGGCGCCGGACGCCCCGTCGGCGCCGGGGGCCGGCAGGACGCCGTGCCGCACGAAGTACTCGATGTACCCGCCGAACGCCTTCTCGTCGATGTCCGGGCAGCTCACTCCGGAGCCCTCCAGCAGGCCCCGGGTGACCTCGTCGGAGAACTCCGCGACCTCCACCTTCTCCGACTCCACGAGAATGCTCAGCAACGGGGCCATGGAGTTGGTGACATCCGCCGCGACGGCCTTCATCCACTTGAGGATGCTGACCTCCTCCAGCTCGTACCCGGCGCCGCGCAGCAGCCGCAGGATCTCCTCCGACTTCAGCGTCCCGGGGCTGACCTGGTGGTAGATCCCGCCGAGCCCCTCCGGGTGCCGGGAGGCCGTGACGATCACCGCGCTGACGTAGTCGACCGGGACCATGTTCATCTCCAGCCGGAATCTGCGCGGATACCGGCCGATCTGGATCGCGCCCTTGATGAACCGCCACACGAAGTCGTTCGGCTGGCAGGCCCCGGTCCGTGAGTCGCCCCAGACCTGGCCGGGGCGGTGCACCGTCACCGGCACCCCCCGGCGGGACGCCTCCAGCACCAGCTGTTCGGCGACCCACTTGCTTCTGGTGTACCCGAGCGACAGCGCCTCCCCCGGCCCGGTCGGGTCGAGTTCGCCCCGCGCGGGAAGGTCCCTCCTCGGCTCGAACACACCGGTGGTCGAGACATGGTGCAGCGCGGCCCGCGCGGCGCAGGCGAACCGCAGGATCCCGTGGGTGGACTCCACCGTCGATTTCCGCAGCCACTTGTACAGCGTGAGGAAGTTGACCTTCGCCGCGGAGTGGTAGACCGCGCCGACCCGGCCGGCCAGTTCCGCGTACACGTCCTCCGGCAGCCCGAGCCGGGGCTTGGTCACATCACCGGTGTACACATGGACCCGGTCCAGGTCGACAGCGTCGAGACCGTCGAGCAGTTCATAGGTACGGAGGTTGTCCGTCAGCCGCTGCCGGGCCACCCCGGCGTCCGCGCCCCGCACCAGGCAGTGCACGACGAGTCCTTCCCGCAGCAGGTCCCTGAGCAGGAACGCCCCGAGGAAACCGGTCGCACCGGTGAGGAACACGTCGGACACCGTCTCCGGGGCCGGGGCCGGAAAGCCGGTGATGTCGTCGGCCAGTACGACATCGGCGGCGAACTCCTCGGCGACTTCCGTGGGTATCGTCGAAGCCATCAGTTATCTACGGTCCTTCCCGGTGACATTTCTTGGGAGCGGGCCGATGCGCTACGGGGCGGCGACCGCCTCGGCAATCGCATCGGAGAGCAGGGTCATCGCCTCTTTCACGTCGTCCTCGGTGGCGACGATCGGAGGGAGGAGGCGGATCGTGGTGGGGCGGCTCAGGCACGGCGACACGACCAGGGAGCGCCGCGCGAGGCCCGTCAGCACCTCGCCGGCCATCGCGGGCGAGGCCAGATCGACGCCCCACAGCAGGCCGCGGCCGCGGATCTCCGCCACGGCGTCCGGGAACAGTTCGCGTACGGTGGCCAGCCCCTGTTCCATCGCGGCGGCGATCCGCCCGCCGTTCTCGGCGTGACGTTCGATGACATCGAGCGCGTACGGGATCACCGAGGTGCTCAGGGGATGGCCGCTGAAGGTGGCGGTGTGCAGCATCGGGTCGGCCAGCAGGGGCGCGAAGAGCCGGTCGTTGCCGACCGCGGCGGAGAGGGGCAGCACACCGCCGCCCAGCTGCTTGCCGAGCAGGACGGCGTCCACCCCGAGCCCGGCCGCCAGGGCCAGGGACCGGGCGCCGCAGCGCCTCAGGCCGACCTGGATCTCGTCGGCGACGACGAACGCGCCGTGCTCGTGGGCGTCCCGGCACCACCGCGCGAGCACCGCCTCGTCCAGCACACGCACCCCGTTCTCGGCCTGGACCGGCTCGAAGAAGACCGCCGCCACGTCGTGGGCGCGTACGGCCTTCGCGACGGCCTCGGGGTCGTCCGGGCTCACCCGGAGCACGCCCTCCTGGAAGGCGGGGTCCAGACCGGACTTGAAGCGGGGGTTGTCGGTCAGCGAGAGGGCGCCGACGGTCTTGCCGTGGAAGGCGCCCTCGACGGCGACCACGGTGTTCCGGCCGGAGGCCATCCGGGCCAGCTTCAGGGCCGCCTCGACGGCGTCGGCCCCGCCGGAGCCGAAGTAGACCCGGTTCAGGCCGCCGCCGACATACGCGGCGAGGCGCTCGGCGGCCAGCGGCGCGACCGCGCTCTGGAGGGAGCGGGTGGAGGCGGGCATGATGTCCAGCTGGGCACGGACGGCCCGGACGATCTCCGGGTTACGGTGTCCGAGCAGGGCGACCCCGTAGGAGCCGAAGTCCAGGACGTCCCGGCCGTCCGAGAGGGCCACCCGGCAGCCCTCGGCGGACACTTCCACGGCCCCCTGGCCGGAGAACCGGCCGGCCACCGCAAGCGCGGGCGAGAAGTGCCGTTTGACCCGCCGGAAGGTCTCTCGGGCGTCAACAGCACCGGCGGCGTCGACGGCGGGCGGTTCCGCGGTGATGGTTCGCGACTCGGTCACAGATCTGTCTCCTACGCACTCTGCGCGACAATTGCCTGCTGGTATCTCTCCAGCGCCTTGGCGACGGCCGGGTGGATCATCTCGGCCATCATGGGAAGCCCGACGTCGAACTCCACCTTGAGTTCCAGGGCGGCGCCCCCGGGGTCCTCACTGACCTGCCAGTGGCCCTCGTACTGGGCGAGGTCGCCCTCGGTCTGCCGGAACTCCCAGCGGCGCCCGGCGTGGTCCAGCACGTCCTCCTGGTCCCACTCCATCTCCGAGCCCTTCAGCTCCACGACCCAGCTGCTGCCACTGCGTTCACCGTCCCGGTCGATGACCGTGACCTCGCTGACGCCCTCCATGAAGGCGGGGAACGCCTCGCTGTCCAGCAGCACCTTCCACACCTGTTCCGGGGTGGCGGTGCCGGTGATGGTCCTGTGCATGACGGCCATGTGTTCCAGTCCTCTCGAAACGACGCGGGCTCTCCGCCCGCGGCGGCGGTCCCGGCGGGCGCCGGGACCGGTCACGCGGAGTCCCTGCGGGCCCCCGGCGCTCCCTCCACCAGCGCCGTGAGGCGCTCCAGCGCGGACCTCAGGGCGTGCTGCTGGGCCGTCAGCTCCTCCACCCTGCCGCGGAGCCGGGCGAGTTCGTGGCCGTGGGTGCCGGGCCCGTCGACGAGGTCGGCGTCGCCCGGCCGCTCGGCCGTACGTGCCCGGGACGCCGGGTCGGCCGCCGCCGGCACGGACGCCTGCACGGACGCCTGACGGGTGTTGCCGGGCTCCCGGAGCACCCGGACATTGCCGGGCCGGCCGGGCCCCGTGGCCTCGCCCGCGCGGGGGCGCCACGCCGTGTCGCGGACCGCGCGGGCCTCGCCGTGCCGGCCGCCGTGCTGGAGCGCGACGGCCAGTTGCTCACGGAAGCGCTCACGGGTCGGATGGGCGGCCACCAGCTCCTCCAGCCGGCGCACGATCTGCCGGTGCTGCCCGAGCGCCAGCGAGGCGTCGCCGAGATCCTCCAGGGCGAGCAGCCGCTCCCCCTCCAGCCGCGCCGCCGCGGCGGCGCAGAGCGTGCCGTGGGAGCCGCCGTCCAGCGCCGCGCCGCGCCACAGGCCGAGGGCCTCGCGCAGCAGCAGCGCCGCGGTGTGCGGGTCGGACTCCAGCAGGCGCCGGGCCCGGGTCACCAGGAACCGGAACCGCACACTGTCCAGCTCCTCGGGACGCGCCTGGAGCACATAGCCGGTGCCGCGCGCCACCAGGCGCGGGGTGTTGGCCCGTACGGGCTCCACCTCGATGAGCTGCTGGCGCAGCCGCGAGACATGCGCCTGGAGCGCGTTGGCCGCCTTGTCGGGGGCGTTGCTCCCCCACAGTTCACGGATCAGCTCGTCGGCCGGCACCGGACTCCCGGGACGCACCAGCAGGGCCCCCAGCAGCACCCGCTGCTTGGGACTGGTCAGCCGCACACTGCGCCGTCTGACGTCGTCGTAGATCCCAGGAGGCCCCAGTACCCGGAACTGCATCGAAACCTCCACCGGTCGTTGTGATCCGCGCCCCTCTGCCTACCGAAGGGCATCACACGCACCGGCCCGGGGACATGAGTACTCAGGTACTCCACATGCCCGTCACGAACCGTCACAACGGCGCCGTCCCGTGGTCCGGACCAGGGGGTACGGCACCGCGAACGGCGCCGAGGTGAGTAGCGGTTACTCAGGCGGGCGCGGGCCTGCCCGTGGTGCGCTGGGGCCGATAGCCGGTACGAGGCAGGGAGTTGGGTGGTATGACGCGTTGGGACGCCGAGACCGCGGTGGTGGGTCTCGGGGCGTGGGGGGCCGCGGCCCTGTGGCGACTGGCCTCCCGGGGCGTCGATGTCGTCGGGTTCGAACGGTTCACACCGGGCCATACGCTCGGCCCGCCGCATGTCGGCTCCCGGGTGCTCCGGCTCGCCGGTCCGGGGCACGCGGGTCTGGTGCCGCTGGCGCGCCGGGCGCTGGAGCTGTGGCCGGAGCTGGAGGACAGCGGGCGGCGGAGTCCGTTCGTGGCCTCGGGCTCACTGCTGATCGGCCCCGGCGACGGACCGCTGGCGGGCGGCACCCTCCGCGCGGCCCGCGCGCACGGGGTCCCGGTCCGTACGTTCACGGCGGCCGCCCTGCGGTTCCGGTTCCCGCGCCACACCGGTGTGCCCGCCCATCACATCGGTGTGTGGGAGCCGTCCGCGAGGATCCTGCGGACGGAGCGGGCCGTACGGACGGCGGTCGCCCTCGCCGAGGAGACGGGCGCGCGTGTGCACGCCGACTCCCGTGTCACGGCCGTCGAACCCGTGCCCGGCGGGGTCCATC
The DNA here is from genome assembly GCF_003344965.1 of Streptomyces paludis. Lineage (NCBI taxonomy): Bacteria > Bacillati > Actinomycetota > Actinomycetes > Kitasatosporales > Streptomycetaceae > Streptomyces > Streptomyces paludis. The sequence goes on along the minus strand of NZ_CP031194.1, from coordinate 7,322,437 downwards.
TGCACACCCCCCAGCGGTCGGTGAAGGTACGTCAGGCCGTACTGACGGCGGGCGCGTGGCTGCCGGCGCTGCTGCCGGAACTCCCGCTGGAGACCGTCCGGATGCCGGTCACCTGGTTCCGCCCGTACGAGCCGGACGGTGACTTCGACCTGGAGCATCTGCCCTTCTTCATGCGCGAGTTGGAGGACGGCCGGGTGCTGTGGGGCAGTGGCGCCGAGGGCGGGCGCGATGTCCTGCTCGGTCTGGACGACACCGCGGTGGCGGCCAAGCCGACGGATCCCGAGGACACCGACCACTCCGTGGCCCCCGACGACTGGGCGGATCTGTCCCGGCTGGTGCCGGCGAAGGTGCCGGGGCTCCGGCCGCTGCCGGCCCGGGTGGCGGTGGGCAGCCGGACCCGTACGCCGGACGGGCGGTTCCTGCTCGGCCGGCCCGGCGACGACCCGCGCCTGATCGTCGCGGGCGGCGACAACGCCCACGGCTTCGGCTATGCGCCGGCCGTCGGCGAGGCGCTGGCGGACCTCGTCCAGGGCATCACGCCGCCGGCGCCGCTGGACTTCCTCCACCCGGACCGTTTCGCCTGACACCGCCCGGACGCCCGTACCCACGCGGACGACCGTACCCACGAGAACGCCCGTACCCGTCCGGGCGCTCGTGCCCGCCCGGACACGACCGTCCGCCCGAACGCCCCCGCCCGGCCGGATCCCGGCCCGCCGGGGGCGTTCGGCGTCCGTACTCAGCGCGCCGCGCCCTGGACGACCGCGCCGGACGCCGGATCCGGCTTCAGGGCCTTGCGGCAGATCCGCTCGCCGACCCAGGCCACCAGGGTGCGCGGCCGGCGGGGCGTCAGATGCGCCGCGAGCGCGTTGCCCAGCCCGGGGGTGACATACGCGCGGTCGCGGTCGAGGGCCGTCAGCGCCGAGCGGACGACCGGCTCGGGTGTGGTGAAGCTGCCCGCGACGGCCGCGTTGCGGGTGCCGATCACCTCGAAGAACTTCGTCTCCACGGGCCCCGGGCAGAGCGCGGTGACCCGGATGCCCCGGCCCCGGTACTCCTGGCGCAGCGCGAGCGAGAAGTTGAGGACGAACGTCTTGGAGGCGCTGTAGACCGAGAGGTACGGGCTGGGCTGGTAGCCCGCGGTGGAACCGACGTTGATGACGGCGCCGGTACCGCGCTCCAGCATGCCCGGCAGCAGCGCGTGGGTGAGATCGACGAGCGCGACGACGTTCACCATCAGCATCTCGTGGTCGCGGTCGGCGACGATCTCCTCGAAGCGGCCCACGGTGCCGAACCCGGCGTTGTTCACCAGCAGATCGACCGTGAGCGAGCGCTCGGCCAGCTCGCGCGCCACCTCCCGGCCCGCGTGCGGCTCCGCGAGGTCCTTCACCACGACATGGGTCTTGACGCCGTGCGCCCGGGTCAGCTCCCCGGCGATCTCTTCGAGCCGGTCCCGGGACCGGGCCACCAGCACCAGGTCGTGGCCGCGGGCGGCGAGCTGCGCGGCGAACTCCGTGCCGAGTCCGGAGGAGGCACCGGTGACCAGTGCGGTGGACGGGACGGTCGGGGCAGTGCTCATCGGGTTCCCTTTCGGCATGACGGCTGACTCCTCGCGCGCCTGTGGTGCAGGGCGTGGCCGACGCGTCGCCGAAGAACCTCGGACGGGTCGGTCCGTCACGTGCGGCCCCCGGGCCGGGAGGACCCGCGGTACGACACGCCCACCGGCGAACAGAACCCGAGGCGTTCGGCCACGCCCGCGCTCGGAACCCTACGGAGACACCCCCGCGGTCCGCTCCGGTTCTGACAGAGCCTGACACGCCGTCGGACGGACCCGCCCCCGTACGGCCCGCACCCGGCGGCCCGAGCCGTGTTCCGCCCGCCATGGTGTGATGAGAAGAGGGGCCGACCGCCCCGGCGGACCCCGGTACCGAGAGGGAGCGATCGTGGATACGGACGGACAGCCGGCCCCCGAACGGTCGCACTGCCTGGTGACCGGGGCGTCCGGGTACATCGGCGGCCGTCTGGTCCCTGAGCTGCTGACGGCGGGCCACCGGGTCCGCTGTCTGGCCCGCTCCCCCGGCACACTGCGCGACCACCCGTGGGCCCCGGACGTGGAGACGGTCCGGGGGGATGTCACCGACGCCGGCTCGCTCGACGCCGCCCTGCGCGGCATCGATGTCGCGTACTACCTGGTGCACGCGCTGGGCACCGGCGCCGGTTTCGAGGAGACCGACCGCCGGGCGGCGCTTCTCTTCGCCGGCCGGGCACACGCCGCCGGTGTGCGGCGGATCGTCTACCTGGGCGGACTCACCCCCCGGGGCATCCCCGAAGCCTCGCTCTCCCCGCATCTGCGCTCCCGGGCCGAGGTGGGGCGGATCTTCCTCGACGGACCCGTGCCCGCCACCGTGCTGCGGGCGGCCGTCGTGATCGGCTCGGGCTCGGCCTCGTTCGAGATGCTGCGCTATCTCACCGAACGGCTGCCGCTGATGGTCACGCCCAGCTGGGTGCGCACCCGGACGCAGCCCATCGGGGTACGCGACGTACTGCGGTATCTGACCGGCTCGGCCGCCATGCCGGCCGGCGTCAACCGGGCGTTCGACATCGGCGGGCCGGATGTCCTGACGTACCGCGAGATGATGTTCCGCTACGCCGAGGTCGCCGGGCTGCGGCGCCGGATCATCGTGCCGGTGCCGATGCTCACGCCCCGGCTGTCCAGCCACTGGGTCGGTCTCGTGACCCCGGTGCCCGCCTCCCTCGCGCGGCCCCTGACCGAGTCGCTCCGTCACGAGGTGGTGTGCCACGAGCACGACATCGCCCGGTACGTACCCGATCCGCCGGGCCGCCCCCTGCCGTTCGACGAGGCGCTGGCGCTGGCCCTGCGCAGGGTGCGGGAGGCCCAGGTCGCGACCCGCTGGTCGTCCGCCGCCGTCCCGGGCGCGCCGAGCGATCCGCTGCCCACGGACCCGGACTGGGCCGGCGGCAGCCTCTACGAGAACGAACAGCGGGTGACGGTCGACGCGTCACGGCAGTCGCTGTGGAGGGTGATCGAGGGCATCGGCGGTGACAACGGCTGGTACTCCTTCCCGCTGGCCTGGGCGGTCCGGGGCTGGCTGGACCGGTTCGTCGGCGGGGTCGGGCTGCGCCGGGGACGGCGCGATGCCGAGCGGCTGCGGGTCGGTGACTCGCTGGACTTCTGGCGGGTGGAGGAGATCGAGCCCGGTCATCTGCTGCGGCTGCGGGCGGAGATGCGGCTGCCCGGTCTCGCGTGGCTGGAGCTGTCCGCCGAGACGGACGACGAGGGCCGTACCCGCTACCGGCAGCGCGCGCTGTTCCACCCGCGCGGACTGGCCGGCCACGCGTACTGGTGGTCCGTCTCCCCCTTCCACGCCGTGGTGTTCGGCGGTATGGCCCGCAACATCACGCGGGCCGCCGCCAGGGGCACGAGCGCGCGCCGGGACGCGCCGGGCACCGGGCGTGTCCGCGCGCCGCGCGGCCCGGACGGTGTAGGACGGTAGGGCCGGTCGCCCCGGCGCGTCACCCGTCAGGAGCACCCCCCATGACAGCATCGCCCACGACAGCACGGCCCAGGACGGCACCGCCCAGGACCGTCGCCGTCGTCCTGTTCACCTCCGACCTGCGGCTGCACGACCATCCGCCGCTGCGCGCGGCGCTCGCCGCGGCCGACGAGGTGGTGCCGCTGTTCGTACGCGATCCCGGTGTGCACGCCGCCGGCTTCGACGCGCCGAACCGGGTCGCCTTCCTCAGCGACTGCCTCGTCGATCTGGACACCTCGCTGCGCCGTCGCGGCGGCCGGCTCGTGCTGCGCACGGGACCCGTTGTCCGGGAGGTGGCGGCGGTCGTCACCGAGTGCGGCGCGAGCGAAGTGCACCTGGCGGCCGGGGTGACCCGTTACGCCCAGCACCGCCAGGAGGCGCTGCGCGAGGTCCTGGGCGCGCGCGGGGTGGCGCTGCGGGTGCACGACGCGGTGATCACCGCCCTCGCCCCCGGCGCGGTGACCCCGTCGGGCGGCGACCACTACGCCGTCTTCACCCCGTACTTCCGCCGCTGGTCGCAGGAGCGGCTGCGCGCCGTTCTGCCCGCTCCGCGCGCCGTACGGGTTCCGGACACGGTGCGGGGCGAGCCGCTGCCTTCCCGCGACCGGGTCCCCGGCACCTCACCGGGGCTGCCCCCGGGCGGGGAGACCCGTGGCCGCGACCGGTTCTCCCGGTGGGCCCGCGCGGACCTTCCGGCGTACGAGGCGCGCCACGACGACCTGGCGGGCGACGCGACCTCCCGGCTCTCCCCGTATCTGCACTTCGGAGCCCTCTCCCCGGTGGAGCTGGTCGGACGGGCCCGCGCGAAGGACGGTCCCGGCGCGGAGGCGTTCGTGCGCCAGCTGTGCTGGCGCGACTTCCACCACCAGGTCATGTGCTCCCGGCCGGAGACGTCGGTACGCGACTACCGTCCCCGGCACGACCGCTGGCTCACCGAGGACGACGCGGCCGAGGACGTGACGGCGTGGCGGGAGGGCCGTACCGGCTATCCGGTGGTGGACGCCGCGATGCGCCAGTTGCGCCACGAGGGCTGGATGCACAACCGGGCACGCCTGCTGGCGGCGAGCTTCCTGACGAAGACGCTGTACGTGGACTGGCGGGTCGGCGCCCGGCACTTCCTGGACCTCCTGGTGGACGGCGATGTCGTCAACAACCAGCTCAACTGGCAGTGGGTCGCCGGAACCGGCACCGACACCCGCCCGAACCGCGTCCTCAACCCCGTACGCCAGGGAAAGCGGTTCGACCCCGAGGGCGCGTACGTCCGCCGCTGGGTGCCGGAGCTGCGCGACGTGGCGACCGCCTTCGTCCACGAACCGTGGCGGCTGCGCGAGGACGACCCCGCGCGGCCGGACTACCCGGGGCCCCTGATCGACCTCGCCGACGGCCTGGCCCGCTTCCGGCACGCGCGCGGCCAGGACTGAGCGCGGCGATCGGTATTTGCACACCGGCGAGCAATAAACTAATCTGCACATCAGTGAGCAATTAATGCGCTCCCGGTGTCGCGCCCACTGCCGGCGACGGCCCGCCTCTCCGTCGAATCCACACCCCGAAGCCTCCGCTTCACCTCCTGCCGAGGAGCCTGACGATGCCGCTCGTCGCGAACACGCCTGTCGAGAAGATGACCGGGCCCTACCCACGCCGCTGGTGGGCCCTGCTGGTCCTGTGTCTGAGCCTGCTGATCGTGGTCATGGCGAACACGTCGCTGATCGTGGCCGCGCCGGACATGACCCGGGACCTGGGGCTGTCCAGCAGCGATCTGCAATGGGTCATCGACGGCTACACCGTCCCGTACGCCGCGCTGATGCTCGTGCTCGGCGCGATCGGCGACAAGTACAGCCGCCGGGGCGCCCTGGTCCTGGGCCTGGTGATCTTCATCGGCGGCTCGGTGATGGGCGGCCTGGCCGACGGGACCAACCTGGTCATCGCCGCCCGCGCGATCATGGGGGTCGGCGCCGCCGTCGTCATGCCGGCCACGCTCTCACTGCTGGTCGCGATCTTCCCGAGGGCCGAGCGCGCCAAGGCGATAACCGCCTGGTCCGCGACCTCCGGTCTCGCCATAGCCGCGGGCCCGCTGGCCGCGGGCTGGCTGCTGGAGCACCACGCCTGGGGCTCGACGTTCCTGATGAACGTGCCCGTCGCCGTCCTCGGCGTGCTCGGCGCGCTGCTCCTCGTACCGCCGTCGAAGGCGGCGGGCATGGGCCGTATCGACTACATAGGCGGGCTGCTGTCGATCGTGTCGGTCGGCTCTCTGGTGTACGCGACCATCGAGGGCCCGCACTTCGGCTGGGGCGTCGGCCCGGTCAGCGCGGCCGTGGTCGCCGGCGCGGGCCTGCTGGCCTTCGTGGGCTGGGAGTTGAGGCATCCGAACCCGATGCTGAACGTCCGCAAGTTCAAGGAGCGCCCCTTCAGCGGCTCGATGATCGCGGTGCTGTTCTTCTTCTTCGGCACCTTCGGCTCGATCTACTACTCCACCCAGTTCCTGCAATTCGTCCTCGGCTACGACGCCCTGGAGACCGGCATCCGTCTGCTGCCGCTGGCCGGCGCGGTCTTCGTGGGCGCCGCGGTCACCGGCAGGCTGGCGCCGAGGCTGGGCGTGAAGCTGGTCGTGGGCACCGGAATGGTGATCGGCACGGCAGGCGTCCTCCTGCTCACGCAGATCGAGTCGGGCTCGACGTACACCGGCTTCCTGGCGCCCCTGCTGCTGCTCGGCCTCGCGATCGGCCTGAGCCTCGCCCCGGCCACCGACACCATCATGGGCTCCTTCCCGGAGGACGAGCTGGGCGTCGGCGGCGGTGCCAACGACACCGCGCTGGAACTCGGCGCCTCCCTGGGCATCGCGATCCTCGGCTCGCTCCTCGCCACGTCCTACAAGGACAGGCTGACGGAGCTGGCCGGCGGCCGGCTCCCGGCCGCGGCCATGGACACGGCCAAGGATTCGGTGGGCGGCGGTGTCGCGGTCGCCGAACAGGTCGCCCGGAACCCCCAGGGCGGTGTCGAGCAGGCCCAGACGCTGCTGGGGGCGGTGCACGAGTCCTTCGCCCACGCCATCGCCCACACCAGTCTCATCGGCGGCCTCATCATGGCCGCCGGAACCGTGATCGTCATCGCCGTCCTGCCCGGCCGCGGACACCACGCGGCGCGAGGCGGGGAGGAGAGGGCCGAGGCGCCCGAGGCCGCCGAGGCAACCGGGTCACGGACCGAGACCGTGGACGCCTGAGCCCCGGAGCCGAGCGCGGGGGTCCTTCGATCGCTGGGGCTTTCGATCGCCGGGGTGAACGGCGCGGTATCGCTGTTCAGTCGACCGGCGTGTCCGATGCCGTGGCCACCCCGTCCACGGCCACCCCGTCCGCGGCTACCTCGTCGACCACGAGCCGCGCGCGCTCCTCCGCCACCCCGGCCGCGATGAGCGTGGTGACGGCCACCCGGGTGCCGTCGTCCGCCAGGGCCCCGGAGTTGACCTCTTCCAGCAGCGCGACCGTCAGCGCCTCCAGACCGGCGCTCAGCACCGGGGCCGGCAGCTGGGAGTGGAACACACCGTCCCGCTGCCCCCGCTCCACGATGGCCGTGGCCCTGACCCGGGCGGGCGCCAGGATCCCGGCGACACGCTCCGCGCCGAGGTCCCGCCGGGCCAGTGCCAGAAGCATCCGGTACCGGTCGCCCACGGGCCAGAGCGACAACGAGAAGTGTGCGAGCGCCCGTTCGGCCGGCTCCGTACCCCTCGCGCCGACCGCCACGGCTGCCTGGAGCGCTTCCGCTGCCTCCTCGGCCAGCGCGTCCAGCAGCGCGGCCCGCCCGGGGAAGTGCCCGAAAAGGGTGCGCCGTACGACACCGGAGGCGCGGGCGATCTCCTCCAGGGTGACATCGGGGTTCCGCCCGAGTTCCTGGCGCGCGGTGGCCAGGATGCGTGCCCGGTTGGACCGTGCGTTGCTTCGCTGGGGTACACGGCCGGCGGGCTGGGACACGACGGGAACCTCGATGGTGTCAGGGCGGAGAACGGGCGTCGCCATTCTGGCACGCGGGCCCCGGCCGGTCCGTGGAGCGAATCCGGGAACGGCCGGCCCCGTGAACAGCGGCTCGGTGTCGGTGTCGCTGCCGCTGCCGCTGTCGGGGAACACACACCGCGTGCTGGAGACGTCAGGACTACGACGACGCGGGGACCCACCTCTGGTAGGCGCCGCCGTTGCTGGCCAGGGCGTAGACAGCGCCGGCCGCGTTGCCGTCCAGGACGAGCCCGCTCCTCTTGTTGAACAGCACGCTGCTGCCGTTACTGGCCGGCACCTCGGTCCAGATCTGGTTGGTGCTGCCGTAACAGGTGCTGGTGGAGATCAAGTTGCCGGTGGCGGTGAGACAGGCCCCGGTGGCCACGTTCTTGAGTTCACTCTTGCTGGTGGCCGTCCACCTCTGGTAGCTGTTCGAGCTGCTGCACGGGCGGGTGTACGCCTCTCCGTAGTAGTTGGAGTCCAGACACCGCCAGGTGGCCGACTGGACCAGCATGATTCCGGTCGCGGCGCTGGCCGTCGTGGGCGCCAGTCCGATACCCAGCACGCTGAGCCCGAGGGCGGCGGTGGCGAGGCGGGCGAAACGGGACACTCTGCTCTTCGTCATGGTGGGCTCTCTTTTCGTTGTGCACACGCAGCGAATGCGCAGACGCCGCGTCATACCTCGTGAACCCCGCGCGTCCGTCGAGGAGGAGCACGGCACGGGGGGAGGGATCGCCAGGCAGTGTGCGACGTATCCGCCGGTTGCTTGCCCGCTGTGTATCCGGTGGCAATAGTGCACTGGCTCTGACGCCAGATCAAGTCGCTTGTATTACAGGTGAGTTGTACTCATGCGTAACCGCGAACGGCCTCCGGCTCCCCCGCGGTACACGGGGGAGCCGGAGGCCGACGGCGGAGCCCGGTGGGCCGCTCAGCCGGCGTTCATGGCGTCGATCAGGCTCTTGGGGCGCATGTCCGTCCATGTCTCCTCGATGAAGTCGAGGCATGCCTGACGGTCGGCCTCCCCGAAGACCGGCTCCCACCCGTCCGGCACATCGACAAAGGTGGGCCAGAGCGAGAACTGGCCCTCCTCGTTCTTCAGCACGAGGTAGGTGGCGTCCTGGTCCTCAAAAGGGTTCGTCATCATTCAGTCCTATTCCATCACTCAGAGGTAGCAGTATCAGGCGTGCGGTATCAGGGCGTAGCGGAATCGGGGCGGCCGGCTCCGGGCCGTTCCTGCGAAAGCCAACCGGCAATCGCCCCCCACATCAGAGAGAGCATGGGAGGATCGGCCATTTCGTCATGCGAACAGGGCAGTCGGGACTCACTTATCCGGCCGGACGTATAGGGCTGCCACATGGCGCGGCCCCAACCGTCCTCAAGCTCGTCCGAAGAAATGAAGAGGAGATCACCGTGGAATCTGCGCGGATAATGCTGCACGTAGATACGGGTGTTGTTCGCGATGATCCTCGCCCTCACCTCGGCCTCCTCGTCCGAAATCTCACTGCGGAAGTAGTCCGGAAGTCCGGCGAGATCGTGGAGGGAAGGCGCCTCGTCGATCGTTTCCGATATCTCCGCATGCTCGTCGCCATCGGCGCCGGCCCGTTCCTGGATCGCCCGGCGGATGGTCTCCGCGGACTCCCGGCCGAGCTCGTCCGAGGCAAGTGCGCCGATCGGGGCGGGTGCGTAGCCTCCCATGATGATGAGTGCCACGTGCTCGCCGTCCTCTTGGAGCTGTACCGCCATCTCCTGAGCCACGCGGCCTCCCATCGACCACCCCAGCAGACGGTAGGGACCGGCGGGCTGCACGGCGCGCAGCTCCTTGACGTACTCCTCCGCCATCTCCCGGATGGATCCCGGCAGCTCCCCCGCGGCGTCGACATCCCGCGCCTGAAGGCCGTACAGGGGAATACCGGGAGTGACGAATCCGGCCAGCGGCGCGAAGCACCAGCTCAGCCCGGATCTCGGATGGACACAGAAGAGAGGCGGCAGGCTCCCGTGCGTTCTGATGGGAAGAAGTGTACGGAGTGATTCCTTCATCGCGGGAAGGCTGAGCCGATGCGCGAGTCCGGCGACGCTGGGCGCTTCCATCAGCATATGGAGGGAGACATCGACACCCATGGCCGAACGAATCCGGCTCACCAGCTTGACCGCCAGAAGTGAATGCCCGCCACGTTCGAAGAAGTTGTCGTCAACGCCGATGTGCGGCACATTCAGCTCTTCGGCGAAAATTCCGCACAGGACTTCCTCCTGGATCGAGGAAGGCTCCCGGCTCGGCACGGACCAGCTGTATTCCGGCGCCAGGAGTCCCCGTCGGTCCAGCTTCCCGTTCGCCGTCAGCGGCAGCGCGTCCAGCACCACCAGCGCGGACGGCACCATGTACTCCGGCAGCATCGCGCCGAGATGGGCGCGCAGGGCAGCCGGATCACACCCCGCGGTGTCGCTGTCACCGCTGGTGGTACCGGCGTCGGCCGTAACACCGTGGGGGACGAGATAGCCGACCAGGCGCTTGTCACCGGGTCGGTCCTCACGCACCGTCACCGCTGCCCGGGCCACGGACGGATGTGCGCTCAGCGCGGCCTCGACCTCACCCAGCTCGATCCGGAACCCACGGACCTTCACCTGGTCATCCGTACGCCCCAGATAGACGAGCTGACCCTCGGCGTTCCACCGGACGAGGTCGCCGGTACGGTACATCCGCTCGCCCGGAGTGAAGGGATTCGCGACGAACCGCTGTGCGGTCAAGCCGGGCCGGGCGTGATAGCCGCGGGCCAGCTGGGCGCCGGAGACATACAGCTCCCCCGCGACACCCACCGGCACCGGCCGCAGAGCCGTGTCCAGGACATGGACCCGGGTGTTCCACACCGGGCGGCCGATCGGCGCCGTACCCACGGGCCATGCCGACCGGTCCGCGGGCAGGGTATGGGCGGTGACCACATGGGTCTCGGACGGACCGTAGTGGTTGTGCAGCACCGTCCCGGCCGTCCCGCACAGATCACGGACCCGGTCACTCAGCACAAGGGCCTCACCGGCCTGCGAGACATGGCGCAGCCGAGGCAGCTCCGTGCCCCGCTCCGCCAGGGCCTCACCGAGCGCGTCCACCATCATCTGGGGGGCGTACAGCTCGGTGGCCTCCTGCTCCCGCAGCCATGTCACGAACGCTTCCGGGTCACGCCGGGTCTCCTCGTCCGGAATCACAAGAGTCTTGCCGTCCAGGAGAGTGGAAAGGATCTCCTGGGCCGAGACATCGAAGCTGATCGCGGTGAACTGGGCGACCCGCGAACCGGCCTCGGCGGGGATGGCGGAAGCGTGCCAGGACATCAGATTGACCAGCGCGCCACCTGACATCACCACACCCTTGGGACGCCCGGTCGAACCGGAGGTGTAGATCAGATACGCGGGGTGCTGCGGCAGCAGCGGACCGGTCCGCTCCTCGTCGCCGGGAGCGCCGGCCGGCAGTGCGCCTAGTTCGGCGACAACGCGCGGGTCGTCCAGCAGCAGTACGGGCCCGGCGGCCACGCGTCCGGCGGCCTCCGCGGTGGTCAGCGTCAGCGCGGGGACGGCATCGGCCAGCATGAAGGCGATCCGCTCGGCCGGGTACTCCGGATCGATCGGCAGATAGCCGGCGCCCGCCTTGAGGACGGCCAGCAGAGCGACGATCAGGTCCACCGAACGGGGTACGGCCAGCCCGACGATACGCTCGGGACCGATACCGCGACGGATCAGCAACCGGGCGAGCCGGTTCGCACGCGCGTCGAGCTGTGCGTACGTGACCTCAACGCCACCGAAGACCACCGCGACCGCGTCCGGCTGCCGCGCGGCCCGGTCCTCGAACAGCTCCGGCAGCGACGCCCCGGGCACCTCCTGGGCGGTGTCGTTCCACTCCGTCACCACCCGGTGCCGCTCCGCCGCCGACAACACCTCCACACCGCTGACCCGCTGGTGCGGCTCCCTGGTCACCGAATCCAGGACGCGGACGAAGCGTTCGGCCAGCGTCTCCACCGTTTCGCGGTCGAACAGGTCAAGGGCGTAATCTACACCGCCGAGCAGACCGGCCGGACGGTTACCCGTACCGGTGGTGGTGTCGGTGTCGGTGTCGGTGTCGGTGTCGGTGTCGGTGTCGGTGTCGGTGTGGAAGGTCTCGCTCAAAGCGAAGAACAGGTCGAATTTCGCCGCCGGTTCACCGGTGGACACGGGTTCGGTGTGAATGCCGGGCAGGTCCAGTACGGCCTGGGCGTTGTTCTGCAAGGCAAGCATGACCTGGAAGAGCGGATGGCGCGCCATCGACCGGGCCGGCGCCAGATCCTCCACCAGCCGCTCGAACGGCACATCCTGATGCGCGAACACCCCCAGACCATTGTCACGGACCCGCTCCAACAGACCGACGAAGGTCGGATCACCCGACAGATCCGTACGCATCACCAAAGTGTTGACGAAGAACCCAACCAGATCGTCCAACGCCTCATCCGTACGACCGGCCACCGGCGTACCCACCGGAATGTCGCTGCCCGCACCCACCCGCGACAACAGCACCGCCAAAGCCGCCTGAAGCACCATGAACACCGTCACACCCCGCGCCCGGGCCAACTCCGCCACCCGCGCATGCACGGCCGCCGGCACACGGATCTCAACCCGACCACCCCGATGCGAAGCCACCGCCGGCCGCAACCGGTCAAACGGCAGCACCAACTCCTCCGGAACCCCCTCCAACGCCTTCCGCCAATACCCCAACTGCTCATTCAGCAGACTGCCCGGGTCACTCTCCTCACCCAGCAGCTCGCGCTGCCACACCGTGTAATCCGCATACTGCACCCCCAACGGCACCCACCCGGGAACCCGCCCCGCAGCACGGGCCGCGTACGCCACAGACACATCCCGCGCCAACGGCCCCATCGACCACCCATCACCGGCGATGTGGTGCACCACCATCACCAACACACACTCACCCGCACCCACAACCCGCACCAACCACACCCGCAACGGCACCTCAACCGCCAGATCAAACACCTCCCCCGCAAGCCCAGCAACCACACCGGCCAGACCCTCCTGCCCCACCTCCACCACCGGCAGATCAAAAGAGAAGGACGGAGCAAGGACCCGCTGACGCGGCCTGCCCTCATCGGCAGCGAAGACCGTCCGCAGCACCTCGTGCCGCCCCACCACATCACCCAACGCCAACCGCAACGCCTCAACATCCAGATCACCACGCAACCGCAGCGCCACAGGAATGTTGTAAGTAGCAGACGGCCCCTCCAACTCGCCCAAGAACCACAACCGCTGCTGCGCGAACGACAGCGGCACCGAATCGGGCCGTGCCATCGCCACCAGCGCGGGACGTACCGCCCCCGAATCAGTCAGCCGCCGCGCGAGTCCGGCCACGGTCGGCGCCTCGAACAGCGCCCGCATCGCGACCTCCACCCCCAGAGTCGTCCGGATCCTGTTGGTCAGCTGCACCGCGAGCAGTGAATGGCCGCCCAGCTCGAAGAAGTTGTCCTCCACACCGACCGAGGGCAGCCCCAGCACCTCCGCGAACACGGCGCACAGAATCTCCTCCTGCACCGTCGACGGCCCCCGCCCACCACCCGTCGACTCATACTCCGGAGCAGGCAGAGCCCGGCGGTCCAGCTTGCCGTTCACCGTCAACGGCAGCACATCCAGCACCACCAGCGCGGACGGCACCATGTACTCCGGCAACATCGCGCCCAGGTGCGCACGCAGGACAGCCATATCCACACCACCCACATGACCGGCGGTCGGAACGAGATAGCCGACCAGCCGCTTGTCCCCCGGATGGTCCTCACGTACCACCACCACCGACTGCGCCACCGACGCATGCGCGGTCAGTACGGTCTCGATCTCACCCAGCTCGATACGGAAACCCCGGACCTTGACCTGGTCATCCGTACGCCCCAGGAAGTCCAGAACACCGTCCGGTCTCCATTTCGCCAGGTCGCCGGTACGGTACATCCGCTCGCCCCGGGTGAAGGGGTTCGCCACGAACCGCTGCGCGGTCAGCCCAGGCCGGCCCAGATAGCCACGGGCCAGGCTCGCACCGGCGATGTACAACTCGCCCGCGACACCCACCGGCACCGGACGCAACGCCGCATCCAGCACATACACCCGCGTGTTGGCGATGGGCGTGCCGATGTGCGGGGTGTTGTGCTCATCGGCTGCCAGAGAACCGGTGGTCGTGGCGCAGACGGTGGACTCCGTCGGACCGTACGCGTTGACGAGACGCCGCCCCTCGGCCCAACGCGCAGCCAAGCCCTGGCTCAGGGCTTCTCCGGCGGTGATGAGGGTCGTGATCGACGGCAGACTGTCCGGCTCCAGGAGAGCCAGCGCGGCAGGGGGCAGGGTGGCATGGGTGACCGACCGCTCCGCGACCAGACCGACAAGCGCCTGGCCCGGCAGCAGATCGTCCGATGCGGCCATCACGAGGCACGCCCCGTTGCACAGAGCCATCACCACCTCCCACAGCGCCGCATCAAAGCTCGCGGAAGCGAACTGCAACACCCGGCTCCCCACCCCAATCCCGAACTCCGCCGCCTGCACAACGGCCAAACTCGGCAATCCCTCATGCGTCACCGCCACACCCTTGGGCCGCCCCGTCGAGCCAGAGGTGTAGATGACATAGGCGGGATGCGCGGGCAGCAGAGCGCTTCGGCGCTCGCCGTCGGTGGGATCGGTGTCCGGGAGGCCCTCAAGCACCGTGGCGATACGGGGGTCGTCGACGGCCACGTACGGCAGTTCTCCACTGCCGAGGCCGGAAGCCGCCAGGTCCGCGCTGGTGAGCGCCAGTAGAGGCCGGGCATCAGCGAGGACGTAGGCGATCCGCTCGGGCGGGTAGTCCGGGTCCATGGGCAGGTAGGCGCCACCGGCCTTGGTCACCGCGAGGAGGGCGACGACGAGATCGACGGAGCGGTGCATCATCACCGCGACCAGCGACTCGGGACCCACTCCACGATCGATCAGCAGCCGGGCAAGGCGATTGGCGCGAGCGTTGAGTTCCGCATAGCCCACCTCCACGTCCTCGAAAACAACAGCGGTCGCGTCAGGGGTACGAGCGGCCTGTGCCTGGAACAACTCCGGCAGCGTCACAGCCGGCACAACGCGGGCCGTGTCGTTCCACTCGGCCAGGACACGGTGCCGTTCGGCGGGATCGAGGACGTCGACCGTGCTGATCCGCTGGTCCGGTGCCGATTCCAGGGCGGTGACGACACCTTCGGCGGCGGTGTGGACCATGGCGCACAGTGACGCGCCCGAGATCGGTGCGGCGGCCTGCACGGTGAGGATGAAGCCGTCACCGGTGTCGTCGACGTTCAGCCCGATCGGATAGTTCGACCGCTCCTGGGAGTACAGCATCGCGACGCCGTCCAGGCGGTTGTCCGCCCCCGGCGCGGCGTTCCTGGAGTGCCGGTAGTTGAACAGGGAGGTGAACAGCGGGGTGTCCGCCTTGATGCCGCTGGCCTGCCGGGCCAGCTTCAAGGGGGCGTGTTCATGGGCGAGCAGGTCCGCCAGCTGGTTCTGCACCGACCGGACGGTGTCCAGCACCCGCGCGCCCTGCGTCCGTACCCGTACCGGAAGGGAGTTGATGAACAGACCCAGAACGCGGTCCGCGCCGCTTCCCGCCGCCATGCGGCCGAACAGGACCGTACCGAAGACGACATCGTCCCGGCCCGCGGTGGCGACCAGAACCCGCGCCCACACCACGTGCAGGACCGTGGCCGGGCTCACGCCCAGCCGACGTGACTGGTCCCGCAGCCGCCGCGCGAGTTCCGTATCCATCACACGACGGGCCTCCGCCACACCGGTGCCGTCGCCGCGGACGTCGAGCAGGCCGAACGGCGCGGTCGGCTCGGTCACGTCCCCCAGCAGGGTGGAGAAGTACGTGTGGTGTTCCTCCGGCGCGACCCGCAGACGGGCCTGGGCAACGAAGTCACGGAACGGCAGCGGCGCGGGCAGAGTGCCCTCGCGGCCCTCGGTGAACGTGCGCACCTCCGCCAGCAGCACATCCAGGGTGGTGTGGTCCGCGATCAGGTGATGGGCCTGGACGAGCGCGAGCCACTGGCCGTTCACCGGCTCGGCCGCCGTGTACACGCGGAGCAGCGGCCCCCGGCGGATGTCCATCGTTCCGGGGCACGCGGCCAGCATCCGGCCGATCGCCTCGTCGTCGGGCCCCTCAGGCAGGGCGACGCTCTCCACCGGGATCACGGCACGGCGCAGGACGACCTGGACCGGTTCGGGAAGTCCTTCCCACAGGACGGCGGTCCGCAGGATGTCATGCCGGCCGGCGACCTTCTGAAGGGCCGCCACGAACCCGTCGAGCCGCTGCCGGGAGTCGAACCCCAGCAGCACCGGCAGCACGTACACATCGGTCCCGTCACCCGAGTGACCCATCAGGTGGTGGAAGAGGATCCCCTCCTGCAACGGAGCCAGCGGATACACATCCGCCACATTGCCCGCTCCGCCGGGCACCCGGGCCACCAGCCGGTCGATCTCCTCGCGGGTCAGATCCACCAGGGGAAGCATGTCGGGAGAGATAGCCAGGGCGTTGTCCGGGATGCGGTTCTCCGGCACCGCCACCTCGGCCCGGCCGTCCGACGCGGCCAGTCCGGCAGCCGTCGGCGCCGCGAACAACGACCGCACATCCACCGATATCCCCCGGGCGCGCAGCAGCTCCACCACCCGTACCGCGAGCAGTGAATGGCCGCCCAGCTCAAAGAAGTTGTCCTCCACACCGACCGCGGGCAGCCCCAGGACCTCCGCGAACACGGCGCACAGGATCTCCTCCTGCACCGTCGACGGCCCCCGCCCACCACCCGTCGCCTCATACTCCGGAGCAGGCAGTGCCTTTCGGTCCAGCTTGCCGTTCACCGTCAACGGCAGTGCGTCCAACACCACCAGTACGGACGGCACCATGTACTCCGGCAGCATCGCGCCGAGGTGCGCGCGCAGGACAGCCGTATCCACACCACCAGGGTGACCAGCGGTCAGGACGAAGTAGCCGACCAGCCGCTTGTCCCCGGGACGGTCCTCGCGCACCACCACCACCGACTGCGCCACCGACGCATGCGCGGTCAGCGCGGCCTCGACCTCACCCAGCTCGATCCGGAAACCCCGGACCTTCACCTGGTCATCCGTACGCCCCAGGTATGCGAGCCGACCGTCGGCCTGCCACCGGGCCAGGTCGCCGGTACGGTACATCCGCTCGCCCGGGGTGAAGGGGTTCGCCACGAACCGCTGCGCGGTCAAGCCAGGCCGGCCCAGATAGCCACGGGCCAGGCCCGCACCGGCGATGTACAACTCCCCCGCGACACCCACCGGCACCGGACGCAACGCCGCATCCAGCACATACACCCGCGTGTTCGGTACGGGTGTGCCGATGTGCGGGGTGTTGTGTTCGTCGGCGCACAGAGGACCGGTAGCGGTGGCGCAGACGGTGGACTCCGTCGGACCGTACGCGTTGACGAGACGCCGCCCCTCGGCCCAACGCGCAGCCAAGCCCTGGCTGAGGGCCTCGCCGCCGGTGATGAGGGTCGTGATCGACGGCAGACTGTCCGGCTCCAGGAGAGCCAGCGCGGCGGGAGGTACGAGCGCGTGGGTGACCGACCGTTCCGCTACGAGGCCGACGAGCGCCCGGCCCGGCAGCACGTCGTGCGATGCGGCCGTCACGAGGCACGCCCCGTTGCACAGAGCCATCACCACCTCCCACACCGCCGCGTCAAAGCTCGCGGAAGCGAACTGCAACACCCGGCTCCCCACCCCGATCCCGAACTCCGCCGCCTGCACAACGGCCAAACTCGGCAATCCCTGATGCGTCACGGCCACACCCTTGGGCCGCCCCGTCGAGCCAGAGGTGTAGATGACATAGGCGGGATGCGCGGGCAGCAGGGCGGTACGGCGCTCTGCGTCGGCGGGGTCAGTGTCCGGGAGGCTCTCCAGCGCGGCGGCCGTCCGGGGTTCGTCCACGGCCACGTACGGCGGATGGCTGCCGCCAAGACGGGAGCCCAGATCCGCGCTGGTGAGCACCAGAAGGGGTTGGGCGTCGGTAAGGACATACGCGATCCGCTCGGCGGGATAGTCCGGGTCCACGGGGACATACGCGCCACCGGCCTTTACCACCGCGAGAAGAGCGACGACGAGATCGACGGAGCGGTGCATCATCACCGCGACCAACGACTCGGGACCCACTCCACGATCGATCAGCAGCCGGGCAAGGCGATTGGCACGAACGTTGAGGTTGGCGTACGTCACCTCCACGTCCTCGAAAACAACAGCGGTCGCGTCAGGGGTACGAACGGCCTGCGCCTCGAACAGCTCCGGCAGCGTCACAGCCGGCACATCCCGGGCAGTGTCATTCCACTCGACCAGGACACGGTGCCGCTCCGCCGGGTCCAGTACCTCGATGGCGCTGATGTGCTGGTGCGGGTCGACGGTGACGGTGTCCAGGACGCGGACGAAACGCTCGGCCAGTGCCTCCACCGTTTCGCGGTCGAACAGGTCAAGGGCGTAATCGACACCGCCGAGCAGGCCGGCCGGACGATTGCCCGTACCGATGCCGGTGTCGGTCTCGGTCTCGGTCTCGGTGTGGAAGGTCTCGCTCAGATTGAAGGACAGGTCGAACTTGGCCACCGGCTCGCCAGCGGGCAACAGTGTGGCGTCGATACCCGGCAGGTTCAGTACGGCCTGGGCGTTGTTCTGCAAGGCAAGCATGACCTGGAAGAGCGGATGGCGCGCCATCGACCGGGCCGGAGCCAGATCCTCCACCAGCCGCTCGAACGGCACATCCTGATGCGCGAACGCCCCCAGACCATTGTCACGGACCCGCTCCAACAGACCAACAAACGACGGGTCACCCGACAGATCCGTACGCATCACCAGGGTATTGACGAAGAACCCGACCAGATCGTCCAACGCCTCATCCGTACGACCGGCCACCGGCGTACCCACCGGAATATCACTGCCCGCACCCACCCGCGACAGCAACACCGCCAAAGCCGCCTGAACCACCATGAACACCGTCACACCCCGCGCCCGGGCCAACTCCGCCACCCGCGCATGCACCACAGCCGGCACACGGATCTCGACCCGACCACCCCGATGCGAAGCCACCGCCGGCCGCAACCGGTCGAACGGCAGCACCAGCTCCTCCGGAACCCCCTCCAATGCCTTCCGCCAGTAACCCAACTGCTCATTCAGCAGACTGCCCGGGTCACTCTCCTCACCCAGCAGCTCGCGCTGCCACACCGTGTAATCCGCGTACTGCACCCCCAACGGCACCCACCCGGGAACCCGCCCCGCAGCACGGGCCGTATACGCCACCGACACATCCCGCGCCAACGGCCCCATCGACCACCCATCACCGGCGATGTGGTGCACCACCATCACCAGCACACACTCACCCGACCCCATAACCCGCACCAACCACGCCCGCAACGGCACCTCAACCGCCAGATCAAACGCCTCCCCCGCAAGCCCGGCAACCACCCCAGCCAGACCCTCCTGCCCCACCTCCACCACCGGCAGATCAAAAGAGAAGGACGGAGAGGACGGAAGGATCTGCTGACGCGGCCTGCCCCCATCCACCGGGAACACCGTCCGCAGCACCTCATGCCGCCCCACCACATCACCCAACGCCAACCGCAACGCCTCAACATCCAGATCACCACGCAACCGCAGCGCCACAGGAATGTTGTAAGTCGCAGACGGCCCCTCCAACTCCCCCAAGAACCATAGCCGCCGCTGCGCGAACGACAACGGCACCGGCTCCGACTCCGACTCCGTCCGCTCCGCCCGTACCAGCGGTTGCCGCCGCGCGCCGGAGGCCGTCAACCGGCCCGCCAGAGCAGCCGGAGTGGGCGCCTCGAACAGCGCCCGGATCGGCACCTCCGCTCCAAGAACCGACCGGATACGGCTCACCAACCGGGTCGCCAGCAGCGAGTGGCCGCCCAGCTCGAAAAAGTTGTCCTCCACACCGACCGTCGGCACACTGAGCACCTCGGCGAACACGGTGCAAAGGATCTCCTCCTGCACCGTGGCGGGCCCCCGACCGCCACCGGCCGTCCGGTATTCCGGAGCGGGCAGGGCACCACGGTCCAGCTTGCCGTTCACCGTCAACGGCAGCGCGTCCAGCACCACCAGCGCGGACGGCACCATGTACTCCGGCAGCACGCCCTGCAACCGTCTTCGCACTACGGCGATGTCCACACTCTCCGGGCCGCTCGCCGCGACGAGGTAGCCGACCAGCCGCTTGTCGCCCGGATGGTCCTCACGTACCACCACCGCCGACTGGGCCACGTACGGGAGCCCGGTCAGTGCGGCCTCGATCTCACCCAGCTCGATCCGGAACCCACGGACCTTCACCTGGTCATCCGTACGCCCCAGGTATGCGAGCTGACCGTCGGCGCTCCACCGCGCCAGGTCGCCGGTACGGTACATCCGCTCACCCGAGGCGAACGGACTGGCCACAAACCGCTGCGCCGTCAACCCCGGCCGATCGAAATACCCCCGAGCCAACTGCACACCCGCCAAGTACAGCTCACCCGCCACCCCGGGCGGCACCGGGCGCAACGCCGCGTCCAGCACATAGACCTGGGTGTTCCGCACCGGGCGTCCGATGGGCACACCACCCGGCGTGTCCGGGTCCTCGGGGCGGACCACGAAGGTGACACACCCGACGGCCGCCTCGGTCGGACCGTACTCATTCGTGATCAGAACGTCGTGGTGTGCGGACCGCCACCGTGTGAGCTGCTCGCCCGCGAGGCTCTCGCCGCCGACGACGAGGTCTCCCTGTCCGAAGGAGGTTCCGGCGGGCCCTTCGGACAGCAGTCCCAGGTGACTAGGCGTCACCTTTAGGAAGGTGGGCTCCAGTTCGGCGGGGAGTCCATGCGAGATATCCGCGATGTGCAGGGCACCGCCCGAGATCAGCGTGCCGTACAGCGGGGTGACGGTCAGGTCGAACGCCGCCGACGAGTGCAGTACGGTCCGGCCGCTCAGCCCGGGATACGCGCCGCGTGCCCAGGTGAGGTAGTACGACACTGCGGCATGGCTCACCACTACGCCCTTGGGGCGTCCCGTGGAGCCGGAGGTGTAGATCACGTAGGCGGGGTGGGCGGGCAGGAGTGCCGCTCCCCGCTCGTGGTCCGTGAGGTTATCCCCGGCCATGGTGGACAGGGCCGCCGCGGTGTCCGGGGCATCCGTCACCACGCGTGTCACACCGTCATCCACCGGGTCCGTCATGGCCCGGTGTGTCATGGCCCGGTGTGTCACCAGCAGGGTGGTCCGGGCGTCGTTGAGCGTGTAGGTGATGCGGTCGGCGGGGTAATCCGGGTCGATCGGGACGTACGCGGCTCCGGTCTTGACCACGGCCAGGAGGGCGACGACGAGGTCGGTGGAGCGGTCCATCAGCACCGCCACACGCTCTTCCGGCCTGGCTCCTCCGCCGACGAGGTGGCGGGCCAGCCGGTTGGCCCGGGCGTTCAACTCCGCGTAGGTCACCTCGGTGCCGTCGAAGACCACGGCGGTCGCGTCGGGGGTGCGGGTGACCTGGGCTTCGAACAGCTCGGCCAGTGTGGCCGGCGGAGCCTCGTGGGTGGTGTCGTTCCACCCGGAGAGGATCCGCTCCCGCTCCGCGGCGTCGAGGAGATCGACGCGGCCGATCGGCACCGACGGATCCGTGGTCACGGCCTCCAGGACCGTACGGAAGCGCCGTGCGATCGCCTCGGCACTCGCGGCATCGAACAGGTCGGTGGCGTAGGTGACCAGTCCGGTCAGGCCCGCCGGGGTGCCGTCGTCGGTGATCTGTTCGGCGATCTGGAAGTCCAGGTCGAACTTGGCGGGAAGGGCCGCGACAGGCAGCACCTCGATGTTCAGCCCTGGGAGGTCGAGATGCGCTTCGGCGGTGTTCTGGAGGGTGAGCATGACCTGGAACAGCGGATGGCGGGCCATGGACCGGGCCGGGGCCAGATCCTCCACCAGCCGCTCGAACGGCACATCCTGGTGTGTGTAGGCGCCGAGGTCCGCTTCCCTTGTTCTGGCCAGCAGTTGCTCGAACGTCGGATCGCCGGACAGGTCCGAGCGCAGGACGAGGGTGTTGACGAACAGCCCCACCAGATCGTCCAGCGCCTCATCGGTACGGCCGGCGATCGGGGTGCCGACCGGAATGTCGTCTCCGGCCCCCAGCCGGTGCAGCAGGACGGCCAGGGCCGCCTGTACCACCATGAACACCGTCACGCCCTGCACCCGGGCCAGCTCCACCAGCTCCTGGTGCAGCCGCGCGTCAATGGTCAGCTCGACACTGCCACCCCGATGGGAGACGACCGGGGGACGCGACCGGTCGAACGGCAGCGCCAGCTCCTCCGGCAGGCCGGCCAGTGCCCGGCGCCAGTAGGCCAGTTGCCCGGTCAGGAGGCTGTCGGGGTCGGTCTCGTCCCCCAGCAGCTCGCGCTGCCAGAGGCTGTAGTCGGCGTACTGCACCGGCAACGGCGAACGCTCCAGTGCTCGGCCGGTCGACCGGGCCGTGTACGCGGCCGACAGATCCCGTGTCAGCGGGGCCAGGGACCACCCGTCGCCCGCGATGTGATGCACCACGATCATCAGGACATGGCTGTCGGGACCGGTCGTGAACAGCCTTGCCCGCAGCGGGAGTTCGTTGGCGAGATCGAAGTGGTGACCCGCGATCCCGGTGAGCGCGGCCTCCAGATCAGCCGCCCGTTCGACCACGAGGGGGACCGGAATGTCCGCCGCCGGCAGGATCCGCTGGTGCGGCTGCCCGTCCACCGTCGCGAACACGGTGCGCAGAACCTCGTGCCGGCCGATCACATCGCGCAGGGCGGCCGTCAGCGCGTCGATGTCCAGCGCCCCGGTCAGTCGCAGGGTGAGGGGCATGTTGTAGGTGGCCGACGGGCCTTCCAGCTCGCCCAGGAACCACAGCCGCTGCTGCGCGAACGACAGCGGCACCGGCTCCGACGCCGCCCGCTCCGCCCGTACGAGCGGTTTCCGCCGCGCGCCGGAGACCGTCAACCGGTCCGCCAGGGCAGCCGGGGTGGGCGCCTCGAACAGCGCCCGGATCGGCACCTCGGACCCGAAAGCCGACCGGATACGGCTCACGAGCCGGGTCGCCAGCAGTGAGTGGCCGCCCAGCTCGAAGAAGTTGTCCTCCACACCGACCGAGGGCAGCCCCAGCACCTCCGCGAACACAGCGCAAAGGATCTCCTCCTGCACCGACGACGGACCCCGCCCACCACCGGTCGCCTCATACTCCGGAGCAGGCAACGCCTTACGATCCAGCTTGCCGTTCACCGTCAACGGCAGCACGTCCAGCACCACCAGCGCCGACGGCACCATGTACTCGGGCAGCATCGCGCCGAGGTGCGCACCCAGGACAGCGGTATCCACACCACCCACACGACCGGACGCGGGAACGAGATAGCCGACCAACCGCTTGTCGCCCGGGTGGTCCTCACGTACCACCACCACCGACTGAGCCACCGACGCATGCGCGGTCAGTACGGCCTCGACCTCACCCAGCTCGATCCGGAACCCCCGGACCTTCACTTGATCGTCCGTACGCCCCAGATACTCCAACTGACCGTCCGCGCTCCAACGCGCCAGGTCACCCGTACGGTACATCCGCTCACCCAAGGCGAACGGGCTGGCCACAAACCGCTGCGCCGTCAACCCCGGCCGATCGAGATACCCACGAGCCAACTGCACACCCGCCAAGTACAACTCCCCCGCCACCCCGGGCGGCACCGGACACAACGCCGCGTCCAGCACATAGACCTGGGTGTTCCACACCGGGCGACCGATGGGGACACTGCTCCTGCTCGTGTCGCCGTCACATGTCCACGCGGTGACCTCGACCGATGCCTCGGTGGGACCGTAGAGATTGTGCAGCGGAACGTCCAGAACGTTGCGGAACTGTCCGGCGACATCGCTGGGGAGCGCCTCGCCGCTACAGAACACAGCGCGCAGGTCGGTACAGGCCGTGGCGGCCGGTTCGCGAAGGAAGACCTGGAGCAGGGACGGGACGAAGTGCGCGATCGTGACCCGTTCGCGTTGGATCAACTCGGCGAGGTACGCGGGGTCGCGGTGGCCCGAAGGCTTGGCGACCACCAATGTCGCGCCCTGGAGCAGCGGCCAGAAGAACTCCCGTACCGACACGTCGAAGCCGAAGGGCGTCTTCTGCAACACCCGGTCCGAGGCGGTCAGGTTGTAGGTGCCCTGCAACCAGGTCAGCCAGTTGACGACACCCGCGTGCGGTACGGCCACACCCTTGGGCCGCCCGGTCGAGCCGGAGGTGTAGATGACATAGGCGGGATGGGCGGGCAGCAGGGCGGAGTCGGTGGGGTCAGTGTGCGAGAGGCTCGCCAGCGCGGCGGCCGTCCGGGGGTCGTCGACGGCCACGTACGGCGCGTGGCTGCCGCCAAGACGGGGGGCCAGATCCGCGCTGGTGAGCACCAGAAGGGGTTGGGCGTCGGTAATGACATACGCGATCCGCTCGGCGGGATAGTCCGGGTCCACGGGGACATACGCGCCACCGGCCTTCACCACCGCGAGCAGAGCGACCACCAGATCGACGGAGCGATGCATCATCACCGCGACCAGCGACTCGGGACCCACTCCACGCCCGATCAGCAGCCGGGCAAGGCGATTGGCACGAACGTTGAGGTCGGCGTACGTCACCTCGGTGCCGGCGCAGACCACCGCCGTCGCGTCGGGGGTACGGGCGGCCTGGGCCCGGAACAGCTCCGGCAGCGTCGCCGCGGGCACGTCGCGGGCGGTGTCGTTCCATTCCTGGAGAACCAGACGTTGTTCGGAGCGGCTCATCAATGTGATCCGGTGGATGTGTTCCGCCGCGGCGGAACGCGCCATCCAGGTCATCACATCAAGGAATTTCGCAGCATGCTCATGCGCTGCTTCCGGGCTGTAGAGATCCGGGTTGGCATCGACAACCACGGATATGCTTCCGTCGGATGACCTGTCGTACACGGAGATCGACAGGTCATTGAAGTTTATGCCACCGAGTCCGTGCGCACTGCTGGGGGCGTCTCCAAATCGCAGGTCGTAGTCAAAGGAGACGATATTGACCAGCAGCGGATAAAGTCCGCCGCCTCCGACGAGCTTCAGATCCCTGAGAATGTCCTCGTAGCGGTATCGCTGATGCCGCAAGGCATCTCTCACGCCACGGGACACCTGCTTCACCAGGTCCCGCACGTTGGCCTTCGGCTGCACGGCGAGGCGCAGAGGAACGATATTCGCCGTCATTCCCGGGATATCCCGCAGTGCGGTCGCTCTCCCCATGACAGGAACACCGAGAATGATGTCCTCTTGCCCCGTCGCCCGATGCAGATAGGCGGCGCTCGCGGCTATGGCCAGACCGGAGAGACTTGTTCCCAGCCGACGTGCGGACTTTCTGAGTTCCGCGGCGGCGTCGGGAGGAATATGGAGCGCACGACGTGTCAGCTCATGGCACGTGGCGGAGGGCTCCCGGCCGCTCAGGCTGACCGCCTGAGGGTGACCGGAAAGACGTTCCGTCCAGTACTCCCGGTCCCGCACGAATTCTGCGGACGTCCGATAATCGGCGTCGGCGTCCATCAGTGCGGAACTGGAGGGAATCAGACAGTCCGCGGGAGCTTCGCCGGCCAAGAGCGACGTGTAGACCGCGGCGACTCGGGCGGCTATCAGGGATCCCGCGAGTCCGTCCGCGGCGATGTGGTGCATTCGTTGGTACCAGAGGAAGCGGTCTTCGTCCAACGTGATGAGAGCCTGGGTGAACAGGTCACCGCTCCGGAGATCCACGGGACGCAGCATGTCCGCCCGCATCCAGCTTTCCGCGCGGGAACGGGGATCGCCCTCACCGCTCATGTCGATCACATGAACCGGCCAATCGTTCCGCAGGTCGAAATACTGCTGCGGGATTTCCCCTGCGGCCGCCTCGAAGCGTATACCGAAACAGTCGACCTCTTCGAAGACCCTTCGGATGGCTGCTTCAAATAATGCGGTGTTGACCTTTCCGTGAATCTCTATGTATTCACCCATGTTGTAGATGGGATTTTCCGGATCCAGTTGCTGCGCATGCCATACGCCAAGCTGCCCGGCCATCAATTCACGACGGCCACCACGGGATCCAGACATCTCCACACCTCGGTCAATGCTCGCGCCCCATGCCAGGAGCCACCGATTAAGAAATTAAGCAACAATGTTGATCAGCGGAACCCTCTCAAGCGGAACCGGACACTGTCAACATCCTCGGCAAAGTAGGCATTTAGAGGGTGTTTGATGTTTATTTGCGAAGACCGTTTACCGTTCTGTCATATCCGCCGTCAGTACCGACAAGCCGAAACACCTGGAATATCCGCACTGATGGCAATTTTTCACCCTACGCACAGACCCGCTTGGGTGCGCTCGCACCCGGCCGGGCACGGAAGTGGACCTCGTGCCCGGCGTCATCCGTGAAGACGGCCGCACTCTCGGACGTCACCGTCATCGTGCCCCGCTGAGTGGGGTTGCCCCATCCAGCGGGCGGGTTCCCAGAACCGTCGGAAAGCGGAGTAACCGCTTCGAAGTACGTCGAACCGACCAGTGCCTCGTCGATTCCGCAATGCGTATAGAGGTCAAAGGGAATCGCCCGGGCGTCCGGTGTCGCCCGGCCGGTCCCGCCTGCCCCTTCGGCCGTGGCACAGCCCGTGAGTACCGCAGCGCCCAGCGCGGCAGCGACGACGACATGTCCAATTCTCCCAGTCATGGCCCTTCGACGCACAGGTCAGGTCGGCGGTTCCGCAGGGTGCGGTGTGTTCGCTCGTCTAGAACCGCGGTTCGGGCGCCCTCCGCGATTGGATCAGCGCGTGCGTGCCGCTCGTGCGCCACGCGGTGCCGGAGTGCTCAAGGGTGTCCAAGACCGCCGGGGCCAGGCCGACCACAACGTCGGACTTCAGTGTGCGCAGCGCCGCGACGGCTCCCGGGAAGTACGCCGTACGGACGGCGAAGGAGTCCGTGGCGCTCCACAGCCGGTCTCCCACCAGGCGGCGGTAGTTGAGGTCGCCCTTCAGGACGGTAAGCGTGGCGCCCGCGAATTCGGCGCGGAGGTCCTCGGGCATCTCCTCGTACGGCAGAGGGGCACAGAAGAACGGGTGGGCCCGGACCTCCAGGCTCCCCGTCGCCATGGCCTTCCACAGTCGACCGCCGATCCGGCCCGCCTCGCCGGGCGCCTCGGTGAGGCGGCGGAGGCAGTCGACCACGTCCGACATCATCGCGTCGGAGACGAAGTACGGATACGGCTTGACGTGCAGCACGACCCGCTCGGCGCGCCGGTGTTCAAGGAGATGGTCGATGAGGATCAGGTCAGGGATCAGCTCGCGTCCCGCGTTGTCCGCCACCACCGCGACGGTCGAGGGGCTTCCGGCCGGCAGCAGCCGCCACAGCAGGGGACTGCCGTCGGCGACCAGCGCGGAGTCGACGGCCGATGCGGCGACCGACTCCGCTGCCCGCTCCCCCACCCGCTCATCCGCCGAGACGCGGAAGCCTAGGTCCGCGCGGTTGCCCCAGAGCGAGCCGAGGAGCAGCGCTTCCGCCCGCTTCTCGGCCGGCGCGTCCGCCAACACATCCAGGGCCCGCAGCTCCTCCTCCACCGCCTCGCCCCGCAGTTCGGCCCGTTTGAACGGCGCGAAGGGATCGACTCCCCGCCACGGCCCGGTACCGAAGTACCCGACCGCGCCGAGGAGCCTGCGGTAGAAGTAGCTCTCCGCCCACAGAAAGGGCACGTCGTACCAGGACCGCCCGAAGTGTCCCCGCCCCCACTCCGCCCAGCGCTCGTGATCGTGGTCCTCGGGGCCGAGCGGCTCGATGACACCATGGGTGATCTCATCCAGAAGGCTGTCGAGGGCCTCATGCTGCCGTCGGCCGTACGGGAAGGCGTCCCGTACCTGCTGGATGAGCGCGGGATGGCGGTCGGCGAGGACCCCCCGGGCGAACGAGCCGGGCACGCCGCCCGTGATGACCGGCAGGTCTGCCGCGACGGCCGAACCGGCGTCGATCCCAGCGTCGGACCCGGCATCGGCGCCGGGCCCGTCCCCTTCACCCGCGGTGTAGGTGCTGCTGTCTCCCATGGCGTCCAGCCCTTCATACCTCGCCAGCCGGAGCCGTCGCGCTCCTGATCACTGGTGTCCCCCAGGTCTCCCACATCACGCCGCCGGCTGGCAACCGGGCTCCGGAGCAGGTCACAGGATGTTCGGTGGCAACGCCCCGGAAGACCGTCTCCTCGTCGCTCAGGCACGGCAGTTCCTGGAGACGGCGTGGAACGAGGGCGCCACGGGCTGACGCGTCCGCAGGCGTACGCGTACCCGTACCGCACTCGTACTCGGCGGCGCCGCTTTGCCGGACGGCATGGGCGCCCGCGTCCCACCGCACCGCACCGCACCGCACCGCGCCCACACATCACATCCATCGGGGCCGTCACCGTTCACACCCTTGATGAATACTTCACGCAGTACTAACGTACGCGAAATCGTACCCGTAATCGAAGGTCGCCTTCGCCGTTCCGTTATGAGGCAAACGATGGCCCTCTCCGGCCCCCGCCCGGATCCCGGATCAGCCGCCGACCCGCTCGACCGGGTCCACGAGCTGGTCACCCGCTACAGCGATCCGCACGCGTCCGTCGCCCGGCTGCTCTGCGACGGTCATCCGGCCGACGCCGTCGCGTACACCGTCGTCGAGCCGGATCTCTCGGCCACCGTGCTGACGTACGGGCGGCTGAAGACGGACTCCGAGCGGTTCGCCGCCGCCCTGGCCGGCCTCGGTGTCGGGCCGGGCGACCGGGTGGCGACCCTGATGGGCAAGAGCGTCGACTATCTCGTCGCCCTGCTCGCGATCTGGCGGCTCGGCGCGGTGACGGTGCCGCTGTTCACCGCCTTCGCTCCCCCGGCGATCGCCCTGCGGCTGCTGGCCAGTGACACCAAGGTCGTCATCTGCGACGCGCCGCAGCGGGCGAAGCTCGCACCGGGCGCGGACATCCCGGCCGACGCGGCGTGGCGCGTCGTCGTCAGCGGAGGCACGGGACACACCGGTGACCTGCGCTTCGCCGACCTGCTCGACGCGCACGCGCCGGGACATCCCGCCGTCGCGCTGGGCGGGGACGCGCCGCTCGTGCACATCTTCACGTCTGGCACGACGGGCCGCCCCAAGGGGGTCGTCGTACCCACCGCGGCGATCGCCGGCTTCCGGCTCTACGCCGAGTACGGCTGCGGTGTGAGCGAGGACGATGTCTTCTGGAACGCCGCCGACCCGGGCTGGGCGTACGGGCTCTACTTCGGTGTGATCGCCTCACTGAGCCTCGGAGTCCCCAGTGTTCTGCTGCACTCCGGGTTCTCCGCCGGGCTCACCTGGCAGGTGATGGACACGCTCGGGGTCACCAACTTCACCGCCGCGCCCACCGTTTACCGGTCGCTGCGCGCCTCCGGCGTCCCGGTGCCGGCCGGCCTGGCGCTGCGCCGCGCGTCCAGTGCCGGAGAGCCCCTGACCCCCGAGATCAACGCGTGGGCCGAGGAGGCGTTCGGCATCCAGGTGCATGACCACTACGGGCAGACCGAGGCGGGCATGCTCGTCAACAACCACCAACTCCCTTCGCTACGAAGCCCGGTGCGCCCCGGTTCCATGGGGCATCCAATGCCCGGCTGGAGCCTGCGCGTCCTGTACGAGGACCGGGACGAGATCGCCCCCACGGGCACCGTCGGCCGGATCGCGGCCGATCTCGGGGCGAGTCCGCTGGCCTGGTTCAAGGGGTACGAGGGCGACCCGGTGAAGAGCGCGGAGAAGTTCAGCCCCGACGGCCGCTGGTACTACACGGGTGATGTCGGCCGGGTGGACGAGGAGGGCTACTTCCACTTCTCGTCCCGGGACGACGACGTGATCATCATGGCCGGCTACCGCATCGGCCCCTTCGAGGTCGAGTCCGTCCTGGTCACCCACCCCGCGGTGGTCGAGTGCGCGGTCGTCGCCGCGCCCGACGAGGTCCGCGGCGAGGTTCTGGAAGCCTACGTAGTCCTCCAGGAAGGAGCCGAGGCGTCCGACCAACTGACTTCTGAATTGCAGCAGTTGGTGAAGACGCGCTTCGCCGCCCATGCCTATCCCCGCACGGTGCACTTCACCGATCAGCTGCCGAAGACACCCAGCGGAAAGATCCAGCGATTCGTCCTGCGCCAACAGCGCCGGACCGACCAGGCCAACCCGAACGGCCCGGCCCACCCCACCAACCTGACCAACCCGACCGCCCCGACCGCCCCGACCGACCCAGGGACCCACGCGTGACCACAGCCGTCCTCACCGAGCAGTCCGGCGCCGTCCGCCGGATCCGGCTCAACCGGCCCGAGAGCCGCAACTCGATCAACCCGGAGCTGATCCAGGCCCTGGACAACGCCGTCGCGGACGCGATGCGCGACCCCGGCACCGAGGCGGTGGTCATCTCCGGGAACGGGCCCAGCTTCTGCGCCGGCGCCGATCTGCGCCACCTGCGGGAGCTGGCCCGCGCGGGCGGGGACCCGCTGGCGTTCCTCGGCCGGGTCTCCGCGTGCTTCACCCGGCTGGAGACGGCGACGAAGCCCGTCATCGCCGCTGTACACGGCCATGTGGTCGCGGGCGGGCTGGAGTTGGCGCTCGCCTGCGACGCGGTCGTGGCCCGGACCGGCACCGTCATCGGTGACGGGCACATCCGCAACGGCCTGCTGCCCGGAGCCGGTTCGAGCGTACGGCTGCCCCGCAAGGTCGGCGAGCCCCTGGCCCGGCGTCTGATGCTCACCGGCGAACTGCTGCCCGCCGAACACTTCGTGCCCAGCGGCTTCGTCCAAGCCGTCGCCGAAGAAGGGGAGTTCGAGGCGACGGTCACGGCCGTGGCGCGGTCGTTCACCGGACTGCCGCCCGGCCAGGCACGGATGAAGCGGCTGCTCGCCGCCCCCGGTGTCCCGGACGCCCTGTCGCGGGAGCTGGACATGTTCGCCGCGCACTGGCGCGAGCGGGACATCGCCGCCGAACTCGACCGATTCTTCGACCAGCGAGCCGTGAGGTAACCCCGTGCAGCGTTATACGGACCGAGTCGTATCGGTCACCGGAGCCGGACAGGGCCTGGGCCGCGCTATGGCCCTGCGGTTCGCCTCGGAGGGCGCGCGGCTGGCGTTGTGCGATGTCAACGAGGCGGCGGTACGGGAGACCGCCGAGGCGTGCGGCGGCGGGGGCGTCCGTACCTCCGTCGTGAACGTGGCCGACGCGGGGCAGGTCGACGCGTGGGTCGCCGGCACGGTGGACGCCTTCGGCCGCGCCGACGTCCTCGTCAACAACGCCGGGGTGATCCGGGACAACCGGCTGGAGCGGATGACCGACGACGAGTGGGACGCCGTCGTCGATGTGAGCCTCCGCGGTATGTTCCACTGCTGCCGCGCGGTCTTCCCGCACATGAAGGAGCAGGGGTACGGCCGTATCCTCTCCTTCTCCTCCATGTCGTGGCGCGGCAACTTCGGCCAGGTCAACTACGCCGCCGCGAAGGCCGGCGTGGTGGGTATGGCCCGTACGATCGCCCTTGAGGGCGCCCGCCACGGCATCACGTCGAACGCCATCGCCCCCGGCCTCATCGCCACGCCGATGCTGGCCTCGATGAACGACGCCGCCCGCGCCAAACTCGCCGCCCGGGTGCCCATGGGGCACATCGGCGACCCCACGGACATCGCCGAGGCCGCCGCCTACCTGTGCTCGGAGGCCGCCCGGTATGTGACGGGGGTGGTCCTCGACGTGGACGGCGGGATCAGCGTCGGCAGCGCCCTGCGCTGACCACGCACTCACACGCACTCACACACACGCCCACGCACACGCGCACGCACACGCGCACGCACACGCGCACGGACGACCGACCGCACACCACCGGATTGATGTGAGAGGGCAGAGTCATGGCCGATGTGACCGACACCGCTGAACTCGTCGTAGAGAACGACGTGATGGTCCCGATGCGCGACGGCGTTCGCCTCCGTACGGACATCTTCCGGCCGGCCGGACCCGGCCCCTTCCCGGTGCTGCTCCAGCGCTACCCGTACACTCCGCGCGACGGTATCTCCGCGATGTTCGCGAAGATCATCGCCCGGCAGGGCTATGCCGTGATCGTGCAGAGCTGCCGGGGCCGCTTCGGCTCCGAGGGCGAGTTCTACCCCCTGGTACCGGATGTGGAGGACGGCTACGACGCCGTCGAGTGGGCGGGCACGCAGCCGTGGTCGACCGGCAGGGTCGGTATGTGGGGCATGTCCTACAGCGGTTTCTCGCAGTGGGCCGCCGCCATCGCCCGGCCGCCCCATCTGACCGCGCTCGCGCCGTTCACCTGCGGCTGGGACTGGAGCGACAGCACCTGGTACTACGCGCCCGGTGTGCTGCACCTCGGTCTCACACTGAGCTGGAGCGGCCTCATGACCACGGAGGAGGCCGACCGCCGGGGCATACCGTCGCCGCTGCCCGGCTTCGCCGCCGGTGGCCGGCTCATGGACGAGGGCGGTCTCGGAGACCCGGAGAAACAGGCCGAGCTGCTCCGGCTGGAGATGGCGGAGACCCGCGGCATGCTGGACCGCCGCCCGCTGCGGGACGCGGCCGAACTCCGCGACCTGGCCCCGTGGTTCCGCGACCACTGCGACCACGACGACGGCAACGACCCGTACTGGCGGCGGATCAGCGCAGCCGCCCACGCCGACAGCATCGATCTGCCGGTCTTCCATCTGGCCGGCTGGTACGACTTCTTCGCCAAGGGCAATCTGGACGTGTACACCACCCTGGCCCACCACGGCGCCACCGAGCGCACCCGCGAGACACAACGCCTGGTCGTCGGCCCCTGGAACCACAACTGCGCGCAGATCCGGCCCGACGCCGACCAGAACGCCGGAATGTTCGTCGACTTCGGCCCCGACGCCCCCGTCATGCGGTTCTTCGCCCACCACCTCAAGGGTGAACTCCCGGACTACCAGCGGGAGGAGCCGCCCGTCCGGCTGTACGTGATGGGCGACAACGTCTGGCGCGAGGAGCGGGAGTGGCCGCTCGCCCGGACCCGGTGGACCCCGTACTACCTCCGCACCGACGGTGTCCGGAGCCTGTCGACCCGGGCGCCGGGCGATGAGGAACCTGACCGTTACGTGTACGACCCCAGCGACCCCGTGCCCGGCTCGCTCCGTACGGGCGCGACCTACGGCGACCCCGTCGACCTCGACGCGGTGGCCGGCCGCCCCGATGTGCTCGTCTACTCCACTCCCCCGCTGGAGGCCGAGATCGAGGTCACGGGTCCGGTGACACTGGAGCTGTGGGCGTCGTCGTCCGTGGAGAACACCGACTTCACGGCGAAGCTGATCGACGTCTTCCCCGACGGCGCCGCCGTCCCCGTCTGCCAGGGCGTCGTCCGTACGGGCCACGGTGTGACGGAGCCCCGGACCCCGGGGACGCCGTACCGCTACGAGATCAGCCTCTGGTCGACGAGCACCGTCTTCAAGGCCGGACACCGCGTCCGGCTCGACATCTCCTCCAGCGAGTTCCCCACCTACGACCTGAACCCGAACACGGGTGAGCGCATCACCCACGCCACCACGGACAGGACGGTCCCGGCGCAGCAGCGCGTCTACCACGACGAACTGCGCCCCTCCCGGCTGGTCCTCCCGGTCATCCCCCGCTGACGAACCGTCAAGGAGCGCTATGGAAAACGTTGTTCCCGCCGTACTGCGCCGTTCGCCGGACGGTGACACCCCGCCGTTCTCCCCGTACGCCACCGATGTCCCCTCCCTCGGCCGTACGGCTATGCCGAGGAGGAGAAGACCACACTTGACCTGCATGTGAAGGCGTCCGATCCGGGGCGCTACGGGTCCCTGCGCATCAAGGGGCCCGACAGCGCGGACTTCGACCTCAACGCGAACCTCGGAAACCGGGAGCTGTCGAGGACGTTCTTCGCGGAGCTGGCACGCCGCAACCGGGCCACGAGCGCGATCCTCGCCCAGGTCGGCGCGGCGCTCCGCTCGCCCGAGGGGCCGTTCGCGGGGACGGTGGTGGACCGGGTGGTCCGATGAACAGCCTCCCGCACTGCGAGCTGTTCAGCATGGGCCTGCACCATCTGGTCGAGTGGGTGGCGAACGGTACGGTGCCACCCCGGGCCGACCGCCTGGAGGTGGGGCCCGACGGCCGTTTCGCCACGGACGAGCACGGCAATACCCGGGGCGGTGTGCGCACCGCCCAGCTGGACGTGCCTCACTCCACCTACCGGCCCAACCCGACCCGTCCGGACGGCACTTCGAGCCATCTGACGATCGGCAGCGACGAGCCGTTCGACGCGGCGAAGCTGCGGGAGCTGTACCGGGACTCCGCCGACTATCTCCAGCGCTTCGAACGGCGTCTGGACCAGCTCATATCCGAGGGCTGGCTGCTCGCCGAGGACGCCGGCGATCTGCGGCGCGAGGCAAGGGAGCTGGAGATCCCGTAACGGCGGTGGCAGCACCGCCGCGGCTGGAAGCCGTAACGGTGCGGCCCATGGCACTTGAGCGGCGCGGGCCGACGCGGAGGACGTCTTGTCAACCTGCCTCAGTGATTCTTCAGGAGAGACCGAGGCCGTCGAGCCAGCCGCCGACCTCCTTCTCGGCGTCGTCCATGTCGTCGCGCGATATCGTGAAGGCGTTGCCGATCACCGTGGAATCGGCGAGAACTTTCGCGACGGTCTCATCGGTTCCCGACAGGCGGCTGCCGCCATGGACACTGAACAGAACGATATTCTTTCCGCTGAAGTCGTGCTGCTCAAGGAAGGTGTACACCGGCATCGGCAGGTCGTACCACCAGATCGGATAGCCGATAAAAACGGTGTCATATTCTTCGAGGTTCTGGATCGTCGCCTTGAGTTCCGGCCTGTCACCCGCGTCCTGCTGTTCGAGCGCGAGATCCGTCAGCGTCTTGTGTTCAAGGGGTAGGTCCTTCGCCGTCTCGATGCGGAACACCTCGGCTCCAGTACGTTCCTCGATCAGCTGGGCGACGTACTGGACGTTCCCGAGGACCTTTCCGTCAACGACGTGCGCGCTGTTCTCCTCTTCGCTGCTCATGTTGTTGGGGTCATCGGTTTCCGGTACCGAAAAATAGGCGACCAGAGCACGTTTGCCGTCGACCGGAGGGATGACCTCAACGGGCTTCGACCTGCTCAATGAGTCACCGCCCCCGTCTGCCGAACAGCCCGTGACCGCGGCTCCCGCCACGGCGGCGGTGACCAGTGCGAGAAAGGTGCGACGTGTCGTATGTGTCACTTTGGGGAAACTCCGCATCTGTTACATGGTGAGACGTTCTTGGTGGATCCTCCGCGCGGAGACTCCCATGCGCCACAACAGACGTTGGTTCGCCAGCACGGCGGGGTTCGGACCGACAATGAAGAAGGCCCCCTTGGCGACCGCCTCCGCGGAAAGCGCGCCGGCGAGATCCTCACGGCGGAACCGGCCGACGTTGGTGGTGACCTTGAGACGGCCGCCCGACGCCGCCTCGTATTCCTCCAGGACGTCCCGGTAATAGGCATCCTCCGCGCTGCGCACGGCCCACAGCAGATGGATATTCCGTGTGGTGTGATGGGCCGCAGCCAGACTGAGCAGCGGCGCTACACCCGCGCCCATTCCGACGAAGACGAGCGGGGCCTCACGGTCGTGATTCTGAATGATCGATTCGAAGCGGCCGAACGGCCCTTCCAGGCGTACGGAGCTGCCCGCGCCGACCCTGTCGAGGCGCCGGGTGAAGTCCCCGTGCTGACGGATCGTGAAGGTCAGCGTCTCCCGGTTGTCGTCCGTGACCGAAAAGGGATGCCATTCCCCGCTCACGGCGGAGGACCCCTCGAAGCGGAGGAAGAAGAAATCGCCGGGCCGCAGGGCCGCCGCGCGGGTGTCAAGGCGCAATGACACCCTGCGGGTCGACTCGCCACGGGCGTCATTGGATATGACCGTACCCGTCAGATAGGTGTCCGGGGCGATCCATTTCTTCCAGACATAGATGCCCAGCACCGTCACCGTGTACAGATCGAAGAGCATCATGAACCCGAAGTACTGGTTGACTCGCACCAGCAGATGGGTATGCAGCCAGATCATCGCCACAAGCACCAGACTCACACGGTGAATCCACACCGAGAGCCGCCGGCGGAAGACAACCTCCAGGAGTTGCTTGGTCCTCAGCAGCAGCCTCGATCTGTCGACCAGCCACCCGCTCATGAAGAACGCCGAGTAGCACAGCACCCCGAGCGCCCCGTAGAACGCCCAATCTCCCAGGTCCCGCGCCAGGCTGTTCGACGCGTACCCGAAGTCACCGTGCACATAGGCCGCCACGATCGCCAGCGCACCGAGCATCCCATGCAGGCCGTATATGGCGGGAAGTCCCACGAAACGGTCCAGCCAGGACGGCCTGACACTCAGCAGAATGGACAGCAGCCACCAGGCATAGGCGACCAGGCCGAGGAAAATATAGAACTTCAGAACATCGGGCGCCGTGGAAACAGCGTCGTAGGTGAGGACGAGCGGAAGCGGAAACACGATCGCGACGCTCCAGAACAGCGGCTTACGCAGCATCGCGGCGGTCTCCTCGGGCTGCGGCCCCTCCGAGCACGCTCCCTTGTCTCTCGGTCTCGGCCGTGCTGTCCTCGCTCACCGAGGAGAACCGTCGTGGCCGTGTGTCCCGCACATGGTCCAGGTTGACATGGATGAGCGTCGCCATGATCAGTAAGGAAACGGAAATCAGGACGACCGTCTTGTATTTCGTCTTCACGTGCGAAAGCCTTTTTCATCGTGCGATCTCGTTCTCAGCGATCTCGTTCTCGCGGCATCGTTCTCAGCGGCAACCGTCTCCCGCACATGTGTCCCGTGCCAGACCGCCGTGTGCCGGGGAACCGCGTTCCGGGGCACGACAGGGCCCCTCACCCGGCTACCGGCAGGTCACCGGCCGACCGCACACTCGAAGGTATGACGCGTGAGCAACCCACCGGCGGGGGCGCCGGGCAGGACGGGCACGAGCGGCTGCCCGGCCTCCCCCGACAGGCCGCCCGTACGGTGCCCGGCGAGCCGGCGGTGCCCAGCCGTTCCGTACGACCGGGTGTGAAGCTGCTGCTGGAGAGCCTGCGGCCGAACCCCGCACATGTGGTCAGCCGCACCCACGACCTTCTCGCGGCCAACCCCAGCGGTCTGAGCCTGCTCGCCGGGATCGAGGAGTGGCCGACCCGACAGCGGAACATCGCCCGGTACGCCTTCCTGCATCCGGCGTCCCGCGGGCTGTTCCACGACTGGGGCACCCAGGTCCGCGGCTGTGTCGCCCGGCTGCGCACGCTGGCCGCCGCCGACCCCGATGCCCCCGACCTGACCCGGCTCGCCGGTGAACTCCTCATGAAAAGCCCGGAGTTCAGCCGCCTCTGGAGGAACAACAACGCCGGAAGACACGCGTACGGACGCGAGACCTTCCACCACCCCCAGGTCGGTGATCTCACCCTCGGCCACCAGTCCATGGATCTGGAGGGCACTCCCGGCCACCGGCTCATCACCTACTACGCCGAGCCCGGCACCGCCGCGTACGACGCCCTGGTGCTCCTCGACCTGCTCGGCTCGCGGGCGACACCCCGCAGACCCGCCTCGTCCCACAACAGCGGCGCGTCTTCCGCCTGACCGCGCGGCGCTGCCGCACGGCCGCGCAGGCGGGCGCGCCGGCCCTCAACGGTCAGCTGTGCCGCCGCTGTTCGGCCGCTTCCGGGGCCGGTCCGCCGGCGCTCTCGGACTCGGATTCCGACCCGGTCCCGGGCGCGGTCGCGTCCAGAAGGACCATGGCATCGTGGTCAGGGGTTCCCGGTACGGCGGTGTAGACACCGAGACGCAGGCCGGAGGTGCCTTCGAGCATCATGCTCTGGCCGCTGAGCGTGAACACACCGACCTGGGGGTGGCGGAACGTCTTGCGGACCTTCCGCCGTCCCACCACGTCGTACCGCTCCCACAGCTCGACGAAGTCCGGGCTCTTGAGCAGGAGTTCACCCACGACACCGGTGAGGTCGGGGGCGTCCGGGGCGGTGCCGGCCTGGGCGCGCAGCCGGGCGACACAGCCGCGGACAAGGTCGTCCCAGCCGGGAAAGAGAGAACGCGCGGCCGGGTGGAGGAAGAGGTAGCGGGCGAGGTTGCGCTGGGGGACGGGCCAGTCTTCGAGGCCCGCGTACATCGCGAGGCCGCCGGGATTCCAGGCCAGCAGGTCCATGCTGCGGCCGACGATGTAGGCGGGGTTCGGCCGCATCGCCTCCAGGACCTGTGTCAGATGCGGCGGTACGGTGCGGCTGGGCGGCGGCGCGGGCTCGGGGGCGTACCGCGCGGCTCTCGTGGCCAGCTCGCGCAGATGCTGGTGCTCCGCGTCGTCCAGGCGCAGGGCGCGGGCGACGGAGTCGAGCACGGCGGGGCTGGGCCGGGTCTCCTTGCCCCGCTCCATCCGGACGTAGTAGTCGATGCTGATGCCGGCGAGCGTGGCCAGTTCCTCGCGGCGCAGCCCGGGGGTCCGGCGCAGTCCGGCACCCACGGTGAGGCCGACCTGGTCGGGGCTGGTCTGCGTACGGCGCGCGCGCAGGAACCGGCCCAGCTCCATGCCCTCGCCCCTGCCGGTGCGCTGCTCGAATGCCATACGGACAAGTCTCACACCACACTGACCTGGGGAGCGCCCGTGTGGGGGGCCCTGTCATTACCCCTGAGCGCAGGCCCCTGTACGGCTCGGCCTGCCACCGGCGCCCGAAAATCGCGACGCTGGTTTCCATGTCGTCCCCCACCGCGTCGTCCCCCGCGTCGCCGTCCCCCACGTCACCGGTCCAGGCCGGCGCCGCCGTCCCGCCGTCGCACACCTCCCGTGCCCGGCCGGCCCTGGCCGCCGTACTGATCGGCTTCTTCACGATCATGGTGGACGCGATGATCGTGAATGTCGCCCTGCCGTCGATCGGGCGCGGGTTCGGCAGCGGGATGACCGGGTTGCAGTGGGTGGTGGACGGTTACGCCCTCGCCTTCGCCGCGTTCCTGCTGTCCGCCGGCGCCCTCAGCGACCGTGTCGGGGCCCGCCAGGCGTTCGGCGCTGGGCTGGCCCTGTTCGTCGTGGCGTCCGCGGTGTGCGGGCTCGCGCCGAATCCGGGCGTTCTGGTGGCGGCGCGGCTCGTGCAGGGAGCGGGGGCCGCGCTGGTCGTCCCGTCCTCCCTGGCCCTGCTGCGCGAGACCTTTCCCGACCCGGCGGCCCGCGCGAGGGCGATCGCCCTGTGGAGTGTGAGCGGCTCGGTCGGGGCGGCCGCCGGTCCGGTGGCCGGTGGACTGCTCACCGTGATCGACTGGCGGATGATCTTCTTCGTCAATCTGCCGGTGGGCGCGGTGGCCCTGCTGCTGCTCAGGCACGCCCACGCCTCCCCGCGGCAGGTGGCGCCCTTCGACTGGACCGGTCAGGTGGCCGCCGTGGCCGCGATGGGGGCCCTGACCTACGGCGCCATCGAGGCCGGTGCCGAGGGGTTCGGCGCCCCGCGGGTCCTGGCCGCCTTTCTCGTGGCGGTCGCGTCGGCCGTCGTCTATCTGGTCGCCCAGGCCCGCGGCCGCCATCCGATGACACCGCTGCCGCTGCTGCGCTCCCGCACGATGTCGCTCGCCGCCGCCATCGGATTCGCCCTGAACGTCGGCTTCTACGGGATGGTCTTCCTGCTGGGGCTGTACTTCCAGCAGGTGCACGGGCTGAGCCCGCTCGCCACCGGCGTGGCGTTCCTGCCGATGACCGTACTCACGTCCTTCATGGGCCCGCTCGCCGCCCGCCTCGCGACGAGGCTCGGTGCCCGGGTGCCGGTGATCATCGGCCAGTGCCTGATGGCCGTGGGGCTGGTGGCGATGGTGGCGGTGCCCGGCGGCGCCCCGGTATGGCTGTCGGTGGTGCTGATGGTGCCCGTCGGCGCCGGTGGCGCGATGGCCGTGACCGCGCTGACGACGCTGCTTCTCGAAAACGTCCCCGCCGAGCGGGCAGGCGTCGCGAGCGGTGTACTGAACGCGGCGCGCCAGCTCGGCGGAGCCCTCGCCGTCGCGGTCTTCGGCGCGCTGGTCGCCGACCGGACCCGGTTCGTCCCCGGACTGCACACCAGCCTGCTGATCGCGGCGGCGGTCGTGGTGGCCGCCATGGTGGCCACCACACTGCTCCGTACCCGAGTCCCCTCCCACCCCCAACACACTCCGGACCATCACACTCCGTCCCCGCACACTCCGGCCACCAATGCGGGCCCGCGCCTGCTCGACCACTGACCGGCTACCGCTCTCTCCCCCCTTTTCCCGTCCCACCCCGTACAGAAGGAAAATCCCATGCGCAGCCTCACCCTCAACAACGGCGTCGAGATGCCGATCCTCGGTTTCGGCGTCTACCAGATCCCGGCGGAGCAGACCGAACAGGCCGTCACCGAGGCCCTGACCGCCGGTTACCGGCTGCTCGACACCGCCGCCGCGTACCAGAACGAGGAGGCCGTCGGCCGCGCCATCAAGAGCAGCGGCGTCCCGCGCGAGGAGCTGTTCGTCACCACCAAGCTGTGGGTCCAGGACGCGCCCGCCGAGGAGAACACCGCGCGCGCCTTCGAGACATCGCTGTCCAAGCTCGGCCTGGACTACCTCGACCTCTATCTGATGCACCAGCCCTACGGCGACGTGTACGGCCAGTGGCGTGCCATGGAGAGCCTCCACCGCGCGGGCCGTGTCAAGGCGATCGGCGTCGCCAACTTCTACCCCGACCGGCTCCTCGACCTCGTCCTCAACAGCGAGATCACCCCCGCGGTCAACCAGATCGAGACCCACCCGTTCTTCCAGCGCACCGCCGACCAGGAACTCATGCGCGAGCACGGGGTCCAGATCCAGTCGTGGGGCGGCTTCGCCGAGGGAAAGAACGACATCTTCACCCACCCGGTCCTGAGCGGCATCGGTGAGAAGCACGGCAAGTCCGTGGCGCAGGTCGTGCTCCGCTGGCTCATCCAGCGCGATGTCGTCGCGATCCCGAAGTCGGTCCGCGCCGAGCGCATGGCGGAGAACATCGACATCTTCGACTTCGCGCTCACCGACGAGCAGATGGCGGCCGTCTCCACCCTGGACACCGGGACGACGCTGTTCTTCGACCACCGCGACCCCGAGATGGTCAGCTGGCTCAGCGCGCGGCGCCTGGACGGCTGACCCGGCCGTACGACAACACCGTTCCGGCACACTCCCCGCCGCACCGCCGGGCACCGACGGCGGTGCGGACCACGGGTGCTCCCCATAGACGACCACCGACGACCACTGACGACCACGAGGGATGTCACGTATGCACGAGCAGGACAGCACACCGAACGGAATACCGGCCACCAGCGGCCGTCGTCGCTTCCTGGCGGGCGCGGCCGGCCTGGCGGCCACCGCGGTGGCCGCCGCTCCGGCGTCCGCCCTGACACGTACACCGGCGGCGCCGTCCGCCTCGGCCGCCAGGGGCGCCGCCCCCGCTCGTCACCAGGTGACCGCGGCCATCACCCAGACCGGTCGCCGCCGGCTCGGTTCCCTGAAGGTGTCCAGCATCGGTCTGGGCTGCCAGACCATGCCGGGCGACCTGTACGGCCCGGTCACCAGCCGCGCGGACATGGTCGCCCTCATCCGGACAGCCGTCGACCAGGGGGTGACGTTCTTCGACACGGCGGAGGCGTACGGGCCGTTCGAGTCGGAGCGGATCGTCGGCGACGCGCTGCGGCCCGTCCGCGACAAGGTGGTGATCGCGTCCAAGTTCGGCTGGGACATCGACCCGGACACCGGGGCGCGGCTCGGCCTCACCAGCCGCCCCGACCGCATCCGCAAAGCCGTCGACGGCATGCTGAAGCGGCTCAGGACCGACCACATCGACCTGCTCTACCAGCACCGCGTCGACCCCACCGTTCCGATCGAGGACGTCGCGGACACGGTCAAGGACCTCATCGCCCAGGGCAAGGTGCTGCACTGGGGACTCTCCGAACCCGGTCCGCGCACCGTCCGCCGGGCCCACGCGGTCCTTCCGCTCACCGCGATCCAGAACGAGTACTCCACCCTGTGGCGCGGCCCCGAGGAGAGCGTCCTGCCGCTCTGCGAGGAACTCGGCATCGGCTTTGTGTGCTGGGCGCCCCTCGGTATGGGCTTCACGACCGGCACGATGAGTCCGTACACCCGGTTCACGGCGGAGGACCGCCGGACCGCGATGCCCCGCAACAGCACCGAGAATCTGGCCGCCAACATGCCGCTGGTGCGGCTGCTGGAGGAGTGGGCCGTACGGAAGGGAGCCACGCCCGCGCAGATAGACCTCGCCTGGCTGCTGGCCCAGAAGCCGTGGATCGTACCGATACCCAGCACCACCAGGCTGTGCCACTTCCTGGAGAACATCGGCGCGGAGGAGGTCCGTTTCAGCCGTGCCGAACTCGCTGAGCTGAACGCCGCCGTCGCACGCGTCACCATCCACGGCGACCGGCTGCCGCCGGCGGCCCTCGCCATGACGGGCGTCGAAGCACCGCCGCGCTGACCGGACGCTCCTCCAGGACGGCTGTCCTGGAGGAGTACCGGCACAAAGTCCTTGCCGTGCTGGGCACTTGCTGTGCTGGGCAGCTGCGGAGGGGCACTTGCTGCGGGAGGGGAGCCGTCCTCAGCGCTCCCCCGGCTCCAGGAGCCATCCCGTACGGGTGAAGTAGCCGAGGTAGGTGGCGAACAGCTCCTCGTCCATCTCCGGACGGCGCACCCCGGAGCCGGCCAGAGCGGTGTCGGTGGCGCCGGGGTCGAAGAGCAGGCCGCCCTCCGAGCCGCCCCCGGTCATCTCCCCGGCCAGGGTGCCCAGCAACGGGAACGCCGCGTTGCCCGCGTCCGCACCGATCCGGTCCAGCCACTGCCGGGGATCGACCGCGGGCAGCGCGTACCCCTTGGCGCGCAGCCAGCCCAGGACGGTGTCCAGCCGCAGCAGCCGCCCGGCGGCCAGATGGAAGGTGCGGCCCGCCGCCGAGGGCCGCAGGGACAGGGCAACGAGGGCGTCACCGGCGTAGTCCACGGGCACCAGGTCGAACGCGGTGTCCACTCCGGCGGGCGCGGCCTGGGCCTGGATACAGCCCTTGACGATCAGCCACATGTAGTCGCCGCTCTGGCAGGCGCCCGTACGGCTGTGGCCCGCGATCCGCGTCGGCCGGTAGACGGTGGCGGGCAGGGACCGGGCGCGCGCGGCCTCGATCAGTTGCTCGGCCGCCCACTTGCTCTGCGTGTAGCCGTGTTCCAGAGCCTCCGCCGGACCGGTGGGACGCTCAGGGCCGATCCGCTCCCCCGCGTACCCCGTCTCCCCAACATGCCCTGTCGCTCCCGCACCGCTCGCGTACACACCGACCGTGGACACGTGGTGCACCGGCACACTGCGGTGCCGGGCCGCCAGGCGCAGTATCTCGGCCGTACCGTCCACCGTGGCGGCCTTGAGCCGTCCGTAGGGAGAGGCGAGGTTCACCGCCGCGCCCACGTGGTACACCGCGTCCACGGTGTGCGCCAGCGCGTCGAAGTCCTGCTCGGAGAGGCCCAGCCGGGGTCGCGCCAGATCACCGACGACGATCCTCACCCGCCGCTCGTCACCCTCGTCGCCCTCATTGAGGATTCCGTAGCCCTCCATGACCCGGCGCAGCCGCGCCGACGCCCGTTCCTCGTCCTCGCCGCGGACCAGGCAGTGCACCACGGCGCGTGTACGGTCCAGCAGGGCGCGTACGGTGAACGCGCCCAGGAAGCCGGTGGCACCCGTCAGCAGCACATGAGCGGGATCCTCCGCCACCCGGATCGTCTCGCCGGCCGCCACGATGTCGGCCGGCAGCCGGACCTCCGCGGCCGGGTCGAAGCCTCGGTCCCCGGCATCCCACCCGGCCGTCCGGTCGCGGTCGCGGCTGCGGTCGCGATCACGGTCGCGGTCTCGGTCGACCAGCGCCGCGAGACCGGCGACGGTCGGTGCCGTGGAGAGAGCCCCCAACGGGATCCGCGTTCCCAGATCCTGACGGAGTCTCAGAATCAGGCGGACCGCCGACAGGGAGTATCCGCCGAGTGCGAAGAAGTCGTCGTGGACTCCGACCCGGCCCCGGCCCAGCACGTCCTGCCAGGCGGCGGCGACAAGCCGCTCGGTAGGGGTCCCGGGCGCCACGAACGAGTCCGCCGGGCTCGCGTCCGCCTCCTCCGGCAGGGGCAGCGCGGCCCGGTCCAGCTTGCCGCTCGCCGTACGCGGGAACTCCTCCAGCGCCACACAGACAGAGGGCACCATGTACTCCGGCAGCCGGAGCGCCAGCGCGCGGCGCAGCTCGTCCGGGCCCGGAGCCGCCCCGGCCGCCCGGCCCCCGACCGGTCCCACCGCCGGGAGGTAGTACGCGATCAGGCGCTTGTGCCCCGAACCCGAGGCGGCCGGCTCCCGCGCCACCACCGCCGCATCGGCCACTCCGGGCACGGCCCGTACCGCGGAGGCGACCTCCCCGATCTCCACCCGGTGTCCGCGGATCTTGACCTGGTCGTCCAGACGGCCCAGCCACTGGATCCGCCCGTCCGGCAGATACCGGGCCAGATCGCCGGTGCGGTAGAGACGGGCCCCCGGGCGGACCGGGTCCTCGATGAACTTCCGCTCGGTCAG
This sequence comes from Streptomyces paludis, assembly GCF_003344965.1. Classification (NCBI taxonomy): domain Bacteria; kingdom Bacillati; phylum Actinomycetota; class Actinomycetes; order Kitasatosporales; family Streptomycetaceae; genus Streptomyces; species Streptomyces paludis. The sequence continues at coordinate 7,278,267 of NZ_CP031194.1, read as the reverse complement.
GGAGGGATGGCCCAGATAGCCGTCGGCGAGGGCGTCACCGCCGACGCAGATCTCCCCCACCGCGCCGATCGGGCCGAGCCGCTGGTTCCCGTCCAGCAGCAGGACACGGGTCCCGTCGACGGGACGGCCGATCGGCGGCAGGTCGGGCCATGCCTCGGGGTCGTGTCCCAGGCGTTCCGCGGTGACCACATGGGTCTCGGACGGACCGTACTGGTTCTCCAGCACCGCGTTGGGCGCCAGCCGCCGGAAGAACTCCCGCAGCGCGGGCGTGGCGTGCAGTTGCTCGCCCGCGGTGACGACCTCGCGGAGCGTCTCCGCCGGGCGGTCGGCGGCGCACGCGTACTCGGCGAGCTGCTGGAGCGCCACGAACGGCAGGAACAGCCGCTCCACGCGCTCGGCGGCCAGCAGATCGAGCAGGCGGCCCGGGTCGCGTCTCGTCGCGTCGTCGGCCATGACCAGGGTGCCCCCGTCGGCCCAGGTGGCGAACAGCTCCTGGAAGACCACGTCGAAGCCGAGCGCGGCGAACTGGAGCGTACGGGTGCCGGGTCCGGCCGGGGAGCGGGTCCGCTGCCAGGCCAGCAGGTTGGCCAGGGACCGGTGCGGCACGGCGACGCCCTTGGGGCGGCCGGTGGAGCCGGACGTGTAGATCAGATAGCCGAGGTCGCCAGGGGCCACGGCGGGCAGACCGGCCTCGGGCGCGGCCGGGAGATCGTCCAGGGAGACCGTGTCGACCGTCGCGGGGAGCAGCGCGGCCAGGTCCCGCTGGACCAGCGCGATCCCGATCCCGCTGTCGGCCGCCATGCCGGCGATCCGGTCGGCGGGATGGGCCGGGTCGATGGGCAGACAGCCGCTGCCGGCCTTGAGTACGCCGAGCACCGCGACGGCCAGCTCCGGACCGCGGCGCAGACAGACGCCCACGGGACGCCCGGCCGTACCCCGCGCCACCAGGTGCGCGGCCACGTCGTTCGCCGCCCGGTCCAGCTCGGCGTACGACAGGACGCGGTCCCCGTGCACGACCGCGGCGGCATGGGGCGTACGGAGCGCCTGTGCGGCGAACGCCTCGTGTGCGAGGGGGCGCCCGGCCGCCGGAACGGACCCCCGGGACCAGTTCCCGAGGATCAGCCGGCGTTCGGCGGCCGGGAGGATGTCCAGCTCGCGGACCGGCCGGTCGGGGTGGGCGACGGCATCGGTCAGCAGGGTACGCAGCCGTTCCGCCAGCCGCTGGGCGGTGGCGCGGTCGAAGAGATCGGTGGAGAACTCCAGGAAGCCGTCGAAGCCGCCGCGCGCCGGCACCAGATGAAGGAAGACGTCGTACTTGGCCGTACCCGAGTGGATGTAGAGCCGTTCGGCGGTCACCCCCGGCAGGTCCAGCGCCGGGGCCGGGGCGTCGTCCAGGCCGAAGACCACCTGGAAGAGCGGGAACCGGTCCGGGGTGCGCTCCGCCCCCAGCTCACGGACCAGCCGGGCGTACGGGACATCGCGGTGCGCGACCGCGCCCCACACCCGCTCCTTGGTCCGGGCTGTCAGCGCGGCGAAGGACACGTCGGCCGGGATCCGCTGACGCAGCGGCAGGACGTCGGAGAGGCAGGCGATCATCGGTTCGAGGATCTCCTCGTCCCGGCGGGAGACAGGGGTGCCGATCACCACGTCGTCCTGCCCGGACAGCCGGGAGACGAGCACGGTCAGCGCCGTGGCCAGGACCGTGAACGGAGTGCTCCTCGTCCGCCGGGCGAGGCCGCGGACACCGGCGCCGAGTGCGGCGCCGAGGGTGAACTCGACGCGGTCGCCCCGCGCGCCGAGGACCGGGGGCCGCGGCCGGTCCGTGGGGAACGAGGACTCGCCCGGGGCCCCGCGCAGTGTCTCGCGCCAGTACTCCAGGGAGTCGTCGCGCCCGCCCGCGCCCGCCCGGCGCTGTTCCTCGGCGTACGGGCCGAACTGAAGGGGAAGCGGGGGCAGGGGGGACGGCTTACCGTCCAGCGCGGCCCGGTAGAGGGCGCTGAACTCGGTGTCCAGCAGGCCGAAGCACCAGCCGTCGATCACCGCGTGGTGGATCGCCACCACCAGGACGGTGTCGTCCTCGGCGAGTTCCAGCAGGGTGGCCCGGAGCAGGGGCGGCCGTACGAGGGACACCGGGCGGGTGGCCGCCGCGGTCAGGGCGGCGGGCAGTTCCCGCGGGGTCACCCGGCGTACGTCCAACTCGACCGGGGACGGCGGCATCACCGTCTGCCGCGCCCCGCCGCCGTTGATTCCGCCGCCGTCCCCGCCGCCGTCCCCACTGGCGCCGCCCGGGCTCCCGGTCTCGGCCAGGGTCAGGCGGCTGCGGAGCGCCTCGTGCCGGGCCACGATCCCGGTGAGTGCCCGCTGGACAGCCGTCGCGTCGATCCGCGCATCGCGCAGCCGGTACGCCCACGATTCCAGATACCGCGAAGGACCGTCCTGGAGCTGGTCGTTCAGCCAGATCGACTCCTGCTCGAACGACATCGGGAAACTGCGGGTCGCCGGGGGTGCCGGGAGTCTGACGAGCGTCACGGGAGAGCGCTTTCTACTTCGGGAGCAGGATGGATCACGGGGAAGACGATCAGCGGGAGCCGATCGGAGCGGCGTCACTCGGAACACGTCGGTCAGAACACGTCGGTCAGAACCGTCGATCGGAGCCGTGTCGCTCGGAACACGTCGGTCGGAGCCGCGCCGGTCACAACATGTCGCTCAGAGCGCGTCGCTCAAAACACTTCGGCTCAGAGCACTTCGGCTCAGAGCGCGTCGAGAAGGGCGGCGCGGTCGAGCTTGCCGGTGGTCGTCGTCGGCAGGACGACGCGCTGGAGCACACGGTGGGGCACCAGATGGCCGGGCAGCCGGGCGGCCAGCGCGCGGCGTACGGCGGTGGGGGACGGCGCGTCGGGATCCTTCGCCGTATAGAAGAGGGCCAGCCGGTCGTATCCGCCGCCCGCGGCCGGTACGGGGACCACGGCCGCTTCCCGGATCCCGGCTATCCCGCGGGCGGCGCTCTCGATCTCCCCCGGTTCTACGCGGTGTCCGGAGATCTTGATCTGGCGGTCGGCCCGGCCGCGGAAGTGCAGCGTCCCTTCGGCGTCGAGGAGGCCGAGGTCTCCCGTCCGGTACACGCGCACGGGTGCCGCCGCGAGGGGGAAGAGGGACAAGGAGGGGAAGGCGGACGCCGTGGCCTCGGCATCGCCGACGTAGCCGAGGGCCAGTCCTTCTCCGGCGAGGCAGATCTCCCCCACCGTCCCCGGCGGGAGCGCCTGTTCCCCGTCCAGGATATGCACGGTGGTGCCGGGCACCGGGACGCCGACGGGGATGCCGTCCGGGCGGGCGCGGTCCGCCGCGGTGATCCGGTGCGTGGTGGCGAAGACACAACTCTCCACCGGCCCGTAGCCGTTGGTCAGCGCGATGTCCGGGTATCGGTCCAGGAATCTGCCCACATGGGCGGGCGAGAGGCGCTCGCCGCCGGTGAGGACCTGGCGCAGGCCGGTGAAGCAGGGGTGTTCGGGGTCGTCCTCGTCGACGAGGAGGTTGAACAGGGAGGCCGTCAGCCAGGCGGTGTCCACCCCCGCGCTCGTGACGAGTTCCCCGAGGGTGTCCGGCAGAAGGTAGTCCGTGTCCGCGATGACACAGGTGCCACCGGTGGTCAGGGGGCCCCACACCTCCATGCTGAACGCGTCCCAGGAGGCCGGGGCGGCCTGGATCACCACCCGGCCGGGTCCGAAGTCCGCGAACCCGGGGTTGGAGAAGAGACGGGTGGTCGCGCGGTGCGGGGAGAGCACGCCTTTGGGTACGCCCGTACTGCCCGAGGTGAAGAAGACCGTGGCGGGACCGGCGCTGTCGACGGTGACGGACTGCGGCACGCCACGGCGGGACGCGGCCTGGCGCGGCGACTCGTCCGGAACGGTCCAGCGGGGTGTACGCGACCACGCCTCCGCCCCGGGCGGCCCGCCGGCGTCGGGCATCTCGCCGGCGTCGGGCTTGTCGCCGGTCACCATGACGGGTGCCCGCAGTACGGAGGCGATGCGGTGGATCCGCTCCTGCGGCCAGCGCCGGTCCAGCGCGGCGTACGCGGCACCCCGTTTCAGTACGGCCAGCAGGACGGCCACCAACCGGGCCGAGCGGGGCAGCAGCACCGGAACGGTCGTGCCGGGCCGTACGCCCGCCGCGTCCAGAGCTTCGGCATAGGTGTCCGCGGCGGCGTCGAGGGTGGCGTAATCGATGCGCTCGCCCTGGTGGACGACCGCGACGGCGGTGGGACGCAACCGCGCCTGGCGGGACACCGCTTCATGGATGAGCTGTGGAACTGCGGGATCGTGCACGGGACTTGCTCCAGGACGAACGGGGGAATCGGGGACGTCGGGTAAGAGAGGGATCGTAAAAGCGAGGACACGAGGGCCGGTTCGCGCCTCAGACGTCGATGGCGGCGACGACCTCGGCGAAGGTGTCGCACTCGAACAGGGTCTCCGGGGTGACGCGTACGCCGAGTTCCTTCCCGATCCGCGCGCAGATGCGCATGGCCTGAAGGGACGTACCGCCGAAGTCGTAGAAGCTGTCCGCCTCCGTGATACGCGGCACCTTCAGCACGTCGGCGGCGATACGCAGGACGGCCTCATGGTTGCCGGTCCCCTGAGCGGGGGCGTGCTGCTCGGTCACGATCTTCTCCTTGTCTCGCCCCGGGGCGGCATCCCGTGGCTCTCCATGACGGTCCACGGACACCGTCAGTGTGACAGCCCACCCCGCGGCTCATCGGACAAGGGACCCCTATAACCGGACGGTCGGATCCTCACGTCACTGAATCACAGACCCTTTCATGACACTGCATGTCACCCATGGATGTATGCTTCACTTCTGAATCCACAGATCGTCGGCTGGAGTATTGTCGTGAGTGATCGCGTGAAGACGGACCTTCAGGGCCGCACGGTGGTGGTCACAGGGGCGAGTTCGGGAATCGGCGCCGCCGCCGCCCGGCGCTTCGCCGAGCGGGGAGCGGAGGTGGCGGTGGTCGGCCGGTCACCGGAGAGGACCGCGGCCCTCGCACGGGAGATCGGCGCGCAGGCCCACCTGGTGGACTACGGCCGCCTGACCGACGTACGCCGCCTGGCCGAGGAGCTGCTCGCCCGCTACCCGCGGATCGACGTTCTCGCCAACAACGCGGGCGGCTTCTTCAACTCGCGCAAGGAGAGCGAGGACGGCCACGAGCTGACCTTCCAGGTCAACGTCCTCGCCCCGTTCCTGCTGACGAACCTGCTGCTGGACCGGCTGGCGGAGGCACCGGACGGGGCCCGGGTGGTGAACACGGCCAGCATGGACCACGGCAAGGGGCACCTGGACCTGGACAATCTGAACAGCGCCGGCGGTGGATACAACTGGCGGCGTGTCTACTCGACGGCCAAGCTCGCCACCGTCGTCCTCACCCAGGAACTCGCACGCCGGACGCGAGACACGTCCGTGACCGCGGCATGCTTCCATCCGGGGGTCGTGGCCAGCAACGTCGCGCGGGACAGCACGATGATGCGCGTACTGATGGGAACGCGCCTGGCCAAGGCGATGATGTCCACTCCCGAGCAGGGCGCGGAGCCGCTGGTTCATCTGGCCACCACCGCGGACATGTCCACCGGCAACGGCGCCTACTTCAACCGCCTCGTACACGAGAAGTCCGCCAACGCGCAGGCAGCCGATGCCCAGCTGGCACAACAGCTGTGGGAACGCTCCGCGCAGCTCACGGGCCTGACGGCCACGCCGGGCGTCTGACCACGGGCGGACCGCCGTCGTACTCACGCGATCCGGCCTCCCCACCCGCGGTGTCGGCGTTTCGGCCATCCCGTCTCAGTGAAGCGCTCTTGCGGGACAAGGGTCCCTGCGTCTCGCGCCCTCCATGTCCCTGCGGCGCCCGGCTTCCCAGACCGGCCGAAAGACATGTGTTCGAAATCCAGGCGGCGTCGTTGAACCCGACGACACCGCCACGGACCATTCGGAGGGGAGCGATGTGGACAACACAACGACCGGACGACACCGCGATGCGCCGCAGGACACGAAGGCCGCTACGGGAGAGGGCAGAATCTCGGACGCGGAGCGTGAGCTTTATGGGGGCCGGCTCCGGTACGACCAGTCCTATGTGCGGCACGAGGGCCCGCTGACCCGGCTGTCGTTCGGGCATATGGCCGCCGCGCTGCCGCGCATGATGGGCATGGTGCTGCGTACGGGCTGGGAGACGGACCGCAGGGCGCTGGGCGGCGTCGTGGTGGCCCAGCTGGGGCAGGGGGTGACGGCGGCGTGGGGGCTGGTCGCGGTCAACTCGGTGCTGACGCGGCTGTTCGCGGAAGGCCCGACCGCGGACAAGCTCCGTGACGCCCTGCCTTCGCTGGTGGTGCTGGCCGTCACCGCGGTGGGGGCCGCGCTGCTGTCGGCGTGGTCGACGGCGATGTCCGGCCGGCTGGAGCCGCAGGTGGAGCGGGCCGTGTCCGCGCGGTACTACGCGGCCGTCACCCGGGTCGAGGTGGCGGCGACCGAGCGGCCGGAGGTTCAACGGGTCCTGGAGGCGGGGCGGTTCGGTACCGACTCCGCGCGGGGCATGCTGCGGCAGTCGGTCGGCGTGGGCAACGTGCTCATCGGGATGGTGGCCGCCGCGGTGGTCCTGGCGTCGCTGCACCCGGTCCTGCTGCCGATGCTGCTGGCCATCGCGCTCCCCAAGGGGTGGGGCGCGATCCGTTCCGCGCGCCGTGAGTACGTATCGCGACTGCACTGGGTCGACCACCGGCGGGCCATCGCCTCGCTGCTCGCCTATCTGACCCGCCCGCACGCGGCGGCCGAGATCCGGGTGCACGCGGCCGGCACGAAACTGCTGGGCAGCTATGAGGAGATGTCCCGGCAGACGGAGGCCGAGCAGCGGCGGCTGGCCCGCGCGCAGGCGTCCACGGACCTGGTCGCCGGCGCTCTCGCCGGGCTGGCGTCGCTGGCCTGCTACGGCCTGCTGTGGTGGCTGCTGGCCAGTGGCGGCCTGCCGCTCGCCGTCGGCGGCACCGCGGTCATCGCCATCCGTACCTCGACCACGCGTCTGACCTCCCTCGTCCAGCAGGTCAACCGCCTCTACGAGGAACTGCTGTTCCTCACCGACACCGAGACCGCCATCGAGCTGGCCGCCGAACACGCCATCCCGCCCACCGGGGCCGCGCTGCCCTCCGCCGTGGACCGGGTCCGCGTGGAAGACCTGTCGTTCACGTACCCAGGGGCCACCAGTCCCGCCCTGAAGGGGGTGAGCCTGTCGGTCCGCCGGGGCGAGGTGACGGCGCTGGTGGGCGCGAACGGATCCGGCAAGACCACCCTCACCAAAGTGCTCGCCGGGCTGATGGTGCCCACCGAGGGGAGTGTGTGGTGGGAGGACGCGAAAGGCGCGCGGGTCCAGCTCCGGGACGCCGACCGCGCCCAGGTCTTCGCCGCGGTGGGACTGCTCGCGCAGGACTTCCCGCGCTGGGAGATGACCGCCGCCGCGAACGTCGCCATCGGCGCGGGCGACCGTGTCCGGAACATGGACCACGTCAAGAAGGCCGCCCGGGCCGCGGATGTTCTCACCCTCATCGACAGTCTTCCGCACGGCTGGAACTCGATCGTCTTCAAGGGCTACGAACGCGGTGTCCAGCTCTCGGGCGGACAGTGGCAGAAGCTCGGTACCGCGCGAAGCCTGTACCGCGACGCGCCGTTCCTGCTCGTGGACGAGCCGACCTCCGCGCTCGATCCGCACGCGGAGATCGCCGCGTTCGAAGGACTGTGGTCCCTCGCCGAGCGGGGACACGCGGTCGTACTCGTCACCCACCGCCTGGCCGCGACCGCGAACGCGGACCGTATCTACGTCCTCGATCAGGGGCGTGTGGCCGAGGAAGGCACCCACGAAGCGCTGATGACCGACCGGGACGGTATCTACCGGCGCATGTTCACCGCCCAGGCCGCCCAGTACGGACTCACCGCCACACCGGGCACACCCAGCACAACGGTCCCCGCAGCCCGCCGCCCCTCACCGCCCGTCCCGAAGGACGGGCAGGCCCCCCATCGACCGTGAGGTGATGACGTGCGGCCGCGCCGGCCACGGTGCCGCAGGCAGCCGGACCGTGATGAGGAGACCGCCGGCGCGGCCCGGGGCGAGGTCGAGGGTCCCGTCGTGGGCGCGGACGATGCTGTGCACGATGGCCAGGCCGAGGCCGACGCCGGCGTGCTCGTCGGTGCGTACGCGTTCCGTTCCGCGCTGGAAGGGTTCGATGAGGGTCGGCACCCGTTCCGGGGGGATCCGGCGGCCGGTGTTCTCGACCCTCAGCACGCTCGTGTCGCCGTGCGCCTCGGTGTGGACTGTCACGGTGCCGTCGGCGGGGAGGTTGTGGACGACGGCGTTCTGGACGAGGTTCGTCACCATCCGCGACAGAAGCTCGGCGGAGCCGCTCGTCGGCGCCGGCCCTCCGGTGACGTCCAGCGTGATCCGGCGCTGTTCGGCGAGGGGAAGCAGCGTCTCCGCAGCTTCTTCGGCGATGAGGGAGAGATCGACGCTCTCGCGGGTGAGATTTCCGCGGTCGCCTCGGCTGAGCAGCAGGAGGGCCTCGGTGAGATCGGTCGCCCGCCGGTTGACTACGTACAGGCGCTCGATGATGTCGTCCCGTGCCCGCGTGGGGTCCTTGCGGGCGACATCGAGGAGCGTCCGCGAGATCGCCAGCGGGGTGCGCAGTTCGTGGGAGGCGTTCGCGGCGAATCGCCGCTGCTCGGCGACGTGGGACTCAAGCCGTTCGAGCATCGAGTCGAACGCGTCGGAGAGTGCGCGGAATTCGTCCTGGCGGCCCTTCATACGGATCCGGTGGGAGAGCGACCCCTTCTCGGTGGCCCGGGCCGCATCCGTGATCTGTACGAGTGGGGCGAGCATCCGGCCGGCGAGGATCCATCCCCCGACGAGCCCGAACACGAGCAGGAGGACCATGGCCGCGGCCGCGGCGGGGACGAAGGCTTGCAGAAGGACGTAGCGGTTGGGTGCGATCCCGAGAAGACCCATATCGCTGTCCGGTACGTAGCGCAGCAGGAACACCCACACCACGGCCAGCAGGAGAGCGCCGGCGAGCGACACGAATCCGGCGTAGCTGAGGGCGAGTCTCAGCCGGGCGCTGAGCCCTGGGCGTCTACGCATACGTACTGCCGGGGGCGGCGATGTCCCGGTCCGGGGCGGCGGTGTGCGTACCGGTGTCGATCCGGTAGCCGACGCCGGGCACCGTCGCGATGATCCATGGTTCGCCGAGCCGTTTACGCAGCGCGGAGACGGTGATGCGCACGGCGTTGGTGAAGGGATTGGCGTTCTCGTCCCAGGCCCGTTCCAGCAGCTCTTCGGCCCCGACGACCCCGCCCTCGGCGGCGACGAGGACTTCCAGCACCGCGAACTGCTTACGGGTGAGCGCGACATAGCGTTCGTCGCGGAAGACCTCCCGGCGGAACGGGTCGAGCCGCAGGCCCGCGATCTCGTGCACCGGGGGCCGCGCGTACCCGCGTCTGCGGTCGAGCGCCCGCAGCCGCAGGACCAGCTCCCGCAGCTCGAACGGTTTGGTGAGGTAGTCGTCGGCGCCGAGCTGGAAACCGGACGCCTTGTCGTCGATCCGGTCGGCAGCGGTGAGCATGAGGATCGGAATGCCACTGCCGGAGGCGACAATACGCCGGGCGACCTCGTCGCCGGAGGGTCCGGGGATGTCACGGTCGAGGACCGCGAGGTCGTAGGAGTGGACGCCGAGCAGTTCCAGGGCGGTGTCGCCGTCGCCGGCGATGTCGGCGGCGATCGCCTCCAGCCGCAGACCGTCCCGGACCGCCTCGGCCAGGTAGGGCTCGTCCTCCACGATCAGTACGCGCATACGTGAAGCCTATGGTCATCGCGGAATCGGCGGCGACGGGTGCACACGGACACACCGCTCACCGTGCGTGCGTCGGTACGGGGCGAGGCCGGTCCGCCGGCACCTCCGCCGCGGTGCGCCACAGGCGGCGCGACGCCAGCCCGAACAGCACGGCGCCGGCCGCGTTGACCAGTACGTCGTCCACGGACGACACCCGGTCCAGCCGCAGGACGTACTGCGCGGTCTCGACCAGGACCGAGCAGCCCGCCCCGAGCACCAGGATCCGCGGCACGGACGCCAGCGCCGCGCACCGTACCGGAGCGAAGAACCCCAGCGCCGCGAAGATCAGCAGATTGCCGCCGATGCCGACCGGCCCCATCGTGACCAGGTCCCGCAGCGGGATCAGACTCACCCGGCCGGGGACGACACCGGCCCCCGGGCCCGGTTGCAGGGTCAGCCACACCATCGGCACCGTCCCGTAGACCATGCCCACCTCGGCCAGCGACATCCGCCACGCCGAAGTGACACCGCCGGCGCGCCGCAGGCGCGCCAGAGCCCACACCACCGCGGCGGCCAGGGGCAGCCCGACCAGCGTCATGAGCACCACACCGTTGAACGTGTCGAAGCAGCCGTGCCACCGCCCGGCCATACAGGCCGGAGCGGTCATCAGGAGCGGCCGCCGCACGGCGAACAGCACGCCCGCCAGACCGAGGATCGCCAGGCCGGTGAGCAGGATCCGGCGGGGCGGTGCTGAGGGGGACGGAATGTGATTCATGTTCTCCCTCAGCCGCCCGCCCCGCCGGAGGGCGCGGCGCCGGTGATGGCCTGTGTCTGCTGCCTGAGGATGTCCGCCAGATTGTCGGAGTCGCGGTTGATGAGGGTGACGGCGACCCAGCCGGTGTACGGATAGACGCTCCAGTTGGCGCCGACACCGGGGTTTCCCCCGGCACGCTGGTACTCCCACTGGCCATTGACGATGCCGACCGCGAGCCCGTACGCACCGAACGACGTCCGCCCGCGGGGGATCTTGGCCCCGAATAGCACATCGGCCCAGGGCCGGTCCAGCACCGTACCGTCGGTCAGCGCCCGCGCGAACCGGACCAGATCCGGCGCGGTGGCGAAGCCGCCGTCCCCGGGGGCGTCGATGAAGGCGCGGCCCGGGTTCTTGCCGCGTGTGTACGGGGACCCGCTGCCTTGGTCCAGGTCGCGGAGCGCGTCCACGACGCTGCCGTCGGCCAGTTCCATGTACGGGTGCGCGATGTGCGGGTCGGTGAGCCACTGCGGCCTGGTGCGGAACGCCGAGCCGGTCATGCCGCAGCGCTCGAAGATGTTCTCCTCGACGTAGTCCCAGTACGTCGTGCCGGCCACGGCCTCCACGATCAGCGCGGCGATGGTGACCTCAGCCTCCGCGTGGCCGGTGCCGGGAGTGCCCGGGACGCCCACCAGTCTCGCCTGCCGGGCCCGCCGCTCGTAGTACTCGCGCACCTCCTCCCGGCTGTGGAAGACGCGTCGCACGTCCTCGTCCGGGGAATCCAGCCCGGAGGTGCCGGACAGCAGGTGGTGGATGGTCACCTGCCCGGCGATGTCCTCGGCGAAGCCGGTCAGGTGGGTGCCCACCGTGTCCGACAGCCGCAGCCTGCCCCGCTGCGCCAGTTGCAGGACGGCCACCGCGTGGAACGGCTTGCCCGCCGAGCTGAGGCTGAACGCGGTGTCCTCGCGGTGGGGGATCCCCTTCTCGCTGTCGGCCATCCCGTAGCTGCGGGACAGGACCGTGCGGCCCCGGTGCGACAGCAGCACCACACCGGAGAACCTGCCCTCGGCGGCCAGCCCCGCCACGTACCGGTCGTAGGCTCCACCGGGCAGGGTGTCCCCCGGGATCCGGTCGTCCCCGTACGAATCGGTGGGAGCCGGGTCGGCGTGGGCGATCCGGGCGCCCACCAGCGGCATACCGCCCGCCACCGCGCCGGCGGCGGCCAGCCCGCCCCATCCGAACAGCCGCCGCCGGCCGACGCCCCGTACCGCGTCCGAGTCCATGATCACGCCCCATTCCCGAACAGATCCGGCGCTGACAGTGATGCACTGTGTTTCATGCCTCCACTGAAGACGCCGGGCTGTTGCGCGGGCGTATGCGATTTCCGATACGCCCGCGATACACGGAATGGCTCGGACCGGGCCGCCGACGCGGACGGCGACGGTGTACGCGTACTGCCGTCAGCCGTGCGAGGTGACTACGCCCAGACCCAACGGATGGACACCCGGCCCTGGCTGATGTTCGCTATCTTGCGGAAGGCGGCGGGGCTGAGATCCAGGTCGTCCGTCGCACAGCCCATGCACTTGTCGACGATCGTCACGTACACCACACCGAGCGGGCCGCGGACTTTCAGCTGCTTGCCGCACGCGGCCGAGTTGTTGGGGTTGGGAGCGGTGCCGTACCACCGCTGTGAGATGGCCACGACCAGCTGGCTGTCGTTGTTCCTCCACCCGCAGGCGCCGAGTCCGGTGTTGTAGTACGTGCCGTCCCCGTAGTGGACGTACTGAACCGACGCACCGTCGTCCGCGGCGGCGGCGGGACCAGCGGTGATACCGGTGGCTCCCACGGCCAGCACGGAGGCGATGCCGGCCAGTACGGCACGGCTGCGGATACTTCCCTTGATGACGTTCGCAAAGCGGGACAAGTGGTCAACCCCTTGAAGAACGGTGGTTCAAGGACTGCCGGGCAGGGCTGCCGGGCGACGGTCATGCTGGCCCATGGGGCCACTCACGGCACAGGCGTTTCAAGGTCAATCTGTGCTCAGATAGAGCCACTTCTTCCAACCTGGTTAATTGGCAAGGGAGTTGACCCCATACACCACACCCGAAAGCCCCTTGGCGGACGGGCGCTCGACGGTTGACGGCCACCCGCGCGGCGGCTTCCCGACGCGGTGCGGGAGCGGCCCGGCCCCCGGAGGCGCCCGGGATCCGGTCGCGCCCTCAGGTCGCTTTCGCGGTGGGGTCCGGGGTGCTGTGTCGAGTGAACACCCACAGCACGAGCCCGAGGCAGCTGAACGTGGCACCGAGTGCGCAGACGGCGCCCCAGCCGGCCGCCGTGTAGAGGGCGGTCGCGGCGATGGCGCCGGTGGCGCTGCCGATGGCGTAGAAGACCATGTATCCGCCGATGAGCCGGCTGCCCGCGTCCGGATGCAGGGCGTAGATGAGGGTCTGGTTGGTGACATGGACCGCCTGCACGGCGAGATAGAGAAGGATCACCCCGACGACCAGGGCCCAGAGCGAGCTACGGGTGAAGGCCAAGGGCAGCCACGAGGCGGCGAGCAGAGCCAGGGCGATGCCCGTGGTGTGCCGGGAGAGTCCGCGGTCGTTCAGCCGGCCGGCCGCGGTCGCGGCCAGGGCGCCGGCGGCACCGATCAGCCCCAGCGCCCCGATCGCGCTGTGGGACCAGAAGTACGGGGCCTCGCTGAGCGGCAGCGCGACGCTGCTCCACAGAGTGCTGAAGGCCGCGAAGACCAGCAGGCCGAACAGGGCGCGGAGCCGGAGCAGTCGTTCCCGTGCGAACAGGGTGATCGTGGAGCGCAGGAGCTGTCCGTAGCGCAGCGGTACCGGCGGAGTGCCGTTGTGACGTGGCAGTACGCGGTACAGGACCAGGGAGAGCAGGGCGATGAGTGACGCCGAGGCGAGGTAGACGGAGCGCCAGCCCGCGAGATCGGCGAGGAGGCCGGACGCCGTGCGGGCGAGCAGGATTCCGATGACCACGCCGCTGGTGACCAGACCGACGACCCGTCCGCGCCCGGCGGGAGGGGCCAGTGACGCCGCGAAGGCGACGAGTGTCTGTGTGACGACCGCGAGCAGCCCCGTCGCGGCCATGCCCGCGAGCAGGACCGCCGCCGTACGGGCGGTGGACACCACGGCCAGCGCCACCACCAGAAGCAGCAACTGGGCGACGATGAGCCGTCTGCGGTCGGCCACGTCGCCCAGTGGTACGAGGAAGAAGAGCCCCAGCCCGTATCCGACATGCGTGAGGGTGACCACGCTGCCGACCAGCGCCGGGCTCATGGCGAGGTCGTGCCCCATGGTCACCAGGAGCGGCTGGGAGAAGTAGACGTTGGCCACCGCCGCCCCGCAGGCGACGGCGAACAGGAGGACGACACCGCGGGGCGGGACGGGCGCGGCGCCTTCCCCGCTTCGGGTCCTGGTCCGTCGTGTCGCGGTCTCAGGGTCGCCGGACATCGGCACTCAGGTGGCCGTTGCTGATCGGAGCCGGAGGTGTGGGGTTACGCCTGCCTGGAGTGCGCCGCAGCGGGCCGGGGGATCCTCCGCGGCCGGGTGGTGCAGGTCCGCGGTCGCTCGGGCAGGAACCTTCATCCACTGCGCTTCGCCGGGCTGTGGGTCCCGGTGTTGCCGAGGTTGTCGCCGTGTTGTGATGTCGGTGCGGCCGGGGCCCTCGCCGGCGGCGTTGGCCGGCGAAGCGATCCGTCCGCCGTCCGTCCGCCGTCCCTGACGGCCGCGGCACAAGGGGTGGGCTGGTACGCGGCCCACCAGGCAGACGCCGGCACGCAGCACGACGACGCCGAACCGCTCGTCCGGCTCGACGATGAAACGATCTTTCCCTCGGCTGAATTGCCGTTCCACAGCGGATTGTCCAGGATCCGCCCAACGGTGGGCCCTCGGCATCCGACCGGGCCCGGAACCGTACACGGTCGGACGCGCACACGGCTCGATCAGCTTAAATCGCCCGGCAGCACCGCCTGGATCATGACCTCGCGAGCCCGCGCGAGATGCAGGCGCAGCTCACGCTTGCCTCCTTCGATCTCACCTTCGAGGGCGAGTGCCAGCAAGGTGACGTGCTCGTCGACCGAGCGCTGGAGATCGGCGACGGGGCGGATCGAGATGCCGAACAGCGCGGAGAACGTCGGTCGGTACTGGTCCCAGAACGCCTCCAGACGGCCGTGGTCCGCGATGCGGTAGAAGTTCTGATGGAAGGCGAGGTCCGCCTCGCCGAAGCGGGCGCCGTCCTGGCTGGTCGCGGCCGCCCGCATCTCCTCTATCGCGGCTCGCGCGGCGTCCCATCTCGTCTCAGGACCGTCGCAGGTGATAGCGCGCTCGTAGGCCAGTTGCTCCAGTGCCAGCCTCAGCGAGTACAGCTCGTCGATGTCCGCGGCCGTCAACCCGACCACGAGCACTCCACGCCGTCGACCGTCGCGCACCAGCCTCTCGCCGGCGAGGCGCTGGAGAGCCTCCCGGACAGGGGCGCGGCTGACGTCGTACTCGTCGGCGAGCACCCCTTCGACCAGGTGCGTTCCGGGTCGCAGCGTCCCGCTGATGATGCGAACGCGCAGGTCGTCTGCGATCCGGTCCCCCAACGACCCCTGTCGGATCGGCGTTGCTGCGGTCATGTCTCTCCTCGGACGGGATGGTCACGAACTGGTTGCGCCTGGCCTCATTCTGTCAGAAAACCAGGATAGATGGTTGACGGTCGACCGTCGACCGTGGCTATGGTGAGCCGTCTCGCGGCCATCGGCCGCGCTGTCACAACCTCCTGGCGTTCAGGAAGAAGGAGCAACGATGCCCCGGACAATGAAGTCTCGTGTCGGCGCGGCCGGTTTCGTGATGCTGACGATCGCGGGAGCGCTCTCCGGCTGCTCGTCCTCCGACACGGCCGGCGGCGGCAAGGGTTCGATCACCGTCTGGATGAAGAAGCAGCTCGTCGACGAGCAGAACACCGAGTTCGTCAAGCGCGCACAGGAGTACGGCAAGGCCCACGATGTGAACGTCAAGGTCGAGATCATCGCGTACGAGGACTTCTACCCGAAGTGGGCCGGGGCCCTGGAGTCCGGCAACGTGCCCGACGTCTCCTTCTTCGGGTACCAGGAAGTCGGGCAGTTCTACGCCCAGAAGGCGCTGCGGAACGTCACCTCCCTGTCCGACCGGGTCGAGAAGGCCAACGGCACGATCTCGGACACCCTCAAGAAGCCGGTGACCTTCGACGGCGCCATGTACGCCATCCCGGCGTGGGCGGAGGCACAGGTCCTGATCTACCGCAAGGACCTATTGGAGGCCGCGGGAGTCAGGAGCGCCCCGGACACCTGGGAGCAGTTCAGAACCGATGCCGCGAAGGTGACGGACAAGGGCAAGGGCGTCTACGGCGCCGGTGTCGGCTACGGCCAGAAGAACAGCGACGCGGAGTTCTGGACCCGTGCCCTCACCTGGTCCTACGGAGGCAGCCTGGACGCCTCTCCGGCCGACGCGGCCGGCACCGGACCGGCCAACGTCCGGGCAGCCCAGCTGATCAAGGGCGTCTTCGACGACGGCTCCGCCCCGCGTGACGCGCTGAACTGGGACGACGCCGGAAACAACCGGTCGTACCTGTCGGGGCAGTCGGCCATGGTGTTCAACTCGGGCAGCCTGCTCCAGACGCTGCGGGCGGAAGCACCGCAGATCTACGAGAAGACCGGTGTCACCCCGTTCCCCGCCGGGCCGGAGGGCACGGTCTCGCCGGGCATCATGAACACCTTCGGCATCTTCGCCAAGGCCAGAAACCCTGAGGGCGGATCGGACCTCATCTCCTACATGCTCCAGAAGGACTGGTACACGAAGTGGACCGACCTCGGCGCGCCGTTGGCCATCCCGGTCTTCGACGAGTTGCGTTCGAGCGGTGTGTGGGCCGAGGAGCCGAACAAGGCGTTCGCCGACTCGGTGACCGGGGCCACGTTCCTGGGCTCGCCGAGCCAGTACAGCCCGGCGGCCGGTCAGATCTACAACGACCGGCTGGTCAACAAGACGTTCCAGGAAATCCTGATCAACAAGGTGGACCCCGCCAAGGCGCTGGCGGCCCTGCGCGAGTCCGCCGACCAGTCCTACGCGAAGTAGGGGGCGGCCATGCCGAAGGCAGCCGTGCCGGAGAAGCACGACACGTCTCCGTCCCCCGCCCCCGGCCGCCCACGGCGGCTGTCCGGTGCGGCCCGGCGGGATCCGTCCCGTACCAGTCGTACCGGAGGAGCCCTGGGTTACCTCTTCGCGGGACCGATGACCCTGTACTTGGTCCTGATCATGGCCCTGCCCCTGCTGTGGGCGGTGTGGATCAGCTTCACCGACAAACGGGTCGGGGCGCCCGGCGAGCTGATCGGATTCACCAACTACACCGATGTCCTGACGGATCCGCTGTTCTGGCGGACGGCCTGGAACACCCTGGTGTTCACCCTGGGTGCCGTGGTCCTGAAGCTGATCTTCGGCATGGCCATGGCGCTGGCGCTCAATGAACGCTTCCGGGGACGCGCCCTGTTCCGGGTGCTGCTCTTCCTGCCCTGGACGGTCCCGACCATCGTCTCGGTGTTCGCGTGGCAGTGGATGTTCTCGGACGTCGGCGGCGCCTTCAACGCGATCCTGCGCGGTGTCGGACTGGCGGACGAACCCGTCCCGTGGCTCACCGATCCCAAGATGGCGATGCTGTCGGTCATCGCGGTCAACGTGTGGCGGGGAACCCCGTTCATCGGCATCGCCCTGCTGGCCGGCCTCTCCGCGGTGTCCCAGGAGCAGTACGAGGCCGCCCGCGTGGACGGTACCAACGTCTTCCAGCGCTTCCTGCACATCACGCTGCCGTCGATCCGGAACGTCGCGATGCTGGCGGCGGTCATCACCACCATCTGGACGCTCAACGACTTCGAGATCATCTGGCTGCTGACCCGGGGCGGCCCGGCCGACGCCACGCAGGTGTTCTCCACCCTCAGCTACACGATCGGGTTCCAGAACCTCGACATCGCCAAGGCGACGACCATCTCGATCCTGTCGATTCCCCCGCTGATCGTCCTCATCAACTACGTGACCAAGCGGACTCTGAAGGACCAGGACTGACCATGAAGAGTTCACCGCTGAAGACAGCGTTCCTGTACACCGTGCTGGTCGCGATGAGTGTGGTGGCGCTTTTCCCGATCTACTGGATGCTGAACACCTCGCTCAAGTCCAACGCCGAGATCTACCGGATCGACCCGACGTTCTGGCCCGAGACCTTCACTCTTGAGTCGTACCGGAAGCTGTTCGAAGGGCCGTTCCCCACCCAGATCGGGAACAGCCTCCTGGTCGGCTTCGTCGTCTCCGTCCTGTCGATCGCCGTCAGCGTCTTCGCGGCGTACGCCATCGCGCGGATGAGGTTCCGGGGGCGCAAGGCCATCTCCAAGAGTGTCCTCTACGCGTACCTCATGCCGCGGGCCGTCCTGTTCATCCCGCTGTACATGCTGGTCTCCCGGCTCCAGCTGGCGGACTCGCTCTGGGCGCTGGTGCTGGTCTACCCGACGATCACCATCCCCTACGCGACATGGATCCTGGTTCCGTACTTCGCCTCCGTCCCGGTCGAACTGGAGGAGGCCGCCATGATCGACGGAGCCGGCCGGCTCCGGGCGATGCTCCAGATCACCCTTCCCCTGTCGGCCCCGGCCATCGCGGCGACCACGGTCTTCAGCTTCACCCTGTGCTGGAGCGAGTACCTCTACGGCCTCGTCATGATCAATTCCTTTGACAAGAAGACGATCCCGCTGGGCCTGGCCGACATGATCAACGGCGATGTCTTCGCCTGGGGCCCCCTCATGGGAGGGGCCGTCATCGCCACACTGCCGATCGTGGCGCTCTATCTGGCGGCCAACCGGTGGATGGTCAGCGGACTGGCGCTCGGGGGCGTCAAATGAGAAAGGGAGCAGAACAGCGCGTGCGACTGCAAGAACGAGTCACCTCCGTCCTCCAGCACCTCGGCGCCGACGCGGACATCGCCGCCGAAGTGGCCCGCCATCTCCTCAGGGCCGAGGCGTCCGGGCACGCCTCGCACGGCATCCTCCGCCTCCCGCAGTACCAGGACGAGATCGCCCGTGGCATCATCGACCCCTCCGCGAGGCCCGAGGTGACCCGCGACGAGGGTGTCGCCCTGCTCATCGACGCCCGCCGCGGATTCGGCCACTACTCCACATCCGTGGCCACGGACCTGCTGGCCCGGCGTGCCCTGGAGCACGGGATGGCCATGGCCTCGATACGCAACACCACCCACATCGGGCGGCTGGGGGAATACACCGAACGCCTCAACGCCCAGGGCCTGCTGTCCATCATCACGGTCGGCGCGGCCGGGCCCGGCATCGGCTCGATGGCCCCGTTCGGCACCCGGTCGGGTCCGTTCCTGAACTCCAATCCCTTCGCCATCGGGGTTCCGGGAAAGGGCCAGGACTTCGTCTTCGACGGATCGATGTCCAACATCGCCGAAGGCAAGGTCCACGCGGCTCGCGACCGCCGGAGCGGCCTTCCGGAAGGAGCCATCCTCGACCGCGACGGCCGGCCCACCACGGATCCGGGCGACTTCTACGCCGGTGGCACACTCACACCGCTCGGTGGCAGCCTGGCCGGCCACAAGGGCTACGGACTGGCACTCGCGGCCGCGCTGCTGGGCGGGCTGGCCCACGCCGACGGGTCGCCGGCCGATGTGACCGGAATCGCCGCCACCTCGGGGGCGCGGGAGGGCTCGCCCCGTATCGGAGGCGTCACCCTGCTGGCCTTCGACCCGCGGAGGTTCGGCAGCGAGGACGGCAGCTACCAGAGCGGTGTCGGATCGGTGCTCCAGGCCCTGACCGGCGCCGGCGCGGTGGTGCCCGGCGAGTTCGAGGCGCGCAAGCGCGCGAACGCCCGGGAGACGGAACCGGAACCAAGGGCGGAAGAGACGTTGGCACTTCTGGAGAGCCAGTTCGCGAAGGCGGTGGAGCGATGAGGGGAACGGTGTCCGATCCGGCGGTGGGCCGGGGCAGGACCGTGCTGGTGGGCCCGGTTCGTTACGAGGAACTCTGCGGCTCCGGCCGACGCCTCCTGGTCGACGCGGGTTTCACCCTGATCGAGAACCGGACCACGGCGCCCTGGGCCCCGCACGACCTCGAACCCCTGCTGCCCTCGGCCGACGCGGCGATCTGCGGAGTCGAGGAGTACGACGCCGCCATGCTCGCCAAGGCGCCCGGGCTCCGTGTCATCTCACGGCTGGGAGTAGGGCTGGACAACGTGGACCTCACGGCCGCCCGCGAACGAGGCATCGACGTCGTCAACGCGCCGGGTGGCAACGCCGCGGCCGTCGCCGAACTGGCGGTCGGGCTGATCCTCTCCGTACTGCGCAGAATACCGACCATGGACCGCGACATCAGGGCGGGCCGCTGGGACCGGTACGCGGGCAACGAACTCGCGGGAAAGACCGTGGGACTCGTCGGATTCGGCGCGACGGCCCGGCTGCTGGCCAGACGGCTGGCGGGCTTCGACGTCACCCTGCTGGCCTTCGACCCCCGGCCGGACCCGGGCAAAGCGGCCGAACTGCGGGTGCGGCTCACCTCGTTGGACGAGGTCGTCGAACGAGCCGACGTCCTGAGTCTGCACGCCCCGCACACACCCCGCACACACCACCTGGTCGACGCCGGACTCCTCGGCAGGATGCGCCCGGGAGCGGTGCTCGTCAACACCAGCCGCGGCGGTCTCGTCGACGAGACCGCGCTCCGCGCGGCGCTGGAATCGGGCCGCCTGGCAGGAGCCGGTCTGGACGTCTTCGGGACGGAGCCGACCACGGCCGGCCATCCGCTGCTGCGCCTCGCGAACGTGGTGGCGACACCGCACGCGGCCGCGGACAGCGAGGAGGCGTACGAGCGGATCGGTCTCTCGTCCGCCCAGGCCGTCATCGACGTCTTCGCGGGACGTACACCGGTCAGCCTCGCGAACTGACCCCCGGAACCGGACCGTACCCGCGCCCACGCCCGCACCACATCGAACAACTGATCACAGGAGTCAGCACACCATGGTCACCAGAGACATCATCACCGCCGTACCCGTGGCCTTCCGGGACGACGGCAGCCTCGACCTCGCCGGCTCACGCGCGATCCTCCGCCACGTCGCCGCGTCCGGGAACGAAGGCGCTTTCGTGGTCGGGACGACGGGCGAGTTCCCGGCGCTGTCCCACTCCGAACGCGGCGAACTGGTGGCCGCGAGCGTCGAGGAACTCTCCCCCCACATGCGCGTCGTCGTCCACGTCGGCGCCGCCAGCCTCTTCGAGGTCCTGGCCCTGCTCGACCAGGCACGCCGGGCCGGCGCGACCGAGGTGGCGGTGATCACGCCCTACTACCTGCCGGCCACCGACACCGCGCTGCTCGACTTCTACCGCCGGATTGCCGAGTCGGCGACAGGTCTCGACGTGTACGTCTACGTCTACCGCCGGCGGACGGGCAACTTCGTCACGCCGTCCCTGATGACGAAGCTCGCGGCGCTGCCCAACATCGTCGGCGCCAAGGTCAGCGAGGAGCCCCTGGAGCAGATCGCGGAGTACCGGTCGGTCGTACCGTCCGACTTCGTGCTCTACACCGGCGCCGACCGACAGCTCGGGAGCGCCGCCGGCTTCGGGGCTCAAGGTGTGGTCTCGGGCGTCAGCTCCGTGCTGCCCAAGCCTTTCCGCGCACTCGTCGCGGCGCTCGCGTCGGGCGACCCGGCGGCGACCGCGGCGGCCCAGGCCGCCGTCGACGACGCCGTGGACGCCGTCGCCGGGGACATGGGACGTATGAAGGCCGTCTACAGCCTTCTCGGAGTACCGGCCGGAACCACCCGGATGGCCATGGAGCCGCCGTCGAAGGAGGTACTTGCCCGACTGGCCCAGGTCGTCGAGCGGTACGCGTAGGGCCCCTCGTCCGGACCCGCGGCACCAACGGCCGCATCAGCCGTTGACGCGGAGGGCGCTCCCCGATCCAGCCGCACATCCACACGAAAGACCGTACCGGCCTTGGTGCTGGCGGGTTCTCATATCCGCCGCGCGAGCGGCACGGGAAGCCCGGCTCAGCGCCGCAGCGGGGGCAGGGGTGCCGCTCGACCTCGTCCGCGTCGATCGGGGAAGGCTCTTGAGGGTCATTCACGTGAGAGCAGGTTCTGAGAACCAATTCAAGATCAACGGCGGTCCGGCGGCCCGCTCCCGGGACCGCGCCGCGGCCACACGGTCCGCGGCGCGGTCGGGGTTCGACAAGGGAGCCGGTGCGGTAGTCAGCGGGGGAAGCCGTCGGCATCGAGGCGGAAGACGAGCTCTGCCTCATTGCGCTTGGTGGTGTGCAGGTCCCAGTAGAGGGGAGAGATCTGCTCGGGCTTGGCCGCCTCGACCCCGGGCAGGACGGAGACGCCGATGGAGGAGTCGATGCCGACGTGGGCGGCCTGGATCCCACTGCCGTCGTCGGCCAGCTCCTTGTGCAGGTTCATCGCCCAGTTGCGCAGCGCCGCAGCGGCGGCGTTGACGTTGGCGACCCGCGGATCGGGCCAGATCGAGCCGGCGCCGGTGGTGTACAGCAGAGTGCCGGCGCCTGCCTCGCGCATCGCCGGCAGCACTGCCTTGGTGGCGGCGATGGCGCCGTAGAGCTGGAAGTTCATCTCGAACTCCACATGCGTCGGCTCGGTCTGGGCCGGAGGGGTCAGCGTGGCGATGCCGAACGTGCCCACCGGGGAGTACTCCAGGACGTCGATGCCGCCGAATTTGGCGGCGGCGTCCTTGAGTGCCTGGGTGAGCCCGGCGCGGTCGAGCACGTCCGCGGGGAACGCGGCAGCGGTGATGCCGTCGGCGGCGAGCTCGCTGACGAGAGTGTCGAGCTTGTCGCGGCTGCGGGAGATCAAGGCGACGTCGAAGCCGTGGGAGCCGAAGGCGCGGGCGATGGCCAGGCCCAGCTGGGGGCCGGCTCCGACGATGGCGATGCTGGTCACAGGAGTTTCCTTTCGCGGACCGTCGCGGCGGCGAAGCGCCCGCGCGGCCCTGAATGATGTGGATAGACCTATCCGGTTTCTGATCCGGAAAGGTCTATCCGGTTCGTCTCGACCACGGTAACACGAATCGGATAGGGCATTCCGATTAGCTAGACTGGCGGCATGAGCCAGGACGACACCACCGCCCAGCCCCTGCGCAGCGACGCCGAGCGCAACCGGGGGCGGATCATCGCCGCCGCGCGCACGGTGTTCGGGAGAGACGGCCTGACCGCCTCCATGGCCTCGGTGGCCCGCGAGACGGGCGTAGGCATCGCCACCCTGTTCCGGCACTTCCCCACGAAGGCGGACCTGGTCGCGGCGGTCTTCGCCGACCGCATGGACGCCTACGCGAACGCGGTCACCGTCGCACTGGCCGACCCCGACCCCTGGCACGGATTCACCGGCTACATCGAGGCCGCCTGCGCCATGCAGGCCGCCGACTACGGCTTCGCCGACGTGTTGACCACGACCTTTCCCACCGCCAAGGCCCTGGAGAAGCGCCGCAACGAGGCATACGAGGCCATGCTGCGGCTCATCGACCGCGCCAAGGCCACAGGCCGCCTGCGCGAGGACTTCGACCCCTCCGACCTCGTGCTGATGCACATGGCCAACGCCGGCGTCGTCAACGCCACCGGCGACGCCGCTCCCGACGCCTGGCGGCGCATCGTCGCCTACTTCATCCAGTCCTTCGAGGCCCCCGCCCGAGGCCCCCTACCCGCCTCGCCCGCGCACGACGCCCTCTACCGGGCCATGCTCCGCGCTGGCTCGACTGGCACCACCGCGTCAGAGCCGGGCAAGGGCAGCTGACCATCACCCGGCCACCGGTCGCCCACCACCTGGGTCACGGTCTCCGCGCTCAATCGGTCGGCGTCCGCCTGGAGGCGAAAGCGCGGCACCGCACCGACACCGACACCGACCACCTGACCTGACCGCCAGGGAGTCGGCCGGGTGGCCGCTGCCCGTCCGGCTCATGCCTTCGAGCCGTCTTCATCGTCGTCCAACTCGACCGCGTCCGGGTCGCGCAGGGGCCGCGATCCCTCGGACGGCATCGGAGGGTGAAGCTGTAACGGCCCAGGCCGTTGAGGTTCTGGTGCTTGAGCGGGGACAGCCGGGCCATGTCCTCCACAGCGTGATCACCTTCAAGAAGAGTCCCAGCGAGCCGAACTGATCCCCCATCACGTCCCTGCATGCCTGGTGGATGATGCCGCGCTTGCCGTGGCACACGTCGCGGGCCGGCTTGTGCCGCGGCTCCTGCACCATGAGCTCCCGGTTCATCTGAGGCGGTAGGTGTCGCCCCGAGCAATGTCGCGCGCCAGAACCGTTGGTCGTCCAGGTCGCGGAAGCGCGGAATGAAGTCGTAGCCCAGGATCTTGTGGATGCCGAACACCATGCCGGTGTACGAGGCGTTGTCGGCGAGTAACGCGGAGAACCCGGCATCTCAGCCGGGCCGGCCGGTTCTTCGGCTACCACGCCACCGTTGGTGACGCCCGTCCGGTCTTCCCCCCCCCGGCCTTCCGGCCCCGCTTCCCGCACGCGGACGATTGGACGCCTGCTTCGGTCGCACCGCCGAGGTCCGCCGGTCAGTCAGCGCGACCAGGCTGCCGGTATCGTGGACCCGGCGTCATCGGATGATGCGCGGAGTGGTCTAGCCGCTTCGTCTGTGACCGGGTCAGTTGTTCGGGCTGTCATGGCGGATCCACTCCTTCGTCGTGGTGGTACGGACGTGGTACGGACCGGAGCCGGGTGGGCCCCGGCCGCGGCCGCGTTCAGCGGGACAGCACCTGGGCCAGCAGCGCGCGCACCACAGGTCAGGCGCCCTTCGCGACCGGCTCCAGGATCGCCACGCACTCCACGTGGTGCGTCATCGGGAAGATGTCGGCCTGGACGCAGGCAGGAAAGCAGCAGGTCAGCGCTGCTTTTGGGGCCCGGATGAGAGCCTCCGGGCGCCCAGAGCGTCAAATGAGCGTCACGGCCCTACGTCGGTTCGGCACCGGAACTCTGGCGCGTCATGGCTCCCGTGAGCCTCCGCCAACTTGAAGGTGCTGGTCAAAGGGTTGATGTGACCGGCTCTCGGGCTACTCGTGCTGGTCGTGGGCGACTGTCTGAGGAGTAGATCATTTGACGGCGAGAGCGGACTGTGGGTGACCATTCTCGGAGTACCTACGCCCGGCCGCAAGGATGAGGGACTTTACGTGATCACCGGATTGACGGTCACCTTCGGTTGTGCAGGCATGCCTTGTGGAACCAGCCCCGACAGCCAAGTCTGCTTCACTGTCACCGCTTTCAACTGCCTCGCCCTCTGGAACACGCGTGCGGCGGGCCTCCTGGTCCCGGTCTTCCAGAACCTCTACGCCCGTCACCGCGGCCGAGTACTACGCCTGGTGGGACCGACCCGAGTGAGTAGTGTCCCGAGCGTGTGGCTCGACGCTCGGCGACCGGCCGCGTGTGCTGCGTTCATGCAAGAAAACAGGACCCCCTGGACAACTTGTTGTGCTGCAACGACACCCCGTGTCGTTGCAGCACAACAAGAGGCCACATCAGCCCATGCGCCGCTGTTGCGGTGCCTCCGCTGCCCGACGAGTTGAGCGAAGGAGCAGCGCTCAGGAGGAACGGCCGGTGAACCGTGTCTCTTCCGGTCAGCTGTTCGGCCGAGGGCTGACCCCGGACGTCCAGTTGTCCGTCATGTACTCCCGCTTGCCGATCACGGTGACAGCATCGAGTCGCGCCACGTCGTCGGCCGTGAGTACGACCTCGGTTGCCCGGATGTTCTGTTCGAGGAAGGCGATACGCCTGGTACCGGGGATCGGCACCACATCGGGTGCCTTGGCGAGCAGCCAGGCCAGTGATATCTGTCCCGGAGCGGCCTCGTGGGCGGCTGCGATCTCCCGCACAACGTCAAGAGTGGTGAGGTTCTTGTCCAGCGTGCCTTCGGCGTACTGGGGCATGGTGCGTCGCCAGTCGTTCTCGGGGAGGTCGTCGCGCGAGGTGATGGCGCCGGTCAGCGCACCGCGGCCGAGGGGGCTGTAGGGGACGACGCTGATGCCCAGTTCCCGGGCCAAGGGGAAAATCTGGGCTTCGATGTCACGCGCCCACAGTGACCATTCGGTCTCCACCGCCGTGATGGGGTGCACCGCGTGCGCCCTGCGGATCGTATCGGGAGCGGCTTCGGACAGTCCGAGGTGGCGAATCTTGCCCTCGGTGACCAGTTCGGCCATCGCGCCGACGGTCTCCTCGATCGGCAGGTCGGGGTCGACGCGGTGCAGGTAGTACAGGTCGATGTAATCGGTCTTCAGAGAGGTGAGGGAGCGTTCGACGCACTCGCGCATATAGGTGGGAGTGCCGTTCAGGACAGGGGGATTCCCGCCCATGGGCGGAGCGACGATGCCGAACTTGGTGGCGAGTACGACCGACTCGCGGCGCCCGGTCAGCGCCCGGCCGAGGATCTGCTCGCTGTCACCGTAGATGTCGGCGGTGTCGAGCAGGGTGACACCGAGATCCAGGGCCCTGCTGATCAGATTCTCGGGGGAGTCACCGGCGGCGGCCGACTGGCCGTAAGCCGCCGCGTAGCCCATGGCGCCGAAGCCCACGGCACCGACTGCGAGGTGCCCGCCGAGAGTACGGGTGGGAATGCTCATTCTGTGTCCTTCATTGACTGAGGTCGCGTCGAATCCACAACGTGTCGTCGGGCGAGGCCGCGTGTTCTCGGGGAGGTCTGCCAGTAAGCGGAGGCATGATCAGTCGGGTTCCCGACTGGCCGTAGTTCCTCAGGCGTTGATCAGGCCACCCCCGTCCGCATGGATGTTCTGCCCGGTGATCCACCGGCTGTCGTCCGATGCGAGAAACACGGTCACCGGCGCCACATCCTCGTAGGGGTCCCCCGCACGACCGAACGGGTTGTTCACGAAGCTCTTCTCGATGTGTTCGCGCGTCCGGGGTTCCATCCAGTCGAGCCCACCGGAGATGTTGTCCGTCATGCCGTTCGGGCACAGCGTATTGACGCGAATGTTGTGTTTTCCCCATTCCCTCGCGACAACGCGTGACAGTCCTCGGACCGCTTCCTTCGCCGCCGCGTACGGGGCGTACAGCGCGTCGCCCATCACCCCGGCTTCCGAGGCGAAGTTGATGATGGAGGCGCCGGCACCGGTCCGGTCGCGCATGTAGGGAAAACACAGCTTCATGAGGTGCCAGTAGGCGTATACGGAGCTGCGCATCTCGACGTCGAGATCGTCGATGGTCTTCTCGAGGAACGGCGCCGGGACCGTAATCGTGTGCGCGTTGTTGACGAGTGTGTCGATCGTGCCGAATCTCTCGGCTGCCGCGGTCACGAACGCGGACAACGCGTCGTGGTCCACGATGTCGACCGGCATCGCCAGGACCTCGGCTCCCCGCTCCTCGCAGATGCGCCGGGTCTCGGAGAGCTTTCCCTCGTTTCTCGCGCAGATCGCGAGACGTGCTCCCTCTTCGGCGATCCGGATCGCCTGCTGCTTGCCCAGGCCCGAGGAGGCTCCGGTGAGCAGTACGACTTTCCCGTCCAGCTTTCCCATGTGTCTGCTTTCTTCATATCGAGAGGTTGACGGCGGCGGCGATGCCGTCGCCGCCGGCGTCCCTGGCTGCCCGGACGGTGGTTTCGGCCGATGTCCCGACGACGTCGCCGACCACGATCCGGGCGCCCCCGGCGCCGAGGAACGTCGCGGTGGCGGCGGCGATTCCGCCGGCTCCGGCGAAGACGATGACCTTGTCGTGCAGGCCCTGCATAAGTGATCTCCTACGTACTCGGTGACGGATCGGCCGCGGGGCGGGGCCGGCAGTCTCAGGTGATCTTCACGACCGGGCCCGGGGTGATGCCGTTCTCGTTGAAGGAGTCGACGGCGACCCAGTAGTCGTGTCCGGCGTTCAGGCTGCGGAGATCGAGGTCGTTCTGCTCGTAAAGCAGCCAGCTGTGGTAGAGCTTGTCGGGCGCGATTCCGTAGCGGACGTTGTATCCGTGGGCTGTCCGGCAGGGGTTCCACTCGATCCGTGCCTGACGGCCGTCGACGCGTTCGGCTCGCGCCGTGGCAGCCTCCGGAGCCGCCCCGTCGCCGGTGCCGAAGACGCGTAGGCCGCTGATGGAGAAGGGGCCGCCGAAGGGCATACGGCCGGCCGTGACTCTGACGAATCGAGCGCGTCGGGCGGGTTCGAGGACCACGAGCGCGTGCGGAGCATCTTCGCCCGACCCTCGGTTGTCCGAGACCGTGTACCACTGCTCGCCGTCCCGCGAGACCTCGATGAGCACTTCGGTCGGCTGGAGTTCCGGATAGATCGCCCGCCAGGCACCGGCGGCCTCACCACCGTCGGTTCTCCCGGGCGCGTACGCGGCCAGGTCCTGGTCGGCGAGGTTGAGCTGAATCGCCGTGACAGTACGCTCCTCGCCGAGGTCGATCCGGAGCCACTCGCCGGGCCGGTCCGTTCCGGCGGTCCACCAGGTGCGGATGTCCTCGTTGACCGCGAGGCCGGGGGCATGGCCCTCCGCGCTGGACGAGGCGGCCGTCTTCGCGCGGAACGACTGCAGCATCCACCCGGTGAAGGTTCCGGTCCACGGGTCGACCCGACGGTCCGGCGCGATCATCGGATAGTCCGCGAAGTTCTGGTTGCAGAAGAGCACGCCGTCGGCGTCGAAGCCGGCGGGGAACAGCCCGACGCGCCGTTCGAATTCGTGGTGCACCGAGATACGCATGGTCGAGGCGTGCCACCAGTTGCCGTACTCGTCCTGGAAGGTGCTGCCGTGGCCCGCGCCGGTGATGAAACCGCCGGGCTTGGACGAGAACGGGCTGTTCGGTGCGTACGCGAACGGCCCGAGCGGCGATGACGCGGTGTAGTAGCCGTCCGCGTAGGTGTTCCATTCCGTGCCCGGCGCGGAGTACTGCAGGTAGTAGGTGTCCTGGTGGCGGGTCATCCAAGCGCCTTCGATGAACGGGGCGTCACCGAGGTACGCGGCGATCGCCTTCGCCAGTTCCGTCGTGGGCGCGGTCTTGACGTGGTTCTCCCCGACCTGCTCCCAGCCGTGCCGCTCGGGATCACCGCCGATGAGCGGGACCGGTTCGCCGATCCTGGCCATGGTCGACGGGTCGACACGGACGCCGGTGATGGGCTCCTTGTTCGAGCACCCCCAGTAGAAGTAGACGGCGCCGTCGTCGTCCTCGAAGAGATTCGGGTCCCAGAAGGGGAACCCCGGATTCACCAGCGTGAAGTCGTCGGTCAGGGGCTCCTCGCTGCGGAAGAACGGGCTGTCGGTCTGCCGCGACGCCGAGACAAGGAGAGCGCCGTTGATCTCCCGGACGTCGGGGGCGTAGTCGAGCGCCGGAAGTCTGCTGCTGGCCCGGTACTCCCAGGTCAGCAGGTCCGTCGAATGCCAGAAGCCGGCCGACATCGACGCGAAGAGGTAGAACCGGCCTCGGTAACGGATCACCGACGGGTCGGCCGCTTCCCGGTGTACGGTCCGCCCACCGCTCATGGGGCGCAGGTCCTGGTAGCGATAGGGGAGGTTCA
The DNA here is from genome assembly GCF_003344965.1 of Streptomyces paludis. NCBI lineage: Bacteria > Bacillati > Actinomycetota > Actinomycetes > Kitasatosporales > Streptomycetaceae > Streptomyces > Streptomyces paludis. The sequence goes on along the minus strand of NZ_CP031194.1, from coordinate 7,249,135 downwards.
GTGGGTTGCAGATGACCGCTGTCGTGCCGTCGCGGGAGTCGGAGGTCATGAGGGCCTGCCTTCCTTCTTCGTGGGTGGAAGCGGAGCGGGAACCGCTCAGCAGCGATACGAGCCAGTCGCCGTCGATGGCGCCGCCGGTCAGATTGAGGATCTGGGCCATCGGCATCGACGCCACCATGCTCATCCGGTCGCCGTCGTCGTCCGGTTCCGTCCCGCCCTGCGCCATGAGCGGTGCCATACGCGCCAGAAGCGGAGGCCCCGCCACGGGGTGCGCGAGCCATTCGCCGGCGTTCGACTGAAGCGACAGCGGCGGTTCGACGCCGTCACCGTCGAGGTGGACGGCCTGCTCGTGGAGGACGGCAGCGGCGTTCTCACCGATCTGGACAGCGTAGGTGCCTTCCGGAACGACCCATCGGGAGAGGAGGACATCCCAGTACGCGAAGGCACGCCGGTCCAGCCGGAGGCGAATCTCCTTCGCCTGCCCGGGATCGAGGTGGGTCTTGGCGAACGCGGCGAGCACGCGCTCCGGGCGCCGCACGGGGCCGGCCTGTGTGGAGACGTACACCTGCGTCACGTACTTTCCGGCACGCGTTCCCGTGTTGGTGACAGTGACGGCCACTGATGCCTCAGCGGGTCCTTCGGCCCGCACCCGCGGCTCGGACACCTCAAAGTCGGTGTAGCTCAGGCCGTGCCCGAAGGGGTATCGGACCGGGACGCCCACCGTCTCGTAGTGGCGATACCCCACCATGACGCCCTCGGTGTAGCGAACGTGCCCCTGTTCCCCGGGGAACGACAGGAAGGTGGGGGTGTCCTCGATGCGGTGGGGGATGGTCTCCGCGAGCCGGCCGGAGGGGTTGGCCACGCCGAAAAGCAGATCGGCGAGCGCCGCGCCGCCACCCTGGCCGAGGAGGAAACCCTCCAGGATCGCGTCGGCATCGTCGTGCCACTCCTCGAGCGAGACCACTCCTCCGTTCGCGAGTACGACAACGGTCCGCCGCGCGCTCGCCGCGATCTCCCTGATGAGCTGGGTCTGCGCGGGCGGGAGTTCAAGACGTTCACGGTCGAGGCCCTCGGTCTCCTCGGCCTCCGGATTGCCCGCGAAGACAACGGCCACCTCGACCCCTGCCGCCGCGCGCACCGCTTCCTCGCGGAGTGTGCCGGCGTCGCCGTCCTCGTCCCGGGTATCGAATCCTCGCGCGTAGGTGACGGTGGTGCCCCGCGCGGCGGCATGGGCTTCGATGAACTCCAGCGGTACGTCGACACGGGTCGCGTTCACATGGGAGCTGCCACCGCCCTGGTAGCGGGGAACGGTCGCGAACTCCCCGGTCACGAGGACGGACGACGGCCGGCCGAGCGGAAGAGTGTGGTGCGTGTTCTTCAGGAGTACCGCGCACTCCGCGGCGAGTTCGCGGGCCAGCTCGTGGTGTGCGTCGAGGTCCGGAGCGGCCGGCCGGTGTCCGGCGGTGTCGATGAGCGCGAGTACGCGCTCCGCCGCGCGATTCACCGCCGATTCCTCGACGTGACCGTCCCGTACGGCTTCGACGAGCGCCCGTGTCGAGTGGTGTCCCGGACCGGGCATGGACAGGTCCAGACCCGCGTTCAGCGCCGCGGGCCGTGCCCGCACGGCGCCCCAGTCGGAGATCACCGCGCCGGTGTACCCCCATTCCGTACGGAGGACCTGCGTGAGCAGCCACCGGTTCTCCGAGGCTTGGATGCCGTTGACCTTGTTGTAGGAACACATGACCGTGGCTGGTTCGGCCTCGGTGACGACCCGTTCGAAGACCGCCAGATGGATCTCCCGCAGCGTGCGTTCGTCGACGTCGGCGCTGATGACCATGCGCTCGGTCTCCTGGTCGTTGGCCGCGAAGTGCTTCAACGACGCCCCGACACCACCGGCCTGGAGGGCCCTCACGTAGGCGGTGGCCAGCACCCCCGACAGAAGCGGGTCCTCCGCGTAGTACTCGAAGTTGCGTCCGCCGAGGGGTGAGCGCTTGATGTTGACACCGGGGCCGAGCAGAACGTCCACTCCCAGCGCCCGTGCTTCCTCCGCGAGGGCGGCGCCGATCCTCGCCGCCACCTCCTCGCTCCAGCTCGAACCCACCGCGACAGCGGGCGGGAA